>JAOBWK010000071.1 GCA_025463305.1 Ilumatobacteraceae bacterium
GCGAGCGCGTTCGAAAGGTTGCTTACTCACCGATCAAACCGGGGCCGCGTGCCAGTCACGCACCAACCACGTGCCAAAAGGCTAGGGCTTCTTCTCGCGCCAGGTGCGTTCGAACGGCAGCCGCCACGCATGCGGGGCGATGAGCTGGTGGATCGAGTTGGGTCCCCAGGTGCCGGGTGAGTAGGTGCGCACGGGCGGCGGGTCGGCGAGCAGCGGCTCCGAGATCTCCCACAGGCGCTCGATGCCCTCGGCGGTGGTGAACAACGTGCGCTCACCGCGCATAGCGTCGAGGATGAGGCGCTCGTACGCCTCGAGGACGTCGCCCGCGCGGGCGGTCTCCTGCATGGCGAACTGCATGCTGAGCTTCTCCAGCCGCATACCGGGGCCGGGACGCTTGCCGTAGAAGGAGAGCGACATCTTGGAGGCGTCGGCGAGGTCGAACGTCAGGTGGTCGGGTCCGTGCGCGCCCACGCCCGAGCCCAGCGGGAACATGCTCTTGGGTGGCTCGCGGAACGCGATCGAGATGATGCGCGCGCCCTCGGCCATCTTCTTGCCGGTGCGCAGGAAGAACGGCACACCCGCCCAGCGCCAGTTGTCGATCTCGCACTTCAACGCGATGAACGTCTCGGTCTCGGACTCGGGCGCGACGCCGTGCTCGCCGCGGTAGCCGAGGTACTGCCCGCGCACGACCTGGGCCGGCTCGATCGGGCGCATCGAGCGGAAGACCTTGTTCTTCTCCTCGCTGATGGCCTTCGGTTCGAGCGCGGTCGGCGGCTCCATCGCCATGAAGGCGAGCACCTGGAACAGGTGGGTCACCACCATGTCGCGATAGGCGCCGGTGGCCTCGTAGAAGCCGACTCGCTGATCGAGGGCGAGCGTCTCGGGCACGTCGATCTGGACGTGATCGATGTGGTCGCGGTTCCAGATCGGCTCGAAGAGGCCATTGGCGAACCGGAAGGCGAGGATGTTCTGCGCTGCCTCCTTCCCGAGGAAGTGGTCGATCCGGTAGATCTGCTCCTCGGCGAAGGTCTCGTGGAGCGCGGCGTTGAGGATGCGTGCGCTGGCGAGGTCGGTGCCGAACGGCTTCTCCATGATGATCCGGGCGCGGTCGACCAGGCCGGCCTCGCCGAGCGTCCGCACGACAGCGCGCGCTGCGTTCGGCGGAACGCTCAGGTAGTGCAGGCGGCGCGGTTCGCCACCCAACTCGCGCTCCGCCACACCCACCGCGTCGGCAAGACCCTGTGCGCCCGTGTCCGAGCGGACGAAGCGCAGATCGTCGGAGAACTCGGACCACTGCTGATCGGTGATGGTGTGGCTGGAGAACTCGTCGCACGCCTGACGGGCGAAGACGCGGAACGAGTCGTCGTCGAAGTCGTCGAGCGACGTACCGACGATGCGGCACTCCGGGAGGAGCCCGGCCTGGAACAGGTGGAGCAGCCCGGGCAGGAGCTTGCGACGCGACAGGTCGCCGGTGGCGCCGAACAGGACGATGACGTGCGCGTTGAGCGGCCGCATGAGCGACGACGTCACGTCGCTGGGATCCGTGTGTTCAACCCTGGTTTCGACCACGCGTCATGCCTCTTCCTCGACTCGCGGGGTCAGGTTAGACGTCGGCGATGACGGGAGTGTGTCCTCTTGTTGAACCAACGGTGCACGGCCGGATCGAGCCGGCAACCTCCGGATGTCGAGCAGCGCTGGACGGCGGGTTAGCGTCGGCGCGAATCACACGAATCGCGCAGGGGGCCGTTCATGGAGTCGTTCGCAGGCAAGATCGCCGTCGTCACCGGTGGCGGCACCGGCATGGGGCGCGAGCTGGTGCGCCAGCTCGCCGCCGAGGGCTGCCACGTCGCGACGTGCGACGTGTCGGCCGACAACATGGCCGACACCTTGACCATCGCCGAGGCCGGCGCGCCTGCAGGCACCCGGGTCACCTCGTTCGTGGCCGACGTGTCCGATCGGGCTCAGCTCGACGCGTTCGCCGCCGACGTCCGCGAGCAGCAGTCGACCGATCACATCAACCTGCTGTTCAACAACGCCGGCATCGGCGCGGGCGGCAGCTTCGTGCTCGATCCGCCCGAGGAGTGGGACAAGACGTTCGCGATCTGCTGGGGCGGTGTCTACGGCTCCACCCGCGCGTTCCTGCCGTTGCTGCTCGCCAGCGACGCCGGCCACGTGATCAACACCAGCAGCGTGAACGGGTTCTGGGCGTCGCTCGGCCCGGGCATCCCGCACACCGCGTACTGCTCGGCGAAGTTCGCCGTGAAGGGGTTCACCGAAGCGCTGATCGCCGACTTCGCGGTCAACGCGCCACACCTGCGCGCGTCGGTCGTGATGCCCGGCCACATCGGCACGTCGATCGTGCTCAACTCGGGCAGCATCCTCGGCCGCAACCCGAAGGAGCTCACCGAGGACCAGCTCCAGGTGGTCCGCGACCGCACCACGAGGATGGGGCTCGACCTGTCCGGGGCGAGCGACGAGGACCTCCGCCAAGGCATGCAGGCCCAGGCCGAGTCGTTCCGCGACAACGCACCGATGACTGCGGCTCAAGCCGCGACGGTGATCCTCGACGGCGTCCGCACGGGCGAGTGGAGGATCCTCGTCGGCGAGGACGCGTTCATCCTCGACGAGATGGTGCGGGCCCGTCCGGAGGAGGCCTACGGCCAGGCCTTCGCCAACGACGTCCGCGCCAGGGGTGTGTTCACGGCGCTCACCGGAGGCTGAGGTCCGCGGGTCGGCGCGGCACCGTGATCAGCTGCCGGACACAACGTCGAGCCGGTGGCCGTCGGTGCGCTCCGCGCACGCGACCAGGTGCGCCTCGGCGAAGTCGAGACGATGGACTTCACACACCTCGATCGGAGCGACGGATCGACCGTCACCCAACAGGGGCATACGATGCGTCGAGTGAGGTGCTCGTGCTGCGGGGAGGAACGTGACGGCTCGGTGATGGCCGCGCTGCGCTGCGACGACCACGTCATGGTGTGCCGAGACTGCATCGGATGGCTCCGCGAACGGGTGGGCGGCATCGATGTGACCCCGACGCTGCCCGTGGCGGACATGGACGACGCCGTGCGGTTCTGCGAGGCGGCCGGGTTCGAGGTGCAGCGGTACGACGACGGGTTCGCCTTCGTCCACCTCGACGGGCAGAGCGCGTTCGACCTCGACCTCATCGCCGAGATGGACCCTGCATCGAACCACGCCGGTTGCTACGTCATCACCAACGACGTCGACGATTGGCACGGTCGCCTCGTGGCCGCGGGTCTGCCGGTGAGCTCGATCGAGGACCAGCCGTGGGGCATGCACGAGTTCACGTTGACCGGCCCGAGCGGCAGCAACATCCGCATCGGGCGCAGCACTACGCGCTGAGGCAGGCCGAGTGCTCGGTCGTGTGGGCACGCAGTTCTGGTGCGAGACCCGTCAGCCCTCAGGAACGAACACCACGGCGGAGGGCAGTCGACACCCGATGCAGAGACCGACGTCAGCGCGAGCTGGACATGACCCTCGTGATACGCCACCGGTAGTACTTGACCATCGCGTACTCCGGGATGCCCGCGGCCGCGGTGAAGACGACGAGCCCCAGCACACCGACGACCCGGTACAGCGGCAGCGCCGATGACAGGCCCGTTGCCAGCACGAGCCCCACGGCCAGCAGTGCCGTCCGTCGGATCCACCCGATCTCGCCATCGTCAGTCACGGCGTGCACCGTCTCACGCATCGACGGTGAGGTCAAGCAACCTCGCTGCGACTCAGTCGCGGTAGACGAGCAGGACGGTGCAGCCGGTGTCGGAGCCGGCGATGTGGGTGGCGCCGATGGCGCGCAGGCAGTAGTCGCCGGCGCGGTAGGTGGTGTGCTGGTCGGTGAACTCGCCGTCGAGCACGAAGATCTCCTCGAGCTGATCGTGATCGTGGAAGTCGGCGAACGCACCCGCGTCGACTCGCATCAGCTGGGTGTTGCCGTGGCTCGGCCGACCACCGCGGTCCGGCGCACCGGCCTCGTCGAGCAGGACCTTGATCCAGAACCCCGGCGAGTCCGTTGGCTGCCACGCCATGTCGTCGGTGCGCAGGCACCACGACCCCTCCGACGCACGAGCGAGCGTGTCGGTCACGTCGATGGGATGCGGGTCGTTCGTCGACGTCACGGTGCCCAGTCTCGCGCCGCGCCAGGAACGGTGCGGGCATAAGGTGGGCGCATGACCGCAGCGAACCTCGGACCGATGACCATCGAATACGAGATCACGGGCGAAGGCACTCCTTTGCTGTTGGTGATGGGCCTCGGGTGCCAGCTGATCCACTGGCCGGACGACTTCGTGCAGCAGATCGCCGACTCGGGGTTCAAGGTCATCCGGTTCGACAACCGCGACATGGGCCTGTCGACGAAGATCCAGGCCGACCCGCCGAAGATCGGCCGGGCCATCGCATCGCTCGTCTCACGGCGCCTGGCCCGCTCGGAGTACCTCATCTCCGACATGGCCGACGACGCGGCGAAGCTGCTCGACCACCTCGGCATCGACAAGGCGCACATCGTCGGTGTGTCGATGGGCGGCATGATCGCCCAGGCCATCGCGATCGAGCACCCCGACAAGGTGCTCAGCCTCACCTCGATCATGTCGAACACCGGCGATCGCCGGCACGGGATGCCCGCCGTCGCCCTACTGGGCAAGATGGCCCGGCTGATGGACCCGTCGCCGGAGAAGATGACGGCGAACGGCCTCGCCTCGGGCCGACTGATCAGCGGCCCCCACTTCGACGAGGCCGAAGAACGCAGCATCCTGCAGCGCGCGTTCGACCGTTGCTTCAACCCGGCCGGGACGATGCGTCAGATGATGGCGATCTCGGCCAGCCCCGACCGCACCCCCGGGCTGCGCCGGTTGCGAGTGCCGACGCTCGTCGTGCACGGCCTGGTCGATCCGCTCGTGCAGCCGTCGGGCGGCATCGCCACGGCTCGCGCCGTGCCGGACTCGCGGCTGCTGATGTTCCCCGACATGGCGCACGATCTGCCGCGCAACCGCTGGGACGAGATCATCTCGGCCATCGTCACCAACACGATGCGCGCCAAGGTCATCGCTCGCGTCAGCTGATCCCACTCGCCATCCGGCTCGCGACGGCCGCCACCAACTCGCGCTGCGCTCCAGCCTCGGGCCCGGCCATCGGGCGATGTCTCGCGACGTGCTCTCCTGCCAGCTCGGGATCGACACCCATGCTGATCAGCAGGCACGTCGCGACCGTGCCGGCGCGCCCGATGCCCGCCGCGCAGTGCACGAGCAGCGATCCTCCGGCGAGGAGCCGGCCGCGCACGTCGGCGAGGACGGCAAGGAGTGCGTCGACGTCGGGCGCGTGCAGGTCGGGGATCGGGAGCCAGATGGCGCGCGTTCCGTCGTGGGCGCGCAACCAGTCGACGTAGGCCGGGTAGCGATCGACCAGCTCTGCGGCTTCGGTGAGGCAGACCACGGTGTCCGCACCGATCTCGGCCAGCAGCGCCTCGGGATCGGGGCCGACCGCGTGCTTTCCACAGAGCCACAACCGGCCCGGCACATCCACGGACGTGACGACATCGAGCGGGACCTCGTCCACGCCACCGTGGCGCGAGCGACCACGCGGCCACGGCTCCCCCATCGCTGCTGTGCCCGCCGATGTCACGGACGGGACGCTACGTGCCTCGCGGGCCGTGCGAAACTCGGCCGTGCGCGTCTTCTTCAGCCCGGCCTACTGCGACACCACCGTCGCGTTCGACACCACCCGCAAGTCGGCGGCGGTGGCCGTCTCGCTGGCGTCGAGCCCCGTGCCCGGCGTGTCGCTCGAGGCACCCGGTCCACTGCGCCGCGACGAGCTCACCGCCGTGCACGCCGACGCGTACGTCGACGCCGTGTCGGCCGGCGTGCCGCGCGAGCTGGCCACCAGCAACGAGTTGGCCTGGGATCCGAAGCTGTTCGCCGCTGCGTCGGCCTCGGTGGCCGGCGTGCGCGACGCCGCGCTGCACGCGTACACGGCTGGCACCATCGCCGGCTCGTTGTCCAGCGGCCTCCACCACGCCTACGCCGATCGGGGCCGCGGCTACTGCACGTTCAACGGACTGGTCGTCGCCGCCCGCGCCGCGATGGCCGCCGGTGCGGAGCGCGTCCTCGTGCTCGATCTCGACGCGCACTGCGGCGGCGGCACGGCGTCGCTGATCCGCGACATCCCCGAGATCGAACAGGTCGACGTGTCGGTCGACGTGTTCGACATGTACGAGAGCCGCACGCTCGCCCGGCTGACGCTGTGCGGTGGCTCCGACTACCTCGCCGTCGTCGCCCGCGAGATCGGCCGCATCGAGACACCAGAGGCGATCGACCTCGTGCTCTACAACGCCGGCATGGATCCGCACGAGCACGCCGGTGGCTGCCCGGGCATCACCGCCGACACGCTCCGCGAGCGCGAGCGGATGGTGTTCGCATGGGCCGCGGCGAACCAGCTCCCCGTGGCGTGGGTCCTCGCCGGCGGCTACACCGCGGGCAACGAGGGGGCTGCGCTCGACATGGAGGGCCTCGTCGCGCTGCACCGCACGACGGTGGAGACCGCCGCGCAATCACTCGGTGGGTACGACGCAGCCGGGTGAGTAGCCGCGCCGCGCAGAGTTGAGTAGATGTTGCTCATGTGGGCAACGGCCTCCGGGCGGATGATGGTCACGTGAACGACCGACCGTCCAAGGAGGACACCATGTTCCACACCATCAGCACACGCGATCTCATCGACTTCGACCTCGACGAGTCGCTCCGCACCACCTGGCGCAAGCCCGGTCACGTCACGGCCGCAGCGCGCGATCGCGCCCACGCTCGTGAACTGCTCTCGATCCGGCGCGCTGCGCGGAAGAAACCATGATCGCGATCATCGGCTGGATCGGCGCCGCGCTCTGCGTGGCGAGCATCGTCCAGAAAGACCAGACGCGCTTCCGCGTCCTCAACTTGAGCGCGTGCCTCGTGCTCATCGGCTTCAACGCCGCGAACGGCGCGTGGAGCGGCGTGTTGCTCAACGTCGTCGTCGCCGTCCTCAACGCCCGCCAGCTCGTCGTCATCCGCCGGGCTCGCGGCTCGATCACGGCGCCGGCCTCGCTCGCCGGGCTCGACTCGGCGCCGACGGCACCGCCCGACATCGTCCCGTCTCGGCCCGACGACATCACGCTCGTCTCCGCCTGACGACGGCGACGCCAGGGACGGTGCGGTCGGTCTAGATTGCCCATCCGTGGAGGGCGTGCACGATCTCGGTGGGCTGCAGGGCTTCGGTCCGGTGGTGACCGCCGATGGCGAGCACACCCATCACGACGCATGGGAGCTACGCGCCCAGGCGATCGCGATGGTGGTCGGCGGCGGCACCGTCCGGCCGTGGATCGAACGGATCCCGCCGGCGCAGTACCTCGCAGCCGGCTACTACGAGCGTTGGCTGATCGCCGCGGAGCACGCCGTCACCGAGCGGGGCATCGTCGATCCGTCGACGCTCGCGGCGCGTCGTGAAGAACTCGCCGACCTCGCCGAGCCTCCGCGGCTCGACGACGCCGCGCACCGATCGGCGATGGAGGTGTACATGACGACCGTGCACCCGATGCCGCCCGCGACGTCGCCCCGGTTCGCCGCGGGCGATGCCGTCCGCGTCGCCCGGATGCGCCCGACCGAGCAGAACCGCTGCCCGCGCTACGTGCGCGGCGCGCCCGGCACGATCGAGTCGGTCTGCGGCGACGACGTGCTGCCCGGCGCACGCGACCGAACCGACGTCGTGTACAGCGTGCAGTTCGCATCGGGGGATCTGTGGGGTGCGACCGACGAGCCGCCGTTCACCGTCGTGGTCGACCTGTTCGAGCACTACCTGGAGGTGGCCGGATGAGTGACGATCACGATCACGACCACGACGGGCACTCGCACTACGAGCGTCCGGCGTCGCGACGCCCGCGTTCGGACTTCGAGCTGCGCACGATGGCGCTGGAGTCCACGCTCGCCGAACGTGGGCTCATCAGCACCGACGCCATCGACACCTTCGTCGACCACCTCGAGCACCGGATGGGTCCCCACCACGGCGCCCGCGCCGTCGCCAGGGCGTGGGTCGACCCCGAGTTCAAGGCCCGATTGCTCGCCGACGGCACGGCGGCGCTCGCCGAGCTCGGGATCCAAGGTGCCGAGGGCGACAACATCCGCGTCCTCGAGAACTCCGCCGCCGAGCACCACCTCGTCGTGTGCACGCTCTGCTCCTGCTACCCGTGGCCGGTGCTCGGCGCACCGCCGATCTGGTACAAGAGCTTCGCCTACCGCTCGCGAGCCGTCGCCGAGCCGCGGGCGGTGATGCGCGAGTTCGGGCTCGAGCTCGATCCCGACGTGATGGTGCGGGTGTGGGACTCGAGCGCCGAGGTGCGCTACCTCGTGCTGCCGGAGCGGCCCGACGGCACCGACGACCTCGACGAGGTGCAGCTCGCTGCGCTGGTCACCCGCGACTCGATGATCGGCGTCGGGCTGGCCCGTCCGGTCAGCTGACGACGAGCGCCACGAGCGCGTCCCACGTCGCGTCGTCCAAGGCGATGTCGTCGAGGCCGGCGCCACCGCCATCGAACGAGCGCACCCCATGTTGCTCGCCACGCACGTACAGCTCGACGTGCGAAGCGATGGGTGAGAGCGGCCGCCCGACGACCCGGCCGATCGCAGCCAGGGCCTCGCCCGTCGGAACGATCGGCATCACCTCGACCGGGTCGCCGCCGTCGTCGTACCGGTACGTCGCCGCATCACGACGCGCGGCAACGAGATCGGTCGCGGTGGCGTGGCCGTGCTCGGTCACGAGCCGCTCGAGCGCCACCACCCAGGACTCGTAGTACGGACGCTCCGGCTCCTCGTCGAGCGCAACGATGAGGCGGTCGCGGAAATCGTCCCACGTCGCACCCGATCGGCGGACCACGTCGAACGCCAGCCCGAACGCGCGGCCCTCCCAGGGTTCGGCGAACACCGGCTCGCCGTCGCTCGTCGGCCACGCAGCCCTGCCGGACGGCACCGGCGGCGTTCCAGGTGACACACCGTTTGACACACCGGCAGCGTACGCAGCCCGGTACCGTGCGTCGGCGTGCCGAGTGAACCGATCCCCGTCCTCGCCGATGCGCCCGGCTGGTTCCGGCGGGCGTTGGCGATCCCGTTCGAGGATGGCTCGGTGACGGTCGACGGCGCGCACATCCACTTCGTCGCGTGGGGTCAGCCGGGTCGGCGAGGTCTCGTCTTCGTCCACGGCGGTGCGGCCCATGCCCACTGGTGGACGCACATCGCCGCCACGTTCGCCGCCCAGTTCCGGGTGGTGGCCATCGATCTGTCCGGCCACGGCGACAGCCATCACCGCGACCGCTACACCCTCGAGCACTGGACCGACGAGGTCATCGCCGTCACCGAGGCAGCCGGCATCGCCGGCAAGCCGGTGGTGATCGGGCACAGCATGGGCGGCATGGTCACGATCGCGACGGCGGCGATGCACCCGGACAGCGTCGAGGGCGTGATCATCTGCGATTCGCCGGTGACGTCACCCGATCCGGAGGTCAACGCCCACCGCAGCAAGGACGCCTTCGGCAAGCCGCGCACCTACGCAACGGTCGACGAGGCGCTGGCCCGGTTCCGCACCGTGCCGGAGCAGCGCAACGACCTCGACTACGTCATCGACCACGTCGCCCGCCGTTCGCTGCGCGCCGCCGACGGCGGCTGGCAGTGGAAGTTCGACCGTCGGATCTTCGACTCGTTCGAAGACGGCATGCGGTCGATCGCCAAGCCCTACCTGTCCGAGATCACCTGCAGGTTCGCCCTGCTGCGCTCGGAGTACGGGCTCGTCACGCCCGGCATCGGCGCCGAGATGTACGACGATCTCGGCCGCAACGCGCCGGTGATCGAGATCCCCCAGGCCGGCCACCACGCGATGCTCGACCAACCGCTGCTGCTGCTGACCGCGGTCCGCACGCTGCTCGCCGACTGGGACCACAGCGAGCCTCACCGATCGGTGTCGGCCACCCACTGAGCGGCGCGCTCGATCAGCGGGCGCTGCCCGGGCACCACCCTGTCGAGAGCGACGTCGACCGCGAAGAACTCGGCACGGTCGACCTCGGGGAACGCGCGCATCACCCCCGAACGCGGGGGCCACTCCATCTCGAACGTGTTGCTCACGACGGTCGACGTGTCGATCGTCCCCATGCCGCACCATGCCACCACGCGCTTGCCGCCGGACTGGGTGATCTCGCCGAGCTCGGTCAGCTCGACGGCCGGGCAGTCGACCCCGAGCTCCTCGCGGAACTCGCGCAAGGCAGCGGTGCGCGGATCCTCGTCGGACTCGTACTCGCCCTTCGGGATCGACCACGCGCCGAGGTCCTTCCTGGCCCAGAACGGACCACCGGGATGCACCAGAAGGACCTCGATCGACGGGCCACTCCCCCGCCGGACCAGGACGACGCCGGCGCTGCGTCGGGCGGGCTCGGGCCGAGCGGGCCTGGGTCGAGCGGGCACGTCAGGCGCGCACGAGGCCGGTGACGCCATCGCCGCCGGCCGCTGCCGGGCTCTGGGCCTCGTCGCCGTCGAGCACCGATCGCCACTGCGGCGTGCGGCGCATGCAGAGCACGCACAGGGTCGCGGCCACGAGGCAGGCGGCGAGGAACGCGACGCGCATGTTGGCGAGGTCGCCGACGACGCTGATCCACAGCACGCCCACGCCGTAGCAGAGCCCCATCCCCGCCTGGGTGATCGACAGCACCCGACCGCGCTCGCCGTGCGGTGCGTCGCGCTGGACAATGGCCATCGCGCTCGTGAAGATGCTCGCCGAGCCAGCGCCGAGGCACACGACGGCGATCCCGGCGACCACCGTCGTCGGGGCGAGCGCGTAGACGCCGTAGGCGATGACGAGCCCCGTCGCGGCGACGAACACCGTGTGGCCACGCCCGCTGCGCGCCGCGACGATCGTGAACAGCAGGCCGCCGACGATCGCGCCGACGCCCTGCACTGCGCTGAACGCGCCCGCCAGACCGGTGCCGCCATGGAACACCTCGCGTGCGTAGATCGGGATCAGGCCCATGAACGGGCCGACGCAGATGTTCAGCACCATGATCATCACGATGCCGTAGCGGACGCCCGCGATGCGGCGCACCGCGCGCCAGCCGTCGCGCATCCGGTCGATCACACCCTCGGCGTCACGATCGGTCTTCGCGGGCATGAACGCACGGCGCAGCAGCGTGACGGCGATGGCCATGCCGAAGAACGAGATCGCGTTGAAGCCGACCGTCCACGCCGGTCCCACGACCGCCACCAGCACCGTGCCCAGGATCGGGCCGAGGATGCGCCCGCCGTTCCACGAGTAGATGCCGAGGGCCACCATCGCCATCAGCTCCTCGGGCGGGACGAGATCGGGCAGCATCGCCGAGTACGCGGGCTGGCCCAGCGCGCCGCCTGCACTGGAGAAGACGATGATGGCGGAGAGGATCAGCGGCTGCCGCACGCCCATCGCGAGCACGACGGCGAGCACCGTGGTGGCCACGGCCTGCATGCACAGCGCGCCGGCGAACACCCGGCGGCGGTCGAAGCGATCCGCGAGCAGGCCGCCGATCGGCGCGCACAGGCCCTGTGGCGTGAACAGCGCCAGCGCGGTGAGCCCGGTGTAGATCGCGCTGCCCGTGTCCTTCGCGACGAGGCTGCCGACGACGATGAGCTGGACCCACGTGCCGACGTCGGAGAACAGCCCGGATCCCCACACCAGCAGCACCGACCGACGGCGCAACGGTCGGAACGGATGCGAGCTCACAGTGGTGCAACCGTACCGGGAACGGACACGCGAGGCCGGGTCGATCGCGCACCGGAGCGAGCACGGATGATGTGATGGCCGGGGCGCGTTGTAGGTTCCACCGCCGTGGGGGAACCGAGCGAGACTGCGATCCAGGACACGGCGACACAGGACACGGCGGCACAGGAGGCGGCGAAACCGGCCATCGGGGGGCGGGAGCTGACGGCGGTACGGGTGATCGACCTGAGCACGGGCATCGCCGGCGCCTACTGCGCCAAGATGTTCGCCGACGCGGGCGCCGAGGTGGTGCTCGTCGAGGCATCCGGTGGCGCACCGCTGCGGCGTTGGTCCAACGCCGGCGGCCGGACCGAGGGCACCGACGGCGCGCTCTTCCGCTACCTGCGCCACGGCCAGCGCTCCGCGGTGGTCGAGGGTGAGGCATTGACGGCGTTGCTGGCCGACGCCGATCTGGTGATCACCGATGCGTCGAGCCCGGTCGACCCCATCGAGGTGCGCCGTCGACATCCGTCCGCGGTGGTCGTGTCGATCACGCCGTTCGGGCTGCACGGTCCCGCCGCCGGACGCCCGGCGAGCGAGCTCATCGTCCAGGCCGAGAGCGGCGCGCTCGCCATCCGCGGCCGCGCCGACCGCGCACCGCTGCAGGCCGGTGGGCAGACCACCGACTGGGTCAGTGGCGCATACGCGGCCGTCGGCGGATTCGCCGCGCTGCGCGGCGCGGCGCGCAACGGCGAGGGCGAACTGGTCGACGTGTCGTGGGCCGAGGTCGCCAACAACACCTGCACCCTGTTCACCGACACATCCGATGCCGTCGCCGGCCGCCCCGACCTCACCGGCGCTCCCCCGATCCGCTCGTACGAGACGCCCTCGGTCGAACCGACGCTCGACGGCTGGGTCGGGTTCAACACCAACGCGCGTCAGCAGTTCGACGACTTCCTCGTGCTCATCGAACGTGGCGATCTGCTCGGCGACCCCACCTGGCACGCGGTGCAGACGCGCACGGCGCACTGGGACGAGTGGAACGACATCGTCCGCTCCTGGACCACCCAGCACACGACGGACGAGATCGTCGAGCTCGCCGCGCTGATGCGCATCCCGGTCAGCCCGGTGTCGGATGCACCGACCCTGCTCGCGAACGAGCACTGCGTGGCGCGCGGCGTGTTCATCCCGGACCCGCTCGGCGAGTTCCAGATCCCGCGGCGACCGTGGACCATCGACGGCGAACCGGCTCCGGCACCCACCCCGGCACCTGCAGTCGGTGCCGACACCGACGCGATCGAGCCGCGCGCCGGCCGCATCGCCGACACGGGCGTCGCCGGCGCCGTCGCGCCGGGCCGTCCGTTCGAGGGGCTGCGCGTGCTCGACATCACGGCCTGGTGGGCCGGCCCGTCGGCGGGGCACGTGTTCGCGATGCTCGGCGCCGACGTCATCCACGTCGAGTCGACCAAACGACCCGATGGCATCCGCATGGCCGGCGGCGCGTTCTTCACCCGCGATCGCTGGTGGGAGCTGAGCTCGTTCTTCCTGGCGGTCAACACCAACAAGCGCGACCTCACCCTCGACCTGTCGGTGCCCGCTGGTCGCGACCTGCTGCTGCGCCTCGTCGCCGACGCCGACATCGTCATCGAGAACTTCACCCCACGCGTGTTCGACTCGTTCGGCCTCGGCTGGGACGCGATCCACGCCGCCAACCCGCGCGCCATCATGGTGCGGATGCCCGCGTTCGGGTTGGAGGGCCCGTGGCGCGACCGTCCGGGCTTCGCACAGACCATGGAGCAGATGACCGGCCTGGCCTGGATGACCGGCTTCGTCGATGACCAGCCTCGGATCCAGCGTGGCCCGTGCGATCCGAACGGTGGCATGCACGCCGCGTTCGCCGCCATGGTGGCGCTCGTCCGCCGCGAGCGCACCGGCCTCGGATCACTGATCGAGACACCCATGTTCGAGGCCGCGATCGCGGTCGCTGCCGAGCCGATCGTCGAGTACACCGCGTACGGCAACGTGATCGGGCGCGACGGCAATCGCAGTGCCCGCGCTGTGCCGCAGGGCGTCTACGAGTGCGCCACCACCGAGGACTGGTTGGCGATCTCCGTGCTCGACGACACCCAGTGGGCCGCGCTCGTCGGTCTGCTCGGGTCGGCGTCGTGGGCCCACGACGCCGACCTCGACACCGTCGCCGGACGCAGCGCCCGACACGACGAGCTCGACGCGCACCTCGGCGACTGGGCCCGGACGCAGCAGCTCGGCGACGTGGTGCAGCGCCTGATCGAGGCCGGCGTCGCCGCCGCGCCGGCCGTCAACCCGCGACGCGCGCACCTCAACCCGCAGTTCGTCGCCCGCGGCTACTTCGAGGTCGTCGACCACCCGGTGGCCGGCACGATGGAAGTCCCGAGCCTGCCGTTCCGGTTCGCCGGCGTCGATCGCTGGGTCACCGGACCGGCACCGCTGATGGGCGAGCACAACGCCGAGCTGCTCGCCGAGATCGGCTGCACGGCGGACGAGATCGAGGCGCTCACCGCCGCCGGCGTGATCGGCACCGCGCCGAAGTTCTAGGCGCGATCGGAGCGAGGTCGGCGCACGGCACTCGCGTCGCCATGGGGTCACCGAGCGATCTACGATCGATCGCATGCAGGTCAGCTCCGACGTGATCGTCGATGCGGACTTCGTCGCGGTCGGGCTCGGCGGCACCGGCATGCTGTCGATGTTGTGGTCGGTGGCGATGGGTCGCACCGCGGTCGGCGTCGAGCTCCGCGGCGATCCGTTCCTCGGCGTCCACTGGAACATCCGCGAGGACCTGTACCACCAGTTCGCGATGATCGATCAGCTGATGCTCGAGCGCTACGGCGACGACGGCGTCCCGCGGCGCGCCAACGGCCAGCGCTTCATCCTCGCGGACTGCTTCTACTCCCCGCACACGGTTGCAGGCGACATCGTCACCGACGAGATCATCGACGGATGGGACACCGAGCAGCACATCGTCGGGACCATCCACGACGTCGAGTTCATCGACGATCGGTGGCGCGACAACCTGCCGAACCGGGTCGTCACGATCCTCGATCGGCCCGTGCCGCCATCGAGACCCGACCCGTCGCGGATCCGCCGCTCGATGATCGAGGTGCTCGACGGGCCGTCCACGTTCCAGGCCGAGGCGTCGTCGATCCAGAAGCTGCTGCGGCGCTACCTCGAGTTCATCGAGGAGCAGGACCGGGCGGCCGGACGCTCGCCTCGGGTGCAGCTGTTCACCCACCACCAGGTCGTGCGCGATGCCGACGACGGCTTCGTCGCCGGCGCGGACGGGCGGCTGCGACTCCGGATCGAGGCGCTGCAGGAGTTCGACTTCAAGGGCCAGTTCGTGCGGATCCGCGAGCCCGGCACGGACATCATCGATCTCGGGACGCCCGAGCTGTTCATGGTGGCCGAAGGCTTCAGCAGTGCCGACGCACGCCGGCTGGGCTTCCGTCAGCACGATGTCGAGGTCGACCACGGCGACGGACGCGGCCCGGTCGTCGCCCAGGCCGATTACCTGGCCGGGCTCGTCGACCTGCTCGTCGGTGGACGCCTGCGCCGCCGGATCGCGTCCGAGTTCGACGCCGACGGCCAGGAGTACTGGGTCCGCCAGATCGCGGTCGGTCACGAGAACGATCCCGAGGTCGGCTGGGTGTTGGTGCAGGTGCCCGACTTCAAGACCTTCGACCCCATCACCGAGGGCCTCGTGCCCGGCGACACCGACGTGGACTCCCCGCAGTACTTCGCGGCCTACCACAAGCTGCTCTACGACTACTACATCAAGCAGGCGTCCGACATCCTCGGCGTCCCCCGGGACACCCTCCGGTCGGTTCAGATGACGTACGGGCCGGTGTTGTTCAGCCTCGTCGAGCGGTGCGGCGAGGACGCCCAGATCGCTCCGAACGGCGTCGTTGCCGGCGATTCGTTCGGGAACGGTCACTTCCTCACCAGCGGCGGCGCGATGACCGGCATGATCGGGCACAGCGCCCGCGTGCACGGCTACTGGACCGACCGCGAGGCGGGTGCCGACGCGCCCACAGCGATCCGCGGCCTGGCCGAAGGCATCCGTGAGGACACCCACGCCTGGCTGCACGTGAGCGCGAAGGAGTACAGCGAGGCGGCGCCCATCAACTTCGGTGCCGAGCGGATCGCGCGGATCAACGACGCAGCCGGCAGCAGTGCCCTGCGCCGCTCGGCGACCGTGGAGGCCGCGCGCCGCCAGCGCCACGACCTGCTGCCGCTCGATCCGTCGAACTGGCGACGCATCTTCATCCACAACGGTCGCGTCATGTCGGCGTTGCCCGAGGTCGAGATCGAACATCCGCTGACCCGGCCGGATCGCAGCGGCAGCCTGATCGACATCACGAGCCGCCTACCGCCCACCACCGGACCCTCGGGGACGGTGATCGAGCAGATCGAGCTCCAGCCGCCCAGCCCACCGAACGTGACCGTCGCGAGGATCCAGATCCCGCTGCTCGAGCCCGAGCGCGCCCGCAGCTACCCGTTCCTGCTGCTCCATCCGCCCGGTCAGCACGAGCACCGTGTCCAACTGGTCGGCGACGCCGTGCTGGTCGGGCGCGCCGATCCGGCCACGGGCGCGCTGCCGAGTGTCGATCTCACCGAGTTCGACAACAACCTCACGGTGTCGCGCCGTCACGCCGTGGTCAGCAGCACCGCGCACGGCTTCCAGATCGAGGACCTCAGCAGCACCAACTCGACGACCGTGCGTGGCCAGGTCCTCGCGCCGGGACGGTCGATCCCGATCGCTGACGGCGACGCGATCCGCTTCGGCAACGTGATGACGACGTTCCGCCTGCTCGGCACGAGCGCGCTCCCGCCGCCGTTCTCGGTCCCCTGACGGATCCTCGTCACAGCGACGACGCGTTGCAGGCTGCGACGCGGCATCCTGCGTTCGGCCATGCGTTCGCGCGCAGCCCGGTGAGCACGCCACTCGAGATGGCGTGGAGCGTGAGCCGTCCCCGGGTCCCCGTGACGGCTCTCGGGGCCGCGGTCGTGGCGGGTGCGGTGGTTGCCGGCGCGGTCGTGGCCGGTGTCGTGTTGCGAGGCGCGGTGGTCGAGGGAGCGGTGGTCGCTGTCGTGGCGGTGGTGGACGACGTCGAACCGCCCGAGCCGGACCCGCCGGACCCGCTCGACCCACCGGACCCACCGGCGGCCGTCGTCGGCGTGCTCCCCACGCACGATGTCGGGCTCGGCGTGTAGGTGAACGACTGGGCGATGACGATCGAGTACTTCCGGTCGGTCTGGAACATCACCTTCACGTCGACGACGTGGGCGCCGATGTTCGCCGGCACCCGCAACGAGAGGTGATCACCGGCGCTCCACGCCACGGCCACCGCGTTGCCGAACCACACGTACATCGGGCCCCCGCGCGGCAGCACACCGTCGATCGACATCGTGTCCCCACCGCACTCGACGGCGGTGCGAGGTGACATGGCCGACACCGAGTAGCGACCGTCGGACGCTCCGGGCAACGGCGGCAACGTCGTGGCCGGCACGGTGGAGGCGGTCGTCGCCGTGCTCGTGGACGTCGGCGAGGTGGTGGCCGTCGTCGCCGGTGTGTGCGGCGCGGTCGTCGGTGTCGTCGTCGCGCTGGGTGTCCCGGGCGAGGTCGTCGCCGGCGCGGCCGTGGTGGCTGTGCTGCCGCCGGAACCGCCCGACCCAGAGCCGGAACCAGAGCCGGAGCCGGAACCGGAGCCGCTCCCCGAACGAGGTGCGGTGGTGGCCGTGGTGGTGCCCGTGCCGCCGCCGGAGCCGCCGCCACCCGACGGTGCAGAGGTGGTCGGCGTGCTCGGCCGGGTCGTGGCAGTGGTCCCGCCGCTCGACGGCGCGGTGGTGATCGGCGACGACGAGACCGTCGTCGCCGGGATCGTGCTCGGGCTGCTCGGCGGGGTCGACGAGACGGTCAGGTACGCGACCTGCGCGCCGTTGACGGCGACGCCCGACGCATCGAGCAGCTCGGTGACGAACGCGTAGTCGCCTGCCGGCAGGTCTACGCCGAGGTTCACCGTGGCACCGGTGCCGTGCAGGCCGGCCGTGTCACGGAGCTGGACGACGGGGAACGCGCCCTGGGCATCGGTGGACATCGGGTCGAGCGAGCCGGCACTGTCCGACAACGTCGCGTCGAGGCCCTCGATCGCGGCGAGGTTCGAGCCGTCGAGGGTCGCGACCGAGAGCCGGAACTGGGTCACGCCGCTCGCCGCGTTGGCGGCGATGCCGAGACCGAGGTGTTCGTCGGTGTCCGGGACGAGGGTGTTGGCGCCGCTGTAGCTGACGCTGGTGGTCTTGACCGGGCCACCGGCGCGAGTGGTGCCGACGGCGAAGGCGACGTTCATCCGTTTGCCGCCGGCTGTCGTGTCGGCGGTTGCGACGAGGCGGGCGCGCACGGCAGCGGGTGTGGTGGCGATGCCGGACGCGAGCACGAGTGCTGCGCCGCCGGCCACGTACGGCGACGCCATCGACGTGCCGGACATGTACGCCCAGCCGCCGATCACCGTCGACACGATCCAGTAGCCGGGTGCCTGGATGACCAGGGGGGTGCCGGTGTTCGAGAAGCTGGCGCGGGTGTCGCTGTTGGTGTTCGCTCCAACCGTGATGACGCCGGAGTTGTAGAGCGAGTAGCCGGCCGGCCAACCCGGCGCGTTGGAGATGTCGATGCCGTCGTTGCCGGCGGCGACCACCACGACGACGCCCGCTGCGGTGGCGGCGTTGACCGCGTTCTCGATCGGCGACGCGGCCGAGCGCGGCGTGCCCGGGCTGGTGGCCAGCGACATGTTGATGACCTTGGCCCCGTTGGCGACGGCGTAGTTGATGCCAGCCGCAACCGACGAGCCACTGATGGAACCGTTGCTGTCGCCGACCTTGACCGCCATGATCTTCGCCGCCGGCGCGATGCCGACGGTGCCGATCCCGTTCTGTGCCGCGGCGATGATCCCGGCGACGTGGGTGCCGTGCTCGGTCTCGGAGGCGCTCGGGTCGGGCGTGGGGTTCTTGTCGTTGTTGCCGAAGTCCCAGCCGGCGCAGTCGTCGATGAACCCGTTGTGGTCGTCGTCGATGCCGTTGGTGCAGTTCGTCTCGCCGGGGTTGGTCCAGAGCTGCGAGGTCAGGTCGGGCTGGTCGGGCTGGACGCCGGAGTCGATGACGGCCACCACCTCGCCGCTGCCGCGCGTGATCGTCCACGCCGCGGGGGCGGCGACATCCGCGCCGGCCACACCGGGATAGCGGGTGCCGGTCTGGTTCGCGCTGCCCGTGTTCGCGAGCGCCCACTGCTGATCCTGGTAGGTGTCGTCCGTGTAGCCGAGCAGGATGTCGTCCTGCACGTGGGTCACGCCGTCGACAGCGGCGATCTGATCGGCGAGGCCTGCGGCGTCCGGGTCACCGGAGACCGAGATGATCCCCGGCCCGACCACCGTGACGTCCTGGACGCCGTCGAGCAGACCGATCTGCGCGGCGATCGCACCGTCGTTGCCACCGTGGCTGCCGGAACCCACCACCAACGGCTGGCCGCCGTCGTCGGTCGTGGCATCGGTCGTGGCGTTAGTCGTCGCGGCATCGGTCGTGGGCGAGGACCAGACGGTGGTCGTGCCGAGATCGGTGAGCTGATGGCCGGCGAGGAGGTAGCGCCGCCCGGCCTCGCCGAGCACGCCGTCGCGGTCGACGACCACCGCCGAGCCCGTACCGCCTGCGGCCACAGCGGCCTCTTCGTCGGGGAGCACCTCGACGGCCGTCAGCGAGGCGCGTGGGATCGTGACGACCTCGGTGGTGCCATCGGTGCGATGGACCGAGTACTGGATCTCGCCCGGATCGGCCTGCGAGTGGGCCCGACGCGACGGGCCGCTGGCGCCCGGCTCGGGGCCGGCCGCCGACGGATCGGTGGCCGTCGTCACCACGAGGTGCACCAGCCCGTCGTGCCACGTCAGCGCGTCCTGCGCCGGGGCGGGATTCGCGCCGAGGTACGCGACCGGACGGCCCGCGGCCGCCTGCTGCTGTGTCGCATCGTCCGTGCCGCACGCGGCCGCGCCCACCGCGACCGCCGTGACGGCAGCGAACATCGCCACCGAGTGCCTGTACTGCCGCATCCCTGTTGTCCCGCCGTCCCACCGGCCCACCATCCGTGGTGAACGCGGAGTGCGATGGTGCCACTACTACCCGTGAAAGTCCACGCTCCTTGCCCGTATCTTGAGAGTCATCCCGCCGCGACCCAGCGGCAGGTCACGGGGTACCGGAACAGTGTTTCGACGGATCGTCCACGGTCAGGTCGCCGGCAACCGATCCAGGTCTCGAACGGCGTAGCGATGGTGCTCGAACGACTCCTCGAACACGGTGTGGAGGCATTCGATCAGTGGCACGGTGCCGTTCTCGAGGACCTCGACCTCGCGAGTGAAGTCGTCCGCCGACAGCCCGTCGACGAACGCACGCAGCTGCGCACTCTGCTCCTGACGCACGGCCAGCACCTCGTCGAGGCTCGGTCGGGCATCGAGGTCGAGGCCGCGCCAGCCGAAGTCGCGGGACCCCGTGTTGGGGAGCCCGATCGCATGGAAATCGGCCTGGCCGAGCAGCGGCGCGGAGAACCACTTGTCGACGCCGAAGACCAGGTGCTGCTGGGTCTGGACGAACGACCACTCGCCGCCGACCGATTCGTGCAGCTGAGCGTCGGTCAGCGCACGAGCGCGATCGATCGTGGCCGCCCACGCTGCATCGAGCGCGTCCAGCGCAGCGCGCACGCCGACGACATCGGTGGGGCGGAGCATGCCGCGCAACGGGTACCAGGCGTCGTGCTCGTTGACGTAGGCGGTGACATCCACGCCGTTGACGACGAGCCGGTCGACCAACCCGTCGACGTCGACGTCGACGAGCCAGACGTTCCTCATCCGCGTGCCGGTCAGGTTGACATCGCGGAACGTCGCCTTGGTGAGGTCGACGCCCCAGAAGACCGCTTCGCTGAGATCCCGTCCCTCGAACTCCTCGGCCATCACATCTCCTCGCTCGCCGGGCGCGACGCCGCGCCGTCGGCTCCAGTCTGCTGGAGCCCGGGTTCACGCGAGGCGTCGGGCGAGGCGATCGGCGGCGGAGCGCGTGCGTCGACCGAGCTCGTCCAGGCGACGCCCGCCGATCGGACCGTCGAAGCCGGTGAGGTTCAACGCCAGGTCGACGCGGCCCCCGGGGCCCAGCACCGGAACGCTCAGCGACGTGACGTCGTAGCTCCGGCGGCGGTCGACCCGACCGGCCATGTACCGATCGATGCCGCGCGTCGAGGTGCGGAGGTGCTCGGCAGAGCGCAGGTGCTGGCCGCGGTCGACGAAACGGCGCAGCTCGTCCTGGAGCTGCGGCGGCGGGCGGAGCGTGACGACGTAGCCCTGGGTCCGCGACGCGGCGAGGCGCTCGTGGATGACCGCCCGCGCCTCGGCCGACGGTGAGCCGCGCCGGATCCACTCCTCGATGCGCTCGGCTCCGCCCCACGCGATGAACGCCGAGCCGATCGGTGGCTCGATCGGCAGCAGATCGCCGATCCGCAGCGTCGGGCTCGGACGCTGCGGGTCCCACGCTGCATCGACCAGGCGGGCGTGATCGCCGTCGGCGGCGAACACGAACACGCCGTAGCCCTCGGCCAGGGCCAGCTCCTCGATCGCCGTCCGGGTCTCGCTGTGCGTGGGGTAGCGACCCGCGGCCACCCGACCGGGCTCGATCAGCGCCGGACCGAGGTGGTAGCGGCGGTCGCTCGGCCGGCGGACGAGGAACCCTCCCGCCGTCAGCGCGCCGAGCACGTGGACGAGCGTCGACGGCGTCTGCCCGACGGCGATCGCCAGCTCGGACAGCGTCGCCCCACGTGCGCCTCGCTCGGTCAGCTCGGTGACGATCGACATCACCCGACCGGTCTGCGGCGACGGCCTCGACACGCCCGGAACAGTAGTGACAGATTGTGCGAGGTGCACATCGTTGCCGACCGGCGACGGGTGACGCATCATGATCGCGGGGCTGCGGCACACCCGCGCCGATCGAGGGGAATCCACATGACCATGACGACCGATGTGACGACCGATGGGACGAGCATGGCGGGCGAGCTGTTCGCCCAGCACCGCGTGATCGACGTCGACACCCATCTCACCGAGCCGCCGGACGTCTGGACGGCGCGCATGCCGAAGGCGATGCACGATCAGGTGCCGCACATCGAGCGGATCGACGGCAAGGACACGTGGATGGTGTCGGGCGAGCGGCTCGGCGCCCCCGGCTACTACTCGATGGCCGGCTGGGACGGGGTCATGCCCACGTCGGTCCCCGGCACGTACGACGAGATCGATCCGTCGATGTACGACTCCGCGGCGCGCCTGCAGTTCCTCGACGAGCAGGGCATCCAGGCCCAGGTGCTCTATCCGAACGTGGGCGGGTTCGGCAACGGCTACTTCCTCCGCCTCGGTGATCGCGAGCTCGTGGCCGGCTGCGTGCGCGCCTACAACGACTTCCTCACCGACTGGTGCAGCGCCGACCCGCAGCGGTTGATCGCTGTCACGGCCCTGCCGTTCTGGGATCGCGAGATGGCGATCGAGGAGCTGCACCGCTGCATCGAGCGCGGCCACCGCGCCGTCAACTTCTGCAACCAGCCGCAGGACTACGGCCAGCCGCACCTCGCCGACACCCACTGGGACCCGATCTGGGCCGCGGCCCAGGAGGCCGGCCTCTCGGTCAGCTTCCACGTCGGCGGCGGCTCGATGGGCACCCAGTTCGTCGACCACGCGGGCATGGGCTGGATGACGAACTTCGCCAAGGTGTCGTCGTTCATCTTCATGGACAACATGCGCTGCATCGGCGACCTGATCTTCGGCGGCGTCTGCCACCGCTTCCCGAACCTGAAGCTGGTGTCGGTCGAGTCCGGCGTGGGCTGGATCCCGGCGGCGCTCGAGACGTTCGACTGGCAGTGGCGCAACGGCGGCGTGCGCGACGAGCATCCCGAGTACGACCTGCTGCCGAGCGAGTACTTCCGCCGCCAGATCTTCGGCTGCTTCTGGTTCGAGCAGCAGGCCGCCCTCGACGCGATCAGCCGCTACCCCGACAACATCCTGTTCGAGAGCGACTACCCGCACCCCACCTGCCAGCACCCGGGGCCGCGCTCGGCCGGCCAGCCACCGCGCGACTACGCGACCGAGCTGCTCGGCGGCTTCAGCGACGACGTCGTGCGCAAGGTGCTCCACGACAACGCCGCGGCGATCTACGGGCTGAGCTGATGGCGGACGTCGAGCCGCTGCCCGACCTGGGCTCGCCGCACGTGCACGCGCGCGTCGACGGACGAGTGCTGCACCTGCAGATCGATCGACCGGAGCGACGGAACGCGTTCACTCAGGACATGTACCGATCGATCAAGCGCGCGGCGATCTGGTCGGATCGCCAGGCGGGCCTCGACGCCGTGTGCATCACCGGCACCGACCGCTGGTTCGGCGCTGGCGGCGATCTGGCCCGGCGCACCATCGACGGCGTCGCCGGGCTCGACGAGGAGTGGGACGGCACCGACCACTTCCCGTTCCGGCACATCGAGCGCAGCCGCAAGATCTGGGTGGCCCGCGTGAACGGTGTGTGCCACGCCGGTGGCATCGACCTGTGCCTGCACTGCGACGTCACCATCGCGTCCGATCAGGCCCGCTTCCGGCTGCCCGAGCTGCTGCGTGGGTTGCCCGACCCGATGATGGGTGCCCGCCTGGTGGCCGCCGTCGGGCTCGCCAAGGCGCGGTTCATGATCTTCACCGCCGCCGAGCTCGACGCGGCCCAGGCCGAGGGCATCGGCCTCGTCGGCTGCGTGGTGCCGCACGCCGAGCTCGACGAGAAGGTGGCCTGGGCGCTGGAGCAGATCTCGCTCACCGGGCCAGGAGCACGGGCGCTGCTCAAGCGGCAGATCAACGCCGGCCTCCCCGCTCACGACATGAGCCTGTTCGCGCAGGTGCCGTCGGCGGAGATGATCGAGGGGATGACGTCGTTCGTCGAGAAGCGCCCGCCGGTGTGGCACGCGTGAGCACTGGCACCTGAGCACGGGGCCTGAGTACGACATTGCCCGAAGTTGAGTAGTGCTTACTCATGACCTGGGGCGGGTCGTGAGGCACGATGACTTCGGGCCGGCAAAGGCTGGCCACGAGAGGGAGGAAACCCACGATGAAGAAGATCCTTGGTTGGACCGTTGCAGCCGTTGTCTCACTGGGCGGCGTTGCCGCATGCAGCAGCGACTCGAAGTCGACATCGACGACGAAGGCGGCCACGACGGCCACCACCGCAGCCGGCGCCACCGCTGGTTCCACCAGCACTGGCGGCGACAGCAACACGGCGACGGTCGACAAGTTCTGCAAGGACGTCGCCGACCTGGTCGCCAACGGGCCGGCCGCGTCGGACTACGCGTCCAAGCTGACGGCACTCACCGGACAGGGCTCCACGCTCGCCGCTGCCGTTGCCGCCGACCCCAGCCTGCAGACCAAGCTGACCGACTGCTTGAAGAAGCTGGTCCCCTGAGCCTCGGCTCGGGTTGCACACCGCACGAACAGCAACACCCCCCGAAGTGACAGGAGGCAGCGAGCCCGGCTCGCTGCCTCTTGCCGTTTCCGGAATTCACCTAGCCTCAATGCGGCACACCACGACAGGATCGATCCCCATGCCCGCAACGCCCGAGATCTGCACGACGACCCGTTCGACGACACCTCCGCCGAGCCGTTCGGGCGGTCGGCCGCGCGCCCGACGCATGTTCGTCGCCGCGACGGTTGCGATCGCCCTCGCCGGCTGCAGCACCGACACCAAGACGCTGTCGCCGTCGAACACCCTGGTGCCGATCGGCGCGGCCACCACGACTGTGCCGCCTCCTGGGCCGCCCACCACCACCACGCCGATCGCGACCGCCACCACCACGGTCGCTCCCGTCACCGTGGCCACGATCACGGCCGCGACGATGGCACCCCCGATGCTCTCCGCACCCGTCACGACCCTGCCGCCCACGGTCACCGTCACGGCACCGCCGGCCACGACCACACCACCCACGACCGCAGCGCCGGACACGACCCCGGCTCCCCCGGACACCACGCCCGGCACGTCAGCGGACACGACACCAGACACGGCTGCGCCCGTCTCGTGCGACTCGTGCCGCTCCGACTTCCGGTTCCCGTACGCGAGCTTCTTCGACGTGCCCCAACTCGGCACCGAAGCGGTGCGCGGCACGGGCTGCGGCGGCAACGTCGCGATCGGCGACGTGATCCCCGATGGCGTGTGGGACGGCCACATCACGGTCAGCGGTTCGACGCTCAAGATCGATCTGCAGTGCGTGTACTACGGCGCCTCGGCGCAGCCGTACATCGCCCAATGCGAGCAGACCCAGTCCGAGGACGACTGCCTCGAGGGTGGCGACCAGTTCTGGATCGTCAACAACAACACCCGGCTGCGCTCGGTGCCACTCGATCCGTCGTTCCGTCGTCGCTACGCCAACACGGACTGCGCCGATCCCGGGCCCGGTCAGGGTGCCGACGGCAGCGACGGCGCGGATGCGATGGACTCCTGGGTCTACATCGTCAACGGCAAGGCCACGTTCGCGCTGACCTCCTGCATCTACGGCTGATCCGTACTGCCTCGACCGCTCAGGCGAGCCAGTCGCGGATGTCGATCCCGACCATCCCGGCGCGCGACGCGGCTTCCAGGCCGAGGTCGCTGTCCTCGAACACGACGCATCCGGCGGGGTCGAGACCGAGCCGGTGCGCGGCTTCGAGGAACACGTCGGGCTCGGGCTTGTGCCGCTCGGTGTCCTCGGCACCCACGACGGCGTCGAACCAGTCGAGCGCCCCGATGACCTCGAGCGTGCGCCGCACGACCCATCCCTCGCCCCCACTGGCGACGGCCATCGGCAGCACGCCGCGGAACCGCTCGGCGATCTCGAGCACCGGCGCCACCGGACCGACCGTGTCGATCAGCTCGATGTAGCGGTGCTCCTTGTCGGCCACCATCGTCGCCACGTCGGCGACGGGCACGCCCTGCTCCGTCGAGAGCCGGTCGATGATGCGGTGCGACGGCATTCCGGCGAACGCGAAGAACTGCGCCTCCGGGAACGTGAGACCGTGCGGTTCGAGCATCGCCGTCCACGCCACGAAGTGCACGGGCATGGTGTCCGCGAGCGTGCCGTCGCAGTCGAAGATGAGGCCGGTGACGTCGTCGGAGGGGGTCCAGAGCACTCCGAGACGGTACCCGTGCGGCGAGGCCGCGACGCAGGCTCGTCGGGCCCACGTTGTCGGGTTACTCTGCCGGCATGGACAACGAACTGGAAGATGCGCGACAGAAGCTCGACAAGGAGTTCAAGGACTTCCGCAAGGACCTCGACAAGCTGCGCGAGGACCTCGACAAGCTCTCCGCCGCCGGCCCCGAGGACGACCTCACCCAGATGCTCAAGGACTACGAGGACAAGGTCAAGAAGGTACGCACCGGCGGCCTGCTGTTCTCCGGCGCCCACGGCCACGAGAAGGCTCGCAAGCACTACCTCGACCTGCGCGGGCTCAAGCCCTGAGCCACCTGGCACGCCGAACGACCCACGATCCGATTGACTTCCGCCCATGACTGAGTTCTTCACCGACGTCCCCCAGCCCGTCCGGTTCGCCGGCGCCTCTGCCGCCGACGGCGACGCCGGCCTGGCGTACCGGGTGTACGACCCTGACCGTCTGGTCGCCGGCAAGCGGATGGAGGACCACCTCCGCATCGCGGTCTGCTACTGGCACAGCTTCAACTGGCCGGGCAGCGACATCTTCGGTGCCGGCACGTTCGATCGGCCGTGGCTCGACGCCGGCGTGGATCCGATGCCGGCCGCGTTCGCCAAGCAGGACGCCGCGTTCGAGTTCTTCGCCAAGCTCGGCGTGCCGTACTACTGCTTCCACGACGTCGACATGTCGCCGGCCGGGGCCACGCTGAAGGAGTCGCGCGCCAACCTCGATGTGCTCGTCGAGCGCGCCGCCGAGAAGATGGCCGAGACCGGCGTCAAGCTGCTGTGGGGCACCGCCAACCTGTTCTCCCACCCGCGCTACGCCGCGGGCGCGGCCACCAACCCGAACCCCGAGGTGTTCGCCCATGCCGCCGCGCAGGTGCGCGACGCGATGGACGCCACCCACCGCCTCGGCGGCGAGAACTACGTGCTCTGGGGCGGCCGCGAGGGCTACGAGACGCTCCTCAACACCAAGCTCCGCCAGGAGGGCGATCAGCTCGCCCGGTTCCTGGAGATGGTCGTCGAGCACAAGCACAAGATCGGTTTCGAGGGCCTGTTGCTGCTGGAGCCGAAGCCGCAGGAGCCCACCAAGCACCAGTACGACTACGATTCGGCCACCTGCCACGGGTTCCTCGAGCGCTACGGCCTGCAGGGCGAGTTCAAGGTCAACATCGAGGGCAACCACGCGACGCTCAGCGGCCACTCGTTCCACCACGAGGTGGCGTGGGCCGTCGATCACGGCATCTTCGGCAGCATCGATGCCAACCGCGGCGACGCCCAGAACGGCTGGGACACCGACCAGTTCCCGAACTCGGTGGAGGAGCTGTCGCTCGTGCTGCTCGAAGTGCTGCGCGGCGGAGGCTTCACCTCCGGCGGGTTCAACTTCGACACCAAGCTGCGCCGCCAGAGCCTCGACCGCACCGACCTGTTCCACGGTCACATCGGCGGCATCGACACGCTCGCCCGAGCGCTGCTCGTCGCCGAGCAGCTGATCGCCGACGGCGAGCTCGATCGTCGTCGCGACGACCGCTACGCCGGTTGGCAGGGCTCGCTCGGCCGTTCGATCCTGGACAAGTCCGTGGACCTCGAGGCCCTCGCCGAGATGGCGACGAGCAGCGATCTCGATCCGAAGCCGGTCTCGGGCCGCCAGGAGCTGCTCGAGAACGTCGTCAACCGCACCATCTGGTCCACACCGGCGTAGCTCGTCCTGTCTGAGCCGTGCCGGCCTGAACGGTCGTTTGCGCTGGGGCTGCGCCGGGTATCGACCTGGCGCAGCCGCACGACGCGCGGCTCACGCAGGAGGAACCCGATGAGCACCACCCACGAAGAACTCGACCGGTCCGACGTACGCGCCGTGCATCGCCGCGATGCCGGCAGGATCTTCCGGTTCGTCCTCGCCGCCGCGCTGATCGCGGTCCTCGTGATCGTGGCGCTCGACAACACCGACAAGGTCCGTGTCGGCTACGCGATCGGCGATGCCCAGGCCCCGATCTGGATGGTGCTCGTCCTCGCCGCCGTGGCCGGGGTGATCATCGGTTGGCTGGCCCGCCACCGCCCGGGCCGGCACACGAGCTGACGTCCCCAGCAACGATGGGGCGTCGTCAGGCCGTGAAGTAGCCGACGACGTCGGCGACGATGTCGACCGTGCCGGCGTTGTTGTAGAACGCGACCGCACCGTCGGGACCGAGCCGGCCGAGCACCATGTTCGGCACGATCTGCCCAGGCATCGCATTGAGGTTCGACGCCACCGGCATCGCACCACCGGTGGGGAACACGGTCACGTAGGTCTCGTTGGTCGGCTGCACCACGGTGACGTTCATCATCACCGCGCTGACGCCCGTGGCGGGGACGCCGGCCGCTCCGGTGACGGTCAGCGCCAGTGGCGTCTGGCCGACCGGCCCGGGCGCCCCGATGCCCGTGCCGTCTCGGGTGTCGAGGATGCGGCCCGGCGGCAGGGCGACGAACCTTCCGACCGCGTTGTCGACGAACGCACCGAGCACGTCGATGATCACGTGGCTCGCGCCGGCGTTGTTGAAGATGTTGATCCGCCCGTCGGCGCTCACCGGGGTGATCACCATGTTCGGCACGGTCTGGCCCGTCACCATGTTGACGCTCGAGGCGAGCGGCTGGTCCTTGTCGCCCGGCCACACGGTGAGGTAGCTCGGATCGGTCGGACCGGTGGCGAGCACGTTCAGCACGACGGCCTTGGCCTTCGCCGGCACACCGGCCGCGCCGTTGACCTTGAGGCTGACGACCTTGCCGGCGACGATGCCCCCGGAGATGCCGCCCGTGCCGTCGCGGGTGTCGAGCAGACGGGCAGGTGTGAGCGCCTGGAGGCGCAGCGTGCTCGCGCTCGTGAAGTAGCCGACGAGATCGGCCACGAGGTGCACCGTGCCGGCGTTGTTGAACATCGAGACCGACCCCGCTCCCCCGAGCTGGCCGATGACCAGGTTCGGGGTGGCCGCGCCGGGCACGGGGTTGAGGCTCGACGAAGTCGGGCGTTGGGTGCCACCCGGCCACACCGTGATGTAGGTGTTCACGTCGGCGTCGACCGCCGTGAGGTTCCACGCGACGGCCGTGGCGTCGAGCGGGATGCCGAACTGGCCGACCTGCTGGAACGTCCAGGTCTCGCCCTCGCCGAGCGGACCGGTGCGGCCGCCGGTGCCGTCGCGGGTGTCGAACATCCGCAGCGGCGAGATCGGCACGAAGCCCGACGCGGCCGACGGCCCGAGCACGACCGAGATCGGCGTCGACGACGGTGTGCCGGGCGACGACTTGAACAGGCCGAGGTCCTGGTAAGCCCCGTTGATGATCGTGCTCCCGCCGCCACCCATCCAGCCGTCGAGGACGCTGCCGTACATCGAGCGGAAATCGACGTTCGGCAACATCCGCCCGTTGCGATCGACGGTGCTCAGCGACGGCATCGCGCCGTACAGGCCGCCGCGCACGTTGGAGCCGATCACGAACGACGTGTTGGTCGTGCCGTGGTCGGTGCCACCCGACGCGTTCGATGCCTGGGTGCGGCCGAACTCCGACACCGTCATGATCGTGACCCGATCGAGGAACGCCGGGTTCAGCGCGGCGAAGAACGCCTGCAGCCCCGCGTTGAGGTCGCTCAGCACGCCCGGCAGCGCGCTGTTCTCGTTCTCGTGGGTGTCGACCCCACTGCGCGAGATGTCGAGGAAGCGCAGCCCGATGTTCGCGTTGAGCAGGCGGGCTGCGATCGTCAGCTTCCGGGTCAGCTCGCCGCCGCTCGGCAGCGCCGCCTTGAACGACGGGCCGACCTGGGTGGCCAGATCGAGCTCGCGCGTCATCGTCGAGGTGTACATGTCGTGCAACGCTCCACGGCCGGCGCCGGCCGCGATGCCACGAAGACCGTTGTACATCCGGATGTCCGACGGACCGCTGTCGACGCCGAACGTGTTGCCGTTCGGCGGGATGCCGACAGCGCGACGGTTGTAGCCGAGCATGTGCAGCGGCACCGACGAGTCGAGCGATGCGGCAGCGAGGTCGGCGGTGGCCGCCGGCTGTCCGTCGAGCCAACGGCCGATCCAACCGGTGCCGCCGAAGCCGTTGTTCAACGCGCCCGTCATCCAGATGCCCATCGACGTGAAGTGCGACAGATCGGGGTTCGAGTAGCCGATGCCCTGGACGGCCGCGACCTGGCCGGCGTCGTACATCGACTTGAGGTAGGTGAGCTGGGGGGCGAATCCGACGTTGGCGTCGACCGCGAGGATCTTGTCGGCGCTGATCGCGATGTTGGCGCGCTTCGAGTAGTAGTCGCCGTTGCCGTACGGCACGAAGACGTTCAGCCCGTCGATGCCGCCGTAGATCGTGATCACGATCGTGATGCCGTCGGCCGGGCCGACGGGCGAGCCGGCCCAAGCGGCCGGGATCGAGCCGCCGAAGAACTCGTCGGCGATCGAGCCGATGGACGCCGCGCCGAACACGCCGGCGCCGAGCGCCTGCAGGAACGTGCGGCGCGTCCAACCGCGAGGTCCCGGAACGTCGTCGCGAGTCGGGATCCGCGGGGCGGACAGGAGGCGCCGGGCGTCGGCCGAAGAGATGTCAGGATCGAGCATGGGGGTTCTTCCTCGTCATCCGACGTTCATCTCACCGGTGAGCATCACCATGGTGAGGAGGTTCGTCACGGACGTCTTGTTGCTGCCGTTGCTGGCCGAGCGCTCCTGGCCGAACGCGTTCACGAGGGCAGCGCGGGTGGGGTCGCCGAGCGGGGCGATGGAGAACGCAGCGGCCGCCGCATCAACCGCATCGCCGGTCGACATCGCGTAGAGGTTGTCGTAGCCACCGTTCGCCCGCATCAACGATGCGACCTTCTTCGCCACCGTGGCACGACCGCTGACCGCACTCGTCGTCAGCCAGTACGAGTTGTTCTTCCAGCCGGCCACGTTCGGCGGGCTGAACACCTTCTGACCCATCCCGTCGGCGAGGTTGAACAGGCCGACGGCCGCAGACGTCTGGCCCGACGCGACGAGCGTGGCGACGGCCCACTCGGTCGGGGTCCGGACCAGCCCCTGCTTGGCGTCAGGGCTGTAGAACTCGGGCCGCAGCAGCAGGGCGCGCACCAGCGGCCGCAGCTCGAGGTTGTTGGCGATGAAGACGTTGGCGAGGTCGGTGACGATGTTGTCGGCCGGGAACGGGTAGGCGAGGAACGTCCACAGCTTGCGCGCGATCAGCTTCGCGGCGGTCAGCTGCTTGCCGGCGTTGTCGCGCAGCATCTCGTTGATCGTGTCCGGACCGTCCCAGTTCTTGGTGGTGCCGAAGTAGGTCTTGTTGGCGGTGTCGTGCTTGGACGCGTTGAACGCGTAGGCGTGCGTGGTGGAGTTGTAGTTGTGACCCGTCCACGCTCGCGCCGCGGCGTGCACGTCGTCCTCGCTGTAGTTGCCGACCCCGAGGAGGAACAGCTCCATCAGCTCGCGTGCGAAGTTCTCGTTCGGCGCCTGCTTCACGTTGACCGAGTTGGACAGGTAGAGGAGCATCGCCGGTTCGATCGACATCTGCTGTGCGAACGCGAGGAAGTTGCCCAGCGCCATCGTGCGGTAGAGCTGGTTCTGGTGGGTCATGTGGTCGGTGCGCCCGACGACGTTCCACTCCGTCGTGAAGTGGCCGTGCCAGAACAGCGTGAGCTTCTCCTGGAACGGGCGCGGACGGGTGGCCATCGAATCGAGCCACCAGTTGAAGGTGCTCACCTGCTGGGTGCCGGCGTTGGCGCTGTCGTAGGCCTGCAGGTCCGCAGGGATCTGGGTGTCGGCGTTCGGCCCGAAGTCCATCACGCTGTCGACGGCGCCCTCGATGGGCAGCGCGGACAGCTCCTGCACCCTCGACGCGCGGGCAACGAACTCGGTGCGGCGCAACAGGTGCGCGATGTCTGATGGGTCTGCCACGTCCCGATGTGCTCCTCACAACAGCCTGACCAAGGGCCTCTGCAGAGGTATCGGCCCCGGACCACCCACCTTGAGGTTCCCTGGCCGACGATCACCCGCTTGGGGGATCTCCCTGCCGCAGTTCGGCGACGGCCCGGGCGGCTACGAGTCGACGGTGACGAGCTCGCTGGTGCGCTGCGGCGGTCCGTGGACGATGCCGTGCGGGGTCTTCTCCCAGTGATCCGGCCGGCGGACGAGCTGGTACAGCGCTCGCCACGCAGCGATCGAGTGCAGCACCCAATAGGCCGGGAGGAGCAGCGCGAACCCGACGAGACGGTATGCGCGACGGCGCCGTGCCGCGAGCGCGGTGAGGAGGATCATCGCCCCGTTGCCGACGAACAGGTTGACGGTGGTCGCGAGGCGCACCCACTCGGGCAGGTGGAACCCGCCGAGCGTGCCGCCGAGGAACGTGTACAGCCAGAATCCCCACACGACGGGGCAGGCCAAGAACATCGCCGGCGTCCCGGCGATCAGCCCGAGCAGGCCGACGATGCCGCGGAAGCCGACCGACCTGCGCAGCTCGCGTGGGCGGCGGGTGTGCACGAGGGCGGTGACCATGTAGCCCTTGATCCACCGGGTGCGCTGGCGGATCCAGGCCTTCCACTCCGAGCACGCCTCCTCCCACGTGGTCGAGTCGATGATGCCGATGGTCATCCCCGACGCGGCTGCCCGGATGCCGAGATCCGCGTCCTCGGTCACGTTGTAGGGATCCCAGCCGCCGAGCTCGCGCAGCTTGTCGACCCGGAAGTGGTTGGAGGTGCCACCGAGCGGGATCGGCAGCTCCCACGCGTCGAGGCCGGGCAGCATGTAGTCGAACCAGAACGAGTACTCGAGCGTGAACATCCGGGTCAGGATGTTCTCCTCGGAGTTGAAGTAGTTGAGCCGGGCCTGGAGGCAGACGACGTCGTCCGACGCATCGCGGAAGCGGGCCAGCACCTCGCGCAGCTGGCCGTTGTCGGGCATGTCCTCGGCGTCGTAGATGACGAGGTACTCCCCCTCGGCCAGGGCGAGACCGACGTTGCACGCCTTCGGCTTGGTCTGCGGCCCACCGGGGGGCACCACCACGAACCGCACGCACTCGGGCGGGCGGGACGCGCGTGCCGCGGCGAGGGTCTCGCTGTCGTCGGCCTCCATCAGCAGCAGGATCTGCAGCTTCGAGGCCGGGTAGTCGAGCGTGCCGATGTGGTCGATCAGCTTGGCGACGATGTTCGCCTCCTGAAAGGCGGGCACGAGGATCGTGTACACCGGGCACTCGTCGTCGGGGATGCGCATCGTCTCCGGCTGGTCGCCGACCGGTTCGCCACTGTCGTCGGGCCGACCGCGGCGTTCGAGCCGATGGATGCGGGCCATCCCGCGCAGCACGGCTGCCAGCTTGAACACGACGCCGAACAGGAACATCACGTTGACGCCCAGCAGCCCGGCCACCAGTGTCGGCCCGGGCTCCAGGATCGCCGCGACCACGAACAGCACGAGCGCGCCGAACGTCACCACCAGCTGCCAGCGCCGCCAGCCGGTGCGCGCCGACAGCTCGGGCGTCATCGTTGCCAGCCGCTCCGATGCGTCGTCGATCAGCTCGTCGCGACACGCCGTCAGCACGGCATGGTCGACGTCCCAGTCGGTGGTGATGACGAACTCGATGTCATCGGTCTCGAACCACGAGCGGACCTGCTCCTCGAGATCAGCGTCCGGCTTCTGCACGGTGGCGACGGTGAGCCGGGTTCGAGTGATCACCATCTCCTCGCCCGTGGGAGCGACCTCGCGCTCGGTGCGCGAGGCGACGTGGGTCGGCACCCAGTGGTTCGCGAGCAGCAGCGTCGGGCCGACGTGGCGGAGCAGCGCTGCATCCGGCGGTTCGGCGACCAGGTCGACGAAGCGCAGGTTCCAGATGTCGGCGAGCGACTGGAACAGCTGGCGCCGCGAGACAGCGCCCTGGGCGAGCAACACCCGCCCGATCGGGCTCTGGTCCACGAGCTGGTCCTGCAGCGCCTGGTACAGCTGCTCCTGGCTGATGACGCCACGTCGCACCAGGGCCTCGCCGACGCGTGGCGCACCGGGAGACGTGGTGCTCATGATCCCGTCTCTTTCGTGCCGGACGCGTTGGTGCGCTCGTACACCGATGCGTTGCCGGACCGGAACCGCAGCGTGAACTGTGCGGCGAAGTGGGTGTCGCGCCGGGTGGCCGCAGCCACCTCGTCGAACGGGTTCGCGTCGTCGGTGTAGATCCACACCACGGTCGTGGGATCGGCGAGCGCTTCGTCCCAGCGATCGCCGGAGAACGGCGCGGCCACCCGGTCGAGATCGGCGTCGATCACCGGCAGCATCGGGTTGATCGAGTCGTCGATGAGGATCACCCCGTGGCGGGCGTTGTCGTGCATCCACTCGGCCGCTGCGTACTGGCCGGCGCCCGCCTTGCGCTGGGCGAAGCCCTCCTCGATCACGCCGACGTTGCGCCATCCGCCCCACAGCGCACTCTGCACCACCACGATCGATGCCAGGCTTGCCCAGCCGACGGTGAGGAACGATGCGCGATGCCCGCTGGCACGCGCGCCGAGGCGCTGACGGATCCACCGCCGCGCCGCGTCGGCACCGATGCCCGCGAAGACCACCAGGCCGAGCACCATCTCGACGCCGTAGCGCAGGTTGAACATCGAGTCCGTGGCGGTGGTGCGCAGCCGCAGCGCGGCCTGTCCCGTGAACAGCGAGGCGACGTAGAACACGAACGGCACGACCACCAGCAGCCAGGGCAGCAGCATCTCCGCACGGTGGCGCTCGCGCGCGTGGCGGACGATCCAGACGACGCCGCCGATGCCGGCGAGCACGAGCAGCAGGACACCCGTCGCGCGGAGCACCGACGACGAGTAGGTGTCGATGCTGCGAGCCATGTTCCCTTTGTCGGGCAGCCGGCCCTCGCTGGCCAGCCGGGCCTGTTGGGCCTGGGCCGAGTACTTGCCGCGCTGGAACTCGAGCGGGTCGCCGAAGTTGATCCAGTTGAACCACATCCACCACAGCGCGGCGATCAGCGGCAGCACCACGAACGAGCGGGTGGTGCGCAGCGCGTAGCGGACGTCGCCCCATCGCTGCCACGCGACGAGGAACACGGCGACCACGGTGACGAACACGAACGCCCATCCGTCGTAGCGGCCGAGCACCGTGGCGGCTGCCGGCAGCCCGCAGAACACTGCCATCTCGCCGCCGGAGTAGGCCTTCGACGACGTCGCCCAGCGCACGAGCGTGGAGACCGTCAGCAGCATCGCCGCGAACAGCACGGGCTCGGTCAGCGCCGTGGTGTGCAGGTACAGGATGGACGGGTTCGACAGCAGCAACAGCACCGCGACCCAGCCGGCCAGACGCGAGCGCACGAGGCGCACCACGATCGCGAACACCGACACGGCCTCGACCACCAGCGATGCGATGGCCACCGGGAGCGCGGCGAGGCCGCTGTGCCAGAGCCCCCCGAACGCGGCGAACGGCGCGAGCAGCAGGTGCGGCAGCGGCAGCCACACGGTGCCGAGCTGGACGATGCCGTGGTTCTGGCCGTCGATCAGCCGGCGGGCGATGGTGAGGTGCGACCGCGCGTCGGCGTAGAGGAACAGCAGGTCATGGGCGGACGCGAACCACGATGCGCCGATGCCGACGGCGAGGGCCACGAGCGCCACGCCCAAACGGGCCCGGAGCGCCGCTGACCAGTCGATTCGGATGCCGCTCGTGGCGGCACTCCGATCGCCTCCGTGCATGGTCGTACATCGTCAGATCTTGCCGGTCACTTGAACTTTTCTTCGTCGTTCCCGCAACTCGAGAGCTGAATCGGGTCAGGGAAAAACGACGGTCCGGTCACCGATCAGGACCACCCGGTCCTGGGCCTGGGCCTGCACGGCGCGCGACAGCACGTTGCGCTCGACGTCGCGGCCCATCCGCACCAGCGCATCGGCATCGTGGGTGTGCGACACGCGCACGACGTCCTGCTCGATGATCGGGCCCTCGTCGAGGTCGGCTGTCACGTAGTGCGCGGTGGCGCCGATCAGCTTCACGCCGCGGGCATGGGCCTGGTGGTACGGCTTGGCACCCTTGAAGCCCGGCAGGAACGAGTGGTGGATGTTGATCGCGCGACCGCTCAGCGCGTCGCACAGGCCCTCGGAGAGCACCTGCATGTAGCGGGCGAGCACGACGAAGTCGACCTGGTGCTCGTCGATCAGCTCGAGCAGTCGGGCCTCTTGCGCAGCCTTGGTGTCGGCCGTGACGGGGAGGTGGAGGTACGGGATGCCGTATCCCGCCACCATCTCCGCGCAGTCGGGATGGTTGGACACCACGAGCGGGATGTCGACCTGGAGCTCGCCCGTGCGATGGCGGTAGAGCAGGTCGAGCAGGCAGTGGTCGAACTTCGACACCATGATCAGCGCGCGGCGGAAGTCGTCCTCGGCACGCAGCTGCACGCCGATGTCGGTGCCGGCGAGCGACGACACGACGCCGCCACGCACGCGGTCGACGTTCTCGTTGTCGCTGATGAACCGTGTGCGCATGACGAACGTGTTCGTGCCCGGGTCGGTGAACTGGGCGTTCTCGATGATGTTCCCGCCGACGGCCAACATCGCGCCGGTCACGCTGTGGACGAGGCCCGGTCGGTCCTCGCATCGCACGACCATCACATACTGACGCGACATCGCGCTCCCCTCTCTCTGCTGCGACGTCTCAGCCTAGCCGCATCCCGCTCCACGGATCTCTTCCGCTCCACGGGAAGCCTCGTGCTCGCAACATCGATAGCTGAGCGCCGCGGTTCACCCGGCGGCGATGAAACCTCGACGGGTGGCCTCGTCGACTGCCACGAGCCGGCTGGGGGCTCCCAGCTTGCGAAGGATGCTCGAGACGTGGCTCTTCACCGTCTCACCGGAGACCGACATCGACGCGGCGATGCGAGCGTTGGTGAGCCCCTGGGCGAGGTGCTCGAGCACGACACGTTCGCGTTGCGAGAGCGGGTTCTCGAAGCCACCTCGGACGAGTGCGGCGAGCCGCTGGGCGACGGGCGCGTCGAACACATGGAAGCCCGCTCCCACAGAACGCACGGCGGGGGCGACCTCCCGCGTGTCCTGCGACATGATGCCATGCGCTCCGGCGGTGAGCGCTTCGATGACACCCTCCGGCTCCGGTGCATCGAGGACGATGATGACCCGGTTCCGCTCGTCCAGCCGGCCAGCGATCTCGATCAACGCCTCCGTGGCCCTCGGCGTGGCCCGGCGTTGCGCCATCACGACGGAGCCGGGATGACCGGCCAGCGCGGTGAGCGCCTGTGCCGGAGTTTCGACGGAGCCGACGACCCGCATGTCCGGCGCAAGCGCTTGCTCGAGGCGCTCGCGAACGCGGGGATCCGCATGGACGAGCAGCACGCCGAGACCGGCGTCGTCGCTCGTCGCCCACTCCACAAGGACCCCTGTGTCATCCACTGCACCCAACGATCTGCCCGGGCGCACCATCCCAACCTCCCCTCTCCCGAGCGGAGGTTAGACGTTGTAGATCACCAGTGATGGATTCCATGATTGCGGTTCGCGTCCGCCATCGCGACGGATGTGAACGCGTCTGTCGGGCGTCCGACGGACCGCGATCCCGTCCACGCCGGAAGTCACGACAGCGCTCGCTCCATCCATCGCACGGCGAAGCCGAGGAGGTTCCGAGCATCGATGAGCTCGCTCGACGCCCGCCCGACGACCCCTGTCGCCGCAGCGCCCGTGGCGAGGTACTCGAGCAGCACGAGACCGAAGTAGTCCTCGCCGGGCCAAGTGACGATCCCGTTCGAGTCGTCGAGGCAGTCGACCGCTCGCACGAGAGTGCCACCATGCCCGTCGAGGACCTTGTGGTGCCGGCGGACGCGCCGCTTGTCGGCCACGTTGGCCGTGTACTCAGCGAGGTGCAGCAGGGTCACCGTGTCGATGTCCGCACCCAGGCGCAGGACCTCGCCACCCGCGTCCACGAGGCGGTCCAGCGATGATCCAGGACCGTAGTAGTCGTCCCAAGGAACAGCATCGGTCAGCCGAGCCGCGCCCGCACCGCTGGCGCCAAACCGCGCGTCGGGGTGATCACTGACCATCGTGCCGCCGCGGCGGCGGAACACTTCAGCGAGCACGCCGACGTCGGGATCGGCAGGCGTCTCGGCGGCGTCGAAGGGCGGCGCAGCGCGAAGCAGCCCGGCGCGTTCCTCCTCGGGATGATCGTTGACCCAGTCGAAATCGTCGACCGCGCCGAGGTTCATCAAGATCGTGCCCGACGGGCCGACGGCCGTCTCCAACGCATCAACGAGCGCGTCAGCCCCACCGTCGATCGGTCCGACGGCCCGCATCGACGCATGGACCATCAACGTCGCTCCCGTCCGAACACCGAGCGAGCGAAGATCCGCGGCCAGCGAAGGCGTCGTGGCGCGCGTCACGGGGCTGCGTCGAGCGTCTGCTCGAACAACGCCAACGCGGCGATGGCGAACTCGTCCATGTTCGCCTCGCGGTCGTCGAGCCCGGTCAGCACGTTGCGGGCCACGACCGCGCCGCCGTCGGGCCCGCCATCTGGTCCGGCGACGGCGAGCCAGCTGTGCCCGGCGGGATCGCCGTACGGGTTCGCCGGGCCGGCGGCACCCGCCTCACCCAGACCCCACGTCGCGCCGAGCTTCACGGCGACGGACCGGGCGAGGTACGTCGCGAACTCCACCGTCGCACCGCGCATCCCCTGCGGCACCTCGACCGCACCCGACATCCACGCCTTGCTCGCCCGGCCCGTGTAGATCACCGCGCCGCCGAGGAAGTACGCGGACGCTCCGGGCACCGACAGCAGCGCGGCGGAGATCAACCCACCGGCGGATCCCTCGGCCACGCCCACCGTCTCGCCCCGCTCGCGCAGTAGCGCACCGATCCGCCGGGCCGATGAGGACAACTCGGGATGCAACATCCTGACAGCATGTCCGATCGGGCCGGCAGGTCGCCGCCCGGACGAACCAGGAGCGCACCCATGGCCATCACGGTCTGCATCGCCGGCACCACGGGCTGGACGGGCAGCGTCGTGGCCCGCCACCTCCTCGCCTCCCCCGACTTCGACGTCGTCGGCGCGATCGCGCGCAGCGCGGCAGGGCGCGACCTGGGCGAGGTGCTCGGCGTCGACCCCGCCGGCGTCACGATCACGACGACCCTCGACGGTGTGCTCGCGTCGGGCGCGGTGCCCGACGTGCTGGTCGACTACACCGATCCCGTCTCGGTGAAGCCGCGCACAATCCAGGCCCTCGCCCGGGGCATCCGCGTGGTCATCGGCACCTCGGGGCTGACCGCCCACGACTACGTCGAGATCGAGGCCGCGGCCGTCGAGCACGGCGTCGGGGTGATCGCCGCCGGCAACTTCTCGATCACCGCGGCACTAGCCAAGCACTTCTCGCTGATCGCCGCCCAGCACCTGCCGTCGTGGGAGATCATCGACTACGCCAGCGCCGGCAAGGTCGACGCGCCGAGCGGCACCACGCGCGAACTGGCCGAGGCACTCGGCGAGATCAAGCCGTCGCAGCTCGCGCTGGCGATCGATCAGACCCACGGCGAGCGCGAGGCCCGCGGCGCGAGCATCGGCGGATCGCAGGTCCATTCGGTGCGCCTGCCCGGCTTCGTCATCGCCTTCGAGTCGATCTTCGGCCTCCCCGACGAGCGGCTCACGATCCGCCACGATGCAGGCTCAGGCGCCGAGCCGTACGCCGTCGGCACCCTCCTCGCCGTGCAGCGGGTGATGGGCACCACGGGCCTGATCCGCGGTCTGGACCAGCTGCTGTTCGGGTGACCTCGGGGGACTTCCGTTGAGTCGACGCAATGACGGCCGATATCCGCGGGTATGTCGACTCGCTCTCGTCTCGTCCTCACCGCCGCGCTGGCCGCCGCCGCGCTGGGCGGCACGTTCACGCTGAGCGGCGCCGGCTCACCTGCCAACGCCACGGCCACCTGCGCCCAGGGTGGCATCTGCGCGCTCGGCGACACCGGCCCCGGCGGCGGCATCGTGTTCTTCGTCAAGGGCACGGGCGCGTTCTCGGCGCAGCGCGACTTCGTCGACCCCGATCCGAACTGCGCGCCGATGTGCCAGAACAACACCGTCGCGGTGTCGCTGACGTCGCCGGAGCAGGCGGACCTACCGTTCGACTACCTCGAGGTCGCACCCGCCGCGGCAGAGTCCCCGGCGCTGTGGTCGGGCGGCCAGTCCGACGTGACCGGCGCCGACGCATCGCTCATCGGCACCGGCACCGGCAACAGCGCGGCGATCGCCGCAGCGTGGCCGTCGGACCCAAACGCCGCTGAGCAGGCGCTCGCCTACAGCAACAACGGCCTCGACGACTGGTTCCTGCCCTCGTACGACGAGCTGTCGCTGATCCTGATCCGTGCCGCCGTCGACGGAACGGCGATGGGCACGTTCGCTTCGGACATGTGGTCATCGACGCAGAACGACTCCGCGTCAGCCCGCGCCCTCGACTTCGACAACGGCCAGGCGCTGAGCGTCACCAAGAACACCACCGGCGAATCCGGCCGGCCCCTCCGCGCGTTCTCCGCCACACCGCCGGCCACCACGACGACGAGCTCGACCACCACGACCGTGACCGCCACGACCACGACCGTCGCAGCGACCACCACCACGGTGGCTCCGACCACGACCACGGAGGCGCCGGCGACCACGACCACCACGACCACCGTGGCGCCGACGTCGACGGCGGGCGACGCAACAACGCCCCCGGCGAGCACCGGTGCCACGAGCACCTCCACGACGACCAGCACCACGACCGGCCCGCCCAGCACCAGCACCACGACCTCCACGGCGGGACCGGGCCACGCCACCTCCGACTCCTCCGACATCCTCGCCCTGGGCGCCACGACGACCACCGCCGCACCCGGGTTGACCGAGGCCCAGGTCATGGCGATGCCGACCGCCGCGCTCTCGGTGCCGTCGTCGGTGACGAGCGGCCAGCAGGTCACCGTGCACGGCGACGACCTGCCGATCGGCCTGACCGCCGACGTGTACATCGCCTCCGACCCCGTCTACCTCGCCAGCGGTACGGTCCGCGCCGACGGCTCGGTGGACGTCGTGGTCACCATCCCGTCGGGCTTCACCGGGCAGCACTCGCTGGTGCTCGCGGTGCCGGGCACCGCCGGTGCCCGCCAGTCGATCGAGATCGCCGCCGACTCGACCGCAACCTCGGCACCACTGCCGACGACGGGCACCAACGCGATCCAGCCGCTCCGGCTGGCCATCGTGCTGGTGCTGATCGGCATCGGCTGCGTGTTGATCGTGCGCCGGCGCCGCGCCGACAACCTGATCGGCTAGGGCTACACGATGGAGCCGGCCGTCCGCGCCACGTCGGCCAATGCCAGCGCCTCGCGGCGGAACTTGGCGAACCCGGTCGTGCGTCCGTTCTCCAGCCATCCGGCCGCGTGCAGCACGAAGTCCGCGCCGACGTCGATCGCCATGCGTGTCGCCATCGCCGACTCGGCGCCTGATTGGGCGTCGTCGACCTTGCTCGACGTCGTGCCGCCGTAGCCGAGCGCCGGCAGGCCGAGTCGCCGGGCGATCTGCACCGACCCCGACTGCACGGACCACGAGATCGGATCCCCGAAGCGCGGCAGCATCGAGCGCATGTCGAACGGCATCGCGTAGATCCCGACCACGACGGGTGCGCCCGGTCGGTACAACTGGGTGAGCGCGGCGCCGACGACGACCTCGACGAGCCCCTGGCTCAGCGCACCGAGCACCGCCACCGGGCCCATCGCGCCGAGCATCTGGAACGACGCGACGAGGCAACCCTGCCCCGTGGAAGCGGACGCACGAACGACGCCGAGCATCCGGCTCCGCCACGTCAGCGGCGGGATCGAATTGCACAGGTGGAGCAGGCAGCACCCATCGGCGACCCGCTCGGACGCGGCCACCACCCCCATCGTCGACTCGAGCACGGTCTCGATCACCCGGCGGGTGGACTGCTCATCGGCGGTCGATCCGAGGAACGGCTTGGCCGACAGGGTCAGGTGGGCACGCGCCATCGCCATCGGGCGGTCCACCTCGGCGATGTCGTCGGGCACGCAGAGCATGTGTCCCGTGTTGCCGATCGCCGGTGCCGCATCGGCCATCCGGACGAGCGACTCGTAGTCGGCCATCGTCGCCGTGCGTCGCACGCCGTGGTCGTCGATCACGTTCGGTGGGCCGTAGACCGGGGTGAACACCGTGGGCGCTCCCCCGCCGACGCGAAGCGACAGCGACGGATCGCGGGCGTGCTGCACGAACGAGGCCGGCGCGGTGGAGACGACACGGCGCGCGGCGTCGAGCGTCCAGCGCACGCGTCCGCTCGCCGCGTCGTCGGGATCGCGCGTCACGCCCGCGCCGGCATCGCCGAGCCGCTCCAGCGTCTCGGCATCACCGTGCACGTGGACGCCGACCCGCCGCAGGATCTGGTTGGCGTCGAGGAAGACGCGGTCGATGGCCCCGTCGGGCAACAGCTGCACGAGCCCGAGGGTAGGAGCACGCACCACATGATCATGCTTCACGGGCATGCTTCGATACACTGACTGTTCGGTCATCGAACAGTTCGACGGCCTCAGGACTGCGGGTGCGCATGACAGCAGACGATCCGACCCTCACCATCGCCCGCCTCGCGCGGATGCTCGAGAACAGCAGCGGCGGCGAGCTGTCGCTCCCCCAGTACCGGGTGCTCGGACTGCTGTCGGCCGGCGAGGAGCGGGCCAGCCAGCTCGCCGCGCGGCTGTCGGTGGCCAAGCCGACCCTGACGGCGCTCGTCGACAGCCTCGTCGAGCGCGGGTTCGTCCTGCGCGAGGCCCTGCACGGCGATCGCCGGGCGGTACGGGTGTCGATCACCCCGGCAGGCCGCGCCGCGCTCGACACCACGGCCACGCACCTGCGCAGCGTGCTCGACCGCGTCCTCCAGCGCTGCGCCGACCCCGCTGTCGCACTCGCCGGCCTGAGCCAACTCGGCGGCGCGGTCGACGCGATCTGGACCGAGCGGATGACGGACCCGCCGGCCACCGAACCGACCACCGTCACGTCGGCGAGCAGCCGATGAGCGGCGCGAAGCAGGCCAAGCCCCTCCGCCCCGAACCGGCGTACACCCGTCCCGCACCCGCCGGCCCCGGCATCGGCTGGCTGCGCCGCCTCGGCCCGTTCATCGGCCGCTACAAGAAGGCGGCCATCTGGACGCTGATCTTCTCGGTCGTCGCCCAGACCCTGATCGGGCTGCTGCCGCTCATCCAGGAGGTCATCCTCGACCACGGCATCATCAAGCGCGAGCGCCCGGTCGGTCCGCTGATCATCGTGCTCGTGCTCACCGGCGTGTTCGGGTTCTCCGCCAACTACGGCCGCCGCTACCTCGGCGCCAAGGTCAGCGTCGACCTGCAGCACGATCTCCGCCTGGCGATCCATCGCCACCTGTACGAGCTCGACTTCTCCCGCCACGACGAGCTGTCGGTCGGCGACATCATGTCCCGCGCGACGGCCGACCTCACGCTCATCCAGCTGTTCTTCTTCTCGGTGCCGATGCTCGTCGCCAACCTCACCCTGCTCGTGGTGGCGATCGTCGTGATGTTCGTGCTCTCGCCGCTGCTCAGCCTCGTGGTCGTGGTGTTCATCCCCGTGTTCGCGTTCGTCGCGGTCCGCTTCCGCGACAAGGTCTTCCCCGCGAGCTGGAACGATCAGCGGCTGTCGGGCATGGTGGCCGGCGTCGTCGACGAGGCCGTCACCGGCGTCCGCGTCGTCAAGGCGTTCGCCCAGGAGGACCGCGAGTTCAACCGCCTCGTCGACCGCACCCGCGAGCTCTACCAGTCGCGCATGCGCACCGCGCGGTTCAACGCCCGCTACTCCTCCACGCTTCAGACCCTGCCGATGCTCGGCCAGCTCGGCGTGCTGGCCTTCGGCGGCTGGCTCGCCTACGACGGCCACATCACGCTCGGTGTGTTCCTCGCGTTCGCCAGCTACCTCGTCCAGATCATCACGCCGGTGCGCCTGGTGTCGAGCATGATGGCCACCACCCAGCAGGCCCGCGCCGGTGCCGAGCGGGTGTTCGAGCTGCTCGACCTCGAGCCCCGCGTCAGCGACGCGCCGGACGCACGCACCGTCGAGCACCCTCGCGGCGAGATCACGCTGGACCACGTCACGTTCGGCTACGGCGAGGGCGCGGCTTCGGTGAACGACGTGTCGTTGCACATCCGACCCGGCGAGCGGATCGGGCTGGTCGGCGCGTCGGGCTCCGGCAAGACGACGTTGGCGTTCCTGATCGCCCGCTTCTACGACCCGACCAGCGGCACCGTGCGCCTCGACGGCGTCGACGAACGCGAGCTCACCCTGCAATCACTGCGCTCGGCCGTCAACGTCGTGTTCGAGGAGAGCTTCCTGTTCTCGCTGAGCATCCGCGACAACATCGCGTTCGGTCGCCCCGATGCATCCGACGCCGAGATCGAGGCCGCCGCCCGGATGGCGCAAGCCCACGAGTTCATCCTGGCCCTGAGCGAGGGCTACGAGACGATGGTCGGCGAGCGCGGCTTCACCCTCTCCGGCGGCCAGCGGCAGCGCATAGCCCTCGCCCGCGCCGCGCTCGCCAACCCCGCGGTGATGATCTTCGACGACGCCACGTCGGCCATCGATGCGCGCACCGAGGAGGCCATCCACGAGTCGCTCGAGGCCGCGCTCGGCCAGCGCACCAGCATCCTCATCGCCCACCGCTCGTCCACCCTGCGCCTCGCGGATCGCGTGCTCGTCATCGACGAGGGCCGCATCGTCGCCGAGGGCACCAACGCCGAGCTGTGGCAGACGTCGCCGCTCTACCGCGAGCTGCTCACCGGTCCGGAGATCGAGCCGATCGAGGTGTCGCTCGACGACATCGTCACGGTCGACGCCGCAGCGTGGCCGCGCAGCGTCGGCGACGACCGCGGCGCTCCGCAGATCGAGCTGTCGACGATGCTCGCCGGGATGTCGACCAACACCATCGGCTCGCGTGCCGGCTTGGTCGCGGCGACGCCCGAGCTGCTCGCCCAGGTCGAGGCACTGCCACCACTGCGCGGCGATCCCGAGGTGGACCTCGACGACGCGATCGCGCCCGACGGACGGTCGAGCCTGCAGCGGCTCGTCAAGCGGTTCCGCTGGGCGCTCGTGCTCGTCGGCCTGCTCGTGGTCGTCGATGCCGGCACCACGCTCATCGGACCGCTGCTGATCCGCCACGGCCTCGACACCGGCGTCGAGATGCACCGCGCCCGCACGCTCGTCGCGATGTGCATCGCCTTCCTGGCCGTGCAGCTGCTCAGCTGGGGCAACCAGATCGTCGAGCTGCTGCACACGTCTCGCACCTCGGAGCGGATGCTCTACTCGCTGCGCGCCCGCACGTTCGCCCACCTCCAGCGGCTCTCGCTCGACTACTACGACAAGGAGATGGGCGGGCGGATCATGACCCGCATGACCACCGACGTCGAAGCGCTCGCCCAGCTGCTCCAGCAGGGCCTGCTCCTCGCGCTCACCAGCCTCGTCAGCTGCGCGGGCGTCATCGTGATCCTGTTCGTGCTCGACGTGCGCCTCGCGCTCGCTGCGCTGGTCGTGCTACCGCCGCTGCTCATCGTCACGGTGTGGTTCCAGCGGGCCTCGCGGCGTTGCTACCTCCGTGCCCGCGAGGCGATCCAGACCGTCAACGCCGAGCTGCAGGAGAGCGTCGCCGGCGTGCGCGTCACCCAGTCGCTCGGCCGCGACGACAACAACGCCGTGCGCTTCACCGCTCGCTCGGTGCAGTACCGCCAGGCGCGGTTGCGGTCGATGCAGCTGATGTCGATCTACTTCGCCAGCAGCCAGCTGCTCAGCACCATCGCCAAGGCGCTCACCCTGTGGTTCGGGTCGCGCCTGATCGGCGAGGGCTCGCTGTCGTCCGGACTGTTGATCGCGTTCCTGCTCTACCTCGATCAGTTCTTCTCACCGCTGCAGCAGCTCTCCGCCGTGTTCGACCAGTGGATCCAGGCCCGGGTGTCGCTCGGCCGTCTCGACGAGCTGCTCGCCACGCCGTCGCTGACCCCCGAGCCGGCGAACCCGGTGCGCCTCGACCACGTCGTCGGCCACGTGCAGCTGCAGCAGGTCCGCTTCGCCTATTCGGCCAAGGCGCCCGAGGCGCTCCGCGGCGTCGACCTCGACATCGCCCCGGGCGAGCGCGTCGCGCTGGTCGGCACGACGGGTGCGGGCAAGTCGACGTTCGTGAAGCTCGTCGCCCGCTTCTACGACCCGACGGCCGGCCGCGTGCTGGTCGACTCCGTCGACCTCCGCGATCTCGACCTCCACTCGTTCCGCGCCCACATCGGTTACGTGCCCCAGGAGCCGTTCCTGTTCTCCGGCACGATCCGCTCGAACATCGCCTACGGCAAACCGAACGCCACCGACCTGGAGATCGAGCTCGCGGCACGAGCCGTCGGCGCCCACGATCTCGTCGCCTCGATGCCCGATGGCTACTTCACCACCGTCGCCGAGACCGGACGCTCGCTGTCCGCCGGCCAGCGCCAGCTGCTCTGCCTCGCTCGTGCCCAGCTCATCGACCCGAGCATCCTGATCCTCGACGAAGCCACGTCGAACCTCGACCTCGCCACCGAGGCCAAGGTGCAGCTGGCGATGAACATGGCCTCGATCGGGCGCACCACGCTGCTCATCGCGCACCGCCTGAACACCGCGCGCAACGCCTCGCGCATCGTGGTGGTCGACGACGGCCTCATCGTCGAGGACGGCTCGCACGACGACCTCGTCGCGCTCGGCGGCCGCTACGCCGCGTTGTGGGACGCCTTCGACCACGCCACCGCCGCCGCACCCAGCTGACAGCGCCACCGTGTCACGGGTGACGTCACGGGTGGAACCTCAGCTTGTCGAGCGCCTTGTCGACCTGCTTCGCATCACCCGCCACGGCGAACCCGGCGATGCTCAACGCCTCGGTCGTCACCGCTGCGACTGCGGCGCGGTTGTCGATGTCGTTGCCGGTCGAGAACAGCTCGTCGCTGTAGACGCTGATGGCCAGCTCGCGCCCACGTGCTCGGTCGAACGACCGGCGCACGGCTGCAGCATCGCCGGCGAAGACGAGCACGGGCAGCACGAACTTGGCGAGGTAGGTCACGCCGGACGCATCGAGGTACGGCTCTCCGATCAGCTCCGGGAAGCGAGTCCCGATGCCGCTCGACACGAACGCTGTCACGTTGAGCCGCTGCCACACGGCCAGGTCATCGCGGACGACGACGGCGATCTTCCAGGTGGGATCCATGCCTCGATCTCACCGCACCGACCCCAGAGGCGTCTTGTACATTGCTCGCGTGATCGCCGATGCCGCGCCGGGTTCGGTGCGGGCCTGGGCTCCCGATGTCGAGGGGATCAGCGAGGTGTTCCACGCCTCCTTCGTCGACTACGCATACCCCAAGCACTGCCACGACACGTGGACCGTGATGATCATCGACGCCGGCCTGGTGCGCTACGACCTCCACCACCACGACCGCGGCGCGGACATCACCTCGGTCACGGTGCTCCCACCGTTCGTCGCCCACGATGGCCGCTCGGGTCGGGTGGGTCACGGGTTCCGCAAGCGCGTGCTCTACCTCGACACCGGACTGTTCGACGAACGACTGGTCGGCGCCGCGGTCGACTGCTCGACGCTCACCGACCAGCGACTGCGGCGCGACCTCGACCGCCTCCATGGTGCGCTCGACGACGCCGACGGTCCGCCCACCGACGACCTGGAGTGCGACTCCCGCCTCGCGCTCGTGGTCGATCGCATCCAGTCCGGCCTCACGAGCGGCACCGGCACCGCCGGCGGGCGACGGCGAGCACGGCCCGAGCCGTTGACCGCGAGCGCGTCGGCGAGGACGGCGCACGATCTCCGCGATCACCTCGATGCCGATCTGTTCGCGCGGCACCACCTCGGTGCGGTCGCCGATGACCTGGGCTGGAACGCCACCCACCTGATCCGCAGCTTCACTGCCACCTTCGGCCTGGCACCGCACCAGTACCTCATCGCCCGTCGCGTCGCGGAGGCTCGCCGCCGACTGCTCGGCGGCCAACCCGCCGCCGACGTCGCCGTCGCCGTTGGTTTCCACGATCAGGCCCACTTGACCCGGCACTTCACACGACACGTGTCCACGAGTCCCGCCAGGTTCCAACGCTCGCGTCGAGCGCCCCTGGTTCGGTGAACGCCCGTCCGGGTAGGGACCCCTGCATGGATCGCGCCACCGACCCGCCGCCCGCACAGGTCTGGACAGTCCGCCGAACCAGTCCCGTCCGCGCCGATGCCGACGCTCTGTTCATCGCCGCGACGGAGATGGCCGAGGCCTCGATCGGCGACCGAGTGACGTTCACCAGCGACGACGCCGGCCCACCGCGCGCCGGCACAGTCGCCGAGACCACCCACCGCGGCCGCGAGCGATACTTCCGTGTCACCCTCGACCCCTGATCGAGCGACGGCGGGTCGGACCGTCGTCGGGTCGAGCGTCGACATCACGCTGCCCGCTTTTGGGTGGTGGGTCCGCGTGCCGGTAACGGCACGGTGCGTCCGTCGGGGAGGGTGATGGAGAGGTTGTTGGCGTCGCCGTGGAGGGTGACGTCGGGTCGGTGGCGGAAGTGGTGGTGGTAGCAGCACCACAGGACGAGCAGGTGGAGGTCGGTGGGGCCGTTTTGGGCGTCCCATTCGTGGATGTGGTCGACTTCGCACCATTCGGGTGGCATCGGGCAGTCGGTCATCCGGCACCCGCCGTCGCGAGCCAGGAGTGCGGTGAACTGTGCGTCGGTGGCGAACCGTTTCGATCTGCCGAGGTCCAACGGCATCGAGTCGGTGGTGAGGAGTCGGACGAGGTTGGCGTTGGTGGTCATGCGGCGGACGATCTCGGCGGGGATGATGGTGCCGTCGCTGGATCGTCCGGCTCCGGGGGTGCGGCCTTCGAGGACGTCGATGTCGATCACGACGACGACGG
>JAOBWK010000081.1 GCA_025463305.1 Ilumatobacteraceae bacterium
AGATTCTGGCAACCGCCGGCAGTCGGTACACGTGCTGCGCGAACCCGCTCGCCCTCCCGCAGGCCAAGGCGGAGGGGTTGACCAAGCTCGCTCTGGTCGGGATGGTCTGCCAGACCTCGTCGCCCCCGATCATGTGGGACCGCAAGGCCGGCAAGGTGTCGAAGCCGTTCCAATTCACGATCGGCCTGCTGTGTTCGAAGACGTTCGACGACGCGATCTTCCCCGAGCTGTTCGAGGCCAAGTACGGCTTGAAGAAGCAGGACATGGTCAAGATGAACATCAAGGGCGTCTTCCAGATCTGGATGAAGGACGGCTCGTACCACGAGATCGACCTCAAGGAGTGCCACGGCTGGACGCGCCAGGGCTGCAAGAACTGCCCCGACTTCGCGGCCGAGCACAGCGACATCGCCACCGGCGGCATCGGTGAGGACAACGACTGGACGCTCACCATCGTGCGCACCGAGCTCGGCGAGGAGGTCATCAACCGGATGATCGCCGACGGCACGATCATCGCCAGGCCGGCCCAGGAGGACAAGGAGGCGATGCGCCTGCTGCGCCTGCTGTCCATCGTCAGCCGCCGGCGCTGGCCCGAGTTCGCCGACAAGGCACCGTCCATCGGCGTGCCCCCGCCGAAGAAGAAGGCCGCCCCCGCACCCGTCGCGGATGCGGCACCCGTCGAGGCTCCAGTCGCCGATGCACCGGCCGAGGCGCCCGCACCGCCGGCCGACACGGCCGCTCCGGCCGCCGCGACGGAGTAGTCGTGCCGCTGCATCCCCAGGCCGAGCGGCTGCTCGCGGCGATGGCCTTGTTCGGCAAGCCGCTCGTCGAGAGCACGCCTGCCGAGGCACGCACGATGCGCGCCGCCAACCCGCGCCCCGAGCCGGAGCACGTGCACGAGGTGCGCGACGTCGATGCCGATGGCGTGCCGGCCCGGCTCTACCGGCCGAGCGCCGACACCGGCCTCGGGTTGCTCATCTACCTGCACGGTGGTGGTTGGGTCATCGGCGATCTCGACTCCCACGACAACGTCTGCCGGGCCATCGCCAACCGCAGCGGGCACGCGGTGCTGAGCATCGACTACCGGCTGGCTCCGGAGCACCCGTTCCCGGCGGCGCTCGACGACTCGATCACCGCCACCCGCTGGGCGCACACCCACGCCTCCGACCTCGGCTGCGATCCGGCACGGCTGGCGATCGGTGGCGACTCCGCGGGCGGCAACCTGTCGGCGGTGGTCGCCAACCTGGCCGTCGTGCCCCTGCGCTTCCAACTCCTCGTCTACCCCGTCACCGACGCCCGCTGCGACGCACCCTCGTATGTCGAGAACGGTGAGGGCTACTTCCTCACCGCCGCCTCGATGCAGTGGTTCATCGGGCACTACCTGAGTGGCGACGCGAGCGCGCTCGACGATCCGCGGCTGTCACCCCTGCGCGCCGACGACGAAGCCGTGCGCAACAGCCCGCCCACGCTCGTGATCACCGCCGAGTTCGATCCACTGCGCGACGAGGGCGATCGCTACGCCGCCCGTCTCGCATCGCTCGGCGTGCCGACCAGCCATGTGCGCTTCGGCGGGATGTTCCACGGGTTCTTCAGCATGGGCGAGTTCCTCGACGACGGGCGCACCGCGGTGGCGCTCGCCGCCGAGGCCGTCAAGGTCGCGCTCGACCGCTCGTGAGCGCCACGGCGCGGGTGAACACCGCGTCGAGCATCGGCTCGGTGAGCCGGCCGGTGAAGGTGTTCTGCTGGCTCGGATGGAACGAGCACAGAAGCGTCAGCGCGTTGCGGCCATCGGCCGCTGGCGCAGCGACCTCGACGAGGTGACCGAACTTCGGCCGCGGACGAACGCCCATCTCGCTGCACGCCGCCTCGTAGGCGAACGCCCCGAGGCACACCACCACGCTCGAGCGGTGCAGCAGCGCCAGCTCGCGCTGCAGGAACGGCCGGCAGTTGTCGCGCTCACTCGGCTCGGGCTTGTTGCCGGGGGGAGCACACCGCACCGCCGCCGTCACCCACGCATCGGTGAGCGCCAGGCCGTCGTCGGCCCACACCGACCCGGGTCGGTTGGCGAGGCCGGCGCGGTGCATCGCCCGGAACAACCAGTCACCACTGCGATCACCGGTGAACACCCGCCCGGTGCGGTTGGCGCCGTGCGCCGCCGGGGCGAGACCGAGCACGACGATGGCGGCATCGGGATCGCCGAACCCGGAGATCGGCCGGCCCCAGTAGGTGTCGTCGCGGTACGACGCCCGCTTCTCGACGGCCACCAGCTCGCGCCAGGCGACGAGCCGCGGGCAGCGGCGGCAGTCGATGATCTCCGACCGCAAGACGGCGAGCGAGTCACCGTCGGCTCCGACCTCCGCCCGCACGTCCATCCCGCCCGACGCTAGGCCTCATCGCGGTCATCCGCCGTTACATTGACGCCACATGGTCAAGAAGGCTCCCCCCGGTCCCGCAGCGACGCTGATCCTCCTCGTCCGTCACGGCCAGACGCCGACTACGGGCAAGCTGCTGCCGGGCCGCGCCCCCGGTCTGCACCTCGCCGAGGTCGGCCAGGCGCAGGCCCAGGCCGCCGCCGACCGCATCGCCGCGCTGGCCAAGGTCGATGCCGTCTACGCCTCGCCGCTCGAGCGCGCACGCGAGACCGCGGCACCCATCGGCAAGGTCCTCGGCCAGAAGGTGCTGATCGACAAGGGCCTGCTGGAGTGCGACTTCGGCGATTGGACGGGCGCCGAGCTGAAGAACCTGATGAAGCTGCCGGAGTGGACCACGGTCCAGCGCTCGCCGTCCACGTTCCGCTTCCCGAACGGCGAGAGCTTCACCGAGATGCAGACCCGCATCGTGACCGCGCTCGATCGGATCCGCGCCGCCCATCCGGGTGGCACGGTGGTGTGCGTCTCCCACGCCGATCCCATCAAGGCCGCGGTCGCCCACGCGATGGGCACCCACATCGACCTGTTCCAGCGCATCGTCATCTCGACGTGCTCGATCAGCGCGATCGCCTACCACGTGGGCGGTCCCGTCGTGCTCACCGTCAACTCGACGGGCGGACCGCTCAGCGAGCTCCGGCCGTCATGACCAGATCTGGCGTGACCGGTCTCATCTGCCTGGCAGGCAGCTGATGGGCGTCTTCTACCAGCTCGACGACGTCGACGCCTTCACCACCGCGGCGCTCGGCCGGCCAGGTGCGCGCGTGTTCTACCTCCAGGTCCGCCAGGGTGAGATCCGCGTCACGGTGAAGTGCGAGAAGCAGCAGGCGTCGGCCATCGCCGAGTACCTGCGCAAGGTGATGAACGACCTCCCCTCGCCGAACGCCAAGCCGCTGCCGACCACGTTCGAGCTGCACGAGCCCGTCGAGCCGGCGTTCGTGCTCGGCGCCATCGGCCTCGGCTACGACCGCGACACCGACCGGTTGCTGGTGCAGCTGGAGGAGGTCGTGGTGGTCGACGAGAACGGCGAGCCCGACCCCGACGCGCTCGAGGACCGTGGCCACGTGCGCCTCCTGCTCCAGCGCGGCCAGGCGCTCGCGTTCTGCGAGCACACCGAATCCGTCGTGGCCGCCGGCCGGGCGTCGTGCGTGTTCTGTGGTCAGCCCCTCGACCCCGACGGTCACCCGTGCCCCAAGATGAACTAGACCCGGCTGAACGAGACCTGGCCGAACGAGACCCGGCCGAACGAGACCCGGCCGAGCTCGACCCGGCAGCCGAACGGGGACCCGCCGAGCAGGCCCGGCGGCTCGACCTCCTCCACAACGCGACCATCGAGATCGAGGGCCGGATGCCGTGGAGCAGCAACGCCACGTTCCTGTGCACGCTCACACCGGACGACCCGGCGTGTGGCACCGGTCAGGCGATCTACAAGCCGCTGCGCGGCGAACGGCCACTCTGGGACTTCGAACCGGGCCTCTACCGCCGCGAGGTGGCGGCATACCGGCTGAGCGAGGCGATGGGCTTCGGCGTCGTGCCGCCCACCATCGTGCGCGACGGTCCGCTCGGCGACGGATCGATGCAGTGGTTCGTCGACGCCGACCACCAGCAGCACTACTTCACGATCTACGAATCCCGCGAGGACCTCCACGACCGGCTGCGCCTGATGGCGGTGCTCGACATCGTCGCCAACAACACCGATCGCAAGAGCGGACACTGCCTGCTCTCGCGCCAGGGCGGGATCTGGGGCATCGATCACGGGCTCTGCTTCGCAGCCGACTTCAAGCTGCGCACGGTGATCTGGGAGTTCGGCGGAGAGCCGATCCCCGAGGTCTCGATCGAGCCGCTGCAGCGGTTGATGAACGGCGTGCCGCTCGACATCGCGGCCCTGCTCGCCGACGACGAGGTCGAGGCCATCCAGGAGCGCGCCGAGTGGCTGCTGCAGAGCGGCGAGTTCCCGATCGACGAGACGGGCCGCCGCTACCCCTGGCCGCTCGTCTGAGACGCCGCCAGGCGGCTGCGATCCCTTGCCGGGCGGGCTACGACAGCGCGAGGGTGCCGAACACGTCGACGATCACGTGGGTCGGCGAACTGGTGAAGACGCACACCGTGCCGGCCGCCGACACCGTGGTGACGACGAGGTTCGGCAGCGTCTGGCCCTTGGCGAAGTTGACGTTCGACACCGGCGGCACGGCCGTGCCGCACGGATACACCGTCACGAAGCCGTCGAACTCGGGCTGGTCCACCGTCACGTTGAGCACGACGGCCTTGGGCGCTGTCGTGAACCCGGTCCGCCCGCCGATCGCCAGCGTGGTGGTCTGGTTCAATGCCGACTTGCCCGCGGCGCTCGCCTGACCGTCGTAGGTGGTGTAGCCGCTGCGGGTGTCCATCAGCCGCAGCGGTTGGGCGAGCGGTTGATAGAGCGTCGGGTCGAGTGAACCGAACACGTCGACGATGACGTCGGTGGCGTTGTTCGCGAACACGCACACCGTGCCGGTCGCGCTCAACGCCGTGACCACCGCGTTGGGGATCGGGGCACCGCGGGTGAAGTTCACGTTCGACGTCGCCGGCATGGGCGTGTCGCAGGCCCAGACCGTGAGGTAGCCGTTGCCGGCCGCGCCGACCGCGGTGACGTTGAGGATGGCCGACTTGGCCGTGCTGCTGACGCCCCCGCGCCCGGTGACCTGCACGGTGGCGACACCGTTGATCGGCAGCGCGCCCGTGCCACTCCCCACACCGTCGACGGTGGGCTGGCCGGCGCGGGTGTCGAGCAGACGGGCCGGCGTGGCGAGCGCCGTGACGCCCGCGTCGGGAAGGATGTCGAACACGTCGACGATGACGTCGACCGGGCTCTGGGTGAAGATGCAGACCTCGCCGCCCGCGCTCAGCTTGGTGATCACCGAGTTGGAGATCGTCTGACCGGCCTGCACGTTGAGGCTCGACGTGCCCGGAACATCACCGCACGGGTAGACCGTGACGTAGCCGGCAGCCGTCGGGTTGGTGACCGTGACGTTGAGCGCGACCGTGCTCGTGCCGCCCGGGATCGGTCCACGTCCGGCGATCGGCAGCGTCAGCGTCTCGCCCGCGGACAGCTTGCCGCCGCTCAGTGCTCCGGCGTAGAGGCCGTCGACCGTCTTGAAGCCCGTCCGGGTGTCGAGGAACCGCGCCGGCAGGCTCATCGCCGTCAGCGGCGAGTCGATCGGCCGCGGATACGGCGCCACGACGGCCGGCGCCGTCAGGTTGGTCGCCAGCGCGGCCGGTGCCGTGTACGGCTGCCCCGCGGACGCCGCGGCGAGCGCGTCCCACACTGCGGCTGACTCGTTGCCGAGCGACCAGAACGCCACGCCAGCGAGGCCCTTGTCGGAGGCGAGCTTGGCGCGGTCGTAGATGCCCTGGGGATCGACGTAGCCGACGGTGCGGTAGACGTTGCAACGCACGTTGAAGCTGTTCGCATCCGGCCCGGCGTAGGACTCGACGTAGTTGTAGGTGAGCTCGTGGGTCGTGGCGTTCCACGTCGGGGTCTGGCCGGCCTTGGCCGCGTTCTGGGCGATCGCCGACAGCGCCGGCGCCCGCTTGAGCGTGGCCTTGGCCGCGATCGCGCTGACCGGGCAGGAGCCGTCGACCTTGGTCACCCAGTCGGCGCCGTAGGTCGGCATGCCGAGCACGAGCTTGGTCGGGTCGATGACCGTCTTGATGTAGGTCATCGTGTCGCTGTCCCACTTGTACGGCGCCGTGGGGCCGGGCTTGCTCCCGCTGTACTCGTACATCATCACCTTGACGCGGTCGACGGTGGTGGCCATCACGGGGTAGTTGTAGACCCAGTAGCTGCTCGAGTCGTGGGCGGCGCTGTAGATCGGCGGAACGCTCACCTCGAGGGTCTTGCCCGCGTCGTGGAGCATCGTCGACAGCTCGGTGAGGAACATGCCCCAGTTGTCGAAGGTGTCGAGGCCGCCGCTGCCCGTGCCCCACGTCGCCCGGCCGTCGTCGAACGCGAAGTGCTCGTAGTCGAGGTCGACGCCGTTGAAGCCGTTGTTGGTGATGAACTGCACGAGGGTCTGCTCGTGCGCGGCGCGCTGGGTGGGGTCGGCGAGCACGGTCGCCATCACACGCGGCGCCATGCCGTCGGTGACGGTGGCGATGATCGGCTTGCTCGGGGTGGCCGCCTGCGCAGCCTTGGCCGCGGCGAGGATCGCTGTCTTGCCCCCACCGGGGTTGGTGGCGATGGTGGTGGCGCTCGTGGCGCTGTAGAAGAACAGCGTCGACTCGCTCATCGTCGACGAGTGCGCGGCCAGCGACGGGCCGGCGGCGGACGAGTAGTCGGGCGCCCAGGCGCTTACCTCGAGCGGGGTGATGGCGTGGGCGAGCGTGTTCACGGACGCCACCGAGGCCACCACACCGATCGAGGTGAGGATGGCTGCGGCGCTCGCGAGCGCGCAACGGCGAGTCCATTTCGGGGCGCGCGGCAGCGCTTCACGAAAGAGCATTCGTCAACCCTAAGGGACCGTGTCCGCCATGCCACCGCGCCCCGCGCTGACCTGGGACGACGCAGACGCGAACGGGGCGGGTCCGTGTGGACCCGCCCCGTTCGAACGTCTCTGTGCCGGCGGCCGCAGCCGCAGGGGATCAACGACCCTGGAGGGCCTCGATCAGCTTCGGGAGCACCTTGTGCACGTCGCCGACGATGCCGAGGTCGGCGATGCCGAAGATCGGCGCTTCCTTGTCCTTGTTGATCGCGATGATGTTCTTCGCGCCCTTCATGCCGACCATGTGCTGGGTGGCACCGGAGATGCCGGCGGCGATGTAGACCGTCGGCTTGACGACCTTGCCGGTCTGGCCGACCTGGTAGCTGTACGGAACCCAACCGGCGTCGACGATGGCCCGCGAGGCGCCCGGGGCACCCTTGAGCAGCTTGGCGAGCGTCTCGATCATCTCGTACTTCGGGGCTTCGCCGAGGCCGCGACCACCGGAGACCACGATGGCGGCCTCGTCGAGCTTCGGACCGGTGGACTCCTCGACGTGCACGGCGGTGACCGCAGCAGCACCGGTGGCACCGAGCTCGGGAACCGGCGCGGCGACGACCTCGGCAGCAGCGCCACCGGCGGACTCGGCGACGAAGCTCTTCGGGCGGAACGCCGCGAGGAACGGACCGCTGCCCGTGAACGTGGTGGTGACGAGCGTGTTGCCGCCGAAGATCGGCGTGGTGACGGCGACGGTGTCGCCCTCGACCGTGATGCCGGTGTTGTTGGTGAGCACCGTCTTGTCGAGCTTCACCGACAGGCGGGCGACGACGTCGCGGCCCTCGGTGGTCTGCGGGAAGACGATGAGGTCAGGCGTGTCGCCGCCGTCGATGACGGCCTTCATCGCCGCGCTGACCGCGACGCCGTGGAGCTTGCCGGCGAGATCGCCGGTGGCGTACACCTTCGTGGCGCCGTACTCGCCGAGGGCGGCCGCGATCCCGCTGGCGTCGCCGCCGACGAACGCGGTGACATCGCCGAGCGAGCGTGCCTTCGTGATCAGCTCGAGCGTGCCCGTGGTGGGGGCGCCGGCTGCTTCTTGTGCAAAGACCCAGATCTTCATGGTCAGATCACCTTCAGGTTCTCGAGGTAGGAGACGATCTTGGCGAAGCCTTCGCCGTCGTCTTCGACGATGGTGCCGGCGGCGCGGGCTTCGGCCTGGCCGACGTTGGTGATGGTCTGGCCGGCGCCGGCCCAACCGACGGAGGTGACCCCGAGGTCGGCGGCGGTGACGGTGTCGACCGGCTTCGACTTGGCGGCCATGATGCCCTTGAAGCTCGGGTACCGGGGCTCGACCACGCCGGCCGTGACGGACACGACGGCGGGCAGCGGGCAGGTGACGTCGTCGTAGCCCTCTTCGGTCTGACGCTGAGCGTCGAGCTTGCCATCGGTGATGGTGAGCGCCTTGGCGAACGTGACGGACGGGAGGCCGAGCACCTCGGCCATCATCTCCGGCACGGTGCCGGTGTAGCCATCGCTCGACTCGGTGGCGGCGATCACGAGATCGGCGCCGCCGATGCGCTGCACGGCAGCGGCGAGCAGCTTGGCCGTGGTGAGCGCGTCGGAGCCCTGCAGAGCCGGATCGCTGATCAGCACGCCCTTGGCGGCGCCCATCGCGAGCGCCGTGCGCAGGCCGGAGACCTCGCCGTTGGGCGCCATCGAGACGAGGCTGACCTCGCCACCGCCGGCCTTGTCGACGAGCTGAAGCGCCATCTCGACGCCGTAGCTGTCCGACTCGTCGAGGATCAGCTTGCCGTCACGCTTCAGCGTGTTGGTGGAGGGATCCAGCGCGCCCGGCGCCGCCGGGTCCGGGATCTGCTTGACGCACACAATGACGTTCATGACCTCCCATTGTTACCGACGGGTTAACTGCCTTCCCAACCAGGCTCGACACTGTGACGGATGGCTGGTCAACGGGTTTCTGGTGCCGTCGCACCGATCCTGCGGGCGGGGGACGGGGGAACGTGTGGCTGGTACCGTCTGGGGCTTGCGGATCCTGCTCGTCGTCAACGCCTTCGCGTCCTCGGTGACGGCGCGCAACACGGTGATCGTGCACCAGGTGCTGTCGCGGGGCAACGACGTCGAGGTCGTCGAGACCAACCGTCGCGGCCACGCCACCCGGTTCTCCCAGGACGCGGCACGCCAGGGCGTCGATGTCGTGATCGGCTACGGCGGCGACGGCACGCTCAACGAGGTCGCCACCGGCGTCGCCGGCACCGACACCGCGCTCGGCGTGCTGCCCGGCGGCAGCACCAACGTGTTCGCACGCACGCTCGGAATGCCGAACGATCCCGTGCTCGCGGTGCAGCAGCTCGCCGACGGCATCAACTCGCGCCACATCGAGCCGATCGGGCTCGGCCAGGTCAACGGACGCTACTTCTGCTTCCACACCGGAGTCGGGTACGACGCCGCAGTGGTGCAGGAGGTCGAGAAGCACGGCTCGCTGAAGCGCTGGGCCGGCCATCCGCTGTTCATCTACGCAGGGGTGCGCACCTGGGCCAAGGGCTACGACCGCGCCAACCCGCACTTCGAGGTCACGTTCGCGAACGGCGATCACGTCACCGACGGCTACTTCACGATCGTGCTGAACACGAACCCGTACACCTACCTCGGCAACCGTCCGCTCGACTTCTCCCCCGCGGCGTCGCTCGACCACGGCCTCGTCGTCATCACGTTCACGACGATGAAGGTGGGTGCGATCCTGAAGTCGCTCGGCGGCGCGCTACGCGGCGGTGGCGTGAAGCCGTCGAAGTACCTCGACGTGCACGAGGACATGAGCGAGGTCAGCATCGCCAGCCACCATCCGTTCCCGTACCAGCTCGACGGCGACTACCTCGGCGAGACCACCGAGCTCGCGTTTCGGCACGTGCCGAACGCGATCCGACTGGTGCGCCCGAACATCGACATCGCCCCGACGAAGCACTGAGGCCACGACTGGGTCGAGCACTGAGGCCCGGGCACTGCGACGGGCCGCTACGCCTGCTCGGCGAGCAACGCCAACGCGACGTCGGGCACGTTGGTGCAGATGCCGTCGATGCCCCATTCGATCAGTTCACGCATCCGCTCGGGATCGTCGCAGGTCCAGGTGTTGACGACGATGCCGGCGGCGTGGCAGCGGTCGAGGACGTGCCGCCCGAGCAGGCCGACCCACGGGTGCAGCGCGCCGTGACCGTGCCTGGCCAGGATCTCGACGACATCGTCGGGAACGATCGAGGTCAGCCACGCGGTGCGGACTTGCGGCGCCACGGCGCGGCAGCGGTCCATCGTCTCGATCCGGAACGACGACATCAGCCAGCGCTCGGCTTCGCCTCGCTCGGCCAGCAGCGCCATCGTCTGCTCGGCCACCCACTCCGACTCGTCGAAGTCGGGCTCCTCGGGATCGTTCTTGATCTCGAGGTTGACCCACATCCCGGCGCACGCATCGAGCGCCTCGGTCAGCGTCGGCACGTGTTCGGGCAGATCCGCGGACGCCGTGACGCGGATGATGCGACCGTCGGCGAGCACCGGGTCGTGGTGCACGACCAGCACGTCGTCGCCGGCGCGACGCACGTCGAGCTCCACCGCGTCGGCACCCATCTCGTGGGCACGGCGGAAGGCCGCGACGGTGTTCTCGCGTTCGGCTCGCGATGCGCCGCGATGCGCCATGACCTGGATCGACATGCGACTCCCTTTCGACTACCGCGAGTCCTGCAACCGGCAGCTGCCATCTGTTCTGACGATGGGCAACATCAATTGTTTGCCGTTTCGACACATTCCTGAAACTCAGCCCTTGTCAACGTTGCACGGCCAACGTACCGTACGGGCGTCCCCGGGAAACACCCCTGAAACACGGGCGTCCTGAGCGATGCATCCCCCCATCCGATCACTCTCGAGGAGATCCCGACGTGTCGATTCTCGCGTCAAGCCTCACGCTTGCCCACGCTGATTACTCCTGGCGCAACCAGTCGATCTGTCGAGACACCGATCCTGATCTCTTCTTCCCGATCGGAACCACCGGTCACGCGCTGACCCAGATCGCCCGGGCCAAAGAGGTCTGTGGCGAGTGTCCGGTCAGCACGGCGTGCCTCGAGTTCGCACTCGAGACCAACCAGGACTCCGGCATCTGGGGTGGCACCTCGGAAGAGGAGCGTCGCGTCATGCGCCGCGCCCAGGTCGCCCGCCACAAGGCCGGCCTCCAGGCCAGCTGATCCCGGTCGAGCCGGCCGAGCTGGCTCGGCTCAGACGCTCTCGAGGGGCACGCGCAGGTCGACCACGGTCCCGGCGGGCTGCGACTGATCGGGCATGTCGGCGGCGACGAAGTCGTCCGGGGCCCCCGGGCGCATCGACAGCGAGCCGGCGAGCTCGGTGGTGACGAGCGTGCGCACGATCGACAGTCCGAGACCGGTGGCCTTGTTGAGGTCGAACTCAGGCTCGAGCACCCGTCCGTTGTTGAGCACGCGCACGCGCAGCTCGGCGCCGTCGTTGGCGAGCTGGACCACCACGGTGCCGCCGGCGCTGCCCTCCGGGAACCCGTGGTCCACGGCGTTCTGGAGCAGCTCGGTGAGCACGACGCTGAGCGGCGTCGCCACGGTGGACGGCAGCCGGCCGCCGTCGCCCTGCACCTTGAACTGCACGGGACGGTCGACGGACTGCAGGCCCTCCTCGGCGAGGCGCAGCAGCGGGCGGACGATCTCGATGAAGGCGACGTCGTCGCCCGGCTCGCGCGACAGCGTCTCGTGCACGAGCGCGATGGTGCGGATCCGGCGCACGGACTCGGCCACCGCGGCGCGGGCCTCGTCGTTGCTCAACCGCCTGGCCTGCAGGCGCAGCAGCGACGAGATGGTCTGCAGGTTGTTCTTGACCCGGTGGTGGATCTCGCGGATCGTGGCGTCCTTGGACAGCAGCAGCCGGTCGCGCTTGCGCAGCTCGGTGACGTCGCGCACGAACAGCACGCCGCCGGTGATCACGCCGTGGTCGACGATGGGGATGCAGCGCGACAGCAGGGTGACGTCGGCGTTCTGATCGAACTCCTCGATCACGGGCTCGACGCGCTCGTAAGCCTGGCGCACCGAGCTGTCGTTGAACCCGAGCTCGGCCAGGCGCATGCCGACGGCGTTGGCGCCGATGCCGACGCGGTGCAGCGCCGACACGGCGTTCGGCGACGCGTAGCGGACCCGCGCCTCTTCGTCGATGACGATCGCGCCGTCGCCGACGCGGGGTGCGGCGCCGGAGTCGGCGATGCGGCCGGGGAACGGGAACGTGCCCTGGGCGATCATCGAGGCGAAGCGGTCGAAGATGCCGAGGTAGGTGCGCTCGAGCTCGCCGGGCTGGCGGCCGGAGATGCTGGAGCGCTCACGGGTGAGCACGGCGATGGTGCGCTCACCGAAGCGCACCGGGATCGCCAGCATCTGCGCCGGCGCAGCGAGGCTGGTGATGTTGATCTCGCCCTCCTGCGCGGCGCCGCTGGTGGTGGCCGCGGCGAGCAGGGGCAGCTCGGTCTCGCTCGCCCACGCACCGACCCAGTCGCTGAGGTAGATCGTCTGCCCGGTGGCCGGGCGCACGTGCGCTGTCACGATCCATCGGCCCTCGCCAGCCGGCACGTAGAGCAGCAGATCGGCGAAGCAGAGGTCGGCGAGCATGCCCCACTCGGAGACGAGTTGCTGAAGGTGCGCGGTCTCGTCGCGCGACAGCGACGTGTGTTGACGCGTGAGTTCGGCAAGGGTGGCCATGGTCGTGCGTGCCTCTCGGGTGTGCTTACACAGAGTCTGGCGCATCCGGCTCGCGCCAGAGATGATTCCCGAGCTCGAGCAGGCTGGCCAGATCGTGGATGTCGTGGTCGAGCGCCGGAGCCGTGGTGGTGAAGGGCGCGAGCCGTTGTAGCTCGGCACGACGCTCGGCCTCGCGCGTCGCCACCATCGCGATGTCGTGGAACCGGGCGGCCACCTCGCCGAGGATGCCGCGCACGACGTCGGCGTCGACATCCAGCAACCCGGCGAGGTCGGCTGCGAGCGCGCTCGACTCGGACGCATCGCCGAGCCGCGATGCCGCCTTGGCCACCGACGGCTCGCGCAGCACCGGCGGCATCGCCCGGTTGAGCACGACGCCGCCGAGCGGCAACTGACGCTCGGCCAGCGCGGCGGCGAGGAACGCTGCCTCGTGGGCGGGCGCGGCCTCCAGCGTCGAGACGATGAGGAAGCTCGTGCGTGGATCGGCGAGCAGCCGTTCCACCTCGCGGGCGCGGGCGACGAAGCCCTTCTCCATCGTCTGGAACAGCACGAAGAACTCGGCGATGTCCTGCAGGAAGCGGGAGCCGAGGATGCGATCGGCGACTTGGTAGAACGGCTTGGAGGCAACCGTGAAGATGCGCGACCGGTACGGCACCGTCAGCCAGCGCAGCAGCCGGCTGCCGAAGAACTCCATCATCTTCGCCGGTGCATCGAGGATGTCGAGCGCGTTGCGCGACGGCGGGGTGTCGATGATGACGAGGTCGTAGCGGCCGCTCGCGTGCAGCTCGTGCAGCCGCTCCATCGCGATGTAGTCGTGGCTCTGGACGAACCGCCCGGTGATGTTCTGGTAGAGCGGGTTGGCCAGCACGGTGTCGCGCAGGGTGGCGTCGGGCGCGTGGCGGCGGATCAGCTCGTCCCATCCGGCCTTCGTGTCGAGCATCGCCGCCCACAGCTCGCCGCGCGGCGTGACACCGGCGTCGGTGAACGCGGAGTCGGGCACGCGGGTCTCGTTGTTGCCGAAGGCCTGCAGACCGAGCGCGTTCGCCAGCCGCTTGGCGGGATCCACCGTGAGCACGAGCACCCGACCGCCGATGTGCACGGCCGCCTGGGCGCCCAGTGCCGCCGCCGTGGTGGTCTTGCCGACGCCGCCACTGCCGCAGACGATGACCATCTCCTTCGCCGCGAGGAGGCTGGCGATGCCGTTCTCCGTCGGCGGGGCCGACTTGGACTGCCGCGGCGCCATCAGCCGATCTCCTCGGCGAGGGCCTCGGCCACGAGCGTGACGACACGCCGTCCCGTCGCCCGGGTGAACAGCTCGGGGATGTACAACATCGGTGCCCGCACGGACCCCGGCGCGGCCGACGCCTCGAGCGACTCACGCAGGTGGTCGAGGTGGCCGTCGCCGATGCGCCGCCTGGACTCGTTCATCCGCGCCGCCTCCATCACGTCGACGACGTGCTTGCCCGCCGCCTTGACGAGCGCGGCCTTCGCCGGCGCGCTGAACAGCTGATCGAACACCTGCGCCTCGCGGGTGCCGAACAGCGCCGGCAGGACGCGGTTCACGATGATCGCCGCGCTGTCGACCTTCGTGCGCTCGGCCACCTGGGCGAGCAGGTCGATCGTCTCGTTGACCGGCATCTCCTCGGGCGTCGTGACGGTGACGAGCCCGGTGCGCACCGGGTCTTCGAGGATGTCGAGCATCCACTTCGTCTGGTCCTTGACGAGGCCGACCTGCACCAGCTCGCTGATCACTCGCGGGGCGCCGATCTGGCCGATGATGTGCCCGGTGGCCTCGGCGTCGACGACCACGAGGTCGTAGTTGCGCTCGCGCACCTCGTAGCAGAGCTTGCCGATGGCGAGGATCTCCTGCACGCCCGGTGCCGCATCCGCGACGAAGTCGAAGGTGCGTGCCAGCGGGCCGATGCGACCGACGAACGGGATCCGGATGAACAGCTTGAGGTACTCGCGCAGCGAGTCCTCGGTGTTCATCGCCATCCCGAACAGATCGGTGTCGACCGGGCGGGGCGTGTACGGGAACGGCGAGCAGTCGAAGGCCGCGGCGAGCGATCCCTTCGCGTCCATCTCGCACACGAGGGTGTGCTTGCCGTGCTGCGCCGCGAGCTGGGCCAGTGCGGCCGCGACGGTGGTCTTGCCGACGCCACCCTTGCCGGTGACGAACAGCAGCTGCCGATCAAGCAGGTTCACCGGGACCGGTTCATCTGCCGACCGCGCTCACAGGGGGATCAGCCCCCGAAGCCGATCTTGCGCTCGCCCTCGGCCGTGCCGACCTCGATGTACGCGATCTTCGCCGCCGCCACACCGACGTCGCGACCCTTCTTGTCGGTGAGCCACAGCACGTCGACCGCGCCGGACAGGGCCGCCTCGACCTTGCTCTTCACCGTCGCACGATCCACGTCGTCGGCGAGCTCGATGTTGATCTCACGGGGTGCTTGGGTGACGCCGATGCGTACGTCCACGGTGGTCCTTTCGGTGCAGCGCAATGCCGGTCGCCCATCGTACGCAGGCGGATCCGATGTGGCACCGTTTGGCGGGAAACGTGGGATGTGTGTCATTGACGCCATCGGCCGCGACGTCGAAGATGGCGATCATGACGACGAGGCGAACCGCAGACCCGGCGGCAGATGCCGCGCGGCGGATCGTGATCGTGTGCTTCCCGGGCGTGCAGCCGCTCGATGTCACCGGCCCACACGAGGTGTTCGCCGGAGCGAACCAGGTGCTCGATCACCTCCACTCGGAGTCACCCAGATACGAGCTGCTGCTGTGTGCCGATCCGGTCGGCATCGTCACGAGCGAGAGCGGGCTCGGGCTCGTCGCCCCGCACGCCATCCCGGTGCGCGGACCGATCGACACCCTCCTGCTGCCCGGCGGCAACGGGGTCTACGCAGCACGCTCGGACGAGGCGCTGCTGCAGCGGATCCGCCGGGCCGCGCCGCGGTCACGGCGCATCGCCACCGTCTGCTCCGGCACGTTCCTCGGCGCGGCCGCCGGTCTGCTCGACGGCCGCCGCGTCACCACCCACTGGGCGCGCGCCGCGCAGCTCGCGGCGGCGCACCCGGCGCTCGACGTGGACCCCGATGCGATCCACATCAACGATGGCAACGTCTGGACGTCGGCAGGTGTCACGGCCGGCATCGATCTCGCGCTCGCCCTCGTCGAGGACGACCACGGCACCGACGTCGCCCAGCACGTCGCCCGCCACCTCGTGATGTTCCTGCGCCGCCCCGGCGGGCAGTCGCAGTTCGCCGCACCCGTGTGGGAGGCGCGCGCCGAGCGGCAGAGCGTGCGCGCCGCCCAGGATCTCGTCAACGCCGATCCCGCTGCGGACCTGCGCGTCGGTGCGCTCGCCGCAGTGAGCAACATGAGCGAGCGCCACTTCACCCGCGTGTTCGCGGCCGAGGTCGGCGAGCCGCCCGCGAAGTACGTCGAGCGGATCCGCGTCGAGGCCGCCAGGCGCCGGCTGGAGCAGCGCGACGCGAACATCGCCACCGTCGCCCGCCAGTGCGGCTTCGGCACGGCCGAGACCATGCGCCGCTCGTTCCTGCGCCGCGTCGGCGTCAACCCCGACGACTACCGCCGCCACTTCGCCACGACATCCCGAACCGAACCCATCACCGAAAGCAGCAACTGACATGCAGATCGCCATTCCCGTCTTCCCCCGGCTCACAGCGCTCGACGCGATCGGGCCCTACGAGGTGCTCCAACGGGTGCCCGACTTCGACATCGCGTTCGTCGGCCACACCGTCGGCCAGGTCCGCAGCGAGAACGGCTTCCTCGGCGTCGGCGTCGACCACGCCTTCGAGGACGTGCCGCATCCGGACGTGATCGTGTTCCCCGGCGGCTTCGGCACCCGGGCGCTGATGCACGACGAGCGGGTCCTCGACTGGGTGCGCTCAGCGCACGCCACGTCGCGGTTCACGACCAGCGTGTGCACGGGATCGCTCGTGCTCGGCGCGGCGGGCCTGCTCGATGGTCTCAGCGCCACGACGCACTGGGCGTCGATGGACGCGCTCGCCGCCACCGGCGCGCTCCCGACCGGCCAGCGCGTGGTGGAGCACCTCGATCAGCGGATCATCACCGCGGCCGGTGTCTCGAGCGGGATCGACATGGCGCTGCGCCTGGTCGAGCTGCTCGTCGACGCCACCGCCGCGATGGCGTGCCAGCTGATGATCGAGTACGACCCGCAGCCGCCCTTCGACGCGGGTGCGCCGGAGAAGGTCGACGACGTCGTGATGACCCGCGTCATCGAGTACGCGTCCGCCCGCCAGTAGGCGTCGAACGCATCACGTGTCCGCCGGACGCGGACCTCGGCCTGCAGCTCGGCGTGTACGGTCGTCGGTGATCGATTCGGGAGAGATCATGCGCCGACTCATTGCCGTCCTGGCCCTTTGCACCGCGAGCCTCTCATACGCTGCTGTCTCGTCGTCGTCTTCGGCCGCCGATGCGCCGCCAGCGAACTTCACCGATGTCGCGCTCGCGCCGGGCACGCCATTTGATCACCCGACGGCGATCGTGCCCCTCAACGGTCAGGGCGGTGCGCTGATCCTCGAGAAGGGCGGAACGATCCGATCGGGGATCACCAGCCCACCGATGTCGCTCGGTCTCTCCGTGTGCACCGCCGGCGACCAAGGGTTGCTCGGCGGCGCGGCCACTGCCACGGGCGGACGGAACATGGACTACACGCTCTTCGTCTACTACACCCGCGACGCGGGGACCTGCACGAGTCCGACTGGCCACTACAACCGGCTGAGCGCCTTCGACGTCGAGTGCAACCACTATCCGAGCACGGGCTGCAACTTCGGGCTCGAGCGAGTGCTCCTCGACCACATCCCGACCGGCAACGGCACCAACCAGGGTGGGGGTGTCGCGCTCGGCACGGATGGAGACGTGTACGTCTCGGTCGGCGACGGTGGCGCCAACCCGCGTGGAGGACCGGGCTCGGCTGCGCAGGACCTCAGCCAACTGAACGGCAAACTGCTCCGCGTCACCAGAAATGGCGCCACCCCCCCGGACAACCCCTATGTCGCAGACCCCGCCGCCATCGCTTGCGCGACGGCGGGGTTGAGCGTTCCGACGACGGCCAAGTGCACGGAGATCTACGCGTCCGGGCTGCGCGATCCCGGCCGGCCCGAGGTCAGCCCGAACTCGATCAACGGCCCGGTCTACATCAACGACGCAGACCCGCTGTATCAAGAGGTCAACCAGGTCGCAGCCGGCGCGAACTACGGGTGGGACACGCGCGAAGGGGTCTGCGCCCCAGGCTCGGCCAGCAGCTGCCCACCCAAGCCGGCGGCGCTGACCGATCCGCTGTACGCGTACCAAGCGCTCAACGGATGCACATCGATCACGAACGGCGCGTTCGTCCCCGACGGCGCCTGGCCCAACCAGTTCATCGCCAACTACCTGGTCGCGGATCGCGGCTGCGGGTCGCTCTGGACCCGCGACCCGGCCGGCAACGTCGACCTCGCCAACCCTTTGATCCAGAACCCCGCCGGGATCATCGACATCGCCTTCGTCCGCCCGAAGGATCTGGGCACAGCCATCCCGACCTCACTCCCGCAGCTCCTCTACATCGCCGGCGACAACACCGTCCACGAGCTCGACTTCAACCTGACCGCACCGACGATCGACCCACTCGCCGAGCAGATCGTCGCCGCGCCGCCGGGGGCGGGGGAGGTCACGATCGCGTTGCCTCTCCCGACCGCCCACGACAGCCGCGGCGCGATCACTCCGACGTGCAACCCAACCGCACCGAGCTCATCCCCGCCTCCGCAGTCCACCCTCCCACTCGGGTCGACCACGATCTACTGCGAGGTGCAGAACTCCGCTGGGTATGCGACGAGCAGCTACACCCTGACCGTGATCGCCGGCAAGGAATTCCTGCCGTTGCCCCCCGCTCGCCTGGCCGACACCCGAGCTGGCGCAACAACCGTGGACGGTGCGTCCGCCGGAGGCGGTGCTGTCACGGCCGGGTCCACCTTCCAGCTCCAGGTCGCGGAGCGCGGCGGCGTGGTTGGCGACGCGGCGGCCGTGTCGTTGAACGTCACCGCAATCGCCGGCACGAGATCCGGGTTCGCCACGGTCTTCCCGTGCGGCAGCCCGCAACCGACGGCATCGAACGTCAACTACACCGCTGGTGGGATCGTCCCCGACGCAGTCGTGACCAAGCTGGGTACGGGCGGCAAGGTCTGCATCTACGTCTCCGCACCGACCGATCTGGTTGTCGACGTGAACGGCTACTTTCCGACCAACACCACGTTGACCTCGATCAACCCGATCCGGCTGCTCGACACCCGCGCCGGGATGGTCAGCTTCGACGGGATACCTGGCGACGGCTTGAAAGCTCCCGGGACCGTTCGCACCGTCAAGGTCACCGGACGAGGCGCTGGTCTCTTCACGTCAGTGGCAGTCCTCACCGTGACCGTCACGGAGGCCGAGGGCGCCGGCTTCGTCACCGTCTACCCATGCGGCACAGACCGGCCGACCACATCCACCCTCAACTACGGACCATTCGACACCCGCGCCAACCTCGCGATCACCAAACTCGGCACGGACGGCAGCGTCTGCATCTACAGCCAACAAGCCACCCACCTCATCGTCGACCTCGACGCCTACTTCGAGGCGCCCACCACATACTCGCCCGTCGGACCCGCGCGCCTACTCGACACCCGAGCCGGAGAAACCACCACGGACGGCCAAGACCTCGGCGCCGGAACACGACCCGCCGGAGCGGTCACCACCCTTCAAATCACCGGCCGCGCCGGCGTCCCAGCAGGCGCCACCACCGCCGTCCTCAACATCACCGCCACCAACCCGGCCGCCGCCGGCTACGTCACCGCCTACCCCTGCGGCATCGACCCACCCGTCGCCTCCAACCTCAACTTCACCACCCGACAAACCGTCGCGAACGCCGCCATCGTCAAACTCTCCGCCACCGGCACCATCTGCCTCTACAACTCCCAACCCACCGACCTCATCACCGACATCACCGGGATCTTCCCGATGTAGTGGTGATTGTTGCACTGGACCCCGGTGGTCGTCGCCCTCGATCGCTCGATTCCGATCTTCAACCGGACGACCCGCACCACCGGGGTCCGGTGCCACTGGGGCCCGGTGCGTCGGTGTCGGTGTAGTGGACGTCGTCGGCGAGGAGGGCCTCCATGCCATCCCAGTCCGATCCCCTCGTCGCTCGGCAGAGAGCACGGTTCGGCGCAGCGATCGACGCATCACCCGTCCCGAGGTCTCCCTTTCTCGAATCTCCACGTGACGAAACGGTCAACGGGCTGAGTTGGGACAGATGTCGCCCACGGCGGCGATTCGTTCCGCTCAGTGGGATGAATCCCGGCCGTGGGTGGGTTTCGTCCCGGTCGGGCGCGACGTCAGCTGATCTTGAGGCTGGCGCTGAAGACCTTCATCGGCCACGCCACCGGCGAGGTGCGCAGTGAGAACGGCTTCCTCGGCGTCACCGTCGACAAGACCTTCGAGGACATGCCACACCCCGACATCATCGTGTTCTCCGGCGGCTTCGGAACCCGCGCGCTGATGCTCGACGAGCGCGTCCTCGACTGGGTGCGCGCCGCGCACTCGACCTCGACGTACACGACCAGCGTCTGCACCGGCTCGCTCGTGCTCGGTGCGGCCGGTCTGCTCCGCGGGCTCAGCGCCACGACCCACTGGGCCTCGATGAACGAGCTCGCCGCCACGGGTGCGGAGCCGACCGGGCAGCGCGTCGTCGAGCTGCTCATCGACGACACCGCCGCCAAGGCGTGCCAGCTGATGATCGAGTACGACCCGCAGCCTCCGTTCGACGCCGGCGCGCCCGAGAAGGTCGACAACGTCGTGATGACCCGCGTCATCGAGTACGCGTCGGCCCGCGAGTGACCGAGAACGTGCTCGGTAGCGGAAGTGCCTCGGGCCCTCGGCGCGTTCGTAGAGCCTAGAATCGCTGATGGATCGAACAAAGGGGGCGTTTCATACGCCGATTGTTGGCAGCGATGACGATCACGACCGCTGCGGTTGCTGCCGGTTGGTCGGTCGAGGTCTCACCCGTCCACGCCGCACTTCCGACTGGCTTCACCGAGACGACGGTCGCCGACACACCGAGCAACCCGCTCACCGATCCCGTTGACATCGTGCCCGTGCAGAACGGGAACGCGGCCCTCATCCTCGAGCGGTCAGGCACGCTGCGCACGCTCACGGGCTCGACGCTGTCGGCTACCGACGACCAAACGCTCGATGCATGTACGGGGCCGGGGCAAGGACTGCTCGCCGGCGCCTCGACGCCGTTGTATCAGGGAGATGTCATCCACTCCTTCACGTTCGTGTTGTACTCCCACAACGCGGGCGACTGCAACACGGCCGTCGGTCACTCGATCCGGCTGAGCGAGTTCGTCGAGTCCGTCTGGGGCGACACCACCGAGCAAGTGCTGCTGGACAACATCCCCTCGGGGACCACCGACACCGACGCCAGCATGGCGATCGGCCGGGACGGGTACCTGTACGTGGCGCTCGGCGACAGTGGAACGAACCCGCGCGGCGGGGGCGGCTCCGCAGCGCAGGACCTGAGCCTGCTCAACGGCAAGGTGCTGCGACTCGCCGGAATGAGCGGCGCGCCGACCGACAACCCGTTCGCCCACGATCCAACCGCTCAATCCTGCGCCACCACGGGCCTCACCGCACCCACGACCGCGCACTGCACCGAGATCTACAGCGTCGGTCTCCACGATCCCGGCACCCTTGCCGTCGACCCGGGGACTGCCAACCCCTCCGCGTCGGGCAGCGTGCTCGTCAACGATGCCGGCCTCAACACGTGGGAGGAGATCGATCAGGTCGCCGCTGGCGCGAACTTCGGGTGGGACACGCGAGAAGGGCCGTGCGCCACGGGTTCCACCACGATCTGCGCTCCCACGCCCGCCGGCTTGACCGACCCGATCGCGTCGTACGGACACACCGGCGGCTGCGACGGGATCACGGCGGGGGCATTCGTGCCCAACGGCGTGTGGCCCCAACAGTTCGACGGCTCGTACCTCTTCGCCGACGTGGGATGCGGCAAGGTCTGGCAGCGCACACCGAGTGGCGCCGTCGACTACGCCAACCCCGTGTTCCAGCTCCCCGCCGGAGTCATCGACATGGAGTTCGCGGCAAACAAGGTCTCGGGCGTCCACGAGGTGCCTCAAGTGACCCACTCGCCGACGCTGTTCTACATCACCACAGCCGACAACCTGATCCACGAGATCACGTTCAACCTGACGCCGCCAGCGTTCGTCGGCACGTCAGCGGATGTCGCGGCCAACGCTGCCCCCGGAGCGAATGGCGCAGTGGTCACGTACGTGCAACCCTCCGCCCAGGACAACCGAGGCGCGATCACCCCGACATGTGCCCCGGCGTCCGGGGCAGTGTTCGCGCTCGGTGCGACCACGGTGACCTGCACCGCGACCAACGACGCCGGATCCGCGACGAGGACCTTCACCGTCACCGTCAGTTCGCAGAAGGACTTCGTTCCGCTCCCGCCGGCACGCTTGGCCGACACGCGGCCCGCGTCTCCTACGGTCGATGGAGCAGCCGCGGGTGGCGGAGCGGTCGCTGCCGGATCGACGTACGAGGTGCAGGTCGGCGGCCGCGGCGGTGTCGTCGCTGGTGCGACCGCCGCGTCGCTGAACGTGACGGCGGTCGCTGGGAACGGTGCCGGCTTCGCCACCGTGTACCCGTGTGGCGCAGCGCGCCCGACCGCATCGAACCTCAACTTCGCATCCGGGTCGGTGGTGCCGAACGCAGTCGTCACCAAGCTGGGACCAACTGGGTTGGTCTGCGTCTACGTATCGTCCTCGACGAACCTGGTCGTCGACGTGAACGGATACTTCCCGACGGGAACGAGCCTGACCTCGCTCGACCCGGTCCGCCTGCTCGACACTCGCTCCGGGATGGTCACGTTCGACGGCATCCCCGGAGACGGCCTGAAGGCCGCCGGGACGGTACGCACCATCGTGATCAGCGGCCGCGACGGCGTGCCGTTCGGTTCGTCCGCTGCCGTCCTCAACGTCACGGTGACCGAGCCCGACTCGGCTGGGTTCGTCACCGTGTACCCGTGCGGCTCGGAGCGACCCACGACTTCGACGCTGAACTACAGCGCAGGATCAACGGTCGCCAACCTGGCGGTCAGCAAGGTCGGCGCAGGCAATGCAGTGTGCGTGTACACGCAGCAAGCGACCCACGTGGTCGTCGATCTCGACGGCTACTTTCCCGCGATCACAGGGTACGTCCCACTCGTTCCAGCCCGCCTGCTCGACACCCGCGCCGGACAGACGACGGTCGACGGCCAAGGTCTCGGCGGCGGAACGCGGCCCACCGGCATCGTCACCACCGTGCAAGTGGCCGGGCGCGCCGGTGTGCCGGCTCTCGTGGCCACCGCCGTCTTGAACGTCACGGTCACCAACCCTGTCACCGGTGGGTTCGTGACTGCATACCCGTGCGGAATCGATCCCCCCGTCGCGTCGAACGTCAACTTCACCGCCGGCCAGACCATCGCCAACAGCGCGATCGTCAAGCTCTCCGCTGCCGGCACGGTCTGCTTGTTCAACTCGCAGGCGACTGATCTCGTCGCCGACGTCGTCGGCTACGAACCGTTGTGATCCTGCAGGAACCTCGCCGACGATCCGTCAGCTGATCTTCAGGCTGGCGCTGAAGACCTTCTTCGGCTTCAGCTCGACCGCGATGCGGGTCGCCATCTCGGCGAACGCGACGCCGAGCTCGCTCGTGGGGTCCACCGCGGCGATCGGCCGGCCATCGTCGCCGCCCTCGCGCAGCGCAGGCACGAGTGGGAGCTGGGCGAGCAGCGGCACGCCGAGCTCGTCGGCGAGCTCCTGGCCGCCGCCGCTCCCGAAGATCTCGTAGCGCTTGCCGTCGTCACCGGTGAACCAGCTCATGTTCTCGATGATGCCCTTCACCGGAAGGTTGACCTTGGCGGCCATTGCCGCCGACAGCCTGGCCACCTTCTGCGCAGCAGGCTGCGGCGTGGTGACGACGTAGACCTCGCCACGGGGCAGGTACTGGCTGAGCGAGAGCGCGATGTCGCCGGTGCCCGGGGGCATGTCGATGAGCAGGAAGTCGGGCTCGTCCCAGAACACGTCGGTGAGGAACTGCTCGAGCGCCTTGTGCAGCATCGGGCCGCGCCAGATGACTGCCTGGCCCTCCGGAACGAAGTAGCCGATCGAGATGCAGCGCACGCCCCAGCTCTCCGGCGGGATCAGCATCTGGTCGATGGCCACGGGATCGCGGTCGGTGCCGAGCATGCGCGGGATGCTGTAGCCGTAGATGTCGGCGTCGACGACGCCGACCCTGTAGCCCTGCGCAGCGAGCGACACGGCGAGGTTCACGGTGACGCTGCTCTTGCCGACGCCGCCCTTGCCCGAAGCGATCAGCAGCGGCCGCGTCTTCGAGCCGGTCTCGGCGAACGGGATCTTGCGGCCCTCGGCGTGGCCGTGGGCCTGGCCCTGCCCGGCGGTGCCAGCGGGGTTGCCGTGGAGCTTGATGCGCAGGTCCTCGCGCTCCTGATCGGTCATCACGGTGAAGTCGAGTGTGACGCTGCTGACCCCGAGCGGGGTGATGGCACCGGCGACCCGGTTCTGGATCTCGTTGCGCATCGGGCAGCCGGCGACGGTGAGCGCGATCAGCACGGCCACCGAACCGTCGGCACGGACCTCGACGTTGCGGACCATCCCCAGATCGACGATCGAACGATGCAGCTCCGGATCCTCGACCGGTCGGAGCGCTTCGATGATCTGATCCGTGGTGGGCATGCGGGCTCCGTTGCGTGAGGGGGTTGGCGGGGGCGACCGGCCGGTGCGGCAATTACCACTACGCCGATAGGTAGAATACCGGCGTGGCTTCCAGCGCAGGCACCTCGGCACGCACACCGGACGCCTTCAACGCGCAGGTCACCGCGATCACGTCGGCGTTCGGCGATCCCACCCGTCGGGGCATCTACCTCTTCGCGCGTGAGCACCCCCAGGGCGTCACGGCCGCACAGGTCGCCGAGCACTTCGGGCTGCACCCCAACGTCGCCCGCCACCACCTCGACAAGCTCGTCGCCGGCGGCTACGTCGACGTCGCGGTCGCCCGGTCAGAGGGCGGCGGTGCAGGGCGCCCGTCCAAGCACTACCGCGCCGCCGCGGATGGCGCGCCGCTCGACCTCCCCGTGCGCTCCGACGATCTCGTCCTCACCCTGCTCGGCAAGTCGTTGTCGATGCTGCCGCGCGAGCAGGCCGAGGCGATGGCCGAGCAGGTCGGCATCGAGTACGGCCGAACCCTCGCGATGGCCGTGCGCCACACCGACAGCAACGGCGACACGGTGCAGCAGTCGTTCCGTTCGGCGCTGCACACGGTGGCCGACGCGCTCACTGCGCACGGCTTCGCGGCCCACGCCGACCAGCGCAACAACGAGCTGCGGATCATCAACAACCACTGCCCGTTCGGCGACATCGCGATCGACAACCCGGTCATCTGCGCCGTCGATCGGGGCATGGTGAAGGGCATGCTCACCTCCCTGTACGGCGACACCGATCCCTCGATCGAGACCTCGCTCCCCCACGGCGATCGCTTCTGCGTCACCAGCTTCTGAGTCCCCGTGGCTCGGGCCTGGTACACCCCGGTCGCCTCACCGGCCGATCTCGATCGCGTCCTCGCGTGCTCCTGGACCGCTGAGCCGACGGGCCTCCATCGGCTGGTGCCCGACGCGTGCACCGACCTGATCTGGCTGAGCGACGGGCGCATCGTGCTCTGTGGTCCCGAGATCACCGCGTGGGACTTCGCCCTGCCGCCGGGCACCACCGCAGTGGGCGTGCGGTTCCGGCCGGGGTCCGCGCCGGCCGTCTTCGGCGTCGACGCCTCCACCATCCGTGACCGGCGGATGGGGCTCGCCGCGCTGCTCGACGACGCCACGGCGGCCGCGCTGTCACGCCGGCTGGGCGAGCTGCCGACCGCGGCGCGGCGGATGCACGCGCTCGAGCGGTTCGTGGCCGAGTGGTGCCAGCGCGGCGCACCCGCCCGACGGCTCGACGACGACTTCGCCGACCGGGTCCTCGATCACCTCGCCGCGTCGCCGCGCGCCTTCGCAGCACAGCTGGCCGCCGCGCTGGAGATGACGACCCGGCAGCTGCATCGCCGATCGCTGGTCAGCTTCGGCTACGGCACCAGCGTGCTGGCCCGGCTGCTCCGCTTCCAGCGCTTCGTCGCGATCGCGGATGGCTCCGGGCCGACTCGGTCGCTCGCCCGGTTGGCGATCGAGGCCGGTTACAGCGATCAGGCCCACCTCGCCCGCGACTGCCGGGCGATCTGTGGCGAGACGCCGACTGCGTTCCTCGCCCGTTCGTTCGCCACGTTCCCGGACATGTCCGATCCGTACAAGACCGTGGCGCCGCTCGCGCGCACGATGTCGGCATGACAGAGACCGCCGACCGCTACCGCCGACTCGCCGACCGGTTCACCGCGCTGGTCGCGGCCGTCCCGGCTGATCGTTGGGGCGCACCGTCGCCGTGCGATGAGTGGACGGCGCAGGGCGTGCTCGACCACGTCGTGTCCACCGAGGCCGGGATGTTCGCACGCATGCCGTTCGCGACGGACCTCGGCATCGACGGCGTGGCCGCGATCGACGCGTGGCCGACGGTCCGCGACGCGGTCCAAGGCGCGCTCGACGATCCCGCCCGTGCCGATCAGGAGTACGACGGCATGTTCGGCACGACCACGTTCGCGAAGACCATCGACCAGTTCTTCTGCCTCGATCTGGTGGTGCACGCATGGGACCTCGCCCGGGCGGCGGGCGTCGAGGAGTTCGAGGCGATGCCGACCGACGAGATCGATGCCGTCACCCGCGCCCTGGAGCCGATCGCCGACTCGATGCGGATGCCGGGCGTCTTCGGTCCGGAGGTGCCCGTGGCCGACGATGCTGATCCGCAGACCCGGCTGCTCGCGACGGTGGGTCGACGAGCCTGAAGATGTCAGCCGCTGACGTCTCCTAGGCTCATCCCATGGGTCGCTGGGAGCCGAACGCACAGGGCCGTCTCGAACGGGCCGCGATGGAGCTCTACCTCGAACGGGGCTTCGAGCAGACCACGGTCGCCGAGATCGCCGAGCGCGCCGGCCTCACCGAGCGCACGTTCTTCCGCCACTTCGGCGACAAGCGCGAGGTGCTCTTCCACGGCGGCAAGGCACTCCAGGAGCTGTTGGTGTCCGTCGTCGATGAGGCACCCGCTGGCGCCACGCCGATCGAGCTGATCCGTGCGGCGATCGGCGCCGCCGCAGCGCTCCTCGGTGAACGCCGGCCGAACGCACTGCACCGACAGGCGATCATCGTGGCCAACCCCGACCTGCAAGAGCGCGAGCTGATCAAGCTCGCCAACCTCGCGGCCGCGCTGGCCGATGCGCTCCGCCGTCGCGGTGTGGGTGATCTGGCGGCGAGCCTCACGGCCGAGGCGGGCGTCGCCGTGTTCAGGGTGGCCTTCGAGCGATGGGTCGACGCAGCCAACCAGCGCGGCTTCCAGGACATCGTGGATGACGCGTTCGCCGAGCTGAAGGCGGTCACCGGCGGCTGAGCCACGATGGCCAGGTGGCCGGCGCGGGTCAGTCGCCGGTGTGGCGTAATTCGCGGAACGGGTCGCCGTACATGTTGTAGCCGTTGCGCTCCCAGAACCCGGCGGTGTCGCGGTCGCGCAGCTCGATGCCACGCACCCACTTCGCGCTCTTCCAGAAGTACAGGTGCGGCACCACGATGCGGACCGGGCCACCGTGGATCGGCTCGATGTCCTCACCCTCGAACTGGTAGGCGACGATCGCGTCGTCGGTGGTGATGTCGGCCAGCGGGATGTTCGTGGTGTAGCCGAACTCGGCGTGCTCCATCACATACTTCGCACCCTTCTGCACGCCGGCCCGCTCGAGCAGGTCGCGCACCCGCACCCCGGTCCACGTGGTGTCGAACTTCGACCACTTGGTGACGCAGTGGATGTCGAACGTCGGGGTGACCGAGGGCATCGCCTTCAGCTCGTCCATGCTGATCGTGTACGGCGTGTCGACCATCCCGAAGATGGTGAGCGTCCACTCGCCGGGCGCGTAGGTGGGCACGTCGCCCACGTGGAGGACAGGGAAGCGCTCGGTGAGGTACTGGCCCGGCGGCAGCCGCTCGGGGTCGATGCCCTTGTCGGCCAGCTCCTTGCGGTTGCGTTCGAAAAAGCCCATGCACCATTGTGCCATCGGTAGCATCGGCGAGGTGAGCGACATCGACGGCGGTGGGTTGCCGACCGCACCGCGGCCGCCGGCTCCCGGCACGCCCCCACCTCCTCCGCCGAACCTCGGCCCGCCCCCCGGCTACGTCCCGTACGGAGGCGCGAACCAGGGCGCGTTCGGTTCGTTCCAGCGCATCGGCGGGCTCGCCAAGTGGCTCGGAATCTCGTTGACGGCCCTGATCGCGGTGCAGGTGCTCGCGCTGATCAAGTCGGCGAGCGATCGCGGCAAGGCACGCGACTTCATCGCCGGTCGGATCAGCGAGGACGCCTACACCAAGACCGTCGGGCTGTCCGCGCTGCTCGGCCTGCTGTCGTTCGTGGCCTTCGCCACCGTGGCCGTGCTGACGATCCTCTGGATGTTCCGGATGGCGAAGAACAACCAGATCCAGGGACGCATCGGCACGTGGAAGCCGGGCTGGGCGATCGGTGGCTGGTTCGTGCCGCCGTTCGTCGTCTACGCCGTGCCGTTCCTGATGTTCCGCGATCTCTGGAAGGCGTCGGACCCCGACACCAGCCGCGACTGGCGCACCCACCGCGTCGCGCCCATCGTCAACATCTGGTGGGTGCTCTACGGCCTCGCCCCGGTCCTGTTCATCGGTGTCACGTTCTCGTCGTTCCAGCTCGACCGCTCCGCACTCGCGGCGGCGAAGGAGATCAACGACAAGTTCGGCATCACGCTCGCGTCGAGCGTGGTCCAGATCGCCGCTGCGATCGCCTATCTGCTGCTCGTCCGTCAGTTGAGCGAACGCCACCGACGGAGCACGAACGAGACGTGAAGATCTTCCTGGTCCGACACGCGAAGGCGGGCGACCGGCTGCGCAACGCGCACGACGATCGCAAGCGCCCGCTGTCCAAGCCGGGCTGGACGCAGGCCGAGGCGCTCGCCGAGGCGCTGGTCGCGGCGGGGGCCAGTGGTCCGCTGATCTCCAGCCCGTTCGTGCGCTGCCGTCAGACGCTCGAGCCGCTCGGCAAGCGGCTCGGCCTCGACGTCACCCGCGACACATGCCTGGCCGAGGCCCAGCCGTTCGAGCCGATGCTCGCCCTGATGGAGCGCACCCCGGACGGATCGGTGCTGTGCAGCCACGGCGACATGATCCCCGACATGATCGCCGGCCTCCAACGGCGCGGCTGCGAGATCCTCACCGAGCCGCAGTGGAAGAAGGCGTCCGTCTGGGTGCTGCAACGCGACGACGGCGCGTTCGTCACCGCCCACGCTTGGCCCCCGCCCGACTGACCCGCGTCAGCCAGTCGACCCACGGGTCAGTTGGTGGTGCAGTGGAACGAGTTGCCGTCGCGGTAGCAGTTGTCGCTGGTGGCGACGTAGATCCAGAAGATCGCGCCGAGGGCGACGAAGACGAGGCCGACGATGATGCCGGCGAGCGCGAGGCCGCGGCCCTTGGTGCCGGGCCGCTTGTTGATCTGGCTGCGGCCGACGAAGCCGAAGATCACCGCGAGCACGGCCGGGATCGGCAGGAACCAGAAGCACGGGATGACGTTGACGAGGCTGAGCACGAGGCTGGCGATGCTCAGGCCGTTGTTCTTCTCCGGTCCGGCGGGCGGCGCGCCGTAGGGCTGGTAGCCGTACGGGGCCGGCTGGCCGGGGAAGCCCTGGGGCTGGTTCGGGAACCCCTGCGGCTGGCCGGGGAACCCCGACGGCTGGTACGGAGGCGGGTTGTTCCCGGGCGGCGGCGGCATGCTCATACGCACCGCACCTTACTCAGCCCGTCGGGGCGGTCGAGGTCTCCGTCGCGGCCGTGCCCGTCGGCACCGTGTCGCCGGTCGTGTCGCCCGTGCCCACCGTGTCGCCCGTGCCGGCCGTCGGGTTCAACGCCGAGTCGACGTACTGCGCGACGAGCGCGGTCATCTCCGCCGATGGATCGTTGCCGACGCACGCCGTGCGGTCGGTGGCCGCGGCGGTGAGGTCCTGGAGGAAGACGACGTCGATGACGGCCTGGAAGCAGTGCGGGTCGGCGTAGCTCGGGTCCAGGCCGATGGCCTGATCGATGTACTTCTTGCTCGTCGCCAGCAGCGTCGACGTGACCTCAGGGTCGGCCTGGCCCTGCGTGGCGACGGCGGAGATCCAGCCGGCGTAGGTGAGCGCCTCGACGTTGTTCGGCTGGATCTGCAGCGCGGCGAGGTAGCGCTTGCTCGCCTCGCCGAAGTCGTTCGCAGCGAGCAGCGACTTGCCCTCGCTCAACAGGCTGGCGACCTGATCGGGCGATGTGCCGCCGGTGATGCTGTCGCTCGGATCGCGCTGGCCCGTCGCGCGGGCGACGAGGACGCCGGCGACCACACCGAACGCGACGACGGCGAGGGTGACGCCGATCAGCCGCTTCCAGTTGCGCGGCTGCTTGGGCGGCAGTCCGGAGCGCTTCTCGTCGATGGCGCGCAGCACGGCAGCGGCGCGGGCGGTGTAGCCGTCGCGCAGCGCGTGGTAGTCGTCGTCGTCGACATCGCCCGCGGCACGCTCGCGCTCGAGATCGGCGATCGAGCGGAGCAGGAAGCGCCGCTCCTCCTCCAGTTCCGCGAGCCGATCGGCGCTGACGAAGCCCGGTCGCTCGTCGGGTTCAGGGCTCATCGTCCTGCTCGCGCAGCGCGGCATCGACGATGACCCGGTCCTGCTCCGTCGGCACGGTGTCGGCGGCCCGCTTCCAGCGCCGGAACGCCACGGTGAGCCCCGCGATGGCACACACCCCGGCGAACACCGGCAGCGCCCAGACGATGGCGTCGAAGCCGGTGGCCTTCGGCACGAGCTGGGTGTTGGCGCCGAAGTTGGTCTCGACGTACTGGATGATCTGATCGTCGGAGTACGTGCCCTGCTTGATCAGCGACATGATCTGCAGGCGGATGTTCTCGGCCGCCGGCGACTGCGACTCGTAGACGCTCTCGCCCTCGCACACCGGGCAGGCGAGGTGCTGGCCGATGCTGTCGAGCCGGTCGCCGTCGGTGAGCGGCCCGCTGGAACGCGTCGAGCCGATGAGCAGCGCGACGATGACGACGCCGAGCAGCACGACCCAACCGGGCCAGCGCTTGAGCCGTCGGTTGAGCGGGACGGGCGGGGGGACCGCCGTGGTGCTCACGGCGTGGCCGTCGTCGGCGTGGTGGCGCCGTTGTAGATGGCCTGCTGGATCGAGAGGTAGCGGGTCAGCTCGTCGTCGGTGAGGTTGGTGATGACGCGCAGCACCACGTAGCCGTTGGGATCGATGATCCAGGTCTCCGGCACCTTGGCGACGCCGAACTTCACGGCGATGTCGGCGTTCTTGTCGATCAGCACCTGCCACGACACCTTGTTCGTGCGGAAGAAGTTCGCGGTGCCGCCGTCGAGGTCGTTCCACACCACGCTGTACAGCTCGGCGCCGTTCGAGCCCAGCGCCTGCTGATCGGCCGCGAACTTGACCAGCTCGGGATGCTCCTGCACGCACGGCCCGCACGTCGCGTTGAAGAAGTTGAGCACGACCCAGCTGCCTTTGCGGTGCGACAGATCGAACGTCTTGCCGTCGAGCGTGGTGGCGCTCACGGCCGGCGCCGGCTTGCCGAGCAACGGCGAGTACGCCGTGTCGCTGGAGTCGTTCTTGGCCCGGATGAGGATCACGAAGAAGGCGCCGATGACCACGGCGACGACGAGGACGATCATCGGCGCCACCCGACGCGTCGAGGTCCGGCCCGCGGGACCGCCAGGAACCGCGGTGTCGCCGGCAGTCGGATCGGCGACGGGATCCGTGCCCGCGCCCGGGTCAGACACTGACCGGCTCCTCGCTGCTCGCTCCGGTGCCCGCGCCCGGTGCCGCTGCTTCGACGGGCTCCTGCACCGGCGCCTTCGGGGCCGGCGGCGCGCCGTCGAGCTCGATGGGTGCCGACGTCGGATCGGTGGGCCGGCGCCGGCGCTTGCCGGGGAAGCCCGCCAGCGCCGTACCGAACACCATCAGCGCGCCGCCGATCCAGAGCCAGACGACGAGCGGCTTGATGAAGATCTTGATCGACGCCGATTTGTCGCCGGGCTTCGAACCGGCGTCGAGGGTGAGGTAGATGTCGTTGAGGATGCCGTTCTTCACGGACGGCGTGGGGATGTTCGTGCCGAAGTTGGTGTAGGTGGAGATCGCCGGTGCGTACGACTTGCCGCCGTCGATGCTGACCGCGGCGCGCACGCCGTTGCTGCGCGACGTCGTGAACCCGTCGACCGACACCAGCTCGAAGGTGTGACCGCCGTAGCTGACGGGCGTGCCGACCGTGAGCTCGCGTGTGGATGAGTGGGTGTAGGTGGTGGAGGCCACGAGCGCGACCGCGACGATGATGACGCCGATGTGCACCACCATCCCGCCGTTGGCCCGGCCGACGAGGCCGCGCAGGCCCTGCCGGCGGGTGGCCAGGATCAGCTGGCGCAGCGCGGCACCGGCGGCGAACCCGCCGAGCCCGAACGCGAGCAGCGCGGCGAACCCGTCGGCGCCGTAGATCAACGGCACGACGAGCGCGATCACGCCGCCCCACGCCGGCCAGAACAGACGGTCGCGGAGCAGCTCGGTGCTCGCCTTGCGCCACGGCAGCACCGGCGCGACGGCCATCAGGAACAGCAGGATCAGCCCGAACGGCACGGACAGTGCCTCGAAGTACGGCGAGCCGACCTTGATCGAGCGGTTCTGCACGGCCTCGACGATGAGCGGGAACACGGTGCCGAGCAGCACTACGAACGCGAAGACCGTGAAGAGCACGTTGTTGGCCAGGAACGCGCCTTCGCGTGACATCGGCGAGTCGATGGCACCCGGCGAGCGCAGTCGATCCCCGCGCCAGGCGATGAGCGCGAGCGACACGATCGTGACGAGCCCGAAGAACGACAGCAGGTACGGCCCGATGGTGCCGTTGCTGAACGCGTGCACGCTCTTGATGACGCCTGAGCGGGTGAGGAACGTGCCGAGGATCGTGAGCGCGAACGTCGAGACGAGCAGCGTCAGGTTCCAGACGCGGAGCATGCCGCGGCGTTCCTGGACGAGCACCGAGTGGATGTACGCGGTGCCCGTCAGCCACGGCAACAGGCTCGCGTTCTCGACCGGGTCCCAGCCCCACACGCCGCTCCAGCCGAGCACCTCGTAGCTCCACCAGCCGCCGAGCAGGATGCCGATGGTGAGGAAGCCCCAGGCGAACAGCGCGAACCGGCGGGTCTCGGTGAGCCAGCGCTCACCGACGCGGCCCGTGATGAGCGCGGCGATGGCAAACGCGAACGGCACCGTCATGCCGACGTAGCCGAGGTAGAGGATCGGTGGGTGGAACAGCACCAGGACGTTGTTCTGCAGCAGCGGGTTCGGGCCCGGCCCGCTCGTGACGCCGACCGCGCCGGCCCGGAACGCGTCGGCCGGGCCGAGCGTGAGGACGAAGAAGAAGATGCAGACGACGAACATCACGACCAGCGCCCAGGCGACGAGTGGATCGTCGAGCCGCTTGCGGAACCGCCGCGCGATGACGACCGTGTAGCCGACGAGGATCACCAGCCAGAGCAGGATGCTGCCCTCGAGCGCGCTCCAGATCGCGGTGATGTTGTAGAGGAACGGCGTGGACGCCGAGCCGACCTGCTGCACGTACGCCAGCGAGAAGTCGCGGTCGATGAGCGCCCGCTCCATCGCCGCGAACGCACCGATGCCGGCAACGGCCACCCCGACCGCGTACCGCTGGGTGCTGCGCAGCAGCCGGCCGTCGCCGGTGCGGATGCCGTACACCGTGGCGAGCGCGCCGAAGGTGGCACAGACCAACCCGATCAGCAGGATCGAGTGGCCCAGCGTGCCGTTCACTGTTTCAGCTGCAAGCATGCTGCCGATTCCTTGTTCGCCGTGCTGATGCGGTCCGGGTTCTTGGCCTCATAGGTGCTGCTGTGCTTGACCTCGACCTCGTCGCCGTTGAACACGCCGCCCTGCATCTCGCCGTGCACCACCACCGGGATGCACTCCTGGAACAGGCCGCCGGGATCACCCTGGTAGACGACCGGGATGGTGGCCTTGTTGAAGCTGATGTCGAAGGTGGTGACGCCGTTCGCCGCCTTCAGCGTGCCCTCGTCGACCGTGCCCTGGATGCGCAGCCGGCGGCCGTTCTCGCAGCCGCTCTTGTGGCCGACCTCGTCGACGTTGCAGTAGTAGTCGAGCGAGGTGGTGAGGAACTTGGTGAGCACCACGCCACCCGCGGCGAGCACGAGCACCAGCAGGCCGATCGACAGCCACGTGCGACGGTTGCGGACCCGGGGGGCCGAGGGCGTCTGTTCGGGGATCCGAGGACTCAGGTCCACGGTTTGTCTTCCGCCGGCAGCTGGGACGCGAGCCGCCGCCCGCGTCGCAGGTAGTACGCGGCGAGTGCGGCCGATCCGACGAACGTGGCGATGTAGGTGGCGAGGATGAACCCGATGTCGTCCATCAGCCGGCGCCCTCCGTCGCGGCCACCGTGTCGCCCTCGAGGCGACGGGCCTGCAGCGCGTAGTCGAGGCCCTTGTCGTCGAGCGCGTCCTGCATCGCCAGCACCCGCTGGCGGTGGATGACCAGCCAGGCGTAGAGCAGCGTGAACGCGATCAGCGCGATGAAGAGCGAGAAGAGCATCAGGCCACGCAACTCGACGTGGGTGGTGTCCGCGACGCTGGAATCCTGGTGCAGGCCGCGCCACAGCTTGACGCTGAAGTGCACGAGCGGGATCTCGAGCACGGCGAGCAGCGCGACGACGGCCGAGCGGCGGCCGCGCTGCTGCTGGCTGCCACCGAGTCCACGAACCGCGAGGTAGCCGACGTACGTGATGAAGAGGAACGCCGTGGTGGTGACCCGGGCGTCCCAGACCCAGAACTCGCCCCAGGCCAGCCGGCCCCACAGCGCGCCGGCGAAGAGCGTGAGCGCCATGAACAGCACGCCGACCTCCGCACTGGCACCCGCGATGCGGTCCCAGGTGACGGAGGTGGTGCGCTTCCAGAGGAAGGCCGCCGACGAGAGCGCGGTCATCCCGAACGCCAGGTAGGCGATCCAGACCGTGCCGACGTGGATGTAGAGGATGCGGACGCTCTCGCCTTGGACGACGTCGGCCGGCGACAGGAACAGGCCGAACAGCACGAGCATCGCCATCGCGATGATGGTGGCGATGCCGAGCGCACGGGTGAACGGCGTGCCGGTGGCCGACTGGCGGCGTCGAGTCGGGTCGGCGGGGACGACCGTGGGCGGCGCGGCGGCGACGTGCGGCCGCGGCGCGCCCGTGGTGCCCGGCTGGGTGATGACCTGCTTCGAGTGTGCGCTCTCCATGACCACGCTTGCTGGGACCATGCTTTCAGGGACCGTTCGTTCAGGCATCCGTCATTCCTCGATCAGGGGCCCGAACGCCAGGGTCCCGCCGACGCTGAACAGTGCGACGAAGACACCCAGCAGGCCCAACCACGGCCAACCATCTGCAACCACCGCGCCTGCCGTGCCGAGCGCGGATTCCGTTGCTCGGGTGGCACCTATCAGCACGGGCGCCACCACCGGGAGCAGGAGGAGCGGAAGGAGAGTCTCCCGTCCACGAACGCCGGCAGCAAGGCCGCCATAGAGCGTACCGACGAGCGCGAGCCCAGTGGTCGCGGCCACGAAGGTGGTGACCAACAGCACGATGCCGCCGGGATGGATCTGGGCCCGGTAGAGCACGATGGCCGTGACCAGCAGCAGCGCCTCGAGCACGATCAGCTCCGCAGCCAGGGCGAGGGCCTTGCCCAGGAAGATCCCGGCGGGGTCGACGCCGGCGGCGCGCATCGCATCGGTGGCGCCATCGGCCGTCTCGATCGCGAACGAGCGCTGCACCAGGATCAACAGGCTGAACAGGGTGGCGAGCCAGATCAGGCCCGGGGCGACCCGCTCGACGACCGAGTCGGAGTTCAGCGCGAACGCGAACATCACCATCACGATCGCCGCGAACGGCAGGACCTGGTTGGTGACGACGCGGCTGCGCAGCTCGATCCGCAGGTCCTTGGCCGCGACCATCCTCGCGATCCGGAACATCAGCCGGGCTCCGCCGCGGGCTTCGCGTGCTCGCGGACCAGGCCACCGACGACCTCGACGAGACGCGTGGCGAGGGCTCCCGCCCGCTCGAGCTCGTGGCTGGCGACGATGATCGTCGCCCCAGCCGCCGTCGCCTCGCGCAACGTGGCGTCGAGCTCGTCGCGGCCCGCGGCGTCGAGCCCGGCGTGGGGCTCGTCGAGCAGCCACAGCTCGGCCCGTCGGGCCACCAGGCAGGCGAGCGCGGTGCGGCGCTTCTGGCCGGCGGACAACTTGCTCACCGGCACCTTGGCGAGGCGCTGGGCGAGGCCCATCCGCTGCATCGCCGCGTCGACCTCGGCGTCGGTGGCGCCGACCGTGGAGCCCCAGAAGCGCACGTTCTCGGTGACGTTGAGGTCGGCGTACAGACCGTTGGCGTGGCCGAGCAGGCCCACCCGCTTGCGGATGCTCTCGCGGTTGGTGCGCAGGTCGCAGCCGAGCACGGTGCCCTCGCCGCGGGCCAGCGGCAGCAACCCGGCGCACAGCCGCAGCAGCGACGTCTTGCCGGCACCGTTCGGCCCCTGCAGCAGGACGATCTCGCCACGCTCCACCGTGAGGTCGGCTCCGGCGAGCACCGGGAACTGACCGAGCACGGCCACTGCGTTCGAGAGCTGCGCGACGATTTCCATGGAGCAGCACGACGCTACCCATCCGGGCCCCCAAGTGCCCAGCGTGCCTCAAGTTGCGGACCCCGCGCCGCTAGTGTCCTCCGGGTGGCGGACACCCCTGCAAGAACCGATCCGGGCAACCGTCCCGCGCCGAGCAACGGCAACCCCGGGAAGCGGAAGCGTCAGAAGATCAGTCGTTGGGATCGCCCGCCGGAGCCCCACGACTGGCGCTGGGTCGTCGGCCACATCGGTCGGGCGCTGATCACCGTCGGCATGCTGATGTTCGGCTTCGTCGCCTATCAGCTGTGGGGCACCGGCATCCAGACCGCACGCGCCCAGGATTCGCTGAAGAACGAGTTCAAGAACGAGCTCCAGGACAAGGGCATCACCCAGGACACCCTCGCCCCGCCGACGTCCACCACCGTGGCCTCGACGGTGGCCACCACCGGCACGGTGACGCCCGGCTCCGACGGCACGGCCACCGACCCGGTCGCATCCAGCACCATCGGCGACGCCACCACCACGACGACGTCGATCGCTCCCGTGCACCAGATCTACGGCAACATCAAGCCGGGCGACGCGCTCGGCGAGATCATCATCCCCAAGATCGACCTCGACTTCTACATCGTCGCCGGCGTCAGCAAGGCCAACCTCGACGACGGCGTCGGGCACTTCCCGAACACCCCGCTGCCCGGCCAGCTCGGCAACGTGGCGCTCGCCGGCCACCGCACGTCGCACCTCGCACCGTTCTACGACCTCGATCACCTGCAGCCGGGCGACGAGGTGCAGTTCAAGACCGCGATCGGCGGCGCGTACGTCTACATCGTCACCGACTCCGAGGTCGTGTCGCCGAGCGACTACCACGTCGTCACCGACTCCGATCCCACCAAGGCCACGCTGACGCTGATCACGTGCACCCCGATCGGCACGTCGTCGCACCGCCTCGTCGTGCACGCCACCATCGATGCGTCGCGCGGCTCGGCCATCGGCGAGTCGTCGACGTACTACGGCGAGACCGACACCTCCACGTTCAACACCACCGACCCGTCGCTGCCCAGCGACGACACTCTGCCGTCGGACGGTTCGGCGGCGCCCGACACGTTGCCGGCCGACGGGACCGCGACGGCCACCGTGCCCGGCTCGGTCGCCACGGACGCCACCACGACGGTTCCCGCCGGCACGGTTGCCACCACGAGCGTGTCGACCACCGTCGCCGCCGCGGGCGGCGTCACCACCACGTCGGTGAACCCGGTCGACGAGTTCTCCGACGACGCCTTCCAGGCCGGCTGGTTCGACGACTCGTCGGCCTTCCCCCAAGTGGCGATCTGGGCGGTGCTGTTCGGGTTGATCTGGTACGGCTGCTACCGCCTCGCCAGGTGGCGGCGCAACGCGTGGATCGGGATCGCAACCTCGATCATCCCGGTCGTCGTGGTGCTCTACTTCCTGTACGAGAACGTCAACCGACTGCTCCCCGCCGCCATCTGAGCGTCAGCGGCCGGTGAAGTTGGCCGGGCGCTTGGCGAGGAACGCGGCGCGGCCCTCCTCGGCGTCGGCGCTCGCCCATGCGGCGGCGCGGGTGGTCTCCACGCGGTCGTCGGGTCCGGGTGGCGGACCCGACGTCTCCAGGGCGAGCTTGTGCGCGGCCATGGTCAGCGGGGCGAGGCCGGCGATCTGCTCGGCCCAGGCCAGCGCGTCGTCGAGGTCGCCGGTGCGGTGCACGGCACCCGAGGCGACGAGCTGACCGGTGGTGTAGGTCTGCGCGGCGAGCAGCATCGCCCGGGCGATCGGCCAGCCCATCTCCCGGGCCAGGCGCTCGACCGTCCAGTGGTCCACGGCGAGCCCGAGCTTGGCCGCCGGGATGCCGAACACGCTCCGCTCGGTGGCGACCCGGAGATCGCAGGCGCAGACGAGTTGGGTGCCTGCGCCGAGGGCCGGGCCGTCGATGGCGGCGATGGTGGGGATCGCCAGCTCGGTGAACCCGCGCAGCGCGGCCGACAGGGCGACGGCGAACTCTCCGCTCTCGACGCCGGTGAGGTCGGCGCCGGCGCAGAACGCCGGCGGCGCACCCGTCAGCACGAGGCAGCGCGCCTCGGCGGCGAGGACCTCGCGCTGAGCAGCCACCAGCGCGAGCAGGGTCTCGTGATCGACCGCGTTGCGGCGCTCGGGACGATCGATCGTGACGAGGGCGACCCGGCCGCGCTGTTCGAGATGCACCGTCATGGACGACTCCGCTCTACCATGCCCATCGACTGTATGGCTCCCGACGATCCCGCTCCGCAACCATCGGCCCCGCCCGTGGTGGATCCCGTACGGGCCCGGCGCGCGGCCGTCGCGAAGTGGAACACCCTGGCGACCCGGGTCGGCTACGCGCTGTACCTCCTCGCCGTGGTGATGTTCTTCGTCGCCCTCGCCACCAGCTTCTCGTCCGGCAAGGTCACGGTGATCACCACCTCGATGATCATCGGATCCGTGTTGCTGGCACCCGCGATCGTGGTCGGCTACGCGGTGAAGGCCGCCGAGAAGGACGACGTCGCCCGAGGCCTCTGAGTCGAGCGTGCCGCTGTGGAGTTGGCCGCCGAGTTCATTACCCTGAGGTAACTCCTATGTCGATCCGCCTCTCCGCGTCCGCTCGGCGCGAACAACTGCTCGATGTCGCGCTGCAGGTGTTCGCTCGCCAGGGCTACCACGGAGCGTCGATGAACGACGTCGCCGAGGCGGCCGGGGTCACCAAGCCGGTGGTGTACCAGCACTTCGACTCCAAGCGCGAGCTGTACTTGGCGTTGCTCGACGAGGTCGGCGCCCGGCTGCTCACCGCGATCGCGAAGGCCACGGCCGGCGCCACCGACGGCAAGCACCAGACCGAGCTCGGGTTCACCGCCTACTTCCGTTGGGTGGCCGACGACCACGATGCGTTCCTGCTCCTGTTCGGCAGCGGCGCGCGTCGCGACGAGGAGTTCAACGACGCGGTGCGCAAGGTCACCGCCCAGGTGGCCGAGGCGATCAAGCCGTTGATCACCGCCGACATCGACGCCGAGCACCAGCGCACGCTCGCCCACGGTCTGGTCGGCCTGGCCGAGGGCGTCAGCCGTCGGCTGGTCGACAACGGCACCCAGTTCGATCCCGATGTGCTCGCCCGTCAGATCAGCGATCTGGCCTGGGCCGGCCTGCGCGCGATCGGCCGCAACCTGCGCTGATCTGGTCGCCGATCAGGTCGATGGCGGCGGCGGCTGGTAGCCCTGCGGCTGGGGCGGGTAGCCGGGCTGCTGTGGAGAGGGCTGCTGCGGGTAACCGGGCTGGGTTGGGTAGCCCTGCGGCTGCTGTGGGTAGCCGGGCTGCTGCGGCGGGTACCCGGGCTGCTGCTGCGGATAGCCCTGTTGCGGATATCCCTGCTGTGGGTAGCCGGGCTGCTGCTGGTACTGCTGCGCTGCAGGATCCATCGGATGCGGGATGCCGAACTCGTGGAACAGGGCGACCTGCTCGGGCGTGATCTGCGTCGGCTGGCCGACCGCGAACTGGGTGTGGTCCGACGGGTTGAACCAGCACGGCCAGACGTCGCCGATGCGCGGCATCGCGGCCTGCGAGATGAGGCTCTTCTTGGTGCCCTCGAACGGTTGGCCGCCGCGCAGCGGATCGATGCGGAACCGCAGGACGCACTGGATGTTGATGTTGTTGACGACGGTGCCGGTGGGCTGCACCGCGAGCACCATCGCGCGCCCCTTCTCGCCGGTGGCGATGAGCTGCTGGGCCAACGCCTTCTGGGCCTTCGAGGGGCCGAAGGCGCCACTGCGCTTGAGGGCGGTGATGACGATCACGATGATCACCACCGGGAGGGCAACGGACAAGAGGATGATCATGAGCGTGACACTAGCCACATGCACAACGTCGGTGGCGTCACACCGAGAGACGGTTTCCGCAGGTCACGCGCACATCCGGGCCCGAGTCGGATCGCCCGATCACGCACGGAAGGTGAGGCCGCGGTAGCCGTCGACGAAGCCGACCCGGAGCAGCTGCTCGACGACGGATCCGGTGCTGCCGACGGACTCGCCGTCGATCTTGCGGATCTCCAGTGACCGGACCCGCCCGTCCTTGACGAGCGTGGTCAACGCGTCGGCCCAACCGGCGTCCTCGGCCGCGGCGGGGAACATCAGCAGGTGGTGGCTGCGCCGATCGAACCAGGCCAGCGCCTGTCCGCCGGACAGGATCACCATCGCGCCGCCGGAACGGGCCGGCCGCCCAACGTGATCGGGCCAGGCGAGCGTGGCACCGTACGGCTGAGCCGGATCGGTGGCGGCGAGGACGATGGGCTGTGGGGCGGTCTCGGGATGCAGCGCATCGGGGGCTTCGCGCAGGCTGCGCAGCCGGTCGACGGCCCCGGGCAAGCTGAACTGGGCAGCACCGAGACCGGTGACGAAGTAGCCGCGCCGCACCTGGCCGCGTTCTTCGAGCACCTTCAGCACGCCGTAGACCGCACTGAACCCGCCGACCACGCCTTCGGCCGCGACGGCCTCGCGCGTCAGCACACCGTGGCGTTCGAGCAGCTGCAGCGCGCTCGCGTGGGCGATCGCCGTTGGCGTGGGGCGGGGCACGAGCAGCGGCGCGACGAGGCTCCATCGACCGGCACCAGCGGGTGGCCCGAGGCGGGTGAGCCGACCCGGGCGCGGACGACCTCGCGTCTTCGGCGACGCGGCTCGCTTGGTGCCGCCACTGAGCACGGAGCGCAACGGTGCCAGCGAGTCGTTGGTGACCTCGCCGGCCCACACGAGGTCCCACAGCGCGGTCAGCAGCTCGGTGTCGGTGGCACCTGTGTCCGACATGGTCTGGGCCGCGCGGAGCTGGCCCCAGAAGCTGGCCCCGCGCTCGGCGAGCAGCGTGCGGATGGCGTCGTGGAGCGGCCCGGCGGGCGCTTCGGCGGGTTCGAGCGCGGCCGCCAGCAACGGCAGCTGATCGACGAAGTACAGCCGCACCCGTCCGTCGCCCGACCCGATCGAGCCGGCGCCGATCCACACGACCTCGCCGCTCGTGCACAGCTCGTCGAGGTCGGCCGGTCGGTAGCCGCGGATGCGGATCGGCAGGATCTCCGACTCGAGCGTGGATGCGACGAGCGCCGCGCCCTGCAGCACCCCGAGCGTCTCGACCAACGCCTCGAGCCCGCGACGTTCGCCGGGGATGCCGTGCCACAGCGCGAGGAAACGGGCCAGTGCCTCGGGCTCGACCGGTTCGACCTCGCGGCGCAGCGACGCGAGCGACCGCCGGCGGAGCTGGCGGAGGACCTCGACGTCGCACCACTCGCGCGACTTCCCGTCGGGACGGAACTCGCCGAGGACGATGCGCTCCTCAGCCTCGAGCGCACCGAGCGCACCCGTGACGCGTTCGAGCGGGAGATCGAAGCGGCGCGCCGGATCGGCCGGAACGAACGGGCCATGCGTGCGCGCGTAGCGGCGCAGCAGCTCCTCCAGCGGACGGGCCACAGGATCGGTGAACGCCATCGGCAGGCCCATCGGGAGCGAGCAGCCCAACGCATCGCGGTAGCGCGCCGCGTCCTCGGCCGCGATGTAGCGCTGCTCGCTGCCGACGCCGACCTCGACCGCCCGCCGCTCGTGCAACAGGGTGGCCAGCCACGGCTCGGCCGAACCCTCGCAGCGGAGATCGGCCTCGGCGGCCGTGAGATCGCCGACGCGGCGGAGGATGTCGTGCAGCTCGTCGGCCGAGCGGGCCCGCCGGCCGTCGGCGAGGCACTGCAGCTCCAGTTCGAGATCGGCGAGCACCCCCGGGTCGAGCAGCTCGCGCAGCTCCTCGGCACCGAGCAGGTCGCGCAACAGATCGCGATCGAGGGCGAGTGCGGCGGCGCGGCGTTCTGCCAGGGGCGCGTCGCCTTCGTACATGTACGCGGCGATCCAGTTGAACAGCAGGCTCGAGGCGAAGGGCGACGCCTTCTGGGTGTCGACGCTGACCGTGCGCACGGCCCGGCTGCGCAGCTGGCCGAGCACCTCGCGCAGCGCCGGCACGTCGAACACGTCCTGCAGGCACTCGCGGCTGGTCTCCAACAGGATCGGGAAGCTCGGGTACTTCGCCGCGACTGCGAGCAGATCGGCGGCGCGCTGGCGCTGCTGCCACAGCGGCGTGCGCCGGTCGGGGCGCCGTCTGGGGAGGAGCAGGGCGCGGGCCGCGCACTCGCGGAAGCGGGCGGAGAACAGCGAGGTCTGCGGGAGGGTGGACATGACCAGCTCGTCGATGTCCTCGGGGTCGATCATCAGCTCGGCGAGCGGCAGCTCGTCGGCCGCCTCGGGCAGGCGGATGACGATGCCGTCGTCGCCCCACATCGTCTCCACGGCCATGTCATAGCGGTCGATCAACCGGCGCTCGATGGCCATCGCCCACGGCGCGTGCACCGGCGTGCCGAAGGGACTGAGGATGCAGACCCGCCAATCACCGATCTCGTCGCGGAAGCGCTCGACGATCACGGTGCGATCGTCGGGCACGACACCCGTGGCCTCGGCCTGCTCGGCCAGGTACATCAGCACGTTGTTCGCCGCGAACTCGTCGAGGTTGTACGAACCACGCAGCCGCTCGAGCGCGTCAGCGTCGGACAGCGAGCGGATCTCGCGGTTGAACGCGCCGAGCGCCCGCCCGAGCTCGAGCGGGCGACCGGGGCGATCGCCGTGCCAGAACGGCATCTTGCCCGGCTGCCCGGGCGCCGGGGTGACGACCACACGCTCGAACGTGATGTCCTCGATGCGCCACGTGGAGGCGCCGAGCAGGAACGTCTCGCCCGGCCTGGACTCGTAGACCATCTCCTCATCGAGCTCGCCGACCCGCGTGCCGTCGGGCAGGAACACGCCGAACAGCCCACGGTCGGGGATGGTGCCGCCGCTGGTGACGGCCAGGCGCTTGGAGCCCTCGCGCGCCCTGATGGTGTTGTTGATCCGGTCCCAGACGATGCGCGGGCGCAGCTCGTTGAACTCCTCGCTGGGGTAGCGCCCGGCGAGGAGATCCAGTGTGTTGTGCAACAGTTCATCGGACAGATCGGCGAAGCAGGCGCACCGCCGGACCATCGCGGACACCGCGTCGAGCGAGACGTCGCCGGGCGCCGCCGCGGCGTAGGCCACGATCTGCTGGGCCAGGACATCGAGCGGGTTGCGCAGGTAGCGGGTGACTTCGATCTGGCCGTCGATCATCCGCCGCGTGACGACCGCCGCCTCGAGCAGGTCGCCGCGGTGCTTGGGGAACAGCTTGCCGCGGCTGGGCTCGCCGACCTGGTGGCCGGCGCGACCGATGCGCTGCAGACCGCGACTGACCGAGCCCGGCGACTCGACCTGGATCACGAGGTCCACCGCGCCCATGTCGATGCCGAGCTCGAGGCTGCTGGTGGCGACGATGGCGCGCAGCGCGCCGCGCTTGAGCTGGTCCTCGATGACGATGCGCTGCTCGCGGGCCAGGGAGCCGTGGTGTGCCTTGACCAGCTCCTCGACGAAGCCGGTGTCGGGGTCCACCCCGACGCCCGCCTCCTGCGCGGCCTCGTTCAGGCGGGCCGCGAGGCGCTCGGCCTGGCGCCGCGCGTTGCAGAAGATGATGGTGCTGCGATGGGCGAGCACCAGCTCGAGGATGCGTGGGTAGATGCTGGGCCAGATGCTCGACTTCTGCGGGCCGCTCGGCCCACCCATGCCACCGGGCGCCGCCGGTCCGTTGCGGAGGTCGGTGAGCGGCTTGCCCATCTCGCCCATGTCCTCGACCGGGACGACGACCTCGACCTCGAGCTGCTTGCGGATGCCCGCGTCGATGATGGTGACCGGGCGCGGCCGGCCGGGTTCGATGAAGCCGCCGAGGAACCGGGCGACCTCTTCCAGCGGGCGCTGGGTGGCCGACAGGCCGATGCGCTGCGGCGGCGTCGCGGTGACCTCTTCCAACCGCTCGAGCGACATCATCAGGTGGGCGCCGCGCTTGGTGGTGGCCATCGCGTGGATCTCGTCGATGATCACGGTCTCGACGCCGGCGAGCGTGGAGGCCGCCGACGACGTGAGCATCAGGTACAGGCTCTCCGGGGTGGTGATGAGCAGGTCCGGCGGGCGGCGGATGAGGGCCTGGCGATCCTTCGCACTCGTGTCGCCGGTGCGCATCGCCACGACGGGCTGGACGAACGGCTCGCCCAACCGCTCGGCCGCGAGCTGGATGCCCATCAGCGGCGCACGCAGGTTCTTCTCGACGTCGAACGCCAGGGCGCGCAGCGGCGAGATGTACAGCACCCGCGTACGCGTCGCCTTGTCGGGGATGGGCGTGGTGGTGAGCGTGTTGATGGACGACAGGAACGCGGTGAGCGTCTTGCCGCTGCCGGTGGGCGCGCAGATCAGCGTGTGTTGACCGCTGGTGATGGGCGGCCAGCCCTGCACCTGCGCCGGTGTGGGCGACGGGAACGAGGTGGCGAACCACGCGCGGACGGCCGGCGAGAAGCGCTGCAGCACCTCGTGATCGGCCATGCATGCACCCTACCCAGGGGGTGCGCGACTGATTCCCGGGCCTGACCGGTGACACGTTGCGCACGCCCCGCTCCCCCGCCACAATCGAACGCCCATGCTCTCGCCCTGCCCGACGGCTCACCCCCTCCGCCCGGCCTGATGACCGCCCTCCGACTGCGCCCGTGGCAGCGCGCCGCGTTCGACCGCTTCACCGCGCTCGAGGGCCCCGAAGGTGGCACGGGGTCGGGCACGGGCACCAGCTTCCTCGCCGTCGCGACCCCCGGGGCGGGCAAGACCACCTTCGCCCTGGCCTGTGCGCGATGGGCCCTCGCCCAGCGGCGGCGGCGGCTCGTCGTCGTGGCCCCGACCAGCCACCTCAAGGTGCAGTGGAGCCTGGCCGCGCACCGCCTCGGCCTGCAGCTCGACCCGGAGTGGACACCCGCGGGCGGCATCGCCAAGGACGTCCACGGCATCGTCACCACGTTCCAGCAGGTGGCCACCGGCGACACGGCGAACGTGCTCAAGGGCATCAGCCACGACGCGTTCGTGATCCTCGACGAGCTGCACCACGCGGGCGACGAGAAGGCCTGGGGCGACGCGGTGCGCCGCGCGTTCTCGACGGCCAACCGGCGACTGTGCCTGTCGGGCACGCCGTTCCGCAGCGACACTGCGTCGATCCCGTTCGTGCGCTACGACGACGGCCAGGCCTTCGCCGACTACGAGTACGGCTACGGCGACGCGCTCCGAGACGGCGGCGTCGTCCGGCCGGTCTACTTCCCCCGGGTCGACGGCAACATGGAGTGGAGCGCGCCCGACGGATCCGTGCTGTCGGCGTCGTTCCAGGACGAACTGGCGCGCGACCAGGTCAGCCAGCGGCTGCGGGCTGCGTTGAGCCTCGAGGGCGAGTGGCTGCCGCACGTGCTCGAGCAGGGCCACGAACGGCTGATGCACCTGCGCGAAACGCACCCGGAGGCCGGCGGACTGGTGATCGCGATGGACCAGGAGCACGCCCGGGGCATCGCCCGCCTGATCCGCACCCGCTTCGGCACGCCGGCCGATGTCGTCATCAGCGACGACCCGGGCGCGTCGAAGAAGATCACCGCGTTCGCCGACTCCGACGCGCCGTGGCTCGTGTCCGTGCGGATGGTGTCGGAGGGCGTCGACATCCCCCGCCTGCGCGTCGGCGTCTATGCCAGCACCGTGTCCACCGAGCTGTTCTTCCGCCAGGCGATCGGACGCTTCGTGCGCTGGCAGGCCGGCCGGCAGTCGCAGCAGGCGTTCGTCTACCTGCCCGACGATCTCCGCCTGCGCACCCACGCGTTCCAGATCATGGAGTCGCGCCGGCACGTGCTGCGCCGGTTCGAGCCGGGCGACGAGCTCACGGGCGTGGATGAAGTGGACGGCGCGTTCGACGAGGTCCCGCCCGAGGCCCTCGGTCCGGAGCAGCTGTCGCTGTTCAGCGTGCTCTCGGCGGTCGCCACGGGCACGCAGATCCACGCCATCTCGCCGACAGGCGCCGCGGTGCCGTTCGAGTTCGGGGTCGACGAGCCCGATCTGCCCGAGCCGGTGTTCGCCGACGATCCGCTGCTCGAGCTCGACCTCCCCGACATCCCCACCGATGCAGGCTGGGGTCCCGACTCGGGGCGCAGCGTGTTCGAGATCAAGGACGAGCTGCGCGAGCGCAACGCCGAGCTGGCCAAGCGGCTGGTCGACACCACCGGTTGGAGCCACGCCCGGGTCAACGGCGAGATGAACCGGTTGAGCAACGTCGCGGCCGTCTCCAGCGCCACCGCCGAACAGCTCGAACGGCGCCTGCGCAAGTCCGACGAGTGGCTCGCGCAGCTCCGCAAACGTCGTGCATGACGGGTGTTCGGCCGATCTCGCGACCGCCGCCGGGCGGCATCGGACGGCGGCGAGCGCACCTGCGCGATCACCGCTAGGGTTGGCTCATGCCGGTCTCGGGTGAGCACCATCCAGCGTTCGAAGAGTACTGCGAGTGCATCTTCGAGCTGCAGGAAGACGACGTCGACGTCATCCAGGCACGCATCGTCGAGCGTCTCGGCGTCAGTCGTCCCGCCGTGTCGGAGATGATCCGCCGGTTGGAGACCGAGCAGCTGATCACCATCGATCACAGCACCATCCGGCTCACGTCCACCGGTGCCTCGCTCGCTCAGCAGGTCGTGCGCCGCCACCGTCTCGCCGAACGGTTCCTCACCGACGTGCTCGGTCTGTCGTGGGCCGAGGCCCATCACGAGGCCGGCCGCTGGGAGCACGTGATGAGCACCAAGGTCGAGGTCGCGATGGACCGCCTGCTCGGCAGCCCCACCACCTGCCCGCACGGCAACCCCATCCCCGGCAGCCACTACGAGGCACCCGACTCGCGGCGCCTGGTGGATCTGAGCATCGGCGACACGTTCACCGTCAGCCGCATCCCCGAAGAGCTGGAGTTCACACCCGGCCTGCTCGACTTCCTCGAAGGCGCATCGCTGCTGCCCGGCAAGGCCGGCACCGTCACCGCCAGCTCACCCGACGGCACGATGACGGTCGAGGTCGCCGGCAGCCACGTCGGCGTCGGCGCGTTCGCCAGCGCACGCATCCTCGTCACCGCCTGACCCGCCGGCCGACATGCCCCGCCCCTCGATCCTCCGGCGCGCCGCGCTCGGCCTCACGTTCGTCACCGTGCTCGCCACCGCCGGTTGCGCCACCACACTGATCAACCCGACGGCCACCAACCCGAACCCGGCCACCACCACCACGGTGCCGAGCGGGACACCTTCGGCGCTGCTCACCCGCCTGCTCAGCGAGGCCGGCCAGCTGTCCACCGCGATCGGCAACGACGACGGCAAGGGCGAGCAGATCATGCTCGTCGACAACCTCTGGACCGCGGTCCGGCCCGCCGTCGCGGCCAAGGACGGCGTGCTCGCCAACCAGCTCGACGACATGGTGGCCCTGTGCCAGCGCGGCGAGAAGTACAACCGGCCGGCCGATGCCGACAAGTGCTTCCGCAACCTCACCGAGCTGGTCGACGCCTACCTCGCCAAGTACCCGTCCTGACGCGCGCTCGCGGCCGCTGACCCGACCGACGTCGCGTCGCTCGTCGCCGTGCGGAAGATCGGCCAGCAGATCTCGGTGACCCACGCCGATTCGTCGGACGTGTCCGACGGCCCGACCACGTAGTGCTCGCGCAGCGGTCCCTCGACGCCGAGCGCGTGCCGGGCGACGTGCGCGCCGAGCGCGCCGTACGAGAGGTCGACGTTGCGATGCGAGCCGCTGTGCTCGATCACGGCGAGCTCGGCGGCCGGCACGAGGATGCACTCGACGTCGCCGGCACCCTCCACCACGCCGTCCCTGGGGTGTTCGATCGGCAGGAACAGCGTGCACGCGCCACCCTCGTCCTCGAACAAGCCGGCGGCGTACATCCCGCCGAGGGCACCGGTGCAGCGCACACCGGCCGCGTCGGCGCGGGCGAGGATCGCCCGCATCGACGACGTCCACCACGTGCCCAGCCCCGTGCGTGTCACGTCGCCGCTGACCGCGAGCGCGAGCGTGACCGGCACCGAACGGTGGACGATCGCCGACGATCCGGCGGATGGATCGAGCAGGTCGCGCAACGAGTCCACGTGCGACCGGGTCTCGCGGAGCTGGCGCTCGAGACGACTGAGGTGGTGGGCGATCAGCACGTTGCGGGCCTCGACGTCGGGCGCGACCACGACCGCGCGCACGTCGTCGATGGGCATGTCGAGGTCGCGCAGCCGCCGGATCACCTGCGCCAGCGGGATCTGTTCGACGGCGTACGAGCGGTAGCCGTTGGCCGCGTTGACATCGACCGGGGCCAGCAGACCGACCGAGTGGTAGTGGCGCAGGGTCTTGATCGTCAGGTTGGTGGCCCGCGCGAAGTCGCCGATCGAGAGCAGCGGCCCGGTGTCCACGAGCACCGACGCTAGCGCTCGACGATCTCCTGAGATCGAGGCTTGACCCTCCCGCCGCGGGAGGGCTGACGATGGGGCCATGACCGACACCGCACCCCATGTTCCTGATGTGATCACCCGCTACCTGACGGCCGCCGCCGACCGGAACCTCGACGTCCTCGCCGCCTGCTTCGCCGACGACGCCTTCGCCGTCGACGAGACCACCTGTACCTCGGCATCGACCAGATCCAGGCCTGGCGACGCGCCACGGCCGCCGCGTTCGAGTACACCGCGACGGTCTCGAACGCGATCGACCGTGGCGAGGGCCGTTACCGGGTCACCGCCCACCTCGTCGGCGACTTCCCCGGTGGCGAGGCCGACCTCGTCTACGACTTCCGGCTCGACGGCGACCGGGTCGCCGCGCTGATCATCACCGGCTGATCCGGCCCACTGGCTCAGCCGAGGGGCGCGCCGCCCGTCACGGCGCCCATCAGGCCGCCGTCGACGATCAGGTTGGCACCGTTGATCCAGGGTGTCGCCCGGCTGGCGAGGAACGCGACGGCTGGGGCGATGTCGGAGGGCTTGCCGATGCGACCGATCGCGCCGATGGCCCAGTCGATCGCGGCGTCGCCCATCGACTCGCGGAAGTCGCCGATGATCGGCGTCTCGATCACCCCCGGCGACACCGAGTTGAGCTTGATCCCGCGCGACCACCAGCGCTGGCAGTTGGCCATCGTCCAGACGATGACGGCTTCCTTGGAGAAGTTGTACGAGCGAGCGCCGGTCATCGAGTTGTCGTTGGTCCACGCGACGCCGTCCTCGAACGACGGCGTGGCGAGCAGCAGCTTGACCTCGGCCAGGTTCGTCTGCCACTGGTTGCCGGCGATGGACGCCACGTTGACGATGGATCCGCCGTCGGTGATCTGCTCGACGAGGCCCTCGGTGAGGTACCGCAAGCCGAGGAAGTTGACGGCGATGACCGTCTGCGACGACAGGCTGCCGGGCACGCCGGCGACGTTGCACAGCGCGTCGATCGGGCCGTCGATGGCGGCGATCGCCGCATCGATCGAGGCGGGGTCGGTGAGGTCGCAGGCGATGTGCTGGGCGATGTGGTCGCCGCTGGCGATGTTGCGATCGATGCTGATCACGTGCGCGCCGTCGGCGGCGAGCAGCGTCGCGGTTTCGGCGCCGATGCCCGATGCGGCACCCGTGACGACGACTCGTTGGTCGGTGAAGTTCATCCGTTCATCGTGGCCGCGGCGGTCCGTTGCCGACGATCCCAAGCTCGGCGGCAGCCTGGCCGAAGCCGACGGCAGCCTGGCCGAAGCCCGTTGCCAGCTCTCGCCGCGAGCGTCAGCGCATCGCGTCGGGCAGCGGCAGCGCGTGCACGATGCTCAACCGGCGGGTGCTGCGGGTGAGCGCGACGTAGAGCGCGCGCAGGCCCTGCTGCTCGTCGGCCACGATGGCCGCGGGCTCGACCACGATGACGCCGTCGAGCTCGAGGCCCTTGACCACGCTGACGGGAACGACGGTGACACCGGTGTCGAGCGCGGTGCGCGTGGCGCGGCCGTGAGTGATGCCCGCCGCCGTGAGCGCCCGTGACATCTCCTCGACCATCGGGTCGGGGGCCACGACGGCGATGTTGCCATCGGCGATCTCGCTGACCAGCCGGGCGGTCTCGGCAGCCACGGCAGCGGCGAGATCAGCACGCGACTCGACGGCGATGAAGTCGGGCTTGTCCTCGCCCTCGCGCACCGCCGTGGGTGGGCGCAGCGACGGCGTGGCGGCCATCATCACCTTGTTCGCGACTTCCATGATCTGGGCCGGGATGCGGTAGCCGACGCTGAGGCCGATGATCCGGCTGCCCTTGCGATCGGGGAGGTGGGTGACGACGTCCTCCCAGTCGTTCGGGGCCAGCGGTCCCGTGGCCTGGGCGATGTCGCCGACCACGGTCATCGAGCCGTTGAGCGACCGTCGTGACGCCATCCGCAGCTGCATCGGGGTGAGGTCCTGGACCTCGTCGATCACGATGTGGCCATAGGTGCGGATCTCGTCGGCTTCCTCGCTGCCGCCGGCCTTGGCCGGACGCACGCCGAGGTAGCTGCGGGCCTCGTCGAGCAGCGCGATGTCGGAGTCGCTCCAGCGGATGGACTCCATGTCGTCGACACGCGGCCGGTAGAGCGACAGGTATTCGTCCTCGGTGAGGTGCTTGGCCGCGGCGAGCTTGAGCAGCGCCTTCGAGCCGAACAGATCGTGCAGCAGATCGGCGGGGGTCAGCACGGGCCACATCCGCTCGAGTGCGACTCGCATCTCGGGCAGGTGGCGCAGGCCGTCGCGCGCGGCGGTCGCGGTGAGATCGCCGTCGCGCCACGTGTTGGCCATCGACTGCCAGACCTCGGTCTCGACCCATCGTCGGGCCGCGTTGTGGCGGCGGAAGCGGCGCTGGGCCGAGCGCACGATGCGCTGGGACTCCTGCGCGGTCAGCCGCAGGTAGCCCGTGCGGTAGCCGACGACGAGGTCTTCGCGCAGGGCGCGCTCGCGGTCGGTGACGGCCTTGTCGACGACCAGTGACATCCGCAGATCGCCCTTGGTGCGCGCGGCGAGCGGCGAATCGACACCGCCCCAGTTGACGTCGTGGACGAGGTCGGCGAGCACGACCTGCTCGATGCCGGCCTCGCCGAGCGACGGCAGGACGCGCTCGATGTAGCGCAGGAACACCCGGTTCGGGCCAATGACGAGCACGCCCTGGTCCTCGAGCGGGAAGCGGTAGGTGTAGAGCAGGTAGGCCGCGCGGTGCAGCGCGACCACGGTCTTGCCCGTGCCGGGACCACCCTGGACGACGAGCACGCCCGCCTGTGGCGAGCGAATGATCTCGTCCTGCTCGCCCTGGATGGTGGCGACGATGTCGCCGAGCTGGCCCGTGCGACCTCGCTCGAGCACGGACAGCAGCGTGCTGTACCCGCGGAGGCCGGCGCCGAGCGGCGCCTCACCGTTCGGGCCGAGTCCGTCCTCGTCGCCCACGCCGAGATGACCCTCGCCGAACAGCTCGTCCTCGACACCGAGCAACCGACGGCCCTGCACCGCGAAGTGGCGGCGCCTGGCGAGGCCCATCGGCTCACGACCCGTCGCGCGGTAGAACGGCTCGGCCACAGGCGCGCGCCAGTCCACCACGACCGGCTCGCGGTTCTCGTCGGCCACGGCCAGGCGGCCGATGTGGAAGCTCTCGAACGCGTCGGGGCTCTCGATCATCGGATCGGCGAGGCGATCGATGCGTCCGAACACGAGCGCGGCGTCGCCGAGGTCGAGCTGGGTCAGCCGGTTGACCAGGGTCTCGTCGAACACGTCGCGCTCGAACCTGGCCTGCACGGTGCCACCGAGGGTGCCCTCGTGGATGTTGCGCAACCGCCACGCATCGGAGCGACTGGTCTCCAGGCACTCATACGCGTGATCGATGTAGGCCTGCTCGTCGGCGAGATCGGGGTGTTGTTGTGTCATGTGCTTTCGGGCCAGGAGCCGGGCAACCACCCGGAACAAGGGTTCGAAAACTCTATCGGCGCGTTTCGCGACGCACTACGGCACCCTGGGTTCGCCCAGCGCAGCGTCCGAGGAATCGTCCGGTCACGGTTTACGACGTGGTGGCGATGCCGCCGTCGACGGGGATCACGGCACCGGTCACGTAGGCGCCGGCGCGGCTGGCGAGGTAGACGGCGACGCCGGCCATGTCGTCGGCGCGACCGATGCGCCCGAGTGGCGCGGACTTGGCGATCGAGTCGCCGAACGCCTCGAGCGTGGCGGCCATCATCTTGCTCTCGAACGGACCCGGCGCGATCGCGTTGACGGTGATGTGGTCGGGGCCGAGGCGCCGGGCCATCGCCCGGGTGAGGTGGTGCACACCGGCCTTGCTCGCCGAGTAGGGGTACGTGTCCATCGGGTTGACGTGGAGGCCGTCGATCGAGCCGACGTTGATCACCCGCGCCGGCACATCGAAGGTGCCGGCTGCGCGCAGGTTGGGCAGCAGCGCCTGGGTGAGGAAGAAAACCGACTTCAGGTTGGTGTCGACGGTGCGGTCCCAGCCGGCCTCGGTGAACTCGTCGATGGGCTGGCCCCAGGTCGCGCCGGCGTTGTTGACGAGGATGTCGAGCGTCGGGAAGTGGGCAGCGACCTGGGCCGCCAGTGCCTTGACACCCTCGACCGTGCTGACGTCGGCCGGGAACGCAACGACCTCGCCGTACTGCGACAGCTCGGCCTGCGCGGCGTTCAGCTCGGCGACCTTGCGCGAGCTGATCGCGATGGTGGCGCCGGCGTCGAGGAGACCGCGAGCGATCATCGCCCCGATGCCTCGACTGCCACCCGTGACGAGTGCGGTCTTGCCGGCGAGGGAGAACAGGTCAGAGCTCATCCCGTGATTCTGACAGCCCCCGGCGGGCATCCACGAACGACCCGCCCGACGACCGGCACGACGTCTCGCACGATCCAGCCGATCCGGTGCAAGACTTGGGCCATGACCGTGCTCGACCACTCCATCCACACCCTGCAGGGCGCCGACGCCAGCCTCAACGACTACAAGGGCAAGGCGTTGCTCCTCGTCAACGTCGCCTCGAAGTGCGGCCTCACCCCGCAGTACACCGGCCTCGAGGAGCTGCAGAAGCAGTACGCCGACCGCGGGTTCACCGTGCTCGGCTTCCCCTGCAACCAGTTCGGCGCGCAGGAGCCCGGCACCGCCGAGGAGATCGAGACGTTCTGCAGCACCACCTACGGCGTCACGTTTCCGATGTTCGAGAAGATCGACGTGAACGGCGCCGAGCGCCATCCGATCTACGACGACCTCACCAAGGTGGCCGACGCCGAGGGCACCGACGGCGACATCCGCTGGAACTTCGAGAAGTTCCTCGTCTCCCCGGCCGGCGACATCGTGGCCCGCTACAGCCCGATGGTGACGCCCGACGACGCCAAGCTCGTCGCCGACATCGAGGCCAACCTCCCGGCGTGATCACCACGATTGGTCGCCGTGCGGGTGTTTCGTCAAGAGATCCGCAGGGCAGACCAAGGGTGCTGGAAGGAACCGGGCACCGGCCGATCGGTCAGGTGTCACGAAATACATCCGCGAGAGCGGACGTTCTCGTACACACAGCAAGGATGCTGAAACCCTCGAGATTGGATCTCCCATGGACGTCATGACAACGGCTCGCAACATCGGCCTCATCGCCGCAGACGGTGGCAGCGTGTTCGGCACCATCGAGCAGCACGTCGTGATCGAAGCGCTCGACGAGCTCGCCATCACCGACATCGCCGACGCCGACCTGTTCGCCGGCGCGATCGCCGCCGTGAAGGCCTCGCGCTCGGCCGGCGTGGAGAAGCTCGGCGCCACCAGCTTCCTCGGTCGCACCGACTCCAAGGGTGAGATCCAGCTCAGCTACCGGGCTGCGATGGCCGACATCTTCCTCGACCTCGCGATCGACCTCGGCCTACGCCACAGCGTCCCGTCGGAGCGCACCGCCGTGGTCTGACGGCGGCTGGTACATCGACCTGGCCGCCCCACCATCCCGGCTCGCGGGTTCGGTCGAGATCGTCGATCGGCTTGCCCGCACCGGGAAGGTGATCGAAGTCGCCGTGCTCCATCGCCTCGCGGATCTTGCGCTCGGCGATCGTCTCGGCGATGTCCACGTCTCCATTGTCCGCCGGTGGGGCTGGACGGTCAAGCCGCCCGATGATCCGTCGCCGCATCGCCGGACGTGACGGACGTTCGGGCATGGGGTCCGCAGGCGGCCCGGCCGATAGCGTTCGCAGCCGATGACCGTGCTGCCGGATGATCCGTTCCTCGCCGCCGCCAACGGGCGGCCGGCAAGCCGGACGCCGGTGTGGTTCATGCGCCAGGCCGGACGCAGCCTGCCGGAGTACAAAGCGCTCCGCGGCGAGGGCAGCATGCTCCAAGCGATCAAGGACCCCGAGCTGTCGGCGGCGATCACGCTCCAGCCGGTGACTCGCTACGGCGTCGACGCGGCGGTCCTGTACAGCGACATCGTCGTGCCGGCCCACGCCATCGGCTTCGGGATCGACATCACACCCGGCACCGGTCCGGTGGCCACCGAACCGTTCCGATCGGCCGCAGACCTGCAGCGGGTGCGAGTGTTCGAGCCCGAGATCGACACGCCATACGTGATCGAGACCGTGCGCATCCTCGCCGATCAGCTGAAGGTGCCCCTGCTGGCCTTTGCGGGTGCGCCGTTCACCGTCGCCAGCTACCTCGTCGAGGGACGGCCGAGCCGCACCTACGAGCACGTCAAGGCGTTGATGCACACCGACGAGGCGACGTGGCACGACCTGATGGATCGCCTCGCCGGCCATGCGATCGCCTCGATCGCCAGCCAGCTCGCCGCAGGTGCGTCGGCGTTCCAGCTGTTCGACTCGTGGGCGGGTGCGCTGAGCCGGCGCGACTACGAGCGCTTCGCCCAGCCGCACTCCGCGCGCGTGTTCACCGAACTGCGCGCGAGCCATCCCGATGCGATCGGCATCCACTACGGCATCGGCTGCGATCACATCCTCGAGCCGATGTACGCGGCGGGCGCGCGGGTGATCGGCCTCGACTGGCGCACCCGCATCGCCGACGCGCGCCTCCGCCTCGGCGCCGACACCGTGGTGCAGGGGAACCTCGATCCCGCGCTGGTGCTCGCCGGTTGGCCGGTGGCCCGGCAGGGCGCGCTCGACGTGCTGGCCGACAACGCCGGCCACCACGCGCACATCTTCAACCTCGGTCACGGCGTGCATCCGACCACCGATCCCGACGTGCTCGGCCGCATCGTCGAGCTGGTGCACGAGACGACGTCACGGTGACGGGCACACCATGAACGGCACACCATGATCGGCACACCATGAGCGAGACCCGCACCGCGGTGCTGCTGATGGCGTACGGCACGCCACGCACGCCCGACGAGATCCTGCCGTACTACACCGACATCCGCCGCGGCCGCCCTCCGACCGACGAGCAGCTCGCCGATCTGGTCCGTCGCTACGACGCGATCGGCGGCATCTCGCCGCTCACGCAGCGCACCGAGGCCCAGCGCGACGGCCTCCAGCGCGCCCTCGACGAGATCGCTCCCGGCGGCTACCACGTCACACTCGGCTTGAAGCACGCCGCACCGATGATCGAGGCCGCGGTCGCCGATCTGGCCGAGCAGGGCTTCCGGCGCATCGTCGGGCTCGTGCTGGCGCCGCACTTCAGCTCCTCCTCGATCGGCCAGTACATGGACCGTGCTCGCGCCGCGGCCGCACCCGCCGGCATCGAGGTCGTGGCCATCGAGAGCTGGGCCACCGAACCGGCCTTCGTCGAGTTCCTGGCGGCCGACCTCGCGCCTCGGCTGGCGGCGATGCCGGCGAACACCAAGGTGCTGTTCACCGCGCACTCGCTGCCGCAGCGGATCATCGATGCCGGCGATCCGTACCCGCAGGAGCTGCGCTCCACCGCCGAAGCCGTCGCCCAGCGCTGCGGGCTCGGCACCTGGAGCCAGTGGGCCATCGCCTGGCAGTCCGCCGGTCGCACGCCCGAGCCGTGGATCGGCCCCGACATCCTCGCCGTCATCCGCGAGCTCGCGGTCAGCGAGAACGCCGACGGCGTCCTGGTCTCCGCGTGCGGCTTCGTGGCCGATCACCTCGAGGTCCTCTACGACCTCGACATCGAGGCCAAGCACCTGGCCGACGAGCTCGGCCTCGCCTTCGACCGCACTGCCTGCGTGAACGACGACGCCGCCGTGATGGCAGCGCTCGCCCAACGGGTGCTCGCGGCATGAGCGATGCCGGTTCGAAGCCGCAGTCGACCGTCGTGGTGGTCGGTGGCGGCATCACCGGCCTCACCGCCGCCTATCGGCTCACCAAGACCGCACCGGATGCGCACGTCGTCCTGCTCGAGGCCGGCGACCGCCTCGGTGGCAAGATCCACTCCAGTCCGTTCGCCGGCATCGCAGGGCTCGACGAGGCCGCCGACGCGTTCCTCACCCGCGTGCCGTGGGCGATGGCGCTGGTCAAGGAGCTCGGGATCGACGGCGAGCTCACGTCGCCCGCCGCCGCCTCGGCCAACGTGTGGTGGAACGGGCTGCACTCGATCCCCGAGGGCTTGATGCTCGGGGTCCCGACCGATCTCCGCAAGCTCGCCCGCAGCAAGCTGCTCACCTGGCCCGGCAAGATCCGCGCCGGCCTCGAGCCGTTCCTGCCGGCCACCGGCGTCAGCTCCGACTCGGTCGGCCGCATCATCCGCAAGCGCTTCGGACGCCAGGTCCACGAGCGGCTCGTCGACCCGCTCGTCGGCAGCATCTACGCCGCCGACACCGACCGGTTCAGCCTCGACGGCGTCCCCCAGATCAACGATCTCGCCAGCAACAACCGCAGCCTGCTGATCGGCGGGCGCAAGCTGCGCGCCAAGGCGACCGCTACCACCGGTCCGGTGTTCGCGACGCCGACGGGCGGGATGGCCACGCTCACCGACGCGTTGGCCGCAGCCATCCGCACCGCAGGCGTGGAGATCCGCACAGCCACCAGCGTCGCAACGCTCGAGCGACGCGCCGATGGATGGATCGTCCACCTCCAGGGCGGCGAGTCGATCGAGGCCGCCGCCGTCCTGCTCGCGACACCGGCGCGGACCACCGCGCCCATCGTGGCCGACGTCGCGCCGTCCGCGGCCGAGGCACTGGCGGCGTTCGAGCACGCGAGCGTCGTGATGGTCACCCTCGCGATCCCTGCCGCCGAGTGGCCGGCCGAGCTGCAGGGCTCGTCGGGCTACCTCGTGCCCAAGCCGGTGCAGCGGTGGGTCACCGCCGTGTCGTTCGCCAGCTCGAAGTGGGCGCACTGGCGGCCGGTCGACGAGCACGGCGACGATCTCGTCATCCTGCGCATCTCGCTCGGCCGCGACGGCCGTGACCTGGTCGGCGAGTCCGACGAGGCGCTGCTCGCTGCGGCCGTGAGCGAGGTCGGCCGTCACCTGGGCATCACGCTGCGGCCGGTCGAGCATCGACTGGTGCGCTGGCCGCTCGCGTTCCCGCAGTACCGGCCCGGCCACGCCAAGCGCGTGGCGGCGATCGAAGCCGACCTCGCCGAGCACGCCCCGGGCGTGCTCGTGGCCGGTGCGAGCTACCACGGGATCGGCATCCCGGCCTGCGTTCGTCAAGGAAATCTTGCCGGAGAGCTGCTCCCCGGTTTTCTGGATTCCGTGCGAAACTAGGTCGATGCGGATGGCGAGACGCACCACGGTGACCGGGCGGGTCGACCAGGTCGTTGTCACGCGCTCCGGTGGTCGGCGGCTCGCCTGCGTTGCGGCGGCGGCCACGATGCTGCTCGTCGCGTGCGGCGGGACCGGCAAGGCCAGCGACACCACGCTCGGCAGCGGTCGACCCGTCGCGGCGTCCACCGTGCCACCCACCACCCAGGTCGCCGACGCATCCGACGATCCCATCGGCGGCGGCACGTCCACTGCGACCGTGCCGCCCGACCTCAGCGATCCGGTGGCCAAGACGCCGGCCACCACCATCGACCCCACCGCCACCACCGTGGCACCGGCGCCCACCACGACGGCCGCCGCCGGTGCAGCCGGCGCCTCGGCCACGGCGGCGTCACTGCCCATCCCGATCGCCGTCCCGGTCGACAGCCGCGGCGACGAGCCGAAGATCCAGCTCGGCACGATCGAGATCCCCAAGATCGGGCTCAGCACCACGCTGTGGGAGGGCATCCGCCTCACCACCCTCGACCGCGGGCCCGGCCACTGGCCCGGCACGGCGATGCCCGGCCAGGTCGGCAACGTCGTCGTCGCCGGTCACCGGGTCAGCCACGACAAGCCGTTCCGCAACCTCGATCAGCTCGCGCCGGGCGATCAGGTGATCTTCACCACCTCCGACGGTCGCTTCGTCTACGAGGTCACGTCGACGGAGATCGTCACGCCCGACACGATCCGGATCATCGACCAGACCACCGACAAGACGGCCACGCTCTTCGCGTGCCACCCGCCGGGCTCCACCAAGGAGCGCATCGTCGTCCATCTGAACCTCGTCCAGACCTGATCGCCGCCACCTCGGCCACTCGTCCGGGCGGGTAGCGTCGCTGGCCTATGTCCCGACCCCGTCGCCCCACCAAGCGGGCGTTCGTCGCCCTCCTCGGCGGGTTGCTGGTGGCGTTCTCGCTCCCGCCGTGGGGCATCTGGCCGCTCGCGTTCGTCGGCATCGCGGTGTTCGAGACGGCACTCACCGCCACGCCTGATCGCGGCACTCGGTTCCGCTACGGCTGGATGTTCGCGGCCGGCTGGCTCTTCCCGGGCATGGTCTGGATGTGGTTCCTCACCGCGCCCGGCTACATCCTCGCGACGGCGCTGTTCGCCACGTTCCACGGTCTCGCCGCACTCGTCTCACCGACGGGCCGCTGGCGGGTGATCGGCCGTCCGGCCGCGCACACCCTCGCCGAGGCGCTGCGCTTCTGCTTCCCGTTCGGCGGCGTGCCGCTCGCCAGCCTCGCCGTCAGCCAGAGCGCCGGGCCGCTCGTCGGTGTCGTGCGCATCGGCGGTGCCGTCCTGCTGACGTGGATCACGTTCCAGATCGGGTTCGCGATCGCCGGGCCCTCCCCGTTCGTGCCCCAGTTCGCGCGCCGGAAGGGCACGCAGGCGCGCGGTGAATGGCACGGGGTGATCGCGCTCGGCGCCGTCGTGCTGACGCTCGTGATCGCGGCGCTCGCCCCCCAGGCTCATGCCACCGGCACATCGCTGAAGGTCGCCGTGGTGCAGGGCGGCGGGCCGCAGGGCACGCACGCGATCGATACCGACTCGCGGCTGGTGGTGGAGCGGCACCTCGCCGCGACGCGCACGCTGCAGCCATCGGACCACCTCGACGTCGTCGTGTGGCCGGAGAACGTGATCGACGTCGCCGACTTCGCCTCGAGCCCGGAGTTCGACGAGGTGGCCGCGGAGGCCCAGCGCCTCCATGCCACGTTCCTGGTCGGCGTCACCGAGGACAAGCCCGACAACCGCTTCACGAACGCGCAGGTCGTCGTCACCCCCGACGGGGACTACACCGACCGCTACGACAAGGTCCGCCGCGTCCCGTTCGGCGAGTACGTCCCGCTGCGCGGCCTGCTCGAAGCGCTCGGCGCGCCCACCAACCTCGTGCCACGCAACGCGATCGCCGGCACCCAGCCGGCGTTCCTCACGATCCCCGAGGGCGGCGCCGGCGGCACGAAGGTGGCCGTCGTCATCTCGTGGGAGGTCTTCTTCGGCGGCCGCGCCCGTGACGGCGTCAGCCACGGTGGTCAGCTGCTGATCAACCCCACCAACGGCTCGAGCTACACGTGGACCGTGCTGCAGAGCCAGCAGGTCGCGTCGTCGCGCCTGCGCGCGATGGAGACCGGGCGATGGGTTGCGCAGGCCGCCCCCACCGGGTTCTCGGCGTTCATCTCGCCCGACGGCGACGTCTACCAGCGCACGTCGGTGAGCGAACAGAAGGTGATCATCCGCTCGCTCCCGCTGCGCACGGGCAACACGTGGTACGTGTCGATCGGCGACAAGCCGTGGGTGGCGCTGGTGTTCGTGGTGTTCGCGATCGCGCTGGTCCGAAGCGGCTGGCGGCCTCGTCGCCGGGCAGCCGCGGTCACAGCTCCAGCATCACCGTGACCGGGCCGTCGTTGATGAGTGCGACTCGCATGTCGGTGCGGAACCGGCCCGTCGCGACCGTGGCGCCGAGCCGGCGGAGCTCGCCGACGACGAGCTCGATCAACGGCTCGGCCTGCTCGGGTCGCGCCGCACGGATGTAGCTCGGCCGCCGACCGGCGTTGGTGTCGGCGTACAACGTGAACTGGCTGACGATCAGGATCTCGCGCGTCGTGTCGGCGATCGAGCGGTTCATCACGCCGGCCTCGTCGTCCATCACGCGCAGGTTCCAGATCTTGTCGGCCAGCTTCCGTGCGATCGCCTCGGTGTCGTCGTGAGTGACGCCGACGAGCACGCACAGGCCCTGACCGATCTCACCGGTCACGACCGTGGTGCCATCACCTTCACTGGCGGCTCCGTGCACCGTCACGCTCGCCGACCGCACCCGTTGCACCAGTCCTCGCATCCGACGATGTTGCCAGGTCGGTGATGTGAACCCGGCAGAATCGACGGGTGATCGAACTGCACTCGCCGCGAGGCTCCGCACCGGCCGCGGCCGCCGCCACATGCCTCGTCAGCCCCACCGACGGCGGCCGCATCGCCCAGCTCACCATCGACGGTCAGGACCTCCTCGTCGGCCGACCGGAGCCGGGTTCGGCGACACCGATGTCGTGGGGCAGCTATCCGATGACGCCGTGGGCCGGACGGGTGCGCCACGGTCGCTTCGAGTTCGACGGCCACCCGTACCAGCTGGAGATCAACCATCCGCCGCATTCGATCCACGGCACGGTGTTCCACCAGCCGTGGTCGGTGCGCGCCGCCGACGCCCACGCGGTGTCGATGACCTGCGCGCTCGGCGACCACTGGCCGTTCGGCGGTGTCGCCCACCAGCGGATCGAGCTCGGCGTCGACCACGTCACCTGCGTGCTCGGCGTGACGGCCGACGACCTGGCGATGCCCGCCCAGGTCGGCTGGCACCCGTGGTTCGCCGAGCCCGACGACGAGCACGTCTCCTTCGCGCGGATGTACGAGCGAGACGCGGAGCACATCCCCACCGGCCGGCTCGTGCCGACGCCGCCCGGGCCCTGGGACGACTGCTTCGTCGACATGACCGCGCCGGTCCGCCTGGCCTGCGGGCCGTTCGACATCGCCATCACGAGCGACTGCTCGCACTGGGTCGTGTTCGATCAGCTCGCCCACGCGACCTGCGTGGAGCCGCAGAGCGGCCCACCCGACGGCTTCAACCTCGGCGGCTCACCGGCCGAGTTCGTCCGCCTCGAGCCCGGCGAATCCCTGCAGCGCACGATGACCATCAGCTGGACGCGGCGATGATCAGGATCCACGTCGTCGGACGCGGCGACACGCCACTGGTGCTGGCCGCCGCCGACCTGTTCGACCATCCGCCGACGGTGGCGTGGACGGACACGTTCATCGCCAGCCCGATCCACCACCTCCTGCTCGCGTTCGACGACGACGCCTCGCCCGGGGTAGCGGTCGGCTTCGTCAGCGGTGTCGAGACGACGCACCCCGACAAGGGCACCGAGATGTTCCTGTACGAACTCGCTGTCGCCGAGCCGCACCGTCGACGCGGGATCGCCACCGCGCTCGTCGACGCGTTGGGTGCGGTCGCGCGCGAGCACGGCTGCTACGGGATGTGGGTCGCCACCGAGCCCGACAACGCCGCCGCGCTCGCGACGTACGCCGGCGCCGGCGCCCTACCGACGGAGCCGGCGGTGATCCTGGCCTGGACGTTCACCGCGCCAGAACCGACGAACGAGGCCCCGGGCGGGTGACGCCAGACGGGCTCCACGAGCGGCTCGGACAAGTGTCACACGGTGTGACAGGCGCGTGAAACGTTCGTGTCGGCTACCGGGGGGTAACGGGGCCGGGATAGCGTCATCACCCATGTCCGTTCACACCGGCCCTGGCCTCACGGACCCCAACGGGCCGCTGCGCATCGCCTACCTCACCTACCGCGGCAAACCGCACGTCGGTGGCCAAGGCGTCTACACCCGCCACCTCACCAAGGCGCTGGCCGACCTCGGCCACTCCGTGGAGGTGTTCGCCGGGCAGCCGTACCCGATCCTCGATGCGCGGGTGCCGATGCACAAGCTGCCGAGCCTCGACATCTTCAACGAGCAGTACCCGGGCCGGGTCCCGGCGTTCTGGGAGCTGAAGACGAGGGCGGACGTGCTCGAGACGGCGCAGTACCTCACCGGCACGTTCAGCGAGCCGCTCGCGTTCAGCGCCCGCGCCTACAAGGAGCTCAAGGGCCGCACCCACGACTTCGACCTCGTCCACGACAACCAGTGCCTCGGCTACAGCATCCTGCAGATCGAGAAGATCATCCCCACCATCGTCACGCTCCACCACCCGATCACCAAGGATCGCGAGCTGGAGATGAGCCATGCGCCGAACTGGCGCAAGCGCCGCAGCGTCGGTCGTTGGTACAGCTTCGTGAAGATGCAGGGCCGCGTCGCCAGCCGCTTGCCGCGCATCGTCGTCGTCAGCGAGAACAGCATCAAGGACATTCACGCCGACATGGGCGTCAGCCTCGACCGGATGCGGCTCGTGCCCGTCGGCGTCGACCCGGACCTGTTCAAGCCGCTCCCCCACGTGTCTCGCGTGCCCGGCCGGCTGATCACCACGGCATCGGCCGACGTCGCGCTGAAGGGCCTGTCATACCTGCTCGAGGCGATGGCCAAGCTGCGCACCGAGCGGGACATCACGCTGACCATCATCGGCAAGCCGCGCCCTGGCCACAGCGACGATCTGATCACCAAGCTCGGCTTGCGCGACCACATCGACTTCGTCAGCGGCGTCACCGACGAGCGCATCGTGGAGCTGTACGCCGAGGCCGAGCTGGCCGTCGTGCCGAGCCTGTACGAGGGCTTCAGCCTCCCCGCCATCGAAGCGATGTGCACCGGCACACCCCTGGTGGCCACCGACGGCGGCGCGCTGCCCGAGGTGACGGGCAAGGACGGCGAGACCGTGTTCCAGTGCAAGGCCGGCGACGCCGAGGGCCTGGCCGCGCAGATCCGCATCGCGCTCGACCACGACGAGCTGCGCGCCCGCATCGGTGCCGCCGGGCGCGAGCGGGTCGTCGAGCGTTGGAGCTGGACGCACTGCGCCAAGCTAACCGTCGACCAGTACCGCGAGGTGCTGGCGATGCCGGACAACCAGGCCAAGCTGCGCAAGAACGGCCGGATCTAGAACCGATGCTGACGATCCGCTTCGATCAACTCGGTCTGCAGCCCGGCGATCTCGTGCTCGACGTGGGTGCCGGCTTCGGCCGCCACTGCTTCGAGGTCGCCCGTCGCGGCGGTCGCGTCGTCGCGCTCGACTACGCCGCCGACGAGGTGGCCGCGACCCGCGCCACGATGGGCGGGATGGTGGATGCCGGCGAGATCTCCATCGACAACTACGTCGGCGTCCTGCAGGGCGACGCCACCCGGTTGCCGTTCGAGGACGGCACGTTCGACCGCGTCATCACCAGTGAGGTCCTCGAGCACATCCAGAACGACGTGGGCGCGATCGCCGAGATGGTGCGCGTGCTCAAGCCCGGCGGCACGTTCGCCGGCACCGTCCCGACGGAGTGGACCGAGAAGATCAACTGGATGCTCAGCGACGAGTACCACGCCCCGAAGTCCGTCGGCGGCCACGTGCGCATCTACAGCGAGGTCGAGCTCAAGGCCAAGCTGCGCACCGCCGGGCTCGACGTCACCGGCAGCCACCACGCGCACGCGCTCCACTCGCCGTACTGGTGGCTGAAGTGCGCTGTCGGACCACGCCGCGAAGACAGCAAGGCCGTCAACGCCTACAAGAAGTTCCTCGAGTGGGACATCATCAAGGGCCCGAAGTCCACCCGGCTCGCCGAGAAGGTGCTCAGCCCGGTGCTCGGCAAGAGCCTCGCCGTGTACGGCACCAAGCCGCACGCGGCCCGCACGCCGGTGCGCCCTGGATCGTCCGGCGCGGGGATGCCCACGTACGCCGTGGCCCCCGACGCCAGCCGTTCCACCGCCGACTCGGTGGCCGGATGAGTCGCCTCCCCGACCTCGACGAGGTGATCTCGTCGGAGGAGGTGCTGCTGACGGCCGAGAGCATCGCCTCGCTGCAGCTGCCGTCCGGGATGATCCCGTGGTTCGTCGGCGGGCACTGCGATCCGTGGAACCACGTCGAGACCGCGATGGCGCTCGACGTCGCCGGCCTCCACGGTGCGGCCGAGCGGGCGTACGAGTGGCTGGTCGACATGCAGCGCCCCGAGGGCGCGTGGAACAACTACTACCTGCCCGACGGCAGCGTCGAGGACATCAAGCTCGACACGAACGTGTGCGCCTACGTGGCCACCGGCGTGTGGCACCACTGGCTGTGCACCTGGGACCGCGGCTTCGTCGATCACCTGTGGCCGACGGTGGACCGGGCGCTCGAGTGGGTGCTCGGCCTGCGCCGCCTCGACGGCACCATCCTCTGGGCGGTCGAGCCCGACGCCAAGCCGTGGGACTACGCACTGCTCACCGGCAGCAGCAGCATCATGCACTCGCTGGAGTGCGGCGCCAAGCTCGCCGAGCTGATCAACGAGCCTCGCCCGCACTGGGCCGACGCTGCCGCGGCGCTGCGCGAGGTCATCACGGCCCGCTCCGACACGGCGTTCGAGCCGAAGACGCGCTGGGCGATGGACTGGTACTACCCGGTGCTCACCGGGGCGATGACGGGCGAGCAGGCCAAGGCGCGGATGAACGACGGCTTCGACGCGTTCGCGATGGAAGGCCGCGGCATCCGCTGCGTCAGCGACGAGCCCTGGGTGACGGCGTCGGAGACCGCGGAGTGCTCGATCTCGTTCACCGCGATCGGCGATCTCACCACCGCCACCGATCTGCTGCGCTGGACGCGTGCCCACCGCTGCGACGACGGCGCCTACACCACGGGCATCGTCTACCCCACGCTCGAGCGCTTCCCGGCCGGTGAGCGCTCGGCGTACACCGGCGCCGCCGTCATCCTCGCCGCCGACGCGATCGCCGGTGCCTCGGCGGGCAGCAAGCTGTTTGTGCCGGCCGAATCCAGCGACTAGACCCACAGGATGACCTCAACCCCACTTGGGACGCCATCCGCTCTGCCGTCTGCTGATCACCTCGCCGGCCTCGCCTCACACGCGTTGGCGGCGTGCGGCGCCCCCGTGCTCGGCGCGGCGAGCAACGGCACGTTGACGGCGCGGTCGCCCATCATCGGCACGACGCTCGGCTCCATCGGCGGCGACGTGATCGACGTCGACACCGCGGTCGAACGGGCCACCGCTGCCTACGCGGTCTGGCGCACCACGCCGGCGCCACGACGTGCCGAAGTCGTCCGCCACCTGTCGGCGCTGCTGCGCGAGCACATCGCCGACCTCGGTCTGCTGGTGTCGCTCGAGGCCGGCAAGATCCACAGCGAAGCGCTCGGCGAGGTCCAGGAGATGATCGACATCTGCGACTTCGCCGTCGGCCTCAGCCGCTCGATGGGCGGGCGCACGCTCGCTTCGGAACGCCCCGGCCATCGACTGATGGAGACCTGGCACCCGATCGGCCCGGTGGGCGTCATCACGGCGTTCAACTTCCCGGTCGCGGTGTGGAGCTGGAACACCGCGCTCGCCCTCGTCTGCGGCAACCCCGTCATCTGGAAGCCGAGCGACCTGACCTCGCTGACGGCGGTCGCCTGCCAGGCGCTGTTCGACCGTGCGGTCGAGCGGGCCGGTGCGCCGGCGTACCTCAACCAGATCGTGCTCGGCGACGGCGCCGTCGGCGCGGCGCTCGTCGCCCACGCCGGTGTGCCCCTCATCAGCGCGACGGGCTCCACCGCGATGGGTGCGAAGGTCGGCCCGGTGGTGGCCGCCCGCTTCGGCCGCTCGATCCTCGAGCTCGGCGGCAACAACGCGGCCATCGTCGCGCCGTCGGCCGACGCCGAGCTCGCCGTGCGCGGCATCACGTTCTCCGCGGCGGGTACGGCCGGTCAGCGCTGCACCACGCTCCGCCGCGTCATCGTCCACAGCAGCCGCCACGACGAGCTCGTCGACCGCCTCGCCAGCGCCTACAACACCCTGCCGGTGGGCAGCCCGCTCGAGTCCTCCACGCTCGTCGGCCCACTGATCCACCGTCCCGCCTACGAGAAGATGTCCGCCGCCATCGCCACCGCGCTGGCCGACGGCGGCAAGCAGATCGTCGGCGGCGAGCGGCTGCTCGACGACATCGGCCCCGACGCGGCGTACACCCGCCCGGCCATCGTCACGATGCCGTCGCAGACCGACATCGTCGCCACCGAGACCTTCGCCCCGCTCCTGTACGTGATGCAGTACGACGACTTCGACGAGGCAGTGGCGATCCAGAACGGCGTGCCCCAGGGACTGGCGAGCAGCATCTTCACCACCGACGTCCGCGAGGCCGAGCGGTTCTGCGCGGCCGACGGCAGCGACTGCGGCATCGCCAACGTCAACATCGGCCCGTCGGGCGCCGAGATCGGTGGCGCGTTCGGTGGCGAGAAGGCCACCGGCGGAGGACGTGAGAGCGGCAGCGATGCGTGGAAGGCCTACATGCGCCGGGCCACGAACACCGTCAACTACTCCAACGACCTTCCGCTCGCCCAGGGCGTCGAGTTCGTCTAGTCACTCAGGGATCCGGTCAGCCGCCCGTGGTTCTTCGAAGGTTGTTGCCCGCTCTGCGGGCAACAACCTTCGCGGAACGACTGGGTCAGGCGACGCGGCGGAGGATGCGCAGCGAGCCGCACGCTGAGTGCAGCACGAACCGGCCGCTCGCCAGCGCGGGCACGAAGATCTGCTCGTACGGCGGGCGACCGCCGTCGTGCGGATAGGGGAACACGTCGTGGATCGCGAGCGTGCCGCCGACCGCGACGTGCTGGGTCCAGCCCTCGTAGTCGGCGCGCGCGGGCTCCACACCGTGCCCGCCGTCGATGAACAAGAACGCGAGCGGCGTCTGCCAGTAACGGGCCACGCGGGGCGACTGACCGACGAGCGCGATGACGAAGTCCTCGACGCCCGCGTCGTAGACGGCGGCGCGGAACAGCGGCAGGGTGTCCATCCGGTCGATCCGCGGATCGACCACGGTGGGATCGTGATGGTCCCAGCCGGCCTGGTTCTCCTCGCTGCCGCGGTGGTGATCGACCGCGAAGACGACCGTGCCGCTCGCCCGCGCGGCGCCGCCGAGCCAGATCGTCGAGCGACCGCAGTACGAGCCGACCTCGAGGAACGGCAGGCCCGGGCACTCGTTGCCGGCGGCGACCGCGGCGTTGTACAGCGCGTCACCTTCGTCGGGCGGCATGAAGCCCTTCGCCGCGACGGCGTGGGCACGGAGCTCGGCGGGGATCACCACTGGTCCCAGTGGATGATCGTGTCGGCGGCGGGTCGTGCAGCGGGCTTGAAGTCGGTGCCGATCGTGTAGGCGAGCGGGCTCAGGCACGCCTGCTGCACGGTGGCGAACGGGATCCCGACGATGTCGGCGACCTGTTGTTCCATGAGCAGGTGCATCGTGGTCCAGGCGGTGCCGAGCCCGCGGGCCCGGGCGGCGAGCATGAAGCTCCACATCGCCGGCAGCACGTTGCCCATCACCGATGCGGACCCGATCGCCGGCGCACCGTCGACACGGGAGCCCTGGCTGCACGCGATCACCAGCACCGGCGCCTCGCCCATGTGCTCACCGAGGTGGTCGGCGCTGTCGGCGACCCGCTCCTGCTGGGCCTGCGCGGCACCACCGCCCTTGTCGATCGAGCGCACGTAGACGCCGTCCCACGAGCGGTACTGGGCATAGCACTGGCGGTAGATCTCGCCGATCGCCGCGCGCTTCGCAGGGTCGCGCACGATCATGAACTGCATGCTCATGTTGTTCGATCCGCTCGGCGACTGCATGGCGGCGGTGACGCACTCGCGGATCACGTCGTCGCCGACCGGACGGGTGAGATCGAGGCGCTTGCGGACCGCCCGGGTGGTGGTCAACAGCTGATCGGCGTCCAGGGGGAGCAGGGCCATGGCGGGCACCATACCCGCGTGCCCGAGGGGCGGACCGGTTCGGCCAGGTCAGGACGTGGCAACATGTCCGCATGCAGGAAGCGCTCGACGACCTCGTGAAGTTGCTCGACCTCGAAGCCATCGAGGTCAACCTCTTCCGCGGTCGCTCGCCGGACGAGAACCGTCAGCGCGTGTTCGGCGGCCAGGTCGCCGGGCAGGCGCTGGTCGCGGCGGCCCGCACGGTCGGCGATCCCGAGCGGATGGTGCACTCGCTGCACGCCTACTTCCTGCGCCCCGGCGATCCGACGGTGCCGATCCTGTACGAGGTCGACCGCATCCGCGACGGCAAGAGCTTCACCACCCGGCGCGTCGTCGGCATCCAGCGCGGGCGGGCCATCTTCAACCTGCAGGCCAGCTTCCACGTGCGCGAGGAAGGCCCCGATCACCAGATGAAGATGCCGACCGGCCTCGCCGACCCGAACTCGCTGCCCGACTTCAAGGCGGTGATGGCGCCGTACAAGGAGCAGATGGGCGAGTGGTACGACCGCCCCCGCCCGATCGACCTCCGCTACGCCGACATGGATCCGATCAGCCGCAAGGGTCGTCCCGCCGACGGCCAACAGGTGTGGCTCCGCGCCGACGGCGTGCTGCCCGACGACCCCACGCTGCACGCGTGCATCGTCACGTACGCCAGCGACATGACACTGCTCGACACGACGCTGCTGCCGTTCGGCTGGTCGTGGGACAGCCCGGGCTTGCAGATGGCCAGCCTCGACCATGCGATGTGGTTCCATCGCCCGTTCCGCGCCGACGAGTGGCTGCTGTACGACCAGGAGGCGATCTCCACCGGTGCGGCGCGCGGCCTGGCCAGCGGGGCGATCTACCGCCAGGACGGCACGCTCGCCGTCACCGTGGTGCAGGAAGGCCTGGCCCGGGTCGGCCAATGAGGCATTCGACGGCGGTGCGCGTCGGGGGCCTGGCCCTCGTCGGGATCAGCGTGCTCGGGGCGTGCAGCTCGTCGTCGAAGGGCGCGTCGTCGATCCCGCTGTCGACCGCGGTGGTGCCCACCACGGTGGCACCGACCACGCTCGGCACGTCGGCGGCGACCACCGCGACGACGACGGCGAGCGCCTCGGGGACGGCGTCATCCGTGCCGACGACGGCCGGTTCGACGCCGGCGACGACTCCGCCCACTGGTCCGGCGACGAACCCGACCGCCCCGACGACCACCGGCGCGACCGCAGACACCGTCGGGCCGACGTCCACGACGCCGGTCGATCCCGCCTCCATCGCGTTCACCGAGATCGCCGACATGGACAGCCCGCTCGACCTCACGTTCCGCAACGGCGACGACGCGCTGTACCTCGTCAGCAAGCTCGGCTTCGTGGTCGCGATGCGCAACGGCGTCATCGATCCCACCAAGCTGCTCGACATCTCCGCCGATGTCTCCACCGGCAGCGAGCAGGGCCTGCTCGGCCTCACCTTCTCGGCCGACGGCAGCCACGCCTACATCGACGACACGAACGTCAAGGGCAACACCGAGATCACCGAGTACGCCGTTGGCGCTGACGGGGTGTTCGACCCGGCGTCGAAGCGGCTGATCCTCGAGATCGACCAGCCGTACCCGAACCACAACGGTGGCCAGGTCCGCATCGGCCCCGACGGCTTCCTGTACATCGGTATGGGCGACGGCGGATCGGCCGACGATCCGGCGCGCAACGGCCAGCGCACCGACGTGCTGCTCGGCAAGATGCTGCGCATCGACCCGACGCCGAGCGGCGACTCCCAGTACACGATCCCCGCCGACAACCCGTACGTCGGCGTCGACAAGGCCCGCCCGGAGATCTTCTCGATCGGCCTGCGCAACCCGTTCCGCTACAGCTTCGACCGCGCCACCAACGATCTATGGATCGCCGATGTCGGCCAGGACAAGTGGGAGGAGGTCGACTTCGCGCCGGCGGCCACCGGCGGCGGCAAGGGCGACAACTTCGGTTGGAGCGCCTACGAGGCGACGCACTCGTTCAACCACGATCAGCGCGCTGACCCGCGCGTCGACCCCATCCACGAGTACGCGCACGGCGACCTCGGCTGCTCGATCTCCGGTGGCGTGCGCTACCGCGGCACCGCCATCCCGGCGCTCTACGGCTGGTACGTCTACGGCGACTACTGCAGCGGCCAGGTGCGCGCCTTCCCAGTGCTGCCCGACGGCACCGCCGGCGCCGAGGTCACCCTCGCCACCGGGCTCACCGGCATCAGCGAGGTGGCCCAGGGCCCCGACGGCGAGCTCTACGTGCTGCGCGTCGACGACGGCAAGGTCATCGCCGTCCGCCCCGCCGGCTGACCTCGCCACTCACTGCACGCGTGATGTCGTCCCACAGACGACATCACGCGGTCAGACGTCCGGCGCGATTTCACTGCACGCGTGATGTCGTCCCACAGACGACATCACGCGGTCGGACGCGTCAGGACACCCGCTCGAACGTGACGGTTCGCTTGGCCGGATCGGCGGACACGAGCCGCACGGTGAGCGCATCACCCGGTTCGACGCTGTGCGCGCTGACGCGGGCGACGACCGCGGGGTCGCTGAGCTGGATGCGCGCCCCACGGTCGTCGACGTCGGTGACCACCACGTCGAACGTCGTGCCCTCGCTGCCCTGCAGCGCGATCGCCTCGACCATGTCGATGACCGCGCGCTCGACCCGCGACGACCGGGCATCGGCCTTGTCCATCACGTCGGGCAGCCGAGCGAAGGCGGCCTGCACGTGGTCGGGCACCGGCGAGCCGTTGGCGACCGCGAGCGCGGCCTCCACGACGGAGCGGTCGGCCAGACGCCGCAGCGGGGCGGTGGCATGGCAGTACGTGGCTGCCATCGCCGAGTGCCATGGCACGACGCCCTCGGTGTACGGCGCGTAGTCGGCACCGCCCCCGGCCCGACGCACCGCCATGAGGAACGCCGCCTGTTTGGGCTCGTTCGGATCGAGCGTGCGTTGGAACGCGCCGAGCGGAGTGCCGTCGGGCCACGTCAACCCGAGCCCCGTGGCGGTGTAGCGGAGGCGCTTCACGCTGCGCTCGTCGGGCTCGGCCATCACCCGGAACAGCCCGGTCTTGTGCGCGAACAGCAGATCGGCGACGGCGAGGTTGGTGGCCAGCGACATCGCTGCGTTCGAGTCCTCGTTGCTCAACCGCGGGCGGAACACGAGGCGGAAGCCCCCGTTGCCATCGGGCTCGACCTCCTGCTCCGGCGCCTCCACCCGGCTCGCGCCGCGGCGATCCTCGGCGGCGGTGATGCGCGCGGCGAACTCGTCGAACTGCGCCGGCAGGTCGGCCGCCGTCGCGGTCTCGTACGCGAGCTTGGCCCGGCTGCGGATGATGGCCCGCTCGACGCCGTCGAGCACGGCTGCGCCGCTGCTGTCGACCCGCACGACGAACACCACGGCCGGGCGCGGGCCGTCGGGCAGCAGGCTGACCGCGCCCTCCGACATCGACGGCGGGTACACCCCGGCGCGGCCGTCGGGCAGGTAGATCGTGACGCCACGAGTCCACGCCTCGGTGTCGAGCACGCCGCCCGGTTCGACGAACCACGGCACGTCGGCGATCGCGTAGCGCAGGATCAGGTCGTCGCCGCTGCCCTGCTCGATCAGGAACGCCTGATCGAGATCGGTGCTGGAGGCCGGGTCGAGGGTGACGAAGCCGAGGTCGGTGCGGTCGATGTGCTGGTCGGTGAACGGCTGCCGCACCGCCGTCGCCGCGGCGGCGAGCACCGGCTGGGGGAACGACGTCGGCACGTCGTTCTCGGTGCGGATCTGATCGAAGCCGCGGCTGAACTCAGCGAGCGCTGCGGCGGGGAGGACGACGACCTTGGCCATCAGGAATCCGTCTCGCAGTGACGGGAGCGGGGTAGGGCGCGGAGGGCTATCACGCGGGCACGGTACCCCGCCGGCCGAACCGCCAGCCGTGTCGTGACGCCCGGTCGTGATGCCCAGGTCGTGATGCCCAGGTAGTGATGCCCGGAACAGAGCGCAGTGTCTCAGCGGACGAGATGCGGGGTAACGCTCCTCCGGTCGAAAGGAGCTCCGCATGCTTCCCATGTTCGCAGCTGGTATCTACATCGGAGGAGGAGCACTCGTGCTCATCCTCATCGTGCTCCTGCTGATCGTGCTCGCCCGACGCTGAGAACGTGGGCCGGACGGGTCCTAGCGACGAGCGCCCATGAACATGCCCTTGAGCGCCTCGTAGTGCTCGATGCAGTGACCTGCGCCGAGCACGACGGCCTCGAGCGGCATCGGCGACATCCGCACCGGCACGCGGGTCTCGCGCTCGATCCGCTGGGCCAAGCCACGCAGCAGGCCACCGCCGCCGACGAGGTACATGCCCCGCACCAGGAAGTCCTGGGCCAGCTCGGGCGGCGCCTTGGCGAGGCAGCGCACCACCGAGGCGACGATGCTGGAGACGACATCGTCGATCGCGAACCGGATCTCCTCCGGCGCGAGCAGGACGGTCTTGGGCAGGCCGCTCATCAGATCGCGGCCGCGGACCTCGGCCTCGTTCTCGTCGCCGATCGCGTCGGCCGAGCCGATGGCGACCTTGATCTCCTCCGCGGTGCGCTCGCCGATGGCGATGCCGTGCTCGCGGCGCACGTAGTTCTGGATGGCGGCGTCGATGTCGAACGATCCGACGCGCACGGCCTCGAGCGCCACGACGCCACCGAGGCTGATGACGGCGGTCTCGCTCGTGCCGCCGCCGATGTCGATGACCATGTTGCCGACGGGCTCGTCGATCGGGAGGTCGGCTCCGATGGCCGCTGCCATCGGCTGCTCGATCAGCTGCGCATCAGCAGCACCGGCGCGGCGGGCCGCATCGGTGACCGCGCGGCGCTCCACCTCGGTGATGGCCGACGGCACGCAGATGACGACCTTCGGGCGGGTGAACCGGCTGACGCCGACGCGCTGCAGCAGCAGGCGGATCATCCGCTCGGTGATCTCGAAGTCGGTGATGGCGCCGCCGCGCAGCGGGCGGACGGCGACGATGTAGCCGGGCGTGCGGCCGATCATCTGCCAGGCCTCACGACCGGTGGCGAGCACCTCGCCCGTCTGGCGGTTGAGCGCGATGACGGACGGCTCGTTGAGCACGATGCCGCGACCCTTCATGTACACCAGGGTGTTCGCGGTACCGAGGTCGATCGCGAGGTCGCGCGCCATCGCTACTTGCCCTTGCCCGTGTCGCGGGCGTTCTGGACGCGGTCGATGACCTCGCGCCGGGCCTCGGGCGACAGTGCATCGATGTGCCGGCGGAACGAGGCCACGCCGTCGACAGGACGGCGCCGAGCGTTGATCCGGATGAACGCCAGGGTCAGGACCACGATGGCGAAGATGATGAGGATGAGGGCGATGATCACAGAACGCGCTCGCCAGGAGCCGCGCTGGACGGGCCCGCCACGGATGCGGCCGCCGTCAACGACTGTGCGCCGGTGCCCCAGTCGGCACCACCCTCCCAGACCTCGTGCTTCCAGATCGGCACGCTCGCTTTGAGCGCATCGATCGCGAAGCGGCCGGCCTCGAACGCCTCCGGACGGTGTGGCGAGGACACGACGACGATGACCGAGCTCTCCCCGACGACCAGCAACCCGGTGCGGTGGAGCATCACGACGGCGCCGATGTCGGGCCAGCGACGGCGCAGCTCGCCCTCGATCTCGCGGAGCTTGTCCTCGGCCTGTTCCTCGTACGCCTCGTACGTGAGGGTCTGCACGCCGTCGCGGCCGTCGGCGTGGTCGCGCACGGTGCCGGAGAACAGCACGACGGCACCGCAACCGGGGCGAACCGACCATTCATAGGCCAGACCCACGGGCAGCACGTCCGCGGTGAGGCCGATCCAGGTGTTGCCATCGGCCGGTGCATGCATCGCTGGCATCGTAGCCGTGCCCCGGGCCGTTACCCATCGGTGGCGTGACGAGCGTCCACGCCGCGCGACGTCCATGGGCGGGCGCACTTCACTACCATCTCCTCCTCGTGGAGCGCGGTGAGTGGGAAGACGATCCTGAGTACCCCCACGCGCCTCTGCCTGCCCACGAGCGCACCTGGCGTCACCCGTCCGAGCAGGGCGCCACGCACTGGGTGCAATCCGAGCCGCCGCTCGTCGTCGGCCGGGGCCTGTCCGTCGCCACCGGCACCGTCGGCGTGGTGCTGGCCGTCGGGCTGCTGTGGCTGATGATCCCGCACGACAACAAGGGCGGCGGCGTCTCGGTCGAATCGAGCACATCGGTGCGCACCGCGGCGACGGAGACCATCACGTCCCGCCAGCCCACCACGCTCCTCGCGTCGTCGCCGGTCGATCGCTCGAGCGCCCCCGTCACCACCGAAGCCGCGATCACGACAGCGATCGTCACGACGGCGCCCACGCCGAGCACGATCCGCCCGACGACGGCGCCCGCACCGTCCACGTCCACGGCCGGGTCGACGTCGGGATCCGCGAACGCCGGATCGAGCGCACCGACGGATCCCGTCACCACCCCCACGGCGCCGGCGAGCACCGATGACTCCACACCGCCGCCGGTCGTCGAGACCGCCGCCGGCTCGGCGCTGGCCGTCGCCTTGACCGACAGCCACTACGTCGCGGCCACGGCCGCCGCGGTCGGCAACCAGTCGTCGATGCAGGTGCAGCTGCCGTCGGGCGACATGGTGCTGGGCTCCGTCGTCAGCGTCGACAGCACGTCCGGCATCGCCGTGCTCTCCGTGCCCGTCGATGTGCAGATCAGCCCGATCGCACCCAGTCAGCGTGCACTGCCGACGGACTCCGCTGTCGTCATGGCCCCGCAGCCGACGCCCGTCAGCGTGTGGCGCGGCAGCACGGGTGAGCTGCTCAGCTCCGATCCGTCCGTTCCGGTGCCCGAGGGCTCGCTCGTGCTCGACACCGACAACCGGCTCATCGGCATGTGCACGTCCGGTGCCGACGGCATCCACGTGCTCGACGCGGCAGCGCTGCTCGATGCGATCAACAGAGCGATCGCCAGCCAGAAGCCGGTGTGGCTCGGGTTGCACATCGGCGTGGCCGACAACGGCGACCTGACGGTGGTCGAGGTCAGCTCGGGTGGGCCGGCCGAAGGCGCCGGCATCGTCGCGGGTTCGGTCGTTCGGGCCATCGATGGTCAGGCGGTGCAGGGCACCGACGGCCTCGACGCACTGCACGCGAGCGTCATGGCCCACCATCCCGGCGACACCGTCACGCTCTCCGTGGTGGCACCCGGGGCCACCGATCCAACCGACGTGGCCGTGACGCTGGTGGCCAACCCCGGCTCGTTCTAGCGGCGCTGCACCCGTCGCACGATCGCGACGATCGCTGCTGCGAGGCCCACTGAAGCGCCCACCATCGCGCCGAGCGACAGCTCCTGCTTGCGCTTCGGTGTGATCATCGTCCACCACTTGGCCTCGGTGCCCTCGACGTACGCCTGCTCGTTGGTGACGGTGGGCCGCCAGCCCCGCGCCTTGAGGCGGTCGTTGGCCACCAGCCATGGCGACTTGGTGTAGCTGCGCAGACCGGGCGGGATCGGCCCGCGCTGGAAGCGCCAGCGCATCTTCGACACGACCTCGGCGACGCGATCGGGGAGCTTGATCTTCGGCGCCGAGCCGGCCAGGGCACGCACCCGCTCACCCGCCACCCAGCCGTCGGGGGCGACGTTGAACACGCCGTCGAGCCGCTCCTGGATCGCGAGCACCACGGCAGCGGCGAGGTCGTCGAGGTGGAGGAACTGCGCCCCGGGATCGTCCTCGCCGGAGCGCTGGCCCATGCCTGCCGCGAGTGCACGGGCGAGCCCGGACGTGCCGTCGGCGGCCATCGTCACCACCGGGCGCAGGACGGTGGCGGTGCGACCGGGAGCGCTCGTGCGCCAGTCGTCGACCATCTGCTCGACCGCCGCGAGCTGCCGCGCGAACACGAAGTCGAGATCGGGGCGCAGGGCTGCGTCCTCGGTGAGCGGCACCGGGTTGTTCGCCCAGGCGCCGTAGACCATCGCCGACGACACGAGGACGAGGTGACGCACGTCGTGGTGCCGGGCGAGCTCGAGCAGCGCGGCCACACCCGTGGTGGCGCTCTCCCGCCGGCGCGCCCGCGCGTCGTGATCGCCGGCCGCGAGGTGGACGGCGACGGGCACCGACGAGGCGTCGTCGACGGTGGACGCGGGCGACAGGATCTCGTAGCCGCCGAGGTTCTGCAGCGTCGCCACGACACGGGCACCGAGGTTGCTCTCGGTGGCGGTCACGAGCACCGGCACGGGGGCCGGGCGCGGCGAGCCGGCGAGGGTCGGCGTCGCCTCGTGGGTGGTCACCCGGCCGACGTTAACCGTTCCCCAACCCGTAGCATCTGCGGTATGGCCGAGGGCGACCCCGCCGACAACCCCTTCGGGGGCATCCCGATGTTCGGTGATCTGGCGCGGGCGTTGTCCGGCCAGGGTCCGCTGAACTGGGAGGCCGCTCGCCAGTTCGCGCAGCTGTCGGCCACCGAGGGCGCCACCGAGGCCAACGTGGATCCCGCGGTGCGCTTCGCGCTCGCCGACCTCGCGCGCATCGCCGAGCCGCACGTCCTCGATGTCACCGGCCAGGACGTGTCGGGCTACGAGGTCACCACCACCACGCCCGGGGCGTGGGCGCAGCAGGCGCTCGACGCCTATCGACCGCTGTTCACCGAACTGGCCATCTCGCTCGGCAAGCGCCCGACGGCCGATCCCGGCGATGCCGACGAGACGGATCCGATGATGGCGATGATGGCCGGGCTGAGCCAGATGATGGCGCCCTCCATGCTCGGCATGGCCATCGGTTCGATGGTCGGCCGGCTCGGCCGGCGCGCGTTCGGCCAGTACGACCTGCCCATCCCCCGGCCGGCGGCGAAGTCCGTCGCGCTCGTGCCCGGCAGCATCGATGCCTTCGCCGACGACTGGAGCCTGCCGCGCGACTCCATGCGGCTGTGGGTGCTGGTGCACGAGCTCACCACCCACGCGGTGTTCTCCGTGGCCCACATCCGCGAGGGCCTCAGCGACCTCGTCCGCAAGCACGTCGGTGCGTTCCAGCCCGATCCGTCGGCGGTGGCCGACAAGCTCGGCGCGCTCGACATGGACACCGACGATCCCATGGCGGCGCTGCAGCGCACACTGGGCGATCCGGAGATCCTGCTCGGTGCCGTGCGCAGCCCGGCCCAGGAGGCGTTGCAGCCCCAGCTCGACGCGGCGATGGCGGCCATCATCGGCTACGTCGACCACGTCGTCGACACCGTCACCACCCGCCTCATCGGCGGCGACGCGCAGCGGATCAGCGAGGCCGTGCGCCGGCGCCGCATCGAGACCTCACCCGACGACGTCTTCGTCGAGCGGCTGCTCGGCCTCCACCTCACCCGCGCCCAGGTCGAGCGCGGCCGGTCGTTCGTCGCCGGTGTCGTCGAGCGCGGAGGGCCGTCGGCCATCAACCAGTTGCTCGAGGTGCCGGGCTCCATCCCCACGCCCGCCGAGATGGACGCCCCCGGGCTGTGGATGGCCCGGCTCGACATCGCCATCGATCCCGGCTTCGACGCGGCGGGCGACGACCTGCCCGACGACCCCGACCTCGACTGAACACGCGCATTCCGCGCACGCGTGCGAACCCCGCAACGATGGGGGCGATGCTGCCTCGTGACCGGCTGCGGCGGCCACCTCGCGCATTCCGCGCACGCGTGATCGGTTCGAGCGAACCGGTCGCCCGACTCGCGCACGCGTGACCGGTTTGCGCGGCACGCCGGGCTCGAGGCGGGGTTCGACGGAGGCGGGCGTCAGGTCTTGCGCGGGCGGCGCAGCGGGTCACCGCGCAGGGCGCGGCTGACGGCGTCGTCAGGCAGGTCCTGGTTCGGGGCGCGGTCGGCCAGCGTCGGTGGCGGGAGCGGGCGGGTCGTGCCGGACGTCGGCGTGGAGCCGTCGCGGCGGGTCTTGCGGCGCTCCACCTCCACGGCCAGCTGACGCCGCAGCCGCTTGCTGAAGGGCTCGGGGATCGGTTTGCCGGCCTCCACCCGCTTCGTGCCGACGAGGTACGAGACGGCGGCGAAGAGCGCGATGCCACCGACGACCGCGAACCCGATCGGTCCGTCAGCGTCACCGGTCGGTCCCCAGATCACGGGGATCAGCCCGCCGAGGACCCAGGCCAGCTGGAACTTCGTCTCGAACTGGGCGAACGCGCGGCCCTGGTTCGCGTCCTGCGCGTCGCGCTGCACGATCGAGTCGAACGCGAGCCGTCCGAGCGCCGAGGCGAAGTTGACCACCAGCGCGAGCAGCACGCCGGACGCGACGCCGCCGAACAGCGCGGCGGCGATGCCACTGAACGCCGTCAGCGCGAGCGCGCCGATGAAGATCCGCTCCTCGTGCGCGCTCTTGCGCAGGAACGGTGCGATCGCGTTGCCGATCATCACGCCGACCGTCACCATGCCGATCGCCAGGCTCACCTTCACCGTGCCGGCCTTCTGGGTCTTCAGCCAGAAGGCGAGCAGGAAGAAGCAGAACCCGACGGACGCGCGCATCAGCGCCATCGCGCTCGCGGCGAGGGTGATGCCGGCCGACTTCAGCTCGACCTTCTCTTCGAGGCTCGCCTTCTTCGCAGCGACGACCTCGCTCGGCAGCTTCGTCGCGAACACGAACGCCACGACGAAGAGGATCGCCCCGGCGCACAGCGCGCCTTCGACGCCGAAGATCAGCTTGGCCAGCCCGGCGATGGCGGCGCCGACGAAGCCGAACACGCCGGCGATGAGGCCGAGCTTCGAGTTCGCCTCCACGAGATCGGCCTCGTTGCGCACCACCGACGGGACGAGCGCCGACTTGGAGATGCCCTGCGTCTTCTGCAGCACGAGCGCGATGAACGCCAGCGGATAGAGCAGCGGGAGGTGATCGATCTGGGCGGCCATCAGCAGCAGGGTCAAGGCACGCAGCAGGGCGATGACCTGCATCAGCAACCGCCGGCCGCCGGCGACGCGGTCGATCAACGGCCCGATGAGCGGTGCGACGACCAGGAACGGCACGAACGTGACGAGCAGGAACAGCAGGACGCGTGGCCGGGCCTCGGTGGGGCTGACCCCGATGAAGACCGTCAGCGCGAGCGCGAGCGCGAGGCAGCCGTCGCCCGCCGCGCTGACCGCTTGCACGCGTGCGAGCCGGGTGAACGGCGAGATGCGCGTGGGTCGGAAACCGCCCCGGTTGCGCAGCGCAGCAGCCGCACCAGCGCGCCGGGCCGGCCGTCGTTCAGGCCCTCGATCAGACCCTCGATCAGGCCCATGATCGGACCCATGATCGGACCCCCCGTCGGGCCGGCGGGTCCTCGCCCGCTGCACCGACGGATCAGCCGGGGGCTGGCGCGGAGACCGGCTCGGGTCTCGAGCACCTCTCTCCGGATCAGGCCTCACGCACGCATGCTAGGTGCAGGTCGTTCGTACTTGTAGCCAAGTCCACGGATCGTCACGATCCGTTCCGGATGGGTCGGATCGGGCTCGATCTTGGCCCGGATCCGCTTGATGTGGACGTCGAGCGTCTTGGTGTCGCCGACGTAGTCGATGCCCCAGACCCGGTCGATCAGCAGCTCGCGCGGCAGCACCCGGCCGACGTTGCTGAGCAACAGGTGCAGCAGCTCGAACTCCTTCAGCGGCATGTTCACCGTCTCGCCCGCCACGGTGACGAGGTGCTCGTCCGAGTCGAGGGCGACGTCGCCGACGACGAGCGAGCGCGCGGTGGACACCGCACCGGGCGCACCAGTGCCGTCCATCGCGGCGCGGCGCAGCAGCGCTCGGAGGCGGGCGACGAGCTCGCGGATCCGGTACGGCTTGGTGATGTAGTCGTCGGCGCCCACCTCGAGCCCGACCACCATGTCGATCTCGGCGCCCTTGGCCGTCACCATGATGATCGGCACGGAACTGGTCTTGCGGATCTCGCGGCAGACGTCGATGCCGGAGATGCGCGGCAGCATCAGGTCGAGCAGGATCACGTCGGGCTTGATCTCGTGGAAGCGCAGCAACGCGGTGGCGCCGTCCTGGGCCACCTCGACGCGGAACCCCTCGCGGTTCAACCCCACGGTGAGGGCCTCGACGAAGCTGTCCTCGTCCTCGACGAGCAGCACTGTGGGTGTGGTCACGGGATGAACCTCATGTCGCTGGTACCGGTCGATCGGGGATGTGCAGGCGGAACGTCGAACCCTCGCCTTCGCGGGACTCGACCGTCACCGCGCCACCGTGGTTGCTGGTGACGTGGCGGACGATGGAGAGGCCGAGGCCGGTGCCGCCCGTGCCGCGGCTACGGGCTCGGTCGACGCGGTAGAAGCGCTCGAAGATGCGGTCGAGATCGTGGGTGGGGATGCCGATGCCGCTGTCGGTGACGACGAACGTGACGCCGTCACCCTCGGGGAAGCCGGCGACGGTGACCTTGCCGCCGACGTCGCTGTACTTGACCGCGTTGTCGACGAGGTTGCCGAGTGCCGAGCCGAGCTGGGCCTGATCGGCGTTGACGGTGAGGTCGTGGGGCACCTCGCAGACGCGGACCTCCACCCGGCGTTGCTCGGCGGCGTAGGAGTTGCGTGACGCTGCCTCGGCCACCAGCGAGCCGACGTTGCACGTCGCGATCACGAGATCGCCGGCGAGCTCGATCCGCGACAGCTCGAGCAGGTCGTCGATGATCTTCGCGACCCGGTGGGCCTCGTTGACGGTCTTGTTGGCGAGCCGGCTGATGAGCGCCGGGTCGGTCTCGTCGATGAGCGTCTCGGCCAGCACGGCAAGGGCGCCGATCGGCGTCTTCAGCTCGTGGCTGATGTTCGCGACGAAGTCGGTGCGCACAGAGTCGAGGCGGGAGCGCTCGGTGACGTCCTCGATCGTCGCGACGGCACCACCGGACTGGATCGGATCGGCGTGGACGATGACCACCCGGCGGGGCGGCCCGTACAGCTCCACGGTCTGCGAGCGGTGCTCGCCGCGCACCGCGGCACGGAGGTGGTGCTGCACCGCGGCTTGGACGAGGACCTCGTTGTGGGTGTCGCCGCCGGCTGCGTCGGAGGCGGTGTTGCGGACCACGATCCGTGCGTCGGCGTCGGCGACGATGACGCCGATCGGCAGTGCGTCGAGCGCGGTCTGGACCCGCTCGATGCGCTGGAGCAGCGCGGCGTTCTCACGCTGCAGCGCCACGCTGGCCGGCTCGGTGACCGGTGTGTGAGCCCGAGCGGCCGAACGCCGGACGAGGACGACAGCGACGCCGGCACCGATGACGAGCCCGACGATCAGCCAGAGAAATGCCATCGACTACGCGCCGGCTCCGTCGGAGGGGGCGTCGACCGCTGCGGATGCCGGAACCACCGCGTCGGCCGCGGGACGGGCGATCTCGCCGGTCTCGTCGGTGCGCGTTCGGTAGCGGGCGGCTCCCTTGTGCTCGGGCATCCATCCGGTGACGACGTAGCGCACGCGCTCACCGATGTTCACCGCGTGGTCGCCGATGCGCTCGTAGAAGCGGGCCACGACGGCGAGCTGCACGGCGACCTGCAGGTCGATGTTGCCGGCGGAGTGGCTCTCGAAGATCGCCTGCACGAACTGCTTCTGCAGCGCATCGAGGTAGTTGTCCATGTCGTCGATGGCGGCGGCCTTGGCCGCGTCGTTCTCGACGAAGGCCTCGATGGCCGAGATGTACAGCTGCTGTGCCTGCTCGCCCATCCGGGTGATGATGCCGCGCAGGCTGGGATCGAGCTGATGGCCGTAGATGCGGCGGGCCGCCTTGCAGATGTTGCAGACGAGATCGGCGGAGCGCTCGACCTCGGCGATCATCTTGATCGCGGCGAGGATCTGGCGGAGGTCGCCGGCCACCGGCGCCTGCAGCGCGAGGATCTGCACGCAGCGGTCCTCGAGGTCGAGCGAACGCGCGTCGATCTCGTCGTCGCCGCTGATGATGTAGTCGGCTCCCTCGAGATCGCCCGTCAGCAAGATGTTCGTGGCGCGCGGGATGGCCTCGGTGACGAAGGCGGCCAGGTGCACCAGCTCGCTGCGGACGTCGTCGAGCTCGTTGTGGAAGCTCTTGCGTAGTTCGTTCATCATCAGCCGAATCTCCCTGTCACGTACTGCTCGGTCCGCTCGTCGTTGGGCGTCGAGAAGATGGTCTTCGTCCGGCCGTACTCGACCAGTGTGCCGGTACGGCGATCGCTGTTCGGGTTGACCTCGGTGGTGAAGAACGCGGTGCGATCGCTCACCCGAGCGGCCTGTTGCATGTTGTGGGTCACGATCACGATCGTGTACTGCTGCTTCATCTCCTGCATCAGGTCCTCGACCCGAGCGGTGGCGATGGGGTCGAGCGCGGAGCACGGCTCATCCATCAGCACGACCTCCGGTTCGACCGCGATCGTGCGGGCGATGCACAGCCGCTGCTGCTGGCCGCCCGACTGCCCGCGGCCCGACGCCTTGAGCCGGTCCTTGACCTCGTCCCACAGCGCGGCGCCGCGCAGCGACTTCTCGACGATGGCGTCGAGGTCGGCCTTCTTCTTGATCCCGCCGAGCCGGGGCCCGAACGCGACGTTGTCGTAGATGCTCTTCGGGAACGGGTTCGGCTTCTGGAACACCATCCCGATCCGGCGGCGCACCTCGACGGCATTGACCTGCGCGTCGTAGAGGTCGATCCCGTGGAACTCGATCCGCCCCTCGATGCGGGCGACGTCGATCAGGTCGTTCATCCGGTTGAAGCAGCGCAGCACCGTGCTCTTGCCACAACCGGACGGGCCGATGAACGCGGTGATCTCGTGCTGGCGGATCGTCAGGTTGACGTCGCGGACCGCCTTGTGCGCGCCGTAGAACACCGACAGCTCACGGGCCTCGAAGACACCCGGGGCACGCGGCACAGCGGCGGTCCCGGCGGCGCCCATCGCCGCGCCCTGTTGCTGTTCGGTGTCTTCGACTGACAAGTTCGGCCTCTCGGAATGGTCGTGTGCGTTGCCCGCACCTGCTGTTCACATCGTGGGCAGATGGCCGACGAGTGTCCGGCGGACGACAGCGGGCACCGTAGGGGTCCAAGGTAACCGTCATCCTGACCGCAGGTGAACGAGAGGTGAACAGCGACCGAACCTCTGGCGACTCACGGTGCCCTGGCTGCGGGGATGCGCCAGGATTGGAACCCGAGCGACCTCGCCGGTCGCCATATTTTGCCTCTCGTTCATCTCCGGTTCACCCGTGCGGGGGAAGCCGTACACCTTGGCTCTTTACATTGCTCGGCGGTCGACACCCGAGGGTGCGGCTCCAACCAAACACATGGAGATTCATCAGCGTGAACAACTCGAGAAAGCGGATGCTCGCGATCAGCGGCATCGTCACCCTCTCGTTGCTGGCAGGAGCCTGCAGCAGCGACAGCAAGACCACCACGACCACCGCGGCACCCGCCACCACCGCAGCAGCCGCCACGACGGCAGCGTCGACGGTCGACACGGGCGCCGCGACGACCGTTGCCGGTTCGGCCGACACCACGGCCACCACGGCCGGGTCGGCGACCAGCACGGTCGACACGACCGCCACCACCACCGGCGACTCGACGGCCACCACCACCGGTGACTCCGTCGTCGCGCCGACCATCGACTACAAGTCGCTGTCCGGCACCCTCGCCGGCTCGGGCTCGACCTTCCAGAAGGCGTTCCTCGACGAGGCGATCGCCGATCTGGCCGAGAAGGCCCCGAACCTGAGCATCCAGTACGGCGGTGGCGGTTCCGGCAAGGGTCGCACCGACCTGCAGACCAAGCTCGTCGACTACGCCGGCACCGACGGCACCGTCAAGGACGCCGACGTCCCGCTCTACACGGGCGGCGCGTTCATCTACATCCCGACGGTCATCGCCCCGATCACGATGTCGTACAACCTCAGCGGTGTCGACAAGCTGCAGCTGTCGCCGAAGACCATCGCCGACATCTTCGAGCTGAAGATCACGAAGTGGAACGATCCGGAGATCGCCGCCGACAACGCCGGTGTCACGCTCCCCGACACCGACATCGTCACGGTCCACCGCAGCGACGCCTCGGGCACCACCCAGAACTTCACCAACTTCCTCGAGCAGTCCGAGGGCAAGGCCGCTTCGGGCGAGTGGACGCTCGGTGCGTTCCAGGACCCGACGGTGTGGCCCGCAGGCGGCCAGGCCGGTGACGGCAACGGCGGTGTGGCCCAGATCATCGGCAGCACCGACGGCGCCATCGGCTACGTCGACCTGAGCGACGCCAAGTCGGCCGGTCTCGCCTTCGCCTCGGTCGAGAACAAGGCCGGCAAGTTCGTCGAGCCCACCCTCGAGGCCACCTCGGCAGCCGCCGAGAACGTGACCGTCAAGGACGACCTGACCTTCTCGCTCGCCTGGGCCGACGGTGCCACGTCGTACCCGATCGCGGCGCAGACCTGGATCCTCGTCTACACCAAGCAGCCCGATGCCGAGCACGCCACGAACCTCAAGGCGTTCCTCGACTACCTGCTCACCGACGGCCAGACCCTGGCCCCGACGATCGACTACGCACCGCTGCCCACGTCACTCGTGACCAAGGCACTGGCCAACGTGGAGAAGATCACCTCCTGATCCCCCCGGAACGACGACCCGGGCCCCGTACGGGGCCCGGGTCTCGTCGTTTCTCCAGCGCGTCGCTCTCTCTCCCCCCTCACCAGCTCCACCCACCGCCCCGCATCGACCGGAAAGACCTGACCGGAACCCAGATGGCCCTCACGATCAACGACCTGAAATCCAGACGGCAGATCGCCGACAAGTCCTTCGGGGTCCTCGTCTTCCTCGGCGGTGCAGCGATCCTGGTGATCCTCGGCGTCATCGCCTACACCATCACCAACCGGTCCACCGACGCCTTCAAGATCGCCGGCATCAAGTTCTTCACCGGGCAGAAGTTCGTCCCGAACGCGACACCGCCGCTGCTCGGCATCCTCAAGTACATCTTCGGCACCGCGCTGACGTCGCTCATCGCCATCGTGCTCGCCGTGCCGATCAGCCTCGGCCTGGCGCTGTTCACCACCCAGGTCGCCCCCGCCTGGCTGAAGCGCCCGCTCGTGGCCCTCACCGACCTCGTGGCCGTCGTGCCCTCGGTGGTGTTCGGCCTCTGGGGCATCATCTTCCTCGCCCCGAAGATCACCACGCTCTACAAGCACATCAGCTCGGCCGTCCACGGCATCCCCGTGCTCGACTCGCTGTTCGGCAAGGTCGGCTCCGGTCGCTCGTTCATGACCGCCGGGCTGATCCTCGCCGTGATGATCACACCGATCATCACGTCCATCTCGCGAGAGGTCATCGAGACCTGCCCGCAGACCGACCGCGACGGTGCGCTGGCGCTCGGTGCCACCCGCTGGGAGATGATCACCGGCGCCGTGATGCCCCACTCGATGGGCGGCATCGTCGGTGCCGTCATGCTCGGCCTCGGCCGGGCGATGGGCGAGACCATCGCCGCCGCACTCGTCATCGGCTCGTCGGCGGCCATCACCTCGAACCTGTTCTCGTCGGGCGACTCGCTGCCGGCGGTCATCGCCCTGCAGTGGGGTGAGGCCAATGCCACCGCCAAGAGCGCACTCATCGCGATGGGCCTCACCCTGTTCGTGATGACGCTGGTCGTCAACTTCGCGGCGACGGCGATCGTCGGCCGCTCCACCAGGAGAATGCAGGGCGCATCGTGACCGCGGTCATGGACGACGTGTCCGACCCGGTGCCGTCGCCGGAGCTGCTCGAAGATCTGGTCGGCGTCAGTGGCCGCCGCCGGACGAAGAACCTGGTGATGACCGGGCTGATGGTGGCGTCGGTGCTCGTGATCGCGATCGTGCTCGGCTTCGTCCTCGTCACCACGATCAGCAAGGGCTGGGGCATCGTGCACACCAAGTTCCCGCACTGGTTCACCGACGACATCCCGCCGACCGCGCGCCGGGTCGGTCCCGGCATGAAGGCCGCCATCGTCGGCACCATCGTCACCACGCTCGCCGCCACCGTGATCGCCGTACCGCTCGGCATCGGCGGTGCCGTGTACCTCAACGAGTACGGCAAGCGGAACCTGTTCGCCCGGATCCTGCGCTTCATGACGAGCGTGATGGCCGGTGTGCCCTCGATCGTCATGGGCCTGTTCATCTACGTGTTCTGGGTGCTCCCCCGCCACCAGGAGGGCCTCACCGGCCTGGCCGGCTCGTTCGCCCTCGCCTGCTTGATGCTGCCCATCGTCGTCCGGGCCACCGAGGAGATGCTCAAGCTCGTGCCGCAGAACCTGCGCGACGCCAGCTACGCGCTCGGCGGCACCCGCAGCCGCACGACCCTCACCGTGGTCATCCCCAAGGCCGCTGCCGGCATCATCAGCGGATGCCTGCTCGCCGTGGCCCGTGCAGCGGGCGAGACCGCGCCGCTGATCTTCACGATCGCCGTCGGCGCCGGCGCGGTGCACAAGACCAACTGGAACGTCTTCAGCGGTCCGAACACGTCACTGTCGCTGCAGATCTACTCCAACGCGAAGGAGACGCTGCAGTCCGCCCAGGACCGCGGCTGGGGCGCAGCACTCACGTTGATCGCGCTCGCGTTCCTGTTTACGATCGTGGCGAGGATTCTCTCCGCCCGCATCGCGAAGAAGACCCAATGACTCCCCCCGGAGTCCGCACGGCAGGCACGGAGGCCCGGCGATGACCGAGACACTGACAGCGCAGACGCCTCACGTCGGGCACGCCAGCCCCGCGGACCCCACCGCGGGGGCCGCTGGCGCCAACGGTTCCGCGCCACGCCCGAACCTCGTGTTCGATGTGCACGACCTCGCCGTGTACTACGGCGCGTTCAAGGCCGTGCGCGAAGTGAACCTGAAGATCCATCCGAACGAGATCACCGCGTTCATCGGTCCGTCGGGCTGCGGCAAGAGCACCGTCCTGCGCTGCTTCAACCGGATGAACGACACCATCAAGAGCGCTCGTGTCGAGGGCCGGGTCAACTACCGCGGCATCGACCTCTACGGCGCCAACGTGTCGGCCACCCAGGTCCGCAAGCACGTCGGCATGGTGTTCCAGAAGCCGAACCCGTTCCCCAAGAGCATCTACGAGAACGTCGCCTACGGCCCCCGCCTCGCGGGCATCCGCAAGAGCAGCGAGCTCGACGAGATCGTCGAGACGTCGCTGAAGGGTGCCGCGCTGTGGGAAGAGGTCAAGGATCGGCTCAAGTCATCCGCCCTGGGTCTGTCCGGTGGTCAGCAGCAGCGGCTGTGCATCGGCCGGGCGCTCGCCGTGCAGCCCGACGTGATCCTGATGGACGAGCCCTGCTCAGCGCTCGACCCCATCGCCACCGCCCGCATCGAGGACCTGATGCAGGAGCTCAAGGCGAACAACACCATCATCATCGTCACCCACAGCATGCAACAGGCCGCACGCGTGAGCGACCGCACGGCGTTCTTCACCACCGAGGTGAACGAGGCCAGCGATCGGCGCACCGGCGTGCTCGTCGAGTACAACCGCACCGACCGGATCTTCGCCAACCCGGCCGACAGCCGCACCGAGGCCTACGTCACCGGTCGCTTCGGCTGAGGTTTCCCTGACCGGCTGAGCCGGTCGACCGCGGTCGACGTTGATCGACCGCTCGATGTCAGTCGGCGGCTTGGGCGGCGACGGCAGCGATGGCCTTGCGCGGGTCGCGCATCTCGTGCCACGGATCGTCGAGGGCGCCCTCGAACAGGCGCATCGCCGTCATCTTGTCGTCCTCCGACAGGGCCGAGTTGGAGATCAGGTCGAGCGACGGGGCGATCTCGGTGCGACCGACCAAGAGCTCCGCAGCGAGCTGCTTCAGCGGGGTGTCCTGGACGGGAACGGGCTTGACCCGGGGCGATGCCATGGTGCAGCGTACGAGCACCTTCGCCTGAACCGGTCAGCGGCGCTGCTTGGCCGTCACCCAGTGGTACATCCGCTCCTGGCTGTGCGGCTCGAACGCATCGAGCGGACCGACCCGGAGCCACGTGTTGTCGGGCTGCAGATCGAACGCGACGATGTCGTCGGCGAGCTGGAACTCGAGCACCTGATCGAGCCACGCCTGGTGCTTCGGGTGGGCGACGGGCACGAGCGTCTCCACCCGGCGATCGAGGTTGCGCGGCATCAGGTCGGCCGAGCCGATCAGGAAGTGTGGCGTGGCGGGATGCCCGCCGCCGATCTCGGCGCCGTTCGCGAACCGGTAGATGCGCGAGTGCTCGAGGTACCGACCGAGCACGCTGCGGACCCGGATGTTCTCGGACAGGCCGGGCACGCCGGCACGGATGCAGCAGATGCCGCGGACGAGCAGATCGATGCTGACCCCGGCGGCGCTCGCTTCGTAGAGGGCCTCGATCATCTCCGGATCGCCGATGGAGTTGGTCTTGATCGTGATGCTGCCGTTCTCGCCGTGCTTGGCCTCGTTGGCGATCAGCGCGAGGATCCGGTGACGCAGGTGGTGCGGCGCGACGACCAGCGACTTGTACTCGTTGTCGCGGCTGTAACCGGTGAGGTGGTTGAACAGCTGGGTCGCGTCCTCGCCGATGGCCGGGTCACACGTGATGTAGCCGAGGTCCTCGTACAGCCGGGCCGTGCGTGAGTTGTAGTTGCCGGTGCCGAGGTGCACGTAGCGGCGCAGCCCGTCGCTGTCGGAGCGCACGACGAGCACGCACTTGGCGTGCGTCTTCAAGCCGACGAGCCCGTAGACGACGTGCACGCCGGCGCGCTCCAGCGTCTTGGCCCAGGTCACGTTGGTGGCCTCGTCGAAGCGGGCCTTCAGCTCGACCAGGACGGCGACCTGCACGCCGCGCTCCGCGGCCCGGATCAGGCTGCGCGCGATGGGACTGTCGCCGGACGTGCGGTACAGCGTCATCTTGATCGACTGCACGCGCGGGTCCGACGCCGCCTCGGACAGGAAGGCCTCGGCCGAGCTGGCGAACGACTCGTACGGATGGTGCACGAGGAGTGCCCGTTCACGCACGACCGAGAACAGGCTGCGATCGGCCTCCTCGGCGCGCAGGATGCGTCCGGCCGTGATCGGCGGCCAGGGCGTGTCCTTCAAGGTCGGGCGATCGAGCGCGTTGAGCGCGAACAGGCAGGTGAGATCGATCAGCTCGTCGTGCGACGTGACCGCATCGGGCTCCAGTTCCAGTTCGCGGAGCAGCAGCTCGAGCATCTCCTGGCTCATCGACGCATCGACCTCGAGGCGCACCGCCTTGCCGAACCGGCGGCGGCGCAGCTCCAGCTCGACGGCGGCGAGCAGGTCGTCGGCGTCCTCGTCCTCCACCGTCAGGTCGGCGTTGCGGGTGATCCGGAACGCTGCGACCTCTTCGATCTCCATGCCGATGAACAGCTCGTGCAGATGGGCGCCGATGACCTGCTCGACGGGCACGAAGCGGCTGCCGCCGGGCAGCGCCATCAACCGCGGCAGGATCGACGGCACCTTCAGGCGGGCGAAGCGGCGCTCGCCAGTCGTGGGGTCGGACACCATCGCAGCCAGGCTGAGGGCGAGGTTGGAGATGTACGGGAACGGGTGCGCCGGGTCCACCGCGAGTGGGGTGAGCACGGGGAAGATCCGCTGCAGGAAGATGTCGACGACGAACGCGCGCTCGACTTCGGTGAGGTCGTCCCAACCGACGATCTCGATGCCCTCGTCGGCGAGCAGCGGCCGCAGCTCCTTGGCGACGATGTCCTCCTGGATGTCGATGAGGTCGCGCACGACGCCGCCGATGTCCTCGAGCAACTGGCCCGGTGTGCGCCCGTCGGCGCCGGCGAAGGTGAGATCCGCGGCCACCTGATCGTGCAGGGCGGCGACCCGGACCTGGAAGAACTCGTCGAGGTTGGACGAGAAGATCGCGATGAACTTGACCCGTTCGAGCAGCGGGATGCCGGGTTCGCCGGCCAGCGACAGGACGCGGCGGTTGAAGTCCAGCCAGCTCAGTTCGCGATTGAGTTGCCGCTCGTCAAGCACGACGGGAGGTTAGCGCCGACGCCCTGGTCCGACGAGGTGTTCACCGACAGTTCGCCTCGCGTTCAGCCGTCGATCTCTGTCGACCAGCTCCGTCGACCAGTGCCGTGGATCAGTCCTCGTCGATGAGGCCGAGGTCCCATTCGATGGAGATGGCCTCACGCTCGGCATCACGCACGATGCGCTCGCGGTTGCGCCGGAACTGCGGGTCGTCACGGGGCAGCAGGACCAGCCGGGCCAGGACCCGGGCCCGGAACTCGTCGAGGACGGTGCGATCGCCGTAATCGCCGTAGACCTCCCAATGCGGGGAGACCGGTCCGAGGTAGACGATGCGAGCGTGAGCACGCGGCTGGACGTTGAGGTCGGTCATGTTGCACTCCTGGCAGACGAACTCCGGATTGTACCGGGGTGACCCCCGACCATGGCCCGGGCGGGCCGCCGAGGCGACAAATGCTTGGAAAACGAGTTCGGTTGTGTTTGACTTGTTCGAAACCGGGAACCGAGTGGCCTCGTAGAACGTCTGAGGAGAGACGAACTTCGTGGTTCGGTGACCGGTGCCCCCTGGGGCTTCGTGCGGGCGGACCACGCGAGAGCGTGGAAACAAGCGAAAGGCTCGTTCATGCACGATCACACGTCCGAAGACGCCGCGACCATCTGGATGGCTCAGGGCAACTGCCGGAACTATCCACCCGCGGCGTTCTTCCCGAGCGACGGCGTCGGTGTCGACCGCGCCCGCAAGATCTGCGCCACGTGCCCGGTCGCCGACACCTGCCTCGAGTACGCCCTGCACAACCGCATCGAACACGGTGTGTGGGGTGGCTGCAGCGAGCGCGAACGCCGACGCATCCTCAAGCGTCGCCGCGGTCTCTCGGTCGTCTCGATCAACTGAGCCGCCGGCGGGCTTCGGCTCGTCCCGTCTGCACCGAAGGTCGTGTGGCGCGCCCGTGTGGCGCGCCCGGCCTCCGGTGAGCCGCGAGAGCACACGGATGGCGCCCCGACCGGGGTCGAGCGTGTGTGCACAGGAAAACGACGAACGCCACTGCCTGAGGCAGTGGCGTTCGGGCGAAGTCGGGGGCTCGCCGAGGCGAGCGGGTGATCAGGCGTCGGCCGGCTTGTCCTGGTTGGCCTTGTCGAGCTCGGCCAAGCGGGCCAGCTTCTGATCGATCGTCTCGGTCTCGGGGGAGGGCTCGTGGCCCTCCTTGCTCTGGTCGAGGCCCTTCTTGAACTCACTCTGCGCCTTGCCCAGGTTCTTGGCGAGCTTGGGCAGCTGCGAGCCGCCGAACAGGACCAAAACGGCAACGATCAAGATGGCCAGTTCAGGCCCTTCGAGGAATGCGAACATGACTACACCTTACCAGTGGGGACCCGAGAGCGATAGTGGCTCAGCGGGTTTGCGGTTCCGAGGCGGCGCTCGGCTTGCACAGTGTTCGCAGCGGACGGCGTCCGTGGATGACGGAAGCGACGACTTCGATCAGGCGGTGGCGGTGCGACGCGTGGACTGGGCGCGCTGACGACGCAGCCGGCGGCGCTCGCGCTCGCTCAGGCCGCCCCAGATGCCGAACTTCTCGCCGTTGACCAATGCGAACTCGAGGCAGTCGAGACGGACCACGCACCCGCGGCAGACCTCCTTGGCCTCGCGCGTGCTGGCGCCGCGCTCAGGAAAGAAGAGATCGGGGTCCACGCCGAGGCAGTTCGCCTGATCCTGCCAACTGCGGTCATCGTCGTGAGAGTTCATGAATTGCATCGTGTGGCCTCCTGCCTTTGTAGGCCGGGAGTGCTGCTCAACGAGACGAGGTCTTCGAAGCTGGCACCCCTGTAATTACAACGGTGTCATTGTCCCCTATCACATCGCACGTTTGCAAGGGCGGATCTCACATTTGTGCTTTTTCTCGCGCGATCGCGCGACCGATTGTCAAGCACCCTCTGATCCAGGGACCAGCGTGTTGTCGAAACGCCCTGCGCGGTCAGCCGGCGCGGCGTCCGCCGCGGGCCATCCGCTTCTTGTTCTCGATGAAGTCGACCAGCACGTAGTCGCCGAGCGTCTCCGGCGTCGTGAAGAACGCGCGGCCGCGGTTGATCGAGGTGAGCTTCTCGATGAAGCTCTTCAGCGACCGATCCGCGTCGAGCATGAAGGTGTTGATCCGGATGTTGTCCTTCGTGCACCGCACGACCTCGCGCAGCGTCGCTTCGACGGTCTCCTGCGTGGGCGGGTAGTTGAAGTACGGCTGCCCGCTGGCGGTGATGTGCGCGGTCGGCTCACCGTCGGTGATCATGATGATCTGCTTGGTGCCGGTCTGGCGGGACAGCAGCTGGCGGCTGAGCATGAAGGCGTGCTGCATGTTCGTGCCGTACGCGAAGTCCCAGCTGACTTCGGGGAGCTGCTCGGCGGTGAGCACGCGGGCGACCTCACCGAAGCCGACGAGACCCATGTAGTCGCGCGGGAACTGCGAGGTGATCAGCGAGTGCAGCGCCATCGCGACCTTCTTGGCCGGGAGGAAGTTGTCGCGCATCGGCATGCTCATCGACAGGTCGAGCAGCAGCACGGTGGCGGACTTGGTGACGTGCTCGGTGCGCTCGATCTCGAAGTCCTCCGGCGACAGGTGCAGCGGCGTGCCACCGCCACCGCGACGGAGCGCGTTGCGGATGGTGCGCTGCAGATCGAGGTTGAACGGATCGCCGTACTCGTACTGCTTGGTCTCGTACGTGCGCTCGTGACCCTGGCCGTGCTTGTCCATCTGGTGCTGGCCGGTCTTGTCCTTGGCCAGCTTGCTGAACAGCTCGCGCAGCGCGTTGGAGCCGATCTTGCGCATGCCCTTCGGCGTGAGCTCGAGCCGGCCCTCCTTGTTCTGGATCAGCCCGGCTTCCTCGAGCATCTTGGCGAGCTCGGCGAGCCGCTCGAGTGAACGGGCCGCGTCGTCGCCGACGAGGTCGCGCACCCGGTCCATGTCGACCTCGGCCAGCTGCGCGGGGTTCGTGGCACTGCGCAGCATCCGCTCCATCTGGTCCAGATCGCCGAGCTCCTGCATCGCCTGCATCGCTTGGCCGAAGCCCATGGGATCCTGGCCCTCGAAGTCGTAGCTCTGGTTCCAGCCCATCTGCGGGAACATGCTGCGCAGGTTCTGGCCGAGCTGGTCCATCTGCCAGCGCAGGTCCATGTCCTCCAGCAGCTGGTCGCTGAGCTGCTGCATCTGGGCCCGCTGCTCGGGCGTCATCGAGTTCATCATCGCCTGCATCGCGGCCATCCGCTTGGCGATGATCTCGAGCAGCTCCTCGATGGTCTCGGGGTTCTCCGGGAAGAAGTCGCCGAAGTTCTCCATGAACTGCTCGAAGCCGGGGTCCTCACCGCGCTGCTGCTTCTCCAGCATCTCGTTGAGGCCGGCCATCATGTCCTTCATCCGCTGCATGTCCTCGGCCGACATGTTCTCCATCGCGCCGCTCATCTGGTCGATGGTCTGCTGCATCAGCTGCTGGCGGAGCTTGTCCATCAGGTCCTCGAACCGCTGCCGCGCCTCGGCGGATTCGAAGTCGTACTGCTGCAGCTCGCGCACCTTGCCGGCGAGGTCGTCGGGCATCATGTCGAGCTGGAAGTTGCGGTCCTCGGCGGCCTGCCGGGCGGTGTCGGCGCGCCGCTCGTCGCCGCTGTTCTGCGCGTCGCGCTGGGCGTTCTCGATCGCGTGGCGCTCCTCGTCGATGATGTCGTCGAGCGCCTCGGCGATCTCGCTGTAGACGCCGCCGAGGTCACTGTTGTCGAGGCGTTCCTGGCGCTCGCGGCGCAGCTTCTCGAGGATCTCGCGCAGGCCCTGGAGCTGCTCGCCGTTGCGATCCTTGAACCCGTCCTGCATCATCCGGCGCAGCGCGCTGTTGACGTCGCCGTGGTAGAGGAGGTCGTCGGTGATGCTGTCGAAGACGCTCTCCGCGTCCAGCTCGAAGCCCTTCTGCGTGCCATCCCATCGTGAATAGGTGAACCGTGCAGCCATGACGGCACGCTAGCCTCAGAAGACCATGCGCGTGCCCCGCACCTTCGCCTTCGTGGACCTCTCCGGGTTCACCAACTACACGGCTGCGTTCGGCGACGACGCGGCCGGCCGGTTGCTCAGCGCGTTCCGGGCCATCGCACGCGACGTCGCCAGCGAGCGCGGCGTGCGCATCGCCAAGTGGCTCGGCGACGGCTTCATGATCGTGGCCATCAACCAGCTCGACTGCATCGGCTTCGCGATCGAGCTCGAGGCCAAGGCGTCCGAGGTCTGCTCGCCGCTGTCGCTGCGGGTCGGCATCGCCACCGGCCACGCGCTCCTGTTCGAGGGCGACGACTACATCGGTTCGGCCGTCAACATGGCATCCCGCCTGTGCGACGCCGCCGGCCCGATGGAGGTCCTGATCCCGTCGATGCAGCTCGACCGTCTCCCCCAGGGCGTGCACGCCACGCCGAACGGCGGCCTCGAGCTGCGTGGGTTCCCCGGCGAGATCGAGGTCTTCGCGCTGAGCGGCACGCTCACCGACAGCGAGCGGCGCGACACGAGCGAGCTCTGGACTCGCGCTCCATTCGGCCTGTGACGGGCCTGGCCCGCGGGGCCATCGTTCCCGCGTCCCACCTCGATCGCGAGCGGGCCCACGAGGACATCACGCTGCTCGCCCAGCTCGGCGCCACCACGGTGCGAGTCGGCGTGGACTGGGCGTGGATGCAGCCGGCCGCCGGTGGCGTCAACGGCGACGCGGTCGAGTACTACGCCGCGCTCACCCAGACGGCTCGCGGGGCCGGCGTGGCGCTGCAGTTCGCGCTGCTCGAGCGCGAGGTGCCGAAGTGGTTCGACAACGAGGGCGGGTTCGGCGACGCCCGGTTCGCCGGCCACTGGTGGCCGCGCTGGGTGCAGCTCTGCGCGGAGTCCTTCGGCGACGACGTCGGCGGCTGGCTGCCGATCGAGCACCCGCTGTCCGTCGCCAACCGGATGTTCCCGAACGATCCGCGGCGCCACGGCGACGTGCTCGACACCGTCGTCACGGCGTGGCGCGACGCATGGCGGATCCTGCGCGGTGGCCCGCCGGTGAGCACGTCGTTCGGGCTCGAGATCGTCCGCCCCGTCGACCAGACGATCCCGGCCGAGCACAACGCCAAACGGCTCGACCAGATCCGCTTCCGGCTGTGGCTGCGCGGGCTGCGCGACGGCATCGCGTCCATCCCCGGCCGCGCCGACCGCGAAGTCGCCGACCTCGCCGGCTCGTTCGACGTGCTCGGGCTGATGGTGCGCCACGAGCGCGACACGCTCGGTCTGCTCCACCGCGCCGTCGACGAGATCGAGCTGACCGGCAAGCCGCTCACCGTCACGCTCGCACTCCCCCAGGGCCGGGACGCCGACCGCGAGCAGGTCATCGAGCGCTACATCGATCAGTCGACCGAGGCCGCCACCGGCCTCCCGCTGACGACGATGTTCATCACGCCGACGTTCGATCTCACCGACGACGAGCGCGGCGTCATCACCCGCGACCGCGACCTCAAGGACAGCGGCCGGATGTACTTCGGCACCACGGGCGAGCTCGCCCCCGGCTGAGCACGGTTCGCACCCGCGGGTGTACTTCGTCGCGGCCTCCGAGATCCACGGGGGCGACCGCACGGTCGAAGCGTCGTGTCCGATTCCCGCTGACCTTCGGTCTCGACGAGGACGACACTGGGCGCATGGAGACCCTCACGTACGTCCTCGATCCGATCGACGCCGACACTGCTGACGCCCTCCGCGCACGCGGTGGTGTGGCGTACACGGCCGACAGCTTCCCCGGCTACCCGTGCCGCCAGTGCCTGCGCGACGCCGACATCGGCGACGAGCTGCTGCTCGTGTCACACGATCCGTTCACGCTCGACTCGCCCTACCGTTCGGCGAGCCCGATCTTCCTGCATCGGGATGCGTGCACACCCGACGATTCGACTGGCGAGCTACCCGAGCAGCTCACCCGTCGGCAGCTGTCGGTGCGCTCGTTCGACGACGAGGCGATGATGATCGACGCTGCCGTCATCGACGGCACCGACCTCGATGCCACGATCTGCCGGTTCTTCGACGACCCGGCGTCAGCCCGGATCCACGTGCACAACGCCAGTCGTGGCTGCTGGGCCGTGACGGTCGAGCGCGCCTGACTCAGCGGGCGCGGTAGGTGGCCCGGTTGCCGGCGCCGTCCTTGTTCAGGCGCTTGGAGAGGTGCAGGCCCTCGAGGATGAACTCGACGGCAGCCGCAACGGCAGCGGGTGACTCGTTGCCACCGGTGAGGTCGTGCACCGGTGCGGCCAGCGCCGGCACTGCTTCGAGCAGGGCGACGAGGTCGGCCGACGAGACATCTTCGCCGGTGTGCACGATGGTGCCCTCGTCGAACGCGTTGATGACGTCGCGGACCTGATCCGGCGAGATGCGCTCCTTGTAGACCGTGAGCACGGCGCTGCGGACGAGGTTCTCGAGGATCGCGCCCTCGCGGCCCTCCTCGACGGACTCGATCTCGATCTTGCCCGACGTCGACGCGGCGATGGCGCCGAGGTCGCACACGCGTGGCACGACCTCGCGCTCGCCGGCACGCAGGCCACGGCGCAGCGCGTTCGCCGCCAGCACCTCGCGGTTGCTGACCGACAGGCGTACGGACACGCCACTGCGTTGGTTGACGTGGGTGCTGACCCGGGCGAGGTGGCTCAAGGTCGCGATGACCTCTTCCATGTAGTCGGGCACCGCGACCTTGACGTCGCCGACGCTGGCCGAACGCGACTCCTGGCGCATGATGGCCACCTCGGTGGCGACCTCGAGCGGGTAGTGGGTGCGGATCTGGCTGCCGAAGCGGTCCTTCAGCGGCGTGATGATGCGGCCGCGGTTGGTGTAGTCGTCGGGGTTCGCCGAGGCGACCAGCATGACGTCGAGCGGCAGCCGGATCTTGTAGCCGCGGATCTGGACGTCGCGCTCTTCGAGCACGTTCAGCAGGCCGACCTGGATCCGCTCGGCGAGGTCGGGGATCTCGTTGATCGCGAAGATGCCGCGGTTGGTGCGCGGCACGAGGCCGTAGTGCAGCGTGAGCTCGTCGCTGAGGTAGCGGCCCTCGGCGACCTTGATCGGATCGACTTCGCCGATGAGGTCGGCGATGGACGTGTCGGGCGTGGCCAGCTTCTCGCCGAATCGCTCGTCGCGGTGCACCCACGTGATGGGCGTGTCGTCGCCCTGCTCGGCGACGAGGTCGCGGGCGTGCTTGGACACCGGGGCGAACGGATCGTCGTTGATCTCGCTGCCCGCGACGATGGGCATCCACTCGTCGAGCAGACCGGTGAGCGAGCGGATCATGCGGGTCTTGGCCTGACCGCGCTCGCCGAGGAAGATCACGTCGTGGCCGGCCAGCAAGGCGTTCTCCAACTGCGGCATCACGGTGTCCTCGTAGCCGAGCACGCCCTCGAACAGTGGCTCGCCGGCCGAGATCCGGGCCACGGCGTTGCGGCGGATCTCTTCCTTCACGGGAACGGACTCCCATCCGGAGGCCTTGAGTTCACCGAGGGTTCCAGCCAGCTGCGTCATGTGTCGAACATAGCCAAGTTCCCGAGATCGCGCACCCCGGGTGTTCGCCGCCGGCGTCGACGGATCCTCAAGCATCCAGCTTCGGGAGTCGATGAACCATCGTGGACGAATTGCTGACCCCGCCGACCGGGGCGCGGCACGCGGGTCCGGATCCGACGACGGCGGCCACGACTGCGACCACCACGGCGACCACGACCACGACGCTCCGTCGCTCCCCCACGCTCGAGGAGCTGCTCCCACCGATCCAACCGCGGGCGCCGTTCGTGCGACGCCACCGGACCGGCGTGATCTTCGGTGCCGTCTCGGCGGTGCTCATCGCGATCGGCTGCGTGGTGATCGTCCTCAACCGGCCCGACGATGCGTTCGATGCCAAGCCCGGGCAATGCCTCGACGGTCAGCTGACGCCGAACGGGACCGTCGGCACCATCAAGGTCATCCCGTGCACGACGACGCACTACTTCGAAGTGTTCGGCGCGGGTGAGTCCAGCCACGACATCGAGATCCCGGAGCCGGGTGACCTCCAGATCGATCCCGAGGTCGCCCGGATCTGCGGTCGCGAAGTCGATCCCGCGGTCCGCAAGGCGTTGCTCGCCACCAGCGGTGCCTCCGAGACCGTGCTCTTCGCGCCCGATCAACATCGGCGGCTGCTGTGCGTGGTGTTCACCGTCGATGCGCGGAACAGCTCGATCGTCGCCGCTGCGCTGGACTGAGCGCGCCCACCCACGGGCGTCGAGGGGACGGCGGTTAGGCTGCCGCGAATGGAACTCGGCGGGGAGTGGCGCGCGGCGACGGCCGACGATCAACTCCGCCGGATCGCCGTCGGGTTGTCGTACGACGACACGGATTGGTCGACCGTCAGCGTGCCGGGGCACTGGCGCAACGAGCCGGCGTTCGCCGACAGCGACGGTCCGCTGCTGCTGCGCACCCACTTCGACTCGCCGTTGCCCGATGGCGACGAGCGCGCCTGGATCGTGCTCGACGGCGTCTTCTACCAAGCCGACGTGTGGTTCGACGGTGCCTACATCGGCGACCCGGAGGGCTACTTCTTCCCCCATTCGTTCGACGTCACCGCGCTCGCCCGGCTCGCCACCGAGCACGTGCTCGCGGTCGAGGTCGCGTGCTCACCGCAGAAGTCGCACCGCGGTCGGCGCAACATCACCGGTGTGTTCCAGCAGTGGGACGCCGCCGATCGCTACTGGAACCCGGGCGGCCTGTGGCGCGACGTGCGCATCGAGACCACCGGTCCGGTGCGGCTCGACAAGCTGCGCGTGCTGTGCCGCGACGCCAACGAGGCCCGCGCCCACCTCCGTCTGCACGGCCGGCTCGACAGCGACGCGCCGCGCACGGTGCGCATCCGCACGACGGTCGACGGCGTCGCGCTGTCCACCGTGGAGCAATCGCTCGCACGCGGCGTGAACGAGGTCGACTGGACGCTCGACATCGACAACCCCCGGCTGTGGTGGCCGTGGTCGCTCGGCGAGCAGGCGCTCGTCGACGTGCAGGTCGACGTGATGGTCGAGGGCGCGCTCAGCCACTCGCGATCGGTGCGCACCGGCCTCCGCGAAGTGGCGATGCACGACTGGGTGTTCTCCGTCAACGGCGAGCGGCTGTTCCTGAAGGGCGCGAACCTCGCGCCCACCCGGCTCGACATCGGCAACGCCACACCGGACGAGCTCCGACGCGACGTGGAGCTGGCCCGCGAGGCCGGGCTCGACCTGCTGCGCGTCCACGGCCACATCTCGGCGCCGGCGCTGTACGACGCGGCCGACGAGCTCGGCATGCTGCTGTGGCAGGACTTCCCGCTGCAGTGGTCGTACGCCCGCGACGTTCGCCGGCGAGCCGTCACCCAGGCCACCGAGGCGGTGTTCCACCTCGGCCACCATCCGTCGATCCTGACCTGGTGCGCGCACAACGAGCCGTCCGGTGCGGCGATCGGGCTGCAGTCGTCGGAGCCGACGTGGAAGTCGGCCGCCCGCTACGTGGCCGGCCAGCAGCTGCCGTCGTGGAACAAGAACATCCTCGACCGCTGGGTCAAGCGCGCGTTCGAGCGCGCCGACGTCACCCGGCCCACCACGTCCCACAGTGGCGTCATGCCGCACGTGCCAGAGGTCGGCGGCACCGACAGCCACCTGTACTTCGGTTGGTACCACGGCGACGAGCGCGACCTCCCGGGGTTCGCGGCCGCGTTCCCGCGCATGGTCCGCTTCGTCAGCGAGTTCGGCGCGCAGGCCGTGCCGACGAGCAGCGAGTTCATCGATCCGGCCGGCTGGCCGTACCTCGCGTGGGACGAGCTCGAGGACCGCCACGGGCTGCAGCGCAGCGTGCTCGAGCGTCACGTCCCGGCGATGTCGTTCGGGACGTTCGAGCAGTGGCGCGACGCGACCCAGCGCTACCAAGCGACCCTGCTGCGCCACCACATCGAGACGCTTCGCCGGCTCAAGTACCACCCCACCGGCGGCTTCTGCCTGTTCATGCTCAACGACTCCAGCCCGTCGGTGTCGTGGAGCATCCTCGATCACCGCCGTGTGCCGAAGCTGGCCTATGACGCTGTCGCCGAGGCCTGCCGGCCGGTGATCGTCGTCGCCGATCGGCTGCCGGATCAGGTGTCGCCCGGCGACACGCTCGCACTCGACGTCCACATCGTGAACGACCTACGGACCCCGATCGAGGCGGCGACGCTCACCGCCAACCTACGGTGGCCGAACGGCGAGCACGCGTGGTCCTACTCGGGCGAAGCCGACGCCGACTCGGTCGGCCTGATCGCGACGTTGCAGTTCGTCGTGCCCGATGCGCCCGGCGATCTCTGGCTGGATCTCACGCTCGAGGCCGACAACGTCGCGGCCACCAACCGCGGCCAGTCACGCATCGTCGCCCGGCCGTAGCCAGCGGTCGGCCGCACGCGCCAGACTGTGACATGGCCTGGGACCCGCCGCCGTCACCGCTCCCGCCGCCCGTGGGGCCTGCCGCGGGCGCTGTGCCGGCGTTCGACGACGCCGCCTTCACCGCGGCATTGACGGCGTTCAGCGCCCCGCTCGGCTTCGTCGCCGGCGATGCGCCCTCGACGACGACCGTCCACCGGCACGACGTCGTCCATCCCGGCGGGATCTCGATGCGTTGCACCGTGCTCGGCGAGGGCAGCTCAGCCGGCGATGCCGTGCTCGGCGTGGCCCAGCTCGCGTTCTTCGCGATCGGCGTGGCCATCGACGTGATGGCCCACAGTGCCGGCCCGCACCTCGACGGGCGCAACCACTTCAGCGGAAGCGGACGAGTCCGGGCACTGGAGACGATGCTGCGCATGGAGACGAAGGGCCGGCCGGTGACCGATCTCGGTCACCGCGCGGCCTGGACCATGGACGATCCGACGACGACGTCGCTCGGTGTGCTCAAGCACGACCGGCTGCTGCTGATCACGATCCGGTCCGGGGCCGACCGAGCCGACCAGTACGCATGGCTCCACGCCTGCGCCGTCGCCGTGCTGCCCACGGTCTGAGCCCGTCGATCCGCAAGCGGCCCGATGTCTCAGGTCTTCAGGAGCGCGACCTGGTCATAGCGCTTGCCGAGCGCGGCCACCGGATCGAGGCCGAGCCAATCGAGGCACGCCGTGTACATCGTGCGCGGATCGAGCGAGGGCCGGACATCGCCGTCGAGCTGGTTGCCGAGGTCGACCGCGCTCTGGATCCCGCCGACGACCGTGCCGCCGAACATCATCGACAGTCCGCCGGCGCCGTGATCGAGACCGCCACTCGCGTTCTCCTCGACGCGGCGCCCGAACTCACTCGTCGTCACGAGCAGCGTGCGATCCGTCGCCCCCGCCGCAGCGACGGCCTGCATGAACGCGTCGATGCCCTTGGCGAGGTCGTCGAACAAGGCCTTCTGGGTGACGAGCTGGTTCGAGTGGGTGTCGAAGCCGCCGGCCGACACCACGACAACCCGTGCACCGACGTCGCCGGTGACGAGCCGGGCGGCGAGGTCGAGCCCCTGGACGAGATCGAGACCGCCTTCGCGGTAGGTGACCTGGTCGTCCGTCGTGGAGGTGTCCGGGTTCGAGGCGAGCAGGCCCGCGAACGATCCCACCGCGGCGATGGTCGACGTCATCGAGGCCTGGGCGAGGGCGTGCAGCGAGTCCGCGCTCGCCGGCTGGGCGAGCCGCTGCAGAACGTCCGCCGGCAGCGCCTTCGGGAAGTCGAAGCCCGCCGGCTGGATCACGACGGCGGGTTGGTAGAGATCGCTGCGCAGCAACGGCGCACCACTTCCGAGCGCCGTGGCATACAGCGGTGAGAGGTCGCCGGGCACCACGTTGCGGCCGAGCCAACCCGTCGACGCGCTGAGGTCGTCGGCGCGCCACCAACGGTCGAGCGAGACGAAGTGCGAGTGGTTCGGATCGTCGAACCCGATGCCGGGCAGGAACGTGGCGGTGCCCGCGTCCCAGTACGTCGTCAGCGGGGCGAGGCTCGGGTGCAGGCTCCAGTCGGAGTTGCCCGTGAGCGCGACGAGGTCCGACTCGGGGATGCCCAACGTGGGCCGGGCGTCGCGGTACCGGCCGTCGGACGGGACGAGCGTGTTCAGCCCGTCGTTGCCACCGTTCAACTGGACGATCACGAGCGTGCGCGCACCGGTCGCGCCGGCGGCCGTCGACGAGGATGCGACGGTCGTGTCGAGCGTTGTCGTCACCGTCGTCGATGCCGGGCCCGTGCCGCTGGCGGCGGTGGTACCGCTCGTTGCGTTCGTCGTGGGCGCGGTCGATGTCGGCAGGCTCGACGACGGCAGGCTCGACGACGGCAGGCTCGACGAACGGGACGAGCACGCCGCGAGCGCAGCCGTGACGGCGGCACCTGCGCCGACCTGGACGAACCGGCGGCGGGTGAAAGAGATGGGATCAGACATCGGGGTCTCCTTGGTGCGGCCGCTCAGGCCAGCACGAACTCGGGGGTGCAGAGGGCGAGTGCCAGCCGCTCGCGGCCCGGCGTAGCGGCGGACAGGGCGGCGCTCGATGCTGCGTCGAAGGTCGGCGTGACGAGGCCGAGCGCGTTGGCCAACGCATCGAGGTCGTCGCCATCGGCCGCAGCGCGGGCGGCGTTGTCGGCGGGGGCTGCGGCGGCGACGGCGGCAGCGAGCGTCGCCCGCGCCACCACGGTGGACGAACCGAACCACGCTGCCCCACCGGGCCAGCCGGCGACGTTCGGCGGTGTCATCGGCACCTGGCCGGCGGTGCGCAGCGCGGTCAGCCCGACCTTCGCCGTCGCCGATCCTGCGGTGACGCGCTGGGCCATCACCAGCCACGGCACGGGTGCGAGCACGATCGGTTGCGACTGACCGGCGATGCCGGCCTGCAGGGTCGCGCGGACGAGTGTGGTGATGTCGAAGTTGCTCGAGGCGAAGGTGGCCGCGAGCGGGGCGATCACCGAAGCGTCGGTGGTGCCGAGCAGCTCAGCGGCGACCGTGCCGGCGATGAAGGTCGGCAGCGACGGTGACGCCATGATCGCCGCCACCACCGAGTCGAGGTCGTGCACGCCCTGCTGGCCGAGGTACGACTGGGCCGCGTCGTCGTGGCGCTTGGCGACGAAGTCCACGGTGCCGACTGCCGGCCGCAACCGCCATCCGGTCAGCGCTTTGGCGCCGGCCTTCACGTCGTCCTCGGTGTAGTTGCCGACGCCGAGGGTGAACAGCTCGAGCACCTCGCGCCCGTAGTTCTCGTTCGGCTCGGTGCCGGTGGAGGTCGTGCCGTCGAGGTAGATCAGCATCGCCGGATCGATCGTGACGGCGCGCAGCAACGCGGCGAACGATCCCATGCCGCCGCTGCGGAACAAGCGGATCTGGTCGACCATGAACCGAGCGACCTTGACCTTGTCCAGCGCGCTGACGAAGTGGCCGTGCCACAGCCACGCCATCCGGTCGACGGCCGGTGTGGTGGTGGCCGTCATCTCGGCGAGCCACGTCGTGATGGCCTTCGTCGCCTGCGCCTTGTTCCGCTCGAACGGCAGATCGTCGTTGCTCCACGGATCAGCGGCGACCGCCGCACTCACCGCGTCGGGTGCCAGCAGCCGATCGATCTCCGCGGCGGGCCCACGTGACACCGCGGCCTCGAGGTCGGGCAACGCCAAGCCGAAGCCGGCGCGGCGATGCAACCAGGCGACGGCGGCACGATCATCCATTGCGTCCATGCCACACATCGTGCGGCACAGGTGTCAGGGAAGTGTGAGCGCCCCGGATCGAACGCCGCGATCGAGCGCCGCTGCGCCGACCGTCAGATGCGGTCGAGGCTCTTGCGGTTCTTGACCTTCGACTTGAGGTAGTCGCGGTTCATCAACGCGATCACGTCGATCGAGATGCTCTTCGGGCACGCCGACTCGCACTCGCCGTGGTTGGTGCAGGAGCCGAAGAACTCCTCCATCGTCTCGACCATCGCCTCGGTGCGGCTGTAGCGCTCGGCCTGGCCCTGGGGCAGCAGGTTGAGGTGGCTGATCTTGGCGCCGGTGAACAGGTTCGCGGCCCCGTTCGGGCAGGCTGCGACGCAGGCACCGCAACCGATGCACTCCGCCGAGTCCATCGCTGCGTCGGCGACCGGCTTGGCGATCGGGATCAGGTTCGCATCGGGCGCGCCACCCGTGGGTGCAGTGATGTAGCCACCGGACTCGATGATCCGGTCGAACGCCGCGCGATCGACCATCAGGTCCTTGATGATCGGGAACGCCGTCGCCCGCCATGGCTCGATGACGATCGTGGCGTTGCTCTCGAACTTGCGCATGTGCAGCTGGCAGGTGGCGGTGCCCTTCTGCGGACCGTGGGCCTGGCCGTCGATCATCAGCGAGCACGTGCCGCAGATGCCCTCGCGGCAGTCGTGGTCGAACACGATCGCTTCCTTGCCGTCGTTGATCAACTGCTCGTTGAGCACGTCGAGCATCTCGAGGAACGAGGCCTCGTCGCTGATCGACGGGACGACGTAGGTCTCGAACTTCCCGGCGGCGTTCGGCCCGGCCTGGCGCCAGATCGTGAGGGTGATGTTGGTGAGGTGCTTGCCGTGCTGGACCGGCCGGGCGACGGGGGTTTCGGTGACGCTCACTTGTAGCTCCGGGTGGCGAGGTGGATGGCTTCGAAATCGAGTTGCTCGGTGTTGCGGATGGACGTCATCGGATCGCCCGTCCACTCCCATGCGGCGACGTGCGCGAAGTTCTCGTCATCGCGCTTGGCCTCGCCCTCGTCGTCCTGGTACTCGACGCGGAAGTGGCCGCCGCAGCTCTCACGGCGCTCGAGAGCGTCGCGGCACATGAGCATGCCGAGCTGGAAGAAGTCGTCGACGCGGCCGGCCTTCTCGAGCGTCTGGTTCGTGCTCTCGCCGTCGCCGGTGACGCGGAGGTCGGTCTTGAACTCCTCGTACAGACCGGGCAGCTCGGAGAGCGCCTTCTGCAGGCCCTCCTCGGTGCGCTCCATGCCGCAGTAGTCCCAGATGATCTGGCCGAGCTCACGGTGGAAGTGGTCGGGCGAACGGGTGCCCTTGATGTTCAGGTAGCCGTTGTAGCGATCGGCCGCGGCCTGCTCGGCCTCCTTGAACGCCGGGTGATCGGTGCCCGGGATCGGCTTGTTGAGCATCGGGGCGAGCGAGTTGCCGATCGTGTACGGCAGCACGAAGTAGCCGTCGGACAGGCCCTGCATCAGCGCCGAGGCACCGAGGCGGTTGGCGCCGTGATCGCTGAAGTTCGCCTCACCGGCGCAATACAACCCGGGCAGCGTGGTCTGCAGCTCGTAGTCGACCCACAACCCGCCCATCGTGTAGTGGCTGGCCGGGTAGATGCGCATCGGCGTGTCGTACGGGTTCTCGCCGGAGATCCGCTCGTACATCTCGAACAGGTTGCCGTAGCGCTCCTGCACGACGTCCTTGCCGAGCCGGGCGATGGCGGCCGCGAAGTCGAGGTTGACGCCGTTCTTCAGCGGGCCGACACCGTGGCCGGAGTCCACCGCGCGCTTGGCGGCGCGCGACGAGATGTCGCGAGGGGCGAGGTTGCCGAAGCTCGGGTAGAGCCGCTCGAGGATGTAGTCGCGCTCGGCCTCGGGGATCTGCGCAGCGGGGCGCTCGTCGCCGACCGCGAGGGGCACCCAGACGCGGCCGTCGTTGCGCAGCGACTCGCTCATCAACGTCAGCTTCGACTGCGTGGGATCGCTCTGCGGGATGCATGTCGGGTGGATCTGCGTGTAGCACGGGTTGGCGAACATCGCGCCCTTGCGGTGCGCCCGCCACGCCGCGGTGACGTTGCAGTTCATCGCGTTGGTGCTGAGGAAGAAGACGTTGCCGTAGCCGCCGGTGGCGAGCACGACGGCGTGCGCCGCGTGCGACTGCAGCTGGCCGGTGATGAGGTCGCGGACGACGATGCCGGCGCAACGACCGTCGACGACGACGGTGTCGACGAGCTCGACGCGGTTGTACAGGTTCACGCCGCCGAGGCCGATCTGGCGGGCGAGCTGCTGGTAGGCACCGAGCAGGAGCTGCTGGCCGGTCTGGCCACGGGCGTAGAACGTGCGGCTGACCTGCGAGCCACCGAAGCTGCGGTTGTCGAGCAGGCCGCCGTACTCGCGGGCGAACGGCACGCCCTGGGCCACCATCTGGTCGATGATGTTGACGCTGACCTCGGCGAGCCGGTGCACGTTGCCTTCACGGGCGCGGAAGTCGCCGCCCTTCACCGTGTCGTAGAACAGGCGGTGGACGCTGTCGCCGTCGCCGTGGTAGTTCTTCGCCGCGTTGATGCCGCCCTGTGCGGCGATCGAGTGGGCCCGGCGGGGCGAGTCGTGGAACGTGAAGGCATCGACCTGGTAGCCCAACTCGGCGAGCGTGGCGGCCGCCGAGGCGCCGGCGAGGCCGGTGCCGACGACGATCACCTTGAACTTGCGCTTGTTGTTGGGGTTCACCAACTTCATGTCTTCTTTGTAGGTGCTCCACTTGTCGCCCATCGGGCCGTCAGGGATCTTGGAGGCCAGACGCGGATCGGTCATCGTGCTCATGGGTTGGCTCCTCAGTGGCCGACGATGCCGGCGAGAACGGCGACGGGGAACGAGCAGTTGCCGACCACGACGATGGTGGCGAGGCCGGTGGCGGCCTGACGGCGCCACTTGTTGAACCGCGGGTTGTTCCACCCGAGGCTCTGGAACAGGCTCCACGTGCCGTGGAAGAGGTGGATGCCGAGGGCGATGTTGGCGACGATGTAGAGGATCGCCACCGGGACCCGGCTGAGGCTGCGGTCGACGTTGTTGTAGACGTCGCCACGCACGAACTTACCGTTCGTGCCGACGGCGTTGAGCGTGCCCCACGTGAGGTCGGCGAGGTGCCAGAGCACGAAGAGGGTGATGATGATGCCGGTCCAGCGCATCGTGCGGCTGGCGAAGTTGGCGACCTGGTAGTCACGCGACGACTGGTACTTGACCGAGCGGGCGTTGTGGTTGACGCGGGTGAGGCCGTAGGCGGCGTGGATGTGCAGCAGCACGGCCACCAGCAGACCACCGCGGAGCAGCCAGAGCGTGACGGTGCGCGGCAGGATCGGCACGAGCAGCTCGCGCAGGAACTCGGCGTAGTGGTTGAACTCCCCCGGCCCCAGGTACATCTTGAGGTTGCCGATCATGTGCACCACGACGAAGCCGATCATCATGATGCCGGTGACGGCCATGACGTACTTCTTGCCGACCGACGTCGAGTAGAGGTCGAGCAGGAACGGCTTGCGCTTCTTGTGCGCGATCGCGGTGCCCGTGACGGGGGCACGCTCTCCGCCGGAGCGAGCGCCTGGGCGCGTGTTGACTGTCTGTGCCATCAGTGGGGACGGCCTTTCCTCTTCGAGTACCAACTGCCGCTGTTCGGGCGCTCCCGACCGTAGTCCCGCAGGCCAGGAGATTGGTAACTCCACCGAGGAGGTTCCGTCGTGCGATCGGTCACCCCGCACCGTTCTGGAGACTGGACGCGCGATCGGCCCGGAACCGGGCCCTGTGAGCGTCCAGTTCCCAGAATTCCGATCGAGCGATGCCGAAGCACCCATCCGGGCATGACTCCGTCGACGATGATGATGGCCCTGCTGGCGAGCCAGCACGGCGTCGCCACAGATGCGCAGGTTCGCGCTACGGGCGTTTCCGCCGATGTGCAGCGCAGGATGATCGAGCGCGGCACGTTGGTCCGGTTCGCGCCGGGCATCGTCGGCGATGCCGGGAGCGAGCCGACCTGGCACCGTCGAGCGATGGCTGCGACGCTGGCGCCCGGCGCCAGTGGCGTGCTCTGGCGGAGCCGCCGCCGCGCGATTGCACGGGCTCGACGGCTTCGACGACGTCCACCGGATCATCGTGGTCATTCCGCACGGGTCCCGGCTGCAGACCGCCGACGACGTGACCGTCGTCCAGGCGAGGTACCTGGTGGCGGAGGACATCACGGATGTCGACGGCATTCGGTGCCTCGCCATCGGCGCGACCCTCGTCTCGCTCGCTCGTGTCCGTCATTCACATCGCTCACAGGCGCTCGATGCCGCTCGTCGCGACGGGTCCGCGGCCGGCGACCTCCGTGCCGCCTTCGTCCGCCACCAGCGATACGGCGCCCGAGGTCCGACCGAGATGATCTCGATGCTCGATCAGCGGGTCGATGCTCGGCTGCCGCGCAGCTGGTTCCAGCGGGTGGCGAGTCGACTGCTCGCCCAGCACGGGATCGAGACGGTCGACGAGTGGGTCGTCCGGGACGAACGCGGCAACACCTTGGCGGAGCTCGACCTCGCCCGTGTCGACGTGCAGGTCGCGCTCGAGTGCCAGAGCTGGCAGTGGCACGCGACGCCGTCGGCGAGACGCGCTGACGCCATGCGGAAGCGCCGACTGCGCCGGGCAGGGTGGGACGTCATCGAGCTGTGGTGGAGCGACCTCGATCACCTCGACGACGTGGTCGCCGACTTCCGGGAGGCCGTCGACCGAGCAGAGCGACGACGACGGACGATGTGACCCGAAGACTGGACGCGCGATCGGCCCCGAAACGGGCCGTGTGAGCGTCCAGTCGGCGGAAACGCACGGACAGCGGCGGTCCTGAGCCCGAAGGCCCGGACGTGACCGGGATGTGACGGGAGACCGCAAGGGTTCGTGTCCGACCGGCGGCGTTCCCTACACTCTCCCCGTTTCCACCAACGGTTCGCACTGAGAGGTGCGCGCCCCGAGACAAGACCGGGTCACCAAGTGTCAGGACTACTCGCCGAAGGCGGCTACCAGGAATTCACGCTACGGGGCGGAGAGTGGGCAGTCATCGGGCTGTCGATCGCTGCCGCGTTGATCGCACTCGCGGTCGGCGTCTACCTCGCCAAGAGCGTCATGGCGGCCGATGCGGGCTCGCCGAAGATGCAGGAGATCGCCAAGGCGATCCAGGAGGGCGCGTGGGCCTACCTGAAGCGCCAGTTCAGGACGATCGCCGTCATCCTCATCCCGCTCGCGATCATCGTGTTCATCACGTCGAAGGCGATCACCAAGCCCGACGGCAGCACCGCGCTGAGCTTCGGTGAGGTCGGGTTGTGGCGAACGGTCGCCTTCATCTTCGGCTGCCTCGCCTCGGGCTTCACGGGCTACATCGGCATGACGCTCGCCACCCGTGGCAACGTCCGCACAGCGGCCGCAGCACTGACGAACAGCATGCCGAAGGCGCTCGACGTGGCGTTCCGCACGGGCGGTGTCGCCGGCATGTTCACCGTCGGCCTCGGTCTCCTCGGCGCCACCACGATCATCGCGGTCTTCCAGAACACCAGCTCGGTGATCCTCATCGGCTTCGGGTTCGGCGGCTCGCTGCTCGCGCTGTTCCTCCGAGTCGGCGGCGGCATCTTCACCAAGGCGGCCGACGTCGGCGCCGACCTGGTCGGCAAGGTCGAAGCCGGCATCCCCGAAGACGATCCGCGCAACCCGGCCACCATCGCCGACAACGTGGGCGACAACGTGGGCGACTGCGCCGGCATGGCCGCCGACCTGTTCGAGAGCTACGAGGTCACCCTCGTCGCCTCGATCATCCTCGGCGTCGCGGCCTTCCGGGCCATCTTCCCGAACGACCCGTCCAAGTGGGTGCTCGGCCTGATGTTCCCACTCGCCGCCCGCGCCATCGGCGTGATCGGCTCGATCGTCGGCATCTTCTTCGTGAAGGCCAAGGAGGGCGAGACCAACGCCCTCAAGCCGATCAACAAGGGCTTCCTCGTCGCCGGCTCGCTGACCCTCGTCGGCACGCTCGTCGTCGCGCTCGTGTACGTCGGCAACGACGCCGGCAGCATCGGTTGGAAGTGCTTCGGTGCGGTGGCCATCGGCCTCGTCCTCGCTCAGGGCATCAGCCGCCTCACCGAGTACTACACGGCGACGCACCACGCGCCCGTGAAGGAGATCGCCCAGGCCGCCGAGACCGGTCCGGCCACGGCCATCCTCGCCGGCACGGCGAGCGGCATGGAGAGCGCCGTGTACGCGGTCCTGGCGATCGCGATCGCCATCGCCGTGGCCCTGGCCCTCGGCGGCGGCAACCTGAAGATCTCGTTCTACCTCGTCGCTCTGACGGGCATGGGCATGCTGTCCACCACGGGCATCATCGTCTCGGAGGACACGTTCGGTCCGGTCAGCGACAACGCCGCCGGCATCGCCGAGATGTCGGGCGAGTTCCACGGCGAGCCCGAGCGCATCATGGTCAGCCTCGACGCGGTGGGCAACACCACCAAGGCCGTGACGAAGGGCTTCGCCATCGGCTCCGCGGTCATCGCCGCGGTGGCCCTGTTCGCGAGCTTCATCGAGACGATCGCCGACCAGCTCCCCGATCAGCTCGCCAACGCGATCAAGAACGGCGCCAAGGACTCGTTCGAGGCCTTCCCGATCAACGTCGCCGACCCGAAGATCTTCATCGGTCTGCTCATCGGCGGCGCCGTGCCGTTCCTGTTCAGCGCACTCGCCATCCGCGCCGTCGGCCGCACCGCCGGCGTCGTGGTGCAGGAAGTCCGCAAGCAGTTCGCCGACGGCAAGATCATGCGTGGCGAGAAGGAGCCGGAGTACGGCCCCGTCATCGACATCTGCACCGAGGCATCGCTGCGCGAGCTCGCCACCCCGGCGCTGCTCGCGGTGCTCACCCCGGTCGTCGTCGGCTTCGGCATCAACTTCTACGCCCTCGGTGCGTTCCTCGCCGCCGTCATCCTCGTCGGCCAGCTGATGGCCAACTACCTGTCCAACGCAGGTGGCTCGTGGGACAACGCGAAGAAGTACATCGAGGACGGCAACCACGGCGGCAAGGGCAGCGACCCGTACCGTGCCGCGGTCATCGCCGACACCGTCGGCGATCCGTTCAAGGACACCGCCGGTCCAGCCCTCAACCCGTTGATCAAGGTGATGAACCTGGTCTCGCTGCTGATCCTCCCGGCGATCATCTCGCTGCGCGACAACGACGGCGCTCGCTACTCGATCGCCGCCGCTGCGCTCGTGGTGCTGATCGGTGCGGTGGCCTTCAGCGCCCGCCAGAAGATCAGCATGGGCGGCGACATCGAGCCGGCCGCTGCGGCCGCTGCGCCGGTGCGCTGACGCTGCACCATCGTCGGGGTTTCGACCCCGCGAGTTGAACCGACGTTGAACCGGACCCGGGCCATGTGCCCGGGTCCGGCTCGTTTTCAGCGCTAGCCTCGGCGCCCATGCTTGCCCTCTTCAACATCGAATCGTGGCTGGAGAGTGGCGGCCTGCTCCTGCTCGCGCTCATCGTGTTCGCAGAGTCCGGACTCTTCATCGGCTTCTTCCTGCCCGGCGACTCGCTGCTGTTCATCGCCGGTTTCTTCACGGCCGCGGGCGGCGGCCACCGCCTGCCTGCGCTCCCGATCGTGGCGCTCGTCGTCGCTGCTGCGGCCGTCGCCGGCGATCAGGTCGGCTACCTGTTCGGCCGCAAGGTGGGGCCGAGCCTCTTCCAACGCCCGGAGAGCCGGTTCTTCAAGCCGGCCCACGTCGAGCGGGCCCACGCGTTCTTGGAGAAGCACGGATCGAAGACCGTCGTGATGGCCCGGTTCGTGCCGGTCGTGCGCACGTTCGCCCCCATCGTGGCCGGCGTCGGGCGGATGAAGTACCGAACCTTCATCACGTACAACATCATCGGCGGCGTGCTGTGGGGTGTGGGCGTCACCACGCTCGGCCACTTCCTCGGCAACGTCGAGTGGGTCAAGAACAACATCGAGATCGCCAGCGTCGGCATCGTCGCCGTCTCCCTGCTGCCCGTCGTCATCGAGGTGCTCAAGCACCGCCGTGAGGCCGCCGCGGTGGCCGGCGACATCGCTGCCGACGTCACCGCCAAGTAACGGCGGCGTTCAGCCGATCACGGAGCTCGGCAGCCGGTCGAGGACCCAGTGGCCGAGGCCCTGCACCATGTCGTCGCGCCAGGACAGCCGACCGGGACGGTAGGCGGCTGATCCGAGGGCACGCTGCTGGCGCTCGAGGATGCCGACGTCTTCTCGGCCGACCAGCTCCCAGCGCTCGTAGTACGGGTCGGCCTTGGTGGCGAAGTCCGGTGCCTCGGTGACCGCACGCGGGAAGCAGCCGCCGATCTCCAGCGACGAGCGATCGTGGGCGATCGGCGTGACGTTGAGCCACCACAGGCAGTCCTGGGCGACGGCGAACTGGCACGCCGGGTGGAGCACCGTGAAGTACGTGCCCTGGAGCGCGTCGTCGTCGAGCCCTTCGATCGGCGGGAACGGTGGCTCGGTGCCCGGCAGGGTCGCGATCGAGCGACCGGACGTGACCTGGATGCACTTCCAGTCGCCACGGGTCGGCAGCGAGCGCGACTGCTGCGCACCCACGCTCGCCCGGTGCAGCGTGCCCGTGTGATACGTCTCCATCGCGTTCTCGAGGATCAGCTTCCAATTGCAGTGCACATCGAGCGTGACCGTCCACGTGCACATCATCTCGTCCGGGCGATGGGAGGCGAGGCGCTCGGGCAGGTCGCCCAGCGTCTCGATCAGCGGCACGGCGTCGGGGTTGAACGTGACGAACACGAACCCCGCCCACGTCTCCATCCGCACCGGGATCAACCCGTTCGCCTCGCGGTCGAAGCCTTCGGCCGACTTCATGTCGGGGCACCCCAGCAGCGTGCCGTCGGTGCGGAAGCTCCAGGCGTGGTACGGGCAGACGAAGCGGCTGCTGTTCCCGTCGCCCATCACCAGCAGCGAGCCACGGTGGCGGCAGAAGTTGGCGAAGCAGCGCAGCTCGCCGTCGTCGCCGCGCACCAGGAACACCGGGCCGCCCACCGTCTCGAAGGTGCGATGGTCACCGGTCTCGGCGACCTGGTCGGTGCGGGCGAGGAAGATCCAGCTCGGCAGCAGCACGTGCTCGCGCTCGGCGGCGAACACCGCAGGGTCGGTGTAGAAGCCGGCCGGCATCGACGACGCCTCGTTCAACGGCAGTCGTGCGGCGTTCAGCTGTCCCGGATCCACCGACCCGAAACTAGTCGGTCAACGGCTGACCATGGTCTGGCTCACGCCGGCGCGCTTCGCGTTCTGCACGGCGAGATCGGCGTACATGTAGCCCTCGTTCGGGCCGCTCTGGCCAACCAGCGCCAGGCCCGCGGCGTAGGTGACGGGGTACGGCCGGTCCTGGCTCCACAGGTCGCGCAGGCGGGCGAGCGCTGACTCAGCGCCGATCAGCGTGCTGCCCCGCAGCAGCCACACGAACTCGGTTCCGCCGACGCGTCCCACCGAGTCGGCGGCGCGGGCGGCGCGGCGCACGGTGCGGGCGAAGCCGAGGATGACCTGATCGCCCGTCTCGACGCCGTAGTAGTCGTTGATCTGCTTGAGGTTCTCCAGCTCGAACAACGCGATCGCGTCGCCCGGCACGAGCCGGCCGAGCGCCTGCATCGTGGCGTTCCAGTTGCCGAGGCCCGTGAGCGGATCGGTGGCGTTGACGTCGTCGACGTTGTTCTCGAGCGCGACCCGGGCGATGGCCAACGCCGCGTCGTCGCGCAGCGCCTGGAGGTGCTGCTGCAGCCGACGATGGCTCACGGGGTCGGCGACGTCGGCCAGCAGCGGCTCGCCGATGCCGAACGAGAGATCGATCGGCAGGGTGGACGCCCGGCGGTGCTGGGCCGAGATGACCGTGCCGCCCAGATCGCGGACCGCGTCGATGAGCACGCCGACGACCTCTTCCTCGCTCGTGACCCGGATCAGCCGGCGAACGGCGGCGAGCAGGAGCGGGGCCGTGCCGTCGTCGGTGACGACGTGCGAGCTCCCGGTCAGGACATCCATCACCAAGGCATCGGGATTTCAAGGGGCGCCCTGAAGAAACCTCACGCGACTTGCGGAAAGATTGACGGTCCGGTGATCCAGCGATCCGTCACGCAGGGGCGACGAAGTCGATCAGCCGCTCCACGGCGCCGACCAGCTCCGGGCGCAGATCGGCGTAGGTCGAGACCTTGTTGCGCAGCCGCGGCCAGAAGGTGGCGAGGTCGGTGCCGAGCGCTCGGCACATGCCCTCCTTCCACGGCTGGCCGCGTGGCACGTCGGGCCACGCTTGCAGGCCGAGCACCTTCGGGCGGATGCCGGCCCACACGTCGACGAACGGATGCCCGGTGATGAGCACGTTCGGGTCGCGCACCTCGGCCGCGATGCGCGACTCCTTCGAGCCGGCGACGAGGTGGTCGACGAGGATCCCGAGGCGCCGCTCTGGCGATGGGCCGAAGTCGCGGACGGCGCCGGCGAGGTCGTCGATGCCGTGCAATGGCTCGACGACGATGCCGAGCTCGCGCAGGTCGTCGCCCCACACGTGCTCGACCAGCTCGGCGTCGTGCTTGCCCTCGACCCAGATCCGCGCGGCACGGGCGACCTTGGCGCGCGCCGGCTCGCTCGACTTCACGGACCCGCTGTTGGTCATCCGCGCGGAGGCCGGCACCGGCGCCGCATCCACCGTCGCCCGGACGAGCGTGACCGGCTTGCCCTCGAGCAGGAACCCGCCCTCCTTCCAGCGGAAGTGGCGGAACTGGTTCTTGCGGTCGCGCAGTGTCACGGCCTCGAAGGTGATCTTCACCACGTCGCCGCAGAAGCCGCTGGCGCGGTCCTCGACGATCATGCCCATCTGCGCCGTGACCTCGCGGTACTTCGGCCCGCGCTTGGCAGCCTCGTGCTCGCTGAGGATGTCGCGGCTCATCGCGCCGGTCCGCCCATCGGTCCCGTCGGCACGGACGCCCACCAGCGATCCGTCAGCACCTGGTCGACCAGCGCGCCGTCGGTGCGCCGATACGGCGCGCGCATCCCGGAGGCGGGGATCGGCATGGCAAACGATGATGGCATGTACGGCACGCCCCAGACGTGCACCCGTTCGCCCGGTCCACTGAACGCCAGCACGCCCGACGTCAGCTCGATCTGCACGTCGACCTCGCCGGCCTGGCGGTAGCCGTTCGCCCCTGGTCGGCCCTCGATCTCGGCGAGCACGGCGGGCTCGCCGGCGGCGTACCACTCGATGTCGAACGTCACCGGCACGAGCGTGCCGTACGCGCGTCGCCACGCCTCCGTGGGGTCGTCGAGCAGCACGCCGTGGGCTTCGTTGCCGAGGCTCCACTGCCCGAATGGCACGTCGCACACGTGATCGGCCCACATCTGCGCGGGCTTGATCTCCATGCCCGAACGGAGATCGGCACCGTCGAGCTCCTCGACGTAGAGGTATGGCTCGTCGACCTGGACGAGCCCCGCCCAGTAGTCGTAGCGGTTGCCGCGTCGCTCGAAGCCGACGAAGCAGCCGGCGCGCAGATCGGCCGCCGCACCCCACCACCACCAGGCCTCGACGGCGGCGTCCGGATGGCGCTGCTCGTCGGCGGGCGACCAGGGTGGTTCCGGCACGAATTCGACACTACGTTGTCGCCGTGCGCTACCTCAGTCTCGACTGGATCGATGCCGTCGCCGCCGAGGCGACCGCCAGCCCGGAGGTGGCTGCGGCCGTCGCCGAGACCGACATCGGCGTCACCCAGGTCGTCACCGATGCGCCCGAGGGCGTCATCGTGTACTCGCTGCAGGTCGACGCCGACGGGTTCCACTTCATGGCCGGTGCGGCGCATCCCGAGCACGTGCGGTTCGAGCAGACGTGGGAGACCGCGGTCGGCGTCGCGACGGGCACGCTCAACGCACAGGAGGCGTTCATCCAGGGTCGCATCCTGCTCACCGGCGATCAGCAGCGGCTGATGGACAACCAGGCCATCTTCGGCGCGATGAGCACCGTGTTCGACAGCGTGCGGACCCGCACCGAGTACGTCTGAGCCGAGCCGCCGATGCCTGAGCTGCCCGAGGTCCAAGCCCACGCCGAGCGCCTCACCGCGCAGTTCGGCGGGCACGTGCTCGAGAAGTTCGTGCCGCTCACGTTCACCGCATTGAAGACCGCTGTGCCGGCACCCAAGGACGCGTACGGCCTGCCGTTGCAGCGCGTCGGGCGGCGGGGCAAGTACCTGATGCTGCAGTTCGAGCCGGTCACGTTCGTGGTGCACCTGATGCAGGGCGGACGGCTGCTCGTCGACGAGAAGCAGTCGGCCAAGCCACGCGGCGGGCAGGCCCGTTTCGTGTTCGAGCCCGATCTCGATGCGCCGAGCAACCCGGCGCTGCTGCTCACCGAGCAGGGCACCGAACGCCGCGCCGGGGTGTGGTGCGTGCCCACGGCGACGGCACTCACCGACCTGCCGCTGAGCAAGCTGGGTCCGGAGGCGCTCGAGCTCGATGTCACCGGTCTGCAGCTGCAGTTCGCTCAGCACTCGATGCGTCTGCACGGCTTCCTGCGCGATCAGCGCGCGATCGCGGGCCTCGGGCGGATGCTCGCCAACGAGGTGTGCCACCGCGCCAAGATCTCGCCGTTCGCGAACACCGGCAAGCTCACCGCCGAGGAGACCGCGCGGGTCCGCACGGCCATCCACGAAGCGGTCCAGGACGGACTCGACTACGAGCGCACACGCACCGACATGAGCTCGTCGAAGGATCGGCCCGGCCGGGTGCACGGTCGGGTCGGCGAGGCTTGCCCGGTGTGCGGCGACACGATCCGCTCAGTGAGCTACAGCAGCTACACGGTCGCGTACTGCCCCACCTGCCAGACCGGTGGCAAGGTGCTGGCCGACAACACCACGAGCAAGTTCCTCAAGTAGCTCGAGGTCAGCTCGCGGCGGTGATGCCAGGAAGCTGGCGGAGTCGGTCGGGATCGGCGAGGACGTCGATCGCGACGACGCGATCGTCGACGACCGTGAACGCCATGACCGAGATCGGCTCACCGGCGGCCGTCGTGGCGACGATGCCGGCACTGCCGTTGACGACGACCGGTCGGATGATCGCGCCGGGCGCCGAGAACATGATCGCCCGCCCGGCCACGACCTCGGCGCCGTGCACGATCGCGGAGACGCCGGGTCGAGAGGGTCCGCCGTCCGCGCGCAGCCGCACGTTCGGGGCGAGGATCGTGACGAGGGCGTCGAAGTCACCGGCACGGGCGGCGGCGAAGAAGGCATCGACGACGACGCGCTGGTGGGCGAGGTCGGCGTCTGCGACGGGAGCGGAACGCACTCGCATGCGCGCTCGGCTGGCGAGTTGGCGCACCGCCTCGGGCGTGCGATCGAGCATCGAGGCGATCTCGTCGAACGGCACCGCGAACATGTCGTGGAGGATGAAGGCCAGACGTTCGGCCGGGCCGAGCGTCTGCAGGACGACGAGCATCGCCAACCCGACCGAGTCGGCGAGCACGGCCTCGAAGGCGGGATCGCCGGTCGACTCCTCCTGGATGACGGGATCCGGCACGTGTGATGCGTTGGGCTCCTCGTGCCGGTTCGACCGGGCGCGCACCATGTTCAGGCAGACGCGGGCCGTCACGGTGGTCAGCCATCCGGCCGGGTTCGCGATGTCGTCGATGTCGGCGCGGTCGACGCGCAGCCAGGCCTCCTGCAACGCGTCGTCGGCGTCGGCCAACGAGCCGAGCATGCGATAGGCGACCGAGTGCAGGCGGCCGCGCTGTCGCTCGAACTCGCCGGCCATCCAGCTCGATCTCTCGGCGTTGTTCTCGTCCATCGGTCACGTTCCTCCGCGGTCGGGGGTCATACCAGTTGACCCCGGCCGCGCGCCGGATGTGACACACCTGGAGGAGATCATGAGCGCAAGAATCGAACACCCCGCCTTCGCCGTGCCCGGAGCGATGGACGCGCTGCAGGCACTCGGCAAGGCCGTCGGCGACACCGGCCTGTCGCCGGTGCTCGTCGAGCTGATCTGCCTGCGTGCCAGCCAGATCAACGGCTGCAGCGTGTGCGTGTACGGCCACTGCCGTGCGCTGCGCGAGCTCGGGGAGTCCGCCGATCGCCTGGACGGCGTGAGCGCGTGGCGCGAGATGCCGTTCTACACCGATGCGGAGCGCGCCGCGTTCGAGCTGTGCGAGGCCACCACCCGACTCAGCGACCGCGGCGACGCCGTCTCCGATGAGGTGTGGAAGGGTGCCGCCAACCACTTCGACGGCACCCAGCTCGCTGCGCTCGTGCTGACGATCGCGAACATCAACCTGTGGAACCGCCTGAACGCCCCGACCCGTCAGCCGGCCGGCGCGACCTGGTGACGATGCCGTCCGCCGGCGGCGACGTGAGCGAGGCAGCGGCGGTCCGGAGCTCGTCGAGGGCGGCGACGGTGAGGCGCGCGAGCTCGCCGCCCTCGCCGCCGGCTCGGCCGGACCACTCGACGAAGCCGTGGTGGAACGCGAGGACACCCATCTCGGCGGCCAGCCGGGCGATCGCATCGGACACGCCGCGCGCCACCAGTGCGTCCGACATCGCCGTGGCCAGCCCCACGCTCTTGAGGATGCTGCGCTCCTGCAGTTCCGTGCTCGAGGCGATCAGCGCTTCGAGGCGAGGGCCGAGCTCGTGGTTGACCGGGCCGAGCGTTTCGCTGGCCCGGGTCAGGCCGGCTGCGATCGCCTCGAGCGGGCCGGCGTCAGCAGGTGCCGACGCGATGCCCTCGGCGAACAAGCGGCTGAGCGTCGCTTGGCCGGCGACGAGCAGCTCGCGCTTGTCGGGGAAGTGGCGGAAGAACGTGCTCTTCGTGACGCCGGCACGATCTGCGATCTGGGCGACGGTCGTCTCGTCGTAACCCTGCTCGCTGAACAGGTCGACGGCGGCCATCACGAGGCGCTCCCGCGCGTTCGGCTCCCATCGACCCATGAGCACAGCGTAGGTGACGGAACTCTTGTCCCATCACCGCGGTACAGTGACGGGATAAAAGTCCCATCACACTCGGAGGTTTCGTCATGCAGGTCTTCATCACCGGTGGTACCGGCCTGATCGGTTCCGCCGTCGTCGCCGAACTGCTCGGCGCCGGGCACACCGTCCTGGCCCTCACCCGTTCGGACACCTCCGCCGCCGTTGCGCGGCAGGCCGGTGCCGCGACGATCCCTGGCGGGCTCAGCGACCTCGACGTGATCCGCCGCGGCGCAGCGCAGTCCGACGGAGCGATCCACCTCGCCTTCAGCAACGACTTCTCGAGCATCGAAGCGCTCACCCGCTCGATCACCGAGGAGACCAACGCCATCACGGCCATCGGCGAGGAGTTCCTGGGCAGCGACCGCCCGTTCGCGATCGTGTCCGGCACGCCGTGGATCCCGGGTCGAGCATCCACCGAGGACGATCCGCTCCCGGTCGAAGGGATCGTCGGTGGCCGTGGACGCACGGTCACCACGACGCTCGCGCTCGCCGAGCGCGGGGTGCGCACGTCGGCGATCCGCCTGCCTCGCACGGTGCACAACAACGGCATGGGGGGCTTCGCTGGTCTGCTCACGCAGATCGCCCGAAGCACCGCGGTCTCCGGCTACCCGGGTGACGGCACGCAACGCTGGCCGGCCGTCCACGCGCTCGACGCAGCGGTCCTGTTCCGCCTCGCGCTGGAGCACGCCCCCGCCGGCAGCTCCTGGCACGCCGTTGCCGACGAGGGCGACGCCGTGCGCGACATCGCCGACATGATCGGCAGGAAGCTCGGGCTCCCGGTGCGGCAGGTGCCTCGGGAGTCGTTCGGCCCCCTCGGTGAGGTCTTCGCGATGGACCAACCGTCGTCGAGCGCCATCACCCGCGCCGGGCTCGGCTGGACGCCGACACACCTGAGCCTGCTCGATGATCTCGAGCAGAACCTCCGACCCTAGAGCCCGAGCCCGTTGGCCCATTCGAGGTTCAGCCGCGCCGACTCGACGTGCGCGCCGTGGACGACATGCCCTTCGCCCTGGTTCGGATCCCCGTAGCGCACCGGCCCTTCGCCAGTGCGGTCGGCCTCGTCGCCCAACCGGACCAGCTCCTGCCAGTAGGCGATCTCCGAGGCTGCCGGAGTGAAGATCTCGTGCACGAGGGGGATGTGGGCCGGGTTGCCGAGCATCATCCCGTAGTAGCCGAGGTCGCGCAGATCGGTGGCGAAAATCTGGAGGCCGTCGAGGTCGTCGTTGGCTCCGCCCCACATGCCACTGATGGGATACCGGACCCCGGCGGCGCGGGCGTCGACGAGCAGCTTCGAGCGGAGCCAGTGCGTCTCCTGCCCACCCGCGGTCCAGCGGTATCCGAGCGCCTGGTGGATGTCACCGAAGCGCGACACCGCGCCGCCCATGTACGCGACGCGGGTCGAGGCCATCGCGATGTCGCGCGCATCGAGGATCGCTTCGGCCGTCTCGAAGATCGGGTAGATCCAGGTCGATCCGAGCGCCCTGCCCGTCTCGGCCTCGGCGTTGGTGATCACGCCCTCGGCGGCGACGATGTCGTCGCGGCCGTACGACTTGGGGATCGCCACGCCCGTCAGCGCCGGCCGCAGGCACGCCAGCAGGTCCTTCCAGAGCCCGCCGGTACGGGAGGGCTGCACCCGGCAGAACAGCAGCGGTCGTTCCGTGTCGGTGCCTGCAGCAGGGCAGCCGTCGAGGAACTCGGCGACGATGGCGCGCGCCCGCGTGCGGACCTGCGCGGTCATCGGCGTCTGTGGCTCTTCGAGATCGACGATCAGCGCATCGGCGCCGGAGTCGTAGGCCTTCACGATGTCTTCGAGGTCGGACCCTGCGGCGAAGAGCACGCTCCGCAACGGCGGGGCAGCGGGCCGTTCCAGCCGCACACTCAAGGGTTCGCCGCCCTGGCGAGCTCCGCGTCGACAGCGGCCTCCACGACCGTGCCCCGGAAGAAGTCCGGGTTGGGTCCGGCATGGAGCCGAACGGCGTTCGTGAAGGTGAACTCCTTGAAGTCCTCACCGGTGATGTGTCCGTGCTCCACGAGCTCCCACGCTTCCGCGACGGGCTCGGTCATGTCGGGTACGTCCCAGTGCGACACGTCGCTGCCGAACAGCGCACCGAGCCGCGCGCCCATCGGGCTGTGCGCGGCGTCGAACGCCCAGGCGACCAACGGGTCGTCGGCCTCGCAGCCCATGAAGAAGTTGGTGACGAACGTGTCGCGGATGTCCTCGGGACGTTCGAGCATCGCGGCGGCGAACTCGTCGAGCTCGGCCGGTCGGCTGGCCGGCGCCGAGAACCAGTCGCGGAGCCGCTCGGCGTTCGCCTGGACCGTGTCGTCGCCGTGCGACGCGACGTAGCGCATCAGCTCGGCGACGTCGAGGCGACCGGGATCGAGGCGCACGATGTCGCGGCGGTTCCGCTTCTCCCAGTGGCCGAGGAGCGACGTGTAGAGCATGCTCGCCCACGCGACGCCTCCTTCGAGGAAGCCGATGCGCAAGGCGGGGAACCGGTGCGTCACGCCGCCGAGGAACAATGACTTGGCGAGCGCCTCGTGGCACTTGGCGATCCCGTTCACGTGGTTGAACACGTAGCTCGAGGTCGAGCGGGAGAGATCGTGGTACTGCACCGAGGAGTGCACGGAGGGCGAGAACCGCAGGTCGACGCACGCCTGCCAGAACGGGTCGTAGTCGAACTCACTGTCGAGCCCGAAGTGGTCGAGGCGATACACCGCAGGCGACAGTGTTCCGTGGTCCCGTTGGAGCTTGGGGATCGGGCGCTTGGCGTAGGCCGCGATCACGCCGGCCTTCATGCCGAGCTCCTCGACCGCGTACCGAAGCTCGGCGACGGCCGACGCGGGCGAGTTCATCGGGATCAGCGCGCCGACCGTCATCCGGTCCGAGTACTTCGAGAAGACGTTCGCGTGGTGGCGGTTGACCGCCCGGCACAGCCCCGCCGCGAGCTCGTCGTCGTCGACCTCGAGGAAGGAGAGCGACATCGACGGGTACAGGATCGCGAAGTCGATGCCGATCTCGTCGAGGCGCTCGTACAACAGCCCGGGCAGGTGCGCGGTCGCCCGGTCACGAACGTTCTCCGTCGGCCAGCCCCACCACGACGGCATCGACGACCACGTGTCGCGCGCCCCGGTGAGCGTTCGGCTGCCGAGGATGACCGACGTGTCCGTGGGTCGCACGCTGCTGGCCAGGTAGCGATCACGCAAGCCGGCACCGCCCAACTCGACGAGCGTCTCGACGATCTCGTCGTGCAGGATCGGCGCCATCTCGACGAAGTGACCATCGGCATCGATGACCGGATGGTCGAGTCCGGCTCGAACCTGCGCTGACGTGATACCGCTCACGACATCTCCTCACGGTTGGGATGCGCGGACGATATCTCGGCGGTCGAGAGCCACCCGAGGCGGACCCGCCGTCAGCGGTCGATCATCTGTTGCATCTGCGAGTTGTACCGCTCGCCGACGATCTGCACGGCGGCCGCGGCATCGTCCAGGCGCGCGACCTCGTCAGCTGGCAACACCAGTGCGACCGCCGCGAGGTTCTCCTCCAGCCGGTGCAGCTTGGTGGTCCCGGGGATCGGGGCGTGCGTCGGGTTCTTGGCGAGGATCCAGGCGAGCGCGATCTGGGCGGGTGTCGCACCGCGCTCGTCGGCGGCGCGACGGATGAGCTCGACGAACGCTTCGTTCGCACGACGGTTCTCCTCCGCGAACCGCGGGAACACGCCCGAGTTGCCGCGGGCGTCGCCCTCGCCGAACGTGGTGTCGGCCGTGATGGTGCCGGTGAGGAAACCCCTGCCGAGTGGGCTGAACGGGACGAGCCCGATGCCGAGCTCGGCGAGCACCGGGATGATCTCCTCCTCGGGTTCGCGCCACCACAGCGAGTACTCGCTCTGCAGCGCAGTCACGGGCTGCACGGCGTGAGCACGGCGGATGGTGTCGACACCGGCCTCGGAGAGGCCGAAGTGGCGGACCTTGCCGGCGGCGATGAGCTCGCCCACCGCGCCGGCCACATCTTCGATCGGAACGTTCGGGTCCACGCGGTGTTGGTAGAAGAGGTCGATGTGGTCCGTGCGCAACCGGCGCAGCGCGTCGTCGGCGACCTGGCGGATCCGCTCCGGTCGGCTGTCGGCGCCATTGGCCGGCTTGCCTTCGGCGAACCCGAACTTCGTGGCGATCACGACGCTGTCGCGGATCGGTTCGAGCGCTCGTCCGACGAGCGTCTCGTTGCTGCCCTGGCCATAGGCCTCGGCGGTGTCGAAGAAGGTGACGCCGCGCTCGTGGGCCTGGCGCAGCAGGGCGATGGCGTCGTCGGCCTGCATCGGTGCGCCCCAGGCGGAGTCGAGGCCCATGCAGCCGTAGCCGATGGCGGAGACATCGAGCGCGGCCGCGCCGGTGCCGAGCGTGCGGTTGGTGATCATCGTGTTCATGTCGTTCCTGTCGTGTCGTGTCGTTGTGTCGTTGTGTTCCGTATGTCGTTGTCGTCAGGCGGGTTGGAGGTCGCCGTAGAAGTACGAGGCGGTGACGCCGCCGTCGATGAGGAAGTCGCTGCCGGTCACGAACGCGCCGTCGGGTCCCATCAGCAAAGCACCGAGCGCGCCGATCTCGTCGGGCGTGCCGGCGCGGCCGGCGGGGCAGCGCTCGATCATCCGTCGGTAGCCGTCGCCGCGCGAGCCGGTCAGTTCGTCGCGGGCGAGCGGCGTCATCACGATTCCGGGGCTGATCGTGTTGACCCGCGCTCCCCTCCGCCCCCATCGAACGGCCTCGGCCTTCACCCGCAGAGCGTTGCCACGCTTGGCGATCTGATAGGCGTTCAGCGGATCGGTGACCTGGTCGGGCTGCAGCATCGGCAACGCCAGCAGGTCCTCGACCGGTGTGGTCGCCAGCGCGGCGTCCTGCTCAGCGGTGAGCGAGCCGAGGCGGTGCCCGGACTGAGACGCGATCACGATGCCGGAGCCTCCGGCCGCGATGACGTCGCCGAACTCGTCGAGCACGATCGCCGTGCCGAGCAGGTCGACGGCCAGGATCGTCGCCGGCGACGCCTGGCTCGGCGAGACGCCCGCAGCGTGGATCACACCGACGACGTCCCCGAGCTGTGACGCCGCCTCGGCGAGCGCGTGGACCGACGCACGATCGGCGACGTCGACGGTGGTCGTCGTGACGTCGAAGCCTGCATCGCGGAACACCTCGGCCGCCCGGTCGGCGTTCTCGATTCGCAGGTCGGCCAGCAGGACGTGCTTGCCGGTGCTGACCCGGCGGGCGATCGCCTGCCCGATCGAGCCGACGCCGATGACGACGATGACGGATGTCGGGGTGGTGCTCATGCTGGTTCTCCTGTCGGGACGAGCCGAATCGCGACCGCGTGCGCCGCAGCGCCGATGACGCTGCCGACGATCGTCGGCCCGTAGCGGTCGTATTTGGTTTGATAGGCGGCGTCGATCGCGCGATGTGCACGTGGATCGACGCCTTCGAAGGCGACATCGCGTGAGACGCCGCCGGCGCGGATCGCGCCGAGGCCGCGTGCGACGGCATGCCGATACCAAGGTCGGTCCGCGCCGCCGGCCGACCGCACGTAGACGTCGTCGCCGACCCGCACGACCCACATCGTCACGAACCGGCCGAGCGAGCCGTCGTCCCGCCGCGAAGCGAGATCGAGCTCCTCGCTGGCGCCCATCCGGTCGAGGTCGCCTCGTGTCCAGCCGGCCATCAGACGCTCCCGACCCGGATGAGCGACTTGATCGCGGTGCGGTCGTCCATCGCCGCATAGGCGTTGGGAGTGCCGTCGAGGTCGGTCTCGAAGTCGAGCACCAGGCCCGGCTCGATGCGGCCCTCGAGGACGTCGTCGAGCAGTTCGGGGATGTAGATCCGTGCGGGCGCCGGACCGCCACGCCAGCCGATGTTGCGGAAGAACGTGGCGTCGAACGGCACTGCGCCGTGGGGCACGCCGACGATGCCGATGGTCGATCCCGGCCGGGCGATCGCCGCGGCGGTGTCGATCGACTGCTGCGTGCCGACGCATTCGAGCGCGGCGTCGACGCCGATGCCGTCGGTGAGCTCGAGGATGGCGTGGTTCGCCTCGTCGCCGCGGGAGTCGACGATGTCGGTCGCGCCGAACTGCAGGGCGATCCGCTGGCGATCGGCGTGGCGGCTGAGCGCGATGATCCGCGCCGCGCCGAGGCGCTTGGCGGCGAGCACCGCGGACAGGCCGACGGCTCCGTCGCCGACGACCGCCACGGTGTCGCCGCGCTGGACTCCGGCCGACACGGCCGCGTGGTGCCCCGTCGACATGACGTCGGACAGCGTGAGCAGCGACCGGAGCATGGGATCGGAGTGGCCGGAGCCGGGCACCCTCACGAGCGTGCTGCCGGCGAGCGGCACTCGCACGGCTTCGCCTTGGCCACCGTCGATGGTGCCGTTGCCGAAGTTGCCGCCGGCGACGCACGAGATCGTCGAGCCGTGATGGCAGTGCGGGCACGACATGTCGCTGAAGATGAACGGAGCGACGACGAGGTCGCCGACCGCGACGGTGGACACCTCCGAGCCGATGTCCTCGACGACACCGATGAACTCGTGGCCGATCGAGCCGACGGCGTGCGATGACTCGCCGCGGTAGTACCAGAGGTCGGAACCGCACACGCATGCCATGACGACCCGCACCACGGCGTCGGTCGGTCGTTCGACGCGCGGGTCGGGTCGTCGACCGACCTCGATCGTGCCCGGACCCTTGAAGATCGCTGCTCTCATCACTACTCCTCGATATCGACCCGACTCCTCGTCGCCGTCGACACCCACCCAACCACCATCGCGGTGAACGTGGGAGACCGCGTCAAGAGGGGTACCAGCAGGGACTCCCACTCGACCCGAGGGCGTCGTAGCGTGCACCGCATGGACAGCAAGGACGGCATCCGCGAATTCCTCGCCTCCCGCCGCGCCAACATCACCCCAGAACGAGCCGGACTTCCCGTCTACGGCACCAACCGGCGCGTCAAGGGCCTCCGTCGCGAAGAGGTCGCGATGCTCGCCGGCATCAGCGTCGAGTACTACACCCGCCTCGAGCGCGGCAACACCCACGGGGTGTCCGACGACGTCCTCGAAGGCATCGCCCGCGCGCTCCAGCTCGACGAAGCCGAACGCGCCCACCTGTTCGATCTCGTCCGCGCCGCGACCGCGAACAACGCACCCCGCCGGCGCCCGGCACAAGAGCGCGTGCGCCAGGGCGTGCAGCGAGTCCTCGACTCGATCGCCGCGCCCGCATACCTGCGCAACGAGCGCCTCGACATCCTCGCCGCCAACCGCATCGGCGAGGCGCTGTACTCCCCCGTCTTCGGCTTCCCGTCGCGCCCCGTCAACAGCGCGCGGTTCATGTTCCTCAGCCCCGACGCACCCGAGTTCTTCGTCGACTGGGACACGGTCGCCCACGACTCGGTCGCGATCCTCCGCTCGGCTGCCGGCCGCGATCCGTACGACAAGCGACTCACCGACCTCATCGGCGAGCTGTCGACGCGCAGCGAGGAGTTCCGCCTCCGCTGGGCCGCGCAGAACGTCAAGTTCCACCGCACGGGCACCAAGCGGTTCCACCATCCCCTCGTCGGCGATCTCGTACTCGACTTCGAAGCGCTCGAGCTCACCGCCGATCCCGGACAGCGCATCAACGTCTACACGGCCGAGCCGGGCTCGCCGTCGCACGACGCGCTCGGCCTGCTCGCGTCGTGGATCAGCACGCCCAGCGGCGCCGACACCACGAACTGATCGCCAGACCCAGGAGGTCTCACGACATGACCACACCCACGTTCACGCTCAACAACGGCGTCGAGATCCCGAGGATCGGTCTCGGTGTCTTCCAGACGCCGCCCGACGAGACCCGCGACGCCGTTCGCGCCGCGCTCGAGACCGGCTACCGGCACATCGACACGGCCGCCGCGTACGCCAACGAGCAGGAGGTCGGCGAGGCGATCGCGCAGTCCGGCATCGCCCGCGGCGATGTCTTCGTCGAGACGAAGATCTGGATCAGCGACTACGGCTACGACGAGACGCTCCACGGGTTCGAGAAGAGCGCCGCCAAGCTCGGCGTCGAGACGATCGATCTGCTCATCCTCCACCAGGCGCTGCCGACCGACTTCGACAAGACGCTCGAGGCGTACCGGGCGTTGGAGACGCTGCTGGCCGACGGCAAGGTCCGCGCGATCGGCGTCAGCAACTTCATGGTCGATCACCTCACCCGGCTGCTCGACACCGCGACCGTCGTGCCGGCGGTCAACCAGATCGAGGTGCACCCGTACTTCCAGCAGCCCGACGTGCAGACGTTCGGCGCCGAGCACGGCATCCTCACCCAGGCGTGGTCACCGATCGGCGGCATCACCTTCTACCGCCCGGGCAAGCACACGAGCACGCTCGACGACCCGACCATCGTCGGCATTGCCGAGGCGCACTCGAAGAGCCCCGCGCAGGTCATGCTCGGCTGGCACCAGCAGCAGGGCCGCTCGGCGATCCCCAAGTCGACCAAACCGCACCGCATCGCCGAGAACTTCGACGTGTTCGGCTTCGAGCTCTCCGATGCGGAGCTCGCCGCGATCGACGCGCTCGACACCGGCCTGCGCGGCGGGCCCGAGCCGACGGCGATCGACCTGGCGACCTACGGACGACCGATCCCCGAGGCGTAGAGCGCACGCTGCTCACGCATCCCACCCGACCCACGAGCGACAGGACAACCATCGTGAAGTTCACCAAGAGCGGCGGCACGACCGCCCGAGGACCAGCGGACTGGTTCACCGGGACCGTGTACATCGACAGCGTCCGCAGCGCCGACGAGCAGTCGTGCGTGGCCTGCGCGCACGTGCGCTTCACGCCGGGCGCCCGCACGGCGTGGCATACCCACCCCAAAGGGCAGACCCTCTACGTCACCGACGGCATCGGCTACGTCGGCTGGCGCGGCGGCAACGTGCGGGAGATCCGACCCGGCGACGTCGTCTACATCGAACCCGACGAGGAGCACTGGCACGGAGCCACCGCGGACCGCTCCATGGCCCACGTCGCGATCCAAGAGGCCGACGAGACCGGCCGGGTCGTCACCTGGGGCGAGCACGTCACCGACGCCGAGTACGGCGGCTGAACGACACGACGGCGACGCGGACATTGCGGACGTGATCCGTCCGCAAACCGCCGTACGGTGCCGCGCATGGCCATCGCTCGATTCCCTTCCTTCGTCCTCGACTGCGACAACCCCGGTCGCCTCGCCGCGTTCTACGGCGCCGTGCTTGACTGGAGGGTGACCTCCGACGACGGTTGGGGTGAGGTCCGCAACGCGGCCGGCGATCAGTGCATCTGCTTCCAGCGCGTCGCCGCGTTCCGCGCGCCGCAGTGGCCGGGCCAGGACGTGCCGCAGCAGATGCACATCGACGTCATGGTCGACGACCTCGACGCCGGACAACAGGCCGTGCTCGAGCTCGGTGCGACGTTGGCCGAGCACCAGCCCGGCACCACGTTCCGCGTGTTCCTCGACCCCGCCGGCCATCCCTTCTGCCTCTGCGTGTCCTGACGGCGGACCGCCCCCGAGGGTTCAGACGGCTCGGCGTTTGCGCAACCGACGAAAGGCGTAGTCGACGAGCGTCATCCCGATCGCGATCGCAACGATGGCGATCGACGAGACCGGGTTGTCCACGAGCGTGTCGGCCCGGCCGATGATGACGAGCACGCCGACGACGATGGCTGCGGCGCCGAACACTGCGGAGACGAGGTCGATGTGGTGCCGGTGCATGCTCAGGATCCTGTGGTGGTGTCGGGGGTCGACGCGTTGGTGGTCGTCGTCGTTCCGGGTTGCGTGGTCGTGGTCACCGCGGTGAGGTCGGCTCGTCGCTGACGCATGTCGATGATCTCGTTGGTCGGTGTGACGAGCAGGCCGCGTGGCAGCAGCTCGAACAGGCCGTAGGAGGTGTTGATCTCGGTGACGCCATCGGCGCGGATCGTGGACGATCCGAGCGTCACGTGATCGGTGTTGTCGATGATGGCCTCGCCCTGTCCGAGGACGAAGGACCCGTCGTGGGTCATCGAAACGCCGGGGGTGACGACGACCGCGTCGCTCGAGGGATCGGTGACGTCCGGGATGGATCCGTCGGCGGTTCCGTCTTCACCGGATGCCTCGGCGGCAGGCGTGACGTGGTTCTCGACGGTCAGGTCGCCCCGCCAGATGGAGACGTGGACGACGAGGTCGGCCGCGCCGGCGGGGCCGAGATGGACAGTGCCGGTGGATGGTTGGCGGACGCCGTCGATGGACGCCGACCCATGATCGATCTGCCACGTCAGGTCGATGGAGGCCTTCGCCGACTCCTCGACGTAGATGTGGGCATGCCCGACGAGCACCGCCAGGTCCTGCTGCTCGGGTGCGGGGATCGGCTGGTAGACGGACAGGTCCACGTCACCGAAGGAGACCGATGTGCGGCCGCTGCGATCTGTCCCGTCGATGTACCGGGAGCCGGTGTCCTGGATCCGGATCCCGCGTGCGCTCGCCACGCCACCGACGTAGCCCGACGCGGCGAAGAGGACAACGGGAACGATGAGCCAGCGAGCCCGTCCCCACCCGATGCCGATGAGCAAGCCGAGGCCGCAGACGGCTGCGGCGGCGCCGAGCCATTGTTCGGGGTGCAGTCGTCCGCCGTTCGCCTGGTCGATCAGGGCACCGACGGCTGCGGTGACGACCGCGAGGCCGAGGAACGACGGCCCGAGGATCGACATCGGCCGACGCGGAGTGGTGGGCGCCTGTGGATCGACGGTGACGGCGCCGCCCAGCGGCGTGGCGGCGACGGAGGACCGAGACCGTGGTTGCCAGAGCGCGACGGCGAGGCCGACCAGGAGCAACACGATGGCGGCAGGCCCGCTCACGAAGTGCGTGCGATGGCCGCGCAGGGCGAGCAACGTGCCGAGCACGATGACCGCGCCACCGAGCGGTCGGACCACTCGACGGTGATCATCGGCACCGACGACCAAGACCAACCAGAGTCCGACGTAGAGCACGATGCCAAGGCCCCCGAGCAACGTCAGGACGACGAACGTCAGCCGCACCCAGAAGGGGTTGAGACCGAGTTGCGCCGAGATCAAGGCGGCGACGCCCCCCACCACTCGCGGCGGCCGAACCTGGTTCTCGCCATTCGGCGACGCGACAGCGTCGCCATCGGGAGCGTCGTCGCGCAGGTCGTCGTCCGCCTCGGGCGTGATCGGGGTCATGCTCCGAACGGTAGAGACGCAGGTCGGAGGTGGCAATCAGGGATGTCCCTGATTCGTGCCCTCCGGGTCAGGGGATGTGCCCGATGGCCGCTCAGGGATGGCTGTGTCACGATGATCCGGTGACCGACCGATTCCACATCCGGCGCGTCCCGCGCAGCAAGGATCGAGTCCTGGTCGGCGTCGCCGGCGGCTACGCCGATCGATGGTCCGTCGAGCCCACCGTGTTGCGCGCGGCCGTCGGTCTGCTCACCCTGGTCGGAGGGGTCGGCCTGGTGCTGTACGGGATCGCCGTGGCGTGCTCGTCCGCGCCGGTTGCTCGCGAGGACGTCCGTCCGCCGCAGCCCACGTTGGGGAACCGCCATCTGTCGATCGCGGCGTTCACGGCCGCGGTCCTGCTGGCCGCTCGATCGATCGGGCTGTGGCCGGGTGACCAGATCATGGCGCCCGCGACCGCCGTGGCCGTCGGTACGTCGTTGGCGTGGACGTTCGGCCCGTCCACCGGCCTGATCGAGAACCGCACCCGCGTTCACACCGTGCTGGTGCGCTCCGTGCAGGTGATCGCCGGCCTCGCCCTGCTCGTCGCGGGCGTGTTGTCGCTGGCCGATCGCACCGGCGGCCTGGCCAGCGTCGGGGCGTCGGCGAGCGCGATCGCCGTCGTCGTCGGTGGGCTGGCCCTGTTCGCGGCACCGGCAGGCGGGCGTCTCCTGCGAGCGCTGGACGACGAGCGATCGATGCGCATCCGGGAGGACGAGCGAGCAGCGCTGGCGGCGCACCTGCACGATTCCGTGCTGCAATCCCTCGTGCTGATGCAACGGAGTGAGGACCCGCGGCGGATGGTCAGCCTCGCCCGGCGCCAGGAGCGCGAGTTGCGGGCCTGGCTGTACGGGGCTCAGCGGATCGGCGAATCGACCACGCTGCACGCCGCGATCGAGGTGCTGACCGCCGAGATCGAGGACGAGTACGACATCCGCATCGAGACCGTGATCGTCGGCGACCAGCCCCTCGACGACGTGTCGAGGTCGCTGGTCGCGGCGATCCGTGAGGCGCTGGTCAACGCCGCGCACCATGCCGGGGTGGATCGCGTCGACGTGTTCATCGAGGCCGACGACACCGAGCTCACCGGGTTCGTTCGCGACGCCGGCCGAGGCTTCGATCGCGCGTCGGTGTCCGCTGACCGGCGTGGCATCAGCGAGTCCATCGTCGGGCGCGTCCAGCGCGCCGGCGGAACGGCGGTCGTGACCTCGGAGGTCGAGGTGGGGACCGAGGTCGAGATCCGGCTGCCACGCACCAGTCGCGGCAGCCGGCCGTGACGGTTCGGGTCGCGCTGGTCGAGGATCACGCGCTCTTCCGTGCTGGTGTCCGAGGTGAGCTGACCGACGTGGCACGCGGTGAGCACGGCGAACCCTCGCGGATCGAGATCGTCGGCGAGGCCGCGTCGGTCGAGGACGGCGTGGCCATGATCCGCCGTTGCCGGCCCGACGTCGTGCTCCTCGACGTCCACCTCCCGGGCGGTGGCGGCCAGCACGTGATCGCCGGCGTTCGCGAAGATGTTCCCGAGACCCGGTTCCTCGCGCTGTCCGTGTCCGACGCTGCCGAGGACGTGATCGCCGTCGTGCGCGCGGGCGCCCGCGGCTACGTGACGAAGATGATCAGCGCGACGGAGTTGCTCGACGCGGTCGAGCGCGTGCACGGTGGCGATGCGGTCTTCTCGCCGCGCCTCGCAGGGTTCGTGCTCGATGCGTTCTCCGGCGACCTGCCGGCCCCGACAGATCCCGACCTCGACCTGCTCACCGCTCGCGAGCAGGAGGTGCTGCGGCTGATCGCCCGCGGCTACGCGTACAAGCAGGTCGCGACGCGCATGCACCTGTCACCGAAGACGATCGAGACGCACGTCTCGGCCGTGTTGCGCAAGCTCCAGCTGTCGAGCCGTCACGAGCTCGCGGTCTGGGCCAACGAGCGTCGCTTGATCTGATTCGAGTCCGGCGCACGGGGAGATCCCCCAGGCGCGAAGGGTGCTGCGAGGGTCATGCCGGATGGGCGGCCGGACATGTCGTCCGTACGTTCGGAACGCATGCAACTCCTCGCCCCGAAGCAGCTCGCCGCGCCGAACGTCACGCCGATCCGGCGACCACGTCCGCCGGCCATGGCGCCGATCTGGTCCCTCGTCGTCGCCTCGGTGCTCAGCGTTTCGCTCCGGTTGCGGATGTACTGGACGCCGATCACGGCGGACGAGGCCGGCTTCCTCGTGATCGCCAGATCGTGGGCGCACGGCCGAACCCTCTACCGCGACGTCTGGGTCGATCGTCCGCAAGGGCTCATCGCCGTCTACCGCTTCTGGGACTGGGCCTCCGGAGGCAGCGTTGCCTCGTTGCGGATCATGGCGATGCTGTTCGGCGTCGTGCTCGTGGTCGCCACGGCATCCGTCGCAACGCAGATCGCCGGACGTTCGGCGGGCTCCATCGCCGCCGTCCTGGTCGCCGCACTCACCGCCAACCCGGCCATCGAAGGTCACCTCGCCAACGGCGAGCTGCTCGCCGGAGCCGTGGCGGTCACGGGCCTCGCCATCGGCGTCCGAGCGATCGTCGACGATCGGCCGGGCCTGCTCGTGCTCAGCGGCATCGTCGCAGGACTGGCGCTGTCACTCAAGCAGAGTGGCTTCGAAGGCATCGGAGCCCTGCTCGTCTGGTCGGCGCTCGCCCCGAGGTCCGGCTGGCGCACTCGGCGCGAGTCGATCCGGGACATGGCAGCACTCGCGCTCGGCGTGAGCGTCGTCTGCGTGGCCTTGGCGATCCAGGGCTCGGCGTTCGGTCTGTCGCGATGGTGGTACGCGGTCGCAACGCACCGGCTCGCGGACCGCAGCGCGCTCAGCGGCGCGATGTGGGGCCGTCTGTGGTCGACGTTCCTCGTGGCCGGCCCCATCCTGCTGCCGGTCGCGATGGTGTGCGTGCTGGCTCTGTGCATTCGTCGCTCGCCGACGGGCGCACCCATCCGCCTCGCCGTCCGCATCCCGCACCTCCTCGGGATCTGGGCGTCCGTGGTCGCCGTGTCGTTCCTGCTCGGTGGGAACTTCTTCCGCCACTACTGGCTGACGTGGTGCCCGATGCTGTCCGTCTCAGCGGCGGTCTGCCTGGTACGTCTGATGACTCGGCGTGTGGCGATGCTCGCAGCGATCGCCCTGCTCCTCCCGGGCCTCCTCGCTGCGGCGGCCATCCTGCAGCTCAGCAGCGCACGAAGCGGTGCGGTCGCCAGCAACGATCCGCGCCTCGAGGTCGACCAGCCCTTGGCCGCCTGGTTCACCTCGGTTCGTGCGCCGGGCGACCACCTGTACGTGATGTGCGCCGGCAATGGCTTCTACGCCGACGCCGGCGTCGACCCACAGGTCCCGTTCCTCTGGCTCGACCACGTCCACATGTACCCGGGCGCGATCGAGCGGATCGCCGATCTGCTCACCGGCGAGGGAGCACCCCGCTACATCGCCCTGTACCAGCCGACCGACCGGTGCGATCCCAGCGGCCGGCTGAACGGCATCGTCCAGCAGCGCTACGCCCACGAGACCACCGTCGCCGGCGTCGAGGTGCTGGAGCGAACAACCACCTGAGAACTTGTGATGGAGGCAACCGAGGCGGAGCGGGGAGCGACCCAGCGTCGTCGACGGGAGGAGCCACCGCGCCGACCCGGTGACACGCCACGTCGGGTTGGTGATCCGCCACGAGCGTCCAACGGCGAACAGCCGGCAGGTCACCACGTCACCAACGTCATCGTGCGCGAGGAGACCGACGGCTCCGTCACGGTGCGATCGAAAGGATTGTCGGTGATGGCCGACGGAGCGACCGGAACAGTCGTCTACGAAGACGTCGTCGTTCGCACACGTGATGGTTGGCGAATCGCGCGTCGTCGCGTCGTGCCCGCACGAACCGACTGACGGTCCGGCGTCAGCGTTGGCCGATCTCGGCCGTCGACCGTCCGGCGTCAGCGGGCGCTCAGGTGCACGTGACGACCGCGCCGGTCGCGGAGGCACTGAGGTTGTGTTGCATCGGCGTCGGTCGGTTGATCGCCGCTTCTGTTCGTCCGGCGAGCGTGCAGGCCGTCGTCGGGTCCACACTGTGCGATGCGCGCGAACAGGTTCGGGCTCGAACGGATCAGGATCTGGCGGCACGTCATTGTGCTGCTCGTGGTGCTCGGGTGCGCCGCGCTCGGGTGGTTCGGTGCCATCGGCGCCGCGCGCCACGGTGAGCGCTTCGATGCGAAGCAGATCACGATCAGCCCAGGCGGCGGCGAGAAGCTGAACTACCGCGAAGTCGTCGACGAAGACTTCGGCAGCGACCATCGCCACGGCTACGAGCGCGACCTCCGGGACGACTTCGGCATCCCGGAGAACGTCACGGCGAGCTCGCCCAATGCAAACGCCGACGTGCAGGTCGTCACGTACGACGGAGTCGACACGACGATCCGCATCGGCGACCCGGACGTGACGTTCCAGAACCAGCATCGCTACATCCTCGACTACACGCTGCCCGCGGCCAAGCTCTCGAGTCGCATCCTGAACGTCGCCGTGATCGACCCCGGCGAGGCGCAACAGACGCAGCGCTTCGACATCGTGCTCACCGGGTTCCGCCTCTCGAACACGTTCTGCACGGTCGGTCCGAACGGTTCGACGAGTGACTGTCGGCTGACCCAGCACGGCTCGGACTACACCGTCTCGTTCACGCCGTTGTACACCACCGACGGCGTGACGCTCGGGGGCACGATCGACGGCTACACCGATGTCGTGCTTCCCCCGGTGCCGGCACTGCCGACCTACCGCACCGATCACCGCCACAGCCTCGGGCTGCTGTTGCTGCTGATCGGTCTGGGCGTTGCGATGTTGATCCTGCTCGTCGACACCGTCCGCGGTCGCGACGAGGTCGCCCGAGGTGGCGCCGTCGAGGCAGCGTTCGCCGCACCACGTGCAGGAGGTCCACAACCGTTGCCCGGCCCGACGGGCGCACCGGGATCGGCTGACGTGCAGCAGCTCACCGGCGGTCAGCTCGACACCCTCGCCACGACCGAGTTCGCGCCACCGGAGGGGCTCGAGCCGTGGCACGGTGCGGTGCTCCTGAGTGAGCGCGTCGACGAGCACGCAGTCGCTGCATGGTTCTCGGGCGTCGCCGCGCGCGACGGCATCGCGCTCGCCAAGGACGGCGAGAAGCTGCAGATCGGCCCGGGCGAGCATGTCGAAGCGCTGTCCAGCCGCGATCAACAGTTGGTCGCAGGGCTGCTCCCCGACGGGAAGCCGATCACCCTGGGTTCCTACAACGCGCTCTTCTCGCAGAACTGGGAAAAGGTCAGAGCGGCACAGGTCAGCGAGATCCAGGACAGCGGCTGGTGGAAGCGCCAACCGCCGGGCGTCGACAGGCTGAACGGCAGGATCATGAAGGTCGTGCTGGTGGTGCTGCTGTGGGTCCTGGTTGCCGCAGCGGCGTTCACGCTCCTCATCCTGGGTCTGCTCGGCTTCGCGGTCGCCGCCATCCTGTTCGCTGTCGTCGTCCCGGCAGCCGTCGCCTTCGTCGCGTATGGCGTGCTGCTCCCCGTCCGCAGCGCCACCGGGTCGGCGCTGGCGATCCGCACCGAGTCGTTCCGTCGGTTCCTCGTCGCGAGCGAGGGCCGCCACGTCGAGTGGGCCTGGAAGCAGGGCCTGCTCCGCGAGTACAGCGCTTGGGCCGTCGCCCTCGGCGCGGCCGAGGCGTGGGGCAAGGCCCTCGAGACGAGCGACATCCCGCCGCCCGAACGGCTGAGCGCCACGCCGATGCTCGTGTACTCCCTGCACTCCTCGCTCCACACCTCCCACGCCACCCGATCCACCTCCAGCAGCGGTCGAGGCTTCTCCGGTGGCGGAGGCTTCAGGTCCGGTGGCGGCGGAGGCAGCTCGGGATCGTGGTGACGCCCGTCAGGTGACGGCGGCAAGCTCTGTTCTCGATCAGTCCCCGGAGCGGATCGACCGACGAACGCACCACGGGACGATGCGTTGATGGAGGAGTGAGGCAGGAACCCAGACGAGTCGCCCGATCAGATGCTGGTAGCGGACGTCGGTTTGCCAGCGGACGCCACCGCTGCTGACGCTCAGCGTGTTCTGTGCGGTCAGGATCCGCGACTTCGCTGAGACCACCACGAATGCGTCGCTGTGTGCACCGATGCGCCATCCGAGGATGTGCGACTCATCTGCGGGTCCGAGCCGAAGTCCCAGCCCGAATCTCCACCCGAACCTGAGGAACACTCGCAGCGCTCTGGGAGCGTCCTCCCACACGTGCCGAAGCCACTGTTCGGCAGACAGTGAGTTCACGCCCGAGAGCGGGATCATGAAAGTCCAGCGGTAGTTCGCCGCGCCCATGCCGCTCGACTCAGGTCGATCAATCGCATCTCCCACCACCCAGGCGATCATACGACCACCCCGAAGGTCGAGATCCCGGACGGGATCTCGACGCTCGACGATGTTGGGCATCCACATGTCCGGCCATCTCGCCGAGGCTGTGGTTGTGGAGGGTGAGTGTCGGATGCGTCTCCGGGGTGCGTCTCGACGACGGGCGCGACGTGGTCATCAAGGTGTACTCCTGTTCTGTGTCGTTCGTGGATGGGCCCGGGACGTCGGCCGCTCGTGGGTGCGGAGGGGGCTCCTGCCGAGGGGGTGATGCGCCGCCCGTACACTCGCCGGGTGACCATCGCCTTCCGTGCCGCAGAGATCCCGTCCGCCGAACTCGCCCAGAAGCCGCTCGGTCAGCCGTCGGCAGAACCGTTGAGCGGCGAGATCCTGACCCGCAGCCAGGTGTTCTTCGATGAGGGTGACATCACGTCGGGCACGTGGGAGTGCGAGCCGGGCACGTCGCGGTGGGAGTTCCTCACCCGTGGCGAGATCATCTACGTGCTCTCCGGCCGGATGACGGTGCAGGCCGATGGCGAGGATGGCGTCGAGCTGACCTCCGGGTCGAGCTGCATCTTCCCGATCGGTTGGTGCGGCGTGTGGACGGTGCACGAGACGCTCCGCAAGGTGTTCGTGGTGTATCGCCCCGCAGCTGCGTAGCCCGCGCGAGCCCAGGCGTCACGTGATGTCGTCCGCGTGGCCCGTCGATGCCGCAGCCGCGAGCCAGGGCAGGAGCGTGTCGGCGATGTTCGAGTCGGCCATCTTGAAGGCGTTCATCTCGGCGTCCCAGGAGCTGTACATCGTCACGATGCCTCGGGCGATGTCGGGCCGGCGCAGGAGAACGGACACCGGCGCGATCTGAGTTCGGATCGCGAAGAGGATGGCGCCCGATCCGGCGAGCTTGGTGAGCGTCTGTCGTTCGCTGCGGATCCAGTACGGCGAGCCGTCACTGGCGACATCGATCGAGGCCGATGACGTCGAGGTCTTGGAGATCGGCAGGAACAACGAGTGCGTCGGTTTCAGCGACAGGTTCCGTCGCCAGATCGGCTGACCGACGCGCATCCGGTCGAAGAACCGATCGACTCGGCTCTCGAGCTCGTCGTAGTGACCGATCGGCTCATGGATCGCAGACATTCCCCGGCCCAGCTTCTCCTGGAGCCGCCACACAGCGGGAAAGCACAACATCGCACCGTCGAGTCGCCACTCGTCGTCGCGCTTGTTCATGATGCACAGGTCGTCCTGCACGAGCAGACCCGCAGCGGCGAGCGGGTGCAGGTGGCCGATCGTGGGTTCGTCGGTCGACGTGAGCCCACGTTCGACGGTCCACCCCCGCACCAGTTCGAGGACCTCGACGGCCGCGTCCTCGGCGGCGGGGAGGCAGGCGAAGACATCATCCGGGCGTTCGCTCAGCAGCCGCCGGCGCAGCGCCAGCTCGGAGCTCCGCAGCTCGTCGACGACGAACCAGTCGTCCGCTGGGAGCGACCGCGTTCCCATCCGGTTGTGCGGCGGCGCCGGCGACAGATCCAGCTCGTCCAACCACGGCGGCACCGTGTGGCTCCACATGTCGCGGTACGGCTGCGGGTCCTGGGAGTACTCGGCGACGATCGCATCATCGAGCTCCACGGGCGATCACCTCCTGCTCCGATGCGGGATCAGGTGACACAGGATCGAGTTCTTCAGTGACCAGGTCGCGTACCACGATCGCCATCGTCGCGCAGACCACGACTCCGAGACCGGAAGACACCAACTCACGACGGAACCACCCGCCCAGCGCAAACGGAGCGCGACCACAGGTCGGCGCGCGACGATCGCCGCCAACAGAAAGGACGTGACGTCATCAACGATTCGGAACTCCCTGCGGCTGCGCGTGTCCAGATACCGCCGGTCATCACCGATCGACCGGATCTATGAAGAACTCACGACACGGGGCATGGAGTTCTACGGTCCGCCCTCGAACTACCCATGGAAGGTCCGTGCTGTTTACGCCCCGGCGCGAGCGGGGAGTTCTGGGAGTTCTTTGCATGGCTAGGGGGCGGCAAGTCCAACCTCGTCGACGACGAATAGACGTCCTTCCCGACTCGACGAGGACGGCGAAGGCGCCGGACGCGCCGATCGAGCGCGTTGCCGCCAGTCTGCTCGGAGCGTCGTTCTGTGCTGCATGTTCTGTGGCCTTCGTCGCGAAATGACGGCGTTCGGCCGGTATGGGTTCAGTAGGTTCGAGCCGATGCATGACCATGTCATGGATGCCAAGTCCGCCCTTGAACTGCTGACTGCACTCCGTGACGGAGGAGTCGATGTGCGCCTCTGTGGCGGATGGGCAGTCGACGCATTGCTCGGTCAGCAGACCCGAACTCATTCGGATCTCGACCTCTGGCTGGAGGCGGCACAGTTCGAGCAGGTGATCACCGTTCTCGCTCGCGTCGGGGTCGATCGGTTGTATCCGTGGGGTGACGATCGGCCATGGAACTTCGTCGTGCACGACGGTGCACGCCGACGCGTCGATCTCCACGCCTACGAGCGCCTCCGAGACGGGTCGATCCACTACGGCGGCTTCGAGGACGGCGAGACATATCCATCGGAGGCTCTCGATGGACGCGGATCCATCAACGGCATCAACGTACGCTGCGAGTCCCCGGCATGGTCGCTTCGTTGGCATACGGGCTATCCGGCGCGACCGGTGGACTTCCACGACGTCGGCCGACTGTGCGACAGGTTCGACCTTGAACTCCCACAGGAATTCATCACCTCTGAAGCCGTTCCGCCGGAGCCATAGGCGCCGATCTGGCGCAGGTGCTCTGTCGGCGGTGTTCGTCGTTCTGTCGTGTCGCTATGGGTGGGATGCGGGTGGCAGGTGGTAGCCGAGCTCGGTCAGCAGGGGGCCGAGTACGTGCTTGATGTGTGACGCCTCGGTCGTCGACAAGTCGTGTTGCCATCGTCCGATCGAGTCCTGAACTGTCGGTGTGGTCGTGTGGTGGGCGTACGAGGACCGCTGGGCGAGGACGACGGTGGCGTCGAGCCGAACGCCGAGCCAGCTGCCAAGCGCTTGCGCGACGTCCAGGAGGCTGGTCGCGCAGTCCTCGTATCGGATCAGCACGCGATCGACTGTGGATGCGGTCTTTGCCATCAACTCGTATTGCGCACGCAGAGTCTCGACGTACTGGTCGAGATAGTCCGCTTCGGACTGCCCGGCAACTCGGCCAAAGCCCTCGATTCCTCGTGCGGTGAATGCGACGACGTCGCTGCGGAACGGGATCGGGGACAGCTGTCGCTCGGGTCCGAAGAAGAACTCAGTCACTCCAGGATGCTGCTGGTCGTCGAACGGCTCGGTCATTGCCTCGCTCATCCGAGCGAGATACGAGAAGAACCGGTACTCCGCGGGATAGCGACGGTCGAAGACGATCTCCGGCGCTGTCGCGAGCAGTTGCATCATCAATGTCGTGCCTGAGCGACCTTCGGCGACACGAACGCCGATCAGCGGGAGACCGCCAGCGGGTTCGGGCTCGTGCATCACAGCAACCGCTTATCGCCCTCGGCGAATGGTGCCTGTACCACGAAGTGCAAGTAGTCGTCCGAGCTCGCCGTGAAGGTGTGCGACTCGCCGGGCTCGACAACGAGCAGATCGCCGGCAACGAGCTCAACGACTACGCCGTTGACGACAGCGGTGCTCGCGCCGCGAGCCACGAGATACACCTCGAACATCTGGTCATGCACATGAGGTTCATCGACACCGACATCGGCGAAGCCGACCGCGACCGGCACCGCACTGCTCCACGGGCCAGCCAACCAGCCCTTCCCCGATCCCCCGACCGAACCTCTGATCACAACGAGATCATGGCATCACCGGTGCAAGGCAACGAACGCGCCGGAAGCGCCGTTCTGGCACGTCGACGGCGGACCGGAGGACGTCGTTCTGCGTGAGTGTTCTGCGCCGCTTCGCGGGTTGAACGCATCGCTGTCAATGGGGTGCGAGTCAGGTCGCGTTGAGCGAGCGGTCCCGACCCGTCCACCGCCCGGGCCATCCTGCGCGGCACGTCCCCGGCCGTCAGCGAAACTACGCTCGTTGCATCGCTACGACCCATTCTGCCCTTCAGCGCGCGCAGGGATTCTGCGAGCGTTTCGGTTTGCGACTGCCCATTCTTCTCGCACCGATGGCGGGCGCCAGTTCTCCGTCGTTGTCGATTGCGGTGATGAACTCCGGCGGTCTCGGCGCGTGTGGGGCGCTCCTCATGCAACCCGGCGCCATCGTCGATTGGGCGGCCGAAGTCCGCGCCGGGAGTGCTGGTCCGTTTCAGCTCAACCTGTGGATCCCTGACCCGCCGCCGGTGCGAGACGCCGCCCGTGAGCACGAGGTCCGGGGACTTCTGGAGCAATGGGGCCCGGAGGTTCCGAGTGCCGCTGGAGACAACGTGCCGCCCGACTTCGCCGCGCAGTGCGAGGCGCTGTTGGACGCCCGCCCACAGATCGTGTCATCGGTCATGGGGCTCTATCCGCCCGAGTTCGTTTCGCGCCTGAAGGCGCAGGGCATCACGTGGTATGCCAACGTCTCCACCGTCGAGGAAGCCCTCCTCGCCGAAACAGCCGGCGCGGACGTTGTGGTCGTGCAAGGGATGGAGGCCGGCGGCCATCGCGGTTGCTTCGACGCGGACCGCGGCGAACGCGAGATGGTGGGACTGTTTTCGTTGGTTCCTGCCGTCGTCGACGCTGTTCGTATTCCAGTGGTCGCCACGGGAGGCATCGCTGATGGTCGAGGCGTCGCCGCCGCGTTGGTGCTCGGCGCCAGCGCCGCGCAAATCGGTACCGGCTTCCTGCGAAGCCCCGAGGCCAAGCTCAACCCTGCGTGGGCCTCAGCGCTCGCGAGCACGCCACCCGAAGGCACGACAGTGAGCCGTGTCTACAGCGGGCGTTACGGGCGCAGCATCACGACCGACTACGTGCGAGCTGCTACAGCGCCGGAAGCTCCCGTGCCGGCGGCATATCCAGTTCAGCGCGGACTCACCCAGGCGATGCGTGACGCCGCCGGCGAAGCCTGCGACGTTCAGCGCATGCAAGCGTGGGCCGGGCAGTCCGCTGCCCTGGCGCGCGCCGAACCAGCGGACGAAGTCATACGCAGCATCTGGCACGATGCTCAAGCAGCCTTGGCCTGACCGCCACGGAACAACATGTTGTCGGCGACGATCGCAGCACGCCACCACATCCGCAAAGTCGAGTACCGATGCGCCGATCGGCGCTACCTGACTCGTTGAAGTTGGGGCGTGTTCTTGCGCGCGCGCTCTGCTCGGTTTGCTACTTCCTGGATCGCGCGGATCTGGCCGTTGTGGCACGCACGATTCGTCTGTCCTGACTCAGCAATCGACCGGATCGTCAGCGCTGCGCCGGCGGAGTCGTTGCCCAATCGCCGACGCGGCGGTGCGAGTCGGATCGGTCACTCCGGCCGCGCGTCGATTTCGGCGAGGACCTCGCCGATGATCCGAGTCGTCGTGTGCGGGGCGAGCGGCTCGCCACCTTCGGCGTCGGCGACCTCCTCGGCAAACGCCTGGACGGACGGGTTCCCTCCGATGAGCACATGGCGGAGCGCCTCCCCGCCGGCTGCCGGATCGTCGAGTGCGTCGACCGCTTCGGCGACATGGTCCCGATCCTCGGCCACCGCGTGAACGACGGCCATCGCCTGTTCACGGCCGCTCGCGGTGGAGACGGGCTCGTCGCGATCGGGGTGCTGTTCCTGTTCCCACTCGGCAAGCGCCTCGACGTACCCGCCCTGACCAGGCCAGATCGTCTTCGAGGAGACATCGGTGATCGGTTCGTCGTCACCGTCGGCGTCGTGTCGTCCCGGTACCACGGGGACAGTCAGGGACCCGTCGTCATTCCGAATGATGCTCATGGCTCGGACCGGATCCGAGATCCATCGGACTCGAACATGCTCATGGCTGTCCGGCCCATATACGGGCAGGCACCTGACGGTCCCGCGCCGACATGGCGAGCTAGCGATTGTCGCAATGGCGCACTTTGCAATCCGAGTCACCAGCACAGCTCATTTGATCCGTGCGCGTCCCCTACCGCCGGTCGGGTCGCCCCGATGCGCCGTTCGGCGCTACGAGTTCGCTTGATCGAAGACGTTGTTCTGCGCCGCGTTGTCTCCGTCGTTCCCGAGGCGCATCACATGGTTCACGTTGTGGGATCCTTGCCTTTCGGCAGTCAGGCAGGGAGAGTGTCATGCGAGGTCAGTTCAGGTTGGTTCACGTCGGGGTTGCTGCGGCGCTTGCTGCGGCGACGGTGACGGCGGTTGGGCTTGCGCAGTCAGTGGGCGCTGCCGGGGGGACCTCGTCGGTGTACGTGCCGATCGTGCCGTGTCGGCTTGTGGACACCCGGCCCGCACCGGACAACATTGGACCCCGAGCGACACCGCTGGGGGCCGCTGAGGCCGTTACGTTCAGCGTTTGGGGCGTCAACGGCAGCTGCACCATCCCGAACACCGCGACCGGCATCGCGACCAACGTGACCGCCGTCCATCCCACCGCCGACAGCTACGTCACCGTCTACCCCGCCGACGCCAATCCACGCCCAACCGCATCGAACCTGAACGTCGTCGCCGGCGGTGCGCCGACACCGAACCAGGTCACCGTCGGCCTCTCCGCCACGGGGGCGATCGCCGCGTACAACAACGGCGGCACCCTCGACCTCGTCATCGACATCGTCGGCTACTACCTGGCCGCACCTAGCGGCGGCCTCGTCAACAATGACGACCGCTACTACACCAAGGCCCAGATCGACACCACCATCGCGGTCACCAACGCCGTCGTCGCCACGAAGCAGGACACGCCCACCGGCACCCGCAACCTCCTGGTCTCACCGGTCGGCTTCATTCCCGGCAATGACCTCGCCACCTACACGGTGGGCGGCGACCAGTTGAGCCCAACCAACACCGTCTGCTTCTACGCACCGGTCTCGTTCCCCAACGGCGCCCGGATCACCCAGCTCACGATCGACGCGGCCGACAACTCTGCGTCCGCCAGCGTGACCGGCACCTTCTCCAGAGAAACCGGTGCCCCGACCGACCACGGCACACTCGTCGCAGAAATCGTCTCGACGACGACCGGCGGCACGCCCGGGAACGTTTCACTGCACTCGGCAGGGACCGCCGCAGCCGTCATCGACGATCAGAACTACACATACAACATCCAGTTCTGTGGGGGCTCGGGCATCAAGCTGTACGAAGCCATCGTGACCTACACACTCCCGTAGGTCTCCAGAAATCACCTCCCGCCCACAGCAACAGCGCGGGCGGGGGTATGCGTCGGAAAGTCCGTGGCGGAGGGGATGCAGCGACGCGTCGACGCGATCGGGCGGCCATCGCGACGACGACGGATTCACCGCGCTCCGACAATAGCCGTGCCAGCCGCGTGAGGCCGCCGCATGCCGAGGCGCCGTTCTGGCGCGCGGTTCTCGGGTGGAGTGCGCGTCGTTCTGTGCGCTCGTTATGCGCTGCCTCCAATGTCGGCTCGCATCGATCTCGTGCGGCTCAATCGCTTTTCACGGGTGTGTCGAGCATCGCGACTGCTTCCGAGGGCCAGCACACCGTGACCCTGAGTCGAGCGAGTGCGTCGCGATGCACGAGGATCGTGCGCTCGTCGAGGGTAACGAACGCATCAGCAGCCGACCTGTGATGGGCGAGGAGGTGGTCCGTATCTGAGGTCCGCTTTGCAAGTGTCGTGGGCGAGGCGCTGCCCATCGTCGAGCCGTCGAAGGTCGGATCGAGAACGTTGCGAAGGGCGACAGCGAAGTCGACGTCTTCCTCGGACGCAATCACGTCGGGACCATCCAGCCGCGAAACGCCGATCATGAATAGCCCACCAACCGGTTCGGCGGCGATCGGCGCTTGACGTAGCCACTCAACCTGTCGTTGTCGACCTTGGCGACGTTATGCGTCGCTCCTTCTGTGTTTCCTACCGCACTTGTGAAACAGCTCAGTGTTGTCTCCGATACCGACGCGGATCACTCTGCCTCCACGGCCGAACAAGCGGCGGCGCAAGCGGGCAACTGCATCGCGCCTCGATCTACGAACCTCCCGGCGCCTTCTTTGCCGCCGCGTCACGACGCTGGTTGAAAGCGTCGTATCTGGCTTGGAATACGTAGACGTAGTCCGCCAAAGCCTCAGCGAACGAGATGACGTCCTCGGCATCGCGCCGATTCACGCGACGCGACACATCGTGTGCGGCGTCGTTTCCAACGAGCCGCAACGCAGTCGCCCAGTCGTAGAGCTGTCCTTCGATTCGTCCCGCCTGCTTCAGCTCCTCGAGCTTCCCGAAGAGATCTCGCTTCGTCGCTCCGAGTTCCACTGCCAGCCCTTCCAGGAAACGGCGGGTCATGATGGCTGATGCGGTGTAGTCGCCCGGAGCGAAGCAGCGCTGGGCCTCCTCAAAGTCCTTGCGGAGGATGGCGGGTGCCTCAAATGGCAGGGCGCGAATCGGGCTCGGCCAGAGTCGCTCCGAAGGGCCAAGGTCGTCAGGCGGATCCCAGGACTGGCCTGCGAGGATGGCGCCTTCGCACTTCGGGCACTCGAGCAAAGTGACGACGTAGTCGGCGTCGGAGAGGAACACCGAGCCCTTGACGGGGGCCGCCACCGACATGCGGCACTGCGGACAATCGACGGCCAGATGCCGTTCCTTTGCCGTTGTCATGGCTGAGAACATAGTGCTCCTGCGATCCGGCGGTCCGCGACCGCCGGCCGTCTACTTCGACCCAGACCGTCCCCCAACGCCGGGTATGGGCCGAGCCGATGCGCCGATCTGTATCCGGCCGTATCGGCCACGTCGGTGCTGTTCTGCGCCGCAATTCTGCGCTGATAGCGAAGTTTCCGGTCCTGCTGGTCGCCGTAGCGTGCACGGCATGACGCTTTCGGCTGAGGACCGCCTTGACATCCACGAACTGATCTCGCTGCATGGACATCTCGCCGATGATCGACGGCCCCAAGATCTCGGTCTCTTGCTCACCGCAGACGCCGAATACGACATCACTGCGTACGGGTTCGGTGTGGTCGTAGGTCTGCCAGCGTTGATCGAATTGTTCTCAGGGCGTTCGGGAGATCAGCCTGCCGGGCATCACGTGACGAACGTGATCGTGCGTGGGCAGCCCGACGGCTCGGCCATGGTGCGATCCAAGGGACTCTCGGTGATGGCCGACGGAGCGGCCGGGACCGTCATCTACGAAGATGTCGTGGTCCGTACCGCGGACGGCTGGCGAATCTCGCGACGTCGCGTGGTACCGGCTCGAGCCGACTGACAAAGCCAACACCTGACGCGAGCGGAGCGCCGATCTGTGTTCGTCGCGTTCCAGCCACGCGGCGCGAATATGCGCCGCGCGTTCTGTGTCTCCTACCGGCACTTCTGGGGGTCCGTCACACCCCTGCGCGACGATTTGTGTGAAGAGCGGCCGTAGGTCCATGGCGGCACCGCAACGAGGAGACAGACTCATGAGCGTCATCACCTACGACTTCCCGAACCTTGGTCAAGGCGACGAGGTCATCGTCACCATGAAGGGCGTGCAGTCGAACGTGCTGCTGCTCGATCCGGCCAACTTCTCGGCCTTCATGGCTGGACGTCAGTCCCGCTCAAGCGGTGGCGGTGGATCACCCGCCCATCTGGTCGTACCCAGGGCCGGCCACCGGCACGTCGTGGTGCAGCCCATCGGCGGGCGAGTGGAGGCAAGCGCGAGAGTGGTCCGGCGGCCACGTCTCATGTCGGCGGCGCCGGCGCCCACGCGCCGAGCGCAGCCCGCACCTCCGCCCCGATCGCAGCCGACGACGCCACACACGCTCGCTGACATCGGCCGTAACCTCGCCACGACCCATGAGGACGCCCCAGACGTTGCCTTCGACGTGTTCATCTCCCACGCCAGCGAGGACAAGGAAGAAGTCGCTCGACCGTTGCACGATCTGCTCGTCGCCCGAGGGCTCCGAGTCTGGCTCGACGAAGTCCAGCTGAAGGTCGGCGGCAGCCTGCGACGCGGAATCGACTCTGCCGTCGCCAAGAGCCGCTACGCCGTCGTGATCATGTCACCAACGTTCTTCACGAAGTCCTGGACGAACTACGAGCTCGACGGGCTCGTTGGCCGCCAGATGAACGGCGAGCAGATCATCCTGCCCATCTGGCACAACTTGTCGAAGAGCAAACTCCTTGAGGTCGCGCCATCACTCGCCAACATCGTCGCCCTGAACACTGCCATCGACTCACTCGAGGAGATCGCCGACAAGCTCGCCGCTGCGGTTACCGAGATCACTCACGACAGCTGAAGGATCCCTCGACTGTCGCTGCCGATCTGCTCGCATGGCCTCAAGGAAATAACGCCCGAACTGAGTGGTGAGTGCCCGCACCAAACGACCGGCCCCCGGCGTCCGTCGTTATGCGCTCTCCTGCTCGTCGGGCGAGGTAGCGCCGAGCGACGCTCCTATGTTTGTCAAGGTGGTTGTTGCCGGGGTTTCGGGCAGGCCAGTGATGGGCCACTCGGGTGAGGGCAGGCTCTTATGAGGCCACGATCCGGCGGTGTTGTGCTGTGACGGGACGGCA
>JAOBWK010000102.1 GCA_025463305.1 Ilumatobacteraceae bacterium
CGCCTTGCGCCACCCAGAACGCCGGCGAGCAACACCATCGAGACCCCCGGGTGCCCGAATCCGGCTCCCCGCCGCTTTGCTCCACCCAGAACGCTGGCCGGCCCGCGGAGGCCGCGGGCCTGCAACCGTGAGCGTCCCGCTCTGTCAGCGGCGGCGGGCGCTGGTTGTGGCGCCGAGGCGGCTGAGGCGGGCGACGAGCACCTCCATCACGAGCGTCTCGGGCAGGTCACGCTGACCGCGCAGGTCGAGATCCGCGTTGGCGAGGAGCGAGATCGCGCGGGTCACTCCCCCGCTGCCCAGCCGCCGGTACTGATCCAGCACCTTGCGCGCCGGGAACCCCGGTTTGATGCCGAGCACCGCAGCGACAGCCGCCTCGCTGTCGGCGTCGGTGCCGTCGACCTTCATCAGCTTCACGTAGTTGCTGTGCAGCGTGGCCATGATCTGCAGCGGATGGCGTGACTGCATCATCCGCGCCAGCAGCTCCAGCGAGGTGCGCGTGTCGCCGCGGTCGATCGCGTCGGTGAGGTCCCACGGCGGCACCGAGCCGGACTCGCCGAGGAAGGGCTCGATGTCGGCGACGGTGAGCTTGCGCGAGTTGCCGTAGGCGCTCTCGAGCGTGTCGAGCACACCGGAGAGGCGGCCGGCCTCCTCCCCCATCCATGCCGCCACCACGGCGTACGCCGCGGGCTCGAGCTTCATCCCGGCTGCGATGACCTGCTCCTCGATCCACGTCGAGCGATCACGCTTCGACGTGGGCGGCGTGGTGTTGGTGGTGGTGCCGCCGGCGCGCTTCACCGCGTCGGTGAGCGACTTCGGCATCCGGCCGCCGCCGGCGACGAGGACGAGGTCGGTGCTGGGCAGCGGATCGTCGAGGTAGGCGACGAGTGCCGTGACGTCGTCGGCGCTGAACCGACCGACGTCGCGGGCCACCACGACGCGCTTGTCGGTGAGGAACGGCATCGTCTGGGCCGCATCGACGACGGCGCGGAGCTCGTACTCCTCGCCGCTGAAGTCGTCGACCATCAACGTGCGGTCGCCGGTGCCGACGAGCCGGTGCACGAGATCGCTCACCGCACTGTGGACGAGCGACTCGTCATCGCCGGTGATCAGGTGCAGCGCCATCAGCCAACACCTTCGCACACCCGCCGACGCCGGAGCACGCCGATCCGCCATCCGATCACGGCCACCACCACGACCCAGCCGACAGCAGCGACCGCGACCGGCGGCTCGGCCCTCGCACCCAGCGCCGCCACGGCCGCGACCCAGTGCGTGCCAACGGCGCTGGGGAGCTGGACGACGCCGGCGACGACGCCGAGCGGTCCCCCGTGGAAGGCACCCGCGACGAGTCCGGCCGGAAGGCCGTAGAGCATCACCAGGCCCGCCACCGGCACCGCGAGCAGGTTCGCCGGCAGCGACACGAGCGGCAGCGAGCCGAACACCAGCAGGCTCACGGGTGCGATGCCGGCTTGGGCGCCGAGCGTGACACCGGCCGGGATCGTGAACCAGTCGGGCCCGGGCAGCACCGCGGCGAGCCGGTTGGCCAACAGCGCGACGCCGGCCGTGGCCGACACGGAGAGCCAGAAGCCGACGCTCCACACGAGCAGCGGGTCGACGAGCACGAGCCCACCGACCGCGAGGGCCAGGATGCGCGCTGGTGGCTTCTCCCGCCCGAGCACCACGCCCGTCGCGGCGATGCCCGCCATCGCGCTCGCGCGCAGCACCGACGGTTCGAACCGGGTGAGCGCCGCGAACCATGTGATCACCGCCAGCGTGGCGATCCAGCGCAGCCACGGGCGCAGCCGCCGCAGCAGCGGTGCCGCGGCGGCCAACACAAAAGCCACGTTCTGTCCGGAAACGGCCGTGAGATGAGACAGCCCCGACGCCCGGAACTGATCGATCATCGCCTGCGGCTCGTGGCGATCGTCGCCGACGACGAGCCCGGCGAACAACGCGTCGTCGGGGCTGCGCAGCTCGGCCGAACCGGCGCCGAACACCCGGCGGACCCGGTTCGACGCGCGGCTCACCGCCGTCCCCGACGTCCAATCAGCGACGAAGGCGATGTCGACGTCGCCGACGACGTGACGGATCGCAGCGCGGTGGGCGCTCGAGCCGTGCAACGCCCGCCGCTGCCCGTTCACCGTCGCGCACTCACCGGCGAGGTGCGCGTCGAACCGGCGGCTCGCCGAGCCACGCGCCCAGGTCTCGAACCGCTCGCCCTCGATCTCCAGCACCGCCACCGTCGCTCCCGCCGCCGGTGACGGATCGCTGACCAGGCACGCCAGGCCGGCGAAGTGACCGAGGTGCTCCGGCACGACTTCGCGCCAGGAGTGCACCGACAACGCGACCGCGACGAGACCGAGCACGAGAGCCGTTGCACACACCGCGCGGCGCACGCGCATCACCGTGAACAGGACCACGACGGCGACGAGCGGGACCGGTCGACGCAGCCACACGCCGAGCACGATCGTCGCCGTGAGCAGCGCGACCTCGCCGTCGCCGAGCGTGTGCCACCATCGGCGCGACCCCGATCGGTACGATGCGCTCATGTCGATGGCCGGGATCCGCGTGCTCCCCGTCGTGCCCGGCGGGCCACGTGCGTTCCGCTACCGGATCCGCCGGCTCGGCCCGGTCGCGGCGCTGTTCCCGGCAGCCGTGCTCGGCGTCGTGGCGTTCGCCCTGCTGCGCCACAACACGGCCACCACTCGGGGTGTGGCCGGCTTCGCCGCCACCGTGCTGGCTGCACCGACCACGATGGCGTTCGGTGTGCCGCTGGCCACCGGGTCGGGCAAGATCGTGCTGGGTGTGCTGACCAGCGCCGTGCTGTGGCTCGTCCTGGGTTTCGTGGCCGCCCGGCGGGCGACGCGGTCGCCCGTGGCGAGCTGGCGCGACTTCTGGCGCGAGTACCTGTGGCTGGCCGCCGGCGTGTGGGTGGGCGTGGTCGCCGCGCTGGTGGTCGTCGAGCAGTCCATCGGTCGTGCCCTGCTCTGACCGACACGATCCCTCCGCGGCTCACACCGTCACCAGCGATCGCAGCGCATCGAGCTTGGCCGGACCGATGCCGCGCACGTCGAGGAGGTCGTCGACCGACGAGAACGGGCCGTTCGCGTCGCGGTAGGCGATGATCGCCGCGGCCGTCGCCGGCCCGACACCGGGCAGTCCGTCGAGATCGTCCACCGTCGCCCGGTTCAGATCGACCGGCCCGGCGGGTGTGGTCGACCCGCTACTGGCCGAGGCCGCCGGCGCGCCACCCTGGGGCAGCACGACGGTGGGCACGGGCACCCCGGCGGCAGGGACCCAGACGCGATCGCCGTCGCGGAGGACCGCAGCGAGGTTCAGGCCGTCGATGTCGGCGGCGGGCGACAACCCGCCGGCAGCGGCGATGGCGTCGTCGACGCGCGCCGTCGCGGGCAACGTCACCACGCCGGCGCGCAGGACTGCACCGGCGACGTAGACGACCACCGTCGAGGCCGCCCCTGAGATGGTGGTGGTCGCCGCCGACCCGGTCGCGGTGGACGTCGACGAGGCCGCCCCGGAGGCTGCACTCGTTGTCGTGGTCGCGCGCGACGCGATCGGCAGCGTCTGCTCGATCGGCGTGGTGGGCGCGCGCAGCAGCCAGAACGCGCCGGCGCCGACGGCCATTACGGCGCAGCAGATCACCACCAGCCGGGCGATGCCGAACCAGTGCAACCAGGCGCGCACGACCTCGGCCAGCGGCCGCGCCGGCATCGGCCGATCGGGCATCGAATCCACGGCACCTCCCCGTGACAGCGGCACCCGGTGAGGGCGTCCGCGCTGTGCAGCCGGGGGAAGGCATGATCACGCTAGCGACCGTTGGCGCCGGCGCCACGCGCTCGCACGGTTGGGCTGGCCACCGGTTCAGTGCAGGGGCGCGACCTCGGCGGGGTCGGCGACGGGGACTGCCGTGGCGAGCGAGCGACGGGCGACCCACTCGGCCTCGATCTCCATCGGGATGCGGAGGTAGGCGCCGTGATGGCCCTTCAGCCGGCTGCGCCAGACCAGGTACGACCCGACGTAGCGGACGCCGAACCCGATGAATCCGAACCGCCGCCACTGGCGGACGTGGACCTGCTCGTGGCGGATCAGGTGCGTGGAGTGCTCGTGCCCGCTGCGCACGATGACGACAGATCCGATCGTGATCGCGTCGGCGCCGCGCGGCACCGGTCCGCCGACCCAGAGGCGGTAACCGTCACGCTTCTCGAACCCCATGGGTCGATGATAGCCGCCGTCCGGCCGACCTCTGGATGGGGCAACGGAACCCGAGCAGCGGGTATCAACGACGAGCGCACCGGGCATGGTCACGTCCAGACGGACGGACGCTGGGTTCGTCCGCCCGTGCGTCGACGCCTTCGCCGCGCGGACAATGCCCAGATCATCGAGATGCATCGACACGTGACAGCACGACAGCCGGACGAGGCAGGAGTGGGCGGGCACCAGCTGGTCGTCGTCGCGAACCGCCTGCCGATCCAGCGCGTGGGCGACACCTGGAGGACCAGCCCCGGCGGGCTGGTGCGGGCGATGCTCGGCGTGCTGCGCTCGCGCCACGGCGCGTGGATCGGGTGGTCGGGCGACACCGCTGACGATGTCGACGACCACGTCGTGGGAGCGCCGCTCGACCTCGATCCGCAGACCGAGCACCAACTCGAGCTCGACGACATCGAGATGCTCTCCGTGCCGCTGACCGCCGACGAGTTCACGCGCTACTACGAGGGCGTGTCGAACGGGGCGCTCTGGCCGCTCTTCCACGACGCGATCCGGGAGTCGACCTTCGACGCCGGGAGCTGGTCGGTGTACGAGACCGTCAACCGTCGCTTCGCCGAGTCGGCGGCGGCGGTCGCCGGTCCGGGTGCGACGGTCTGGGTCCACGACTACCACCTGCTGCTCGTGCCGGCCATGCTCCGCGAGATCCGCCCCGATCTGGTCATCGGGTTCTTCCTGCACATCCCGTTCCCGCCCCAGGAGCTGTTCATGCGGATGCCGTGGCGCGAGGAGATCCTCGACGGCCTGCTCGGCGCCGATGTGCTCGGGTTCCAGCGAACTGTCGGGGCCGAGAACTTCGTCGGGCTGGCCAGGCGCCTCCGCGCAGCCGAGGTCGACGGCAATGGCGTGCGCACCAACCGCGAGTCGATCGGCGACGGTCGCCACGTCACCGTCGGCACGTTCCCGATCAGCATCGACGTCGCCGAGGTCGAGCGGATCGCTGCCGACCCGGCCACCATCGAACGGGCCGCCGCCATTCGGCACCAGCTCGGCGACCCGGCCACCGTGTTCCTCGGCGTCGACCGGTTGGACTACACCAAGGGCATCGACCTGCGCCTGCAGAGCTTCGGCAACCTGCTCGCCGAGCGGCGCGCCGAGCACGCATCGCCCGGCACCGCTGACGCGCCGGCGCCGGTCACGCTGATCCAGATCGCGGTGCCAGGACGCGAGGGCATCGAGAGCTACGTCGACGAACGACGCGTCGTCGAGCAGCTCGTGGGGGACGTGAACGGCACCTACGCGTCCATCGGCTTCCCGGTGGTCCAGTACATCCGCCGCAGCCTCGACCTCGACGAGCTCGTGGCGCTGTACATGGCGGCCGACGTGATGCTCGTGACACCCCGCCGCGACGGCATGAACCTCGTGGCCAAGGAGTTCGTCGCGTCGCGACTCGACGACACCGGCGTGCTGATCCTGAGCGAGTTCGCAGGTGCCTCCGACGAGCTGACCCAGGCGGTGCTCGTCAACCCGCACGACCCTGCGGCCATCGTCGCTGCGATGCGCGAGGCCATCTCGATGCCGCCCAAGGTCGCATCGCACCGGATGCGCGAGCTGCGCCGGACGGTGACCCGCCACACCGTCGACGACTGGGCCCGCTCGTTCCTCGACGCGCTCGCCACCCCGGCGGCCGCGGCGTCCGATGCCCCCTCGGGGCGACGTGTCCTCGAGCCCGAGAGCGCGAGCCGCGCATGAGCGCCGGCACCGAGCACGAGGTGATCGCCGCGACACCACCGCTGGCCGCGGCCGAGCCGTCGCTGCTTGCCATCGCGCTCGCGGAGCTGCCGCGTCCGTGGCTCGTCGGCGTCGACGTCGACGGCACGCTCGCACCGATCGTCGCCCGGCCGGAGATGTCGGCCCTCGAGCCCGGCGCGATCGACGCGCTCGAGGCGCTCATCGCGTGCGTGGGCGTCAGCGTCGCCGTCGTGTCGGGGCGTCCGCTGACGCACCTCCGCCACCGCTTCGAGATTCCCAGCGGCGCGATGTTGCTCGGCTCGCACGGCGCTGAGGTCGGCACGGAGGTCGATCACCGCTCCGACGCCGAGCAGGCACGGATCGACGCGGCGGTCACCGTCCTCGAATCGAGCGTCGCTGACCTGCCCGGCGCGTGGATCGAGCGCAAGCCGCTCGCCGTGGCGCTGCACGTCCGTCAGGTCGACGACGAGCGAGGGGAGGATGCGCTCGCCGAACTTCGGCGAACCTTCGCCGGCGTCGATGGCATCACGATGCACCGTGGGCACAAGGTGCTCGAGCTGGCCGTGCGGCCGACCACCAAGGCCACCGCCTTCGCCCAGCTGCGCACCCGGCTGGAGCCGGCGACGACGTTCTTCCTCGGCGACGACTCCAGCGACGAGCTGGTGTTCGCATCGCTCGGAGCGAACGACGTGACGATCAAGGTCGGCGCCGGTGCGACGGTCGCCCGTCAGCGGCTGGCATCGCCCACCGACGTGGTGGCGGTGCTGCGCGACCTGAGCGGCGCGCTCAGTACAGCCGTGCGGTGAGCTGCTTGCGGTACGCCGCCGTGCGCGGATCCTCGTTGCCCATCAGCTCGAGGATGTCGACGAACTGCTGACGGGCCTCGTCGTCGGTCTTGACCCGGTCGAGCAGCGCAGTGAGCGTCGCGTCGTGATCGTCGGCCGGCTTTTCGCCCAGGCGTGCCGCAGCGGCAACCTTGCGGGTGCGCTCCGACTCCGGGATGCGGGCGAGCAGCGCGAGCGCTTCCTCGCCGTTGCCGGCCTCCACGAGCAGATCGCCGAGGGCGACGATCGCGTCCTCGCTGCCGGGGTCGATCTCGAGCGCCGCGCGGAGGCTGGCCTCGTCGCCAGCGGCGATGAGTGCGGCGAGCTCGGTCTGCTCGGCCGACGGCAGCAGCGACTGCACGAACTGCTCGATCACGTGCTCGGGGTACGCGCCGACGAACCCGTCGACGACCTCACCGTTGCGCAGTGCGTACACCGCGGGGATCGACTGCACCTGGAACGCCTTGGAGATGCCGGGGTTCTCGTCGACGTTCACCTTGACCAGCACGACTTCGCCGTCGGTCTCCTCGGTGACCTTCTCGAGGATCGGCCCGATGGTGCGGCACGGGCCGCACCAGGGTGCCCAGAGATCGACGATGACGGGGTGGGTGGCCGAACGATCGAGGACCTCGGTCTGGAACGTGGCATCGGTGACATCGACGGACATGCCGCCAGGATACCGGTGTGTCGCGATGCGCGATCCGGCGCCGCGTGCGGGGGCTGGCGTCAGCCGACCGGCACCCGCCAGAGCGCTTCGATCGCCGCGCGCCGGGCGACCTCGGCGTCGACGGCGGCCGTCGTGGCGGCGGTGTCCCAACCGAGCAGCGGCGCAGCGATGGCGGCGACGGCAGCGATCTCGTCGGGCGACACGGCACCGATGGTGCCGATGACCAACCGGCGGTCGATGATGTCGCTCAGCGTGCACGCGCCCTCGTCGGTGACGGCGAACACGACCTGAGCGGCGATGTCGAGCACGCCATCGCGGGCCGAGATCCGGGCGCCGAGCGTGCCGTCGTGCTCGACGAGGTCGAGCAGCCGCTCGTGCTCGGTGCCGTACAGCCGGGCGAGCTGCTCGCGCACGGCCGGTGCCAGCCCGAGCTCGGCGCGGCTGCGCACGGCTTCGCGCAGGTACGGCTCGGCGTCTTCCGCCCATGCGAACGCGCCGCCGGCCGCGACGTGCGTGCTGTCGAACCGCCGCGGGGTGAGCCCGGCGAGCGCCGGTGAGTCCAACAGCGCGACGACGGTCTCCTCGCCGAGGGCACGACCCGTGGTCCACTTGCCGCCGCCGATCGACCAGAGGTGGTCCACCCCGGACGGGCCGTGGTTGTAGAGCTCGTGACGCCGGCTGGTGTGGTAGCTGTCCTTGCCCTCGTCGACGATGAGCGGGCGGATGCCGACCGTCGTGGCCTCGACATCGGCGTCGGTGAGCCGGTCGACGCCCGGCGCGAGCGTGGAGTTGACGGTGTCGAGGATCAGCTCGACGTCGGTGTGGTCGACGCGGACGTCGTCGGGCGTCGCGGTCTCGGGCGTGTCCGTCGGCCCGATGAACGAGCGGTCCATCCACGGCGAGATGATGACGTGCTTGCCGCTCCGGGCGCGGGCGAACACGGTGTCGGTGACCACGCCCTTGCCGCCGATCGGACGGGTCAGCAGATGGATGCCCTTGGAGCGGTTGACCTTCACGCCCATCGGCTTGCCGAGCGATTGCAGCACCAGGTCCATCCACGGCCCGCCGGCGTTCACGACGGTGCGCCCGCGGACGTCGAAGCGGTCGCCGGTGAGCGAGTCCTCCACCGTCACGCCGCGCACGGTGACGGCGGACGTGTTCGGACCCGAGCTCGGTTCGGTGACGAAGCCGACGGCCTGCATGTGGTTCAGCGCCGTGGCGCCCGCCGCGACAGCCGACTTCAAGAACGCGAGCAGCAAACGCTCGGGATGCAGGTTGAGCGTGTCGTGGTACGCGAAGGCGCCCTGCAGCTCGGAGGGATCGAGCCACGGCACAGCGGCCAGCAGCTTCGACTTGCCCAGCCAGTGCGGGCGCGGCACGCGCAGCGAGTCGGGCGCGTCGCGGTTGCTGTCGTAGCCGAGCACGGAGTACAGCCCGACGCCCGCGCCGATGAGCGGCGTGGACGGCTTGCTCCACTTCCACGCGGGCATCAGGAACCGCTTCTGCTCGACGAGGTGCGGTGCCGCGAGACCGAGGACGCGGCGCTCGCGAAGGCTCTCGCGCACCACCCGGAACTCGTACGTCTCGAGGTAGCGGATGCCGCCGTGGAGGTACTTGGTGGTGGCGCTGCTGGTGCCACCGCCGAAGTCGCCCTTCTCGACGAGGAGCGTGCGCAGACCCCGTCCCGCAGCCTCGCGGGCGACGCACACGCCGGTGATCCCACCACCGATGACGATGACGTCGTAGGGCTCGTTCAGCCGGGAGAGATCACGTTCGATGCGCATGCCAGGGCGAGAAGGATACGGCCGTACACACGGATACCGTGTGCTGGCAATGAGCGTCATACCGGGGATCGATGTTCCGTCCGTCACCTCCTGGCTCGAAACTCACGTCAACGGCGCGGTCGCACCGTTCGAGTTCGACCTGATCGCCGGGGGCCACTCCAACCTCACCTTCGGCGTCACCGGTGCCGACGGCACGCGCTTCGTCCTGCGTCGCCCGCCGCTCGGTCACGTGCTCGCCAGCGCGCACGACATGGGCCGCGAGTTCCGGATCATCTCCGGCCTGCAGACGTCCGCCGTGCCGGTCGCGCCGGCCCTCGGGTTCTGCGACGACGTCGCCGTCAACGGTGCGCCGTTCTACGTGATGGGCTTCGTCGACGGCCACGTCGTGCGCGACGAGGCAACCGCGCTGAAGGTGCTCACCGAGGTGGGCCGCCGTCGCGCGAGCGAGTCCATCGTCGACACGATGGCCGCCATCCACGCCGTCGATCTGGTGGCGAGCGGCCTCGACACGCTCGGCAAGCACGAGGACTACATCGCCCGCCAGCTGCGCCGTTGGTACGGCCAGTGGAACTCGCAGAAGACCCGCGAACTGCCCGACGTCGACGCCGCGCACGAGCTGCTCGTGGCCAGCATCCCCGAGCAGGGTCCCGCGGCCATCGTGCACGGCGACTACCGCCTCGACAACTGCATGGTCGACGACGACGGCAATGTCATCGCGGTGCTCGACTGGGAGATCTGCACGCTCGGCGACCGCCTCGCCGACCTCGGCCTGCTGCTCGTCTACTGGACCGGCCCGGACGACGAGATGACGTCGTGGACCGGTGCGTCCACCACCTCCCCCGGCTTCATGAACCGCGCAGAGCTGGCCGACCGCTACGCCGCCGTCACCGGCGCCGACCTGTCGCAGCTCGACTACTACGTCGCGTTCGCGTTCTGGAAGCTCGCGTGCATCCTCGAAGGTGTCTATGCGCGCTACCTCGGCGGGGCGCTCGGCGACCGCGATCCCGAGGAGCTGCTCCCGTTCAAGCTGCAGGTCGAGGGTGCCGCCGCGAGCGCGATGGCGGCGCTCCGGAGGCTGCCGTGACCGACGAGTACGCCGTCGTCGGCGGCGCGCTGCCCACGCTCGAGTCGCCCACGCTCGTGGTCATGCTCGCCGGTTGGATCGACGCCAGCGGCGCGGCCGCCGCGGCGATGTCCACCCTCGAGCTGGAGACCAGGGCCACCACCATCGCCGTGTTCGACGGCGACACGTTCATCGACTACCGCGCCCGCCGACCCACGATGCAGCTCCGCGAGGGAATCAACACCCAGCTGGTGTGGCCCGACATCGAGCTGAAGGTCGGCACCGACCTCGACGGCCACGACGTGCTGCTGCTCACCGGCCCGGAGCCCGACATGGCGTGGCGGCGCTTCGGTGCCGCCGCCGCCGAACTGGGTGTGCAGCTCGGCGTGACGAAGATGGTGGCGCTGGGCTCGTACCCGTTCGCCACCCCGCACACCAGGCCGTCGCGCCTGTCGCTGTCTGCACCGTCGGCCGACGTCGTTTCCTCGCTGCCCCTGCTGAAGAACTCGGTCGACGTGCCAGCCGGCGTCGCGGCCGTGCTCGAGCACGCCTTCCACGATCGTGGCATCGAGGCCCTCGGCATCTGGGTGCAGGTCCCGCACTACGTGTCGTCGATGGCGTACCCGGCGGCCACCGTCGCCCTGCTCGGCGGGCTGGCCCAGACATCGGGTGTGCGCATCGACGGCGCCGCTCCTCGTCAGGAGACCATCATCCAGCGCGAACGCCTCGACGAGCTCGTCGCCGGCAACGACGACCACGGCGCGATGGTCCAACAGCTGGAGACGTTGTACGACGCGGCCATCGCCGAAGCCGAGGCCGGCCCGCCGCTCAGCGACGCCGAGATCCCCACCGCCGACGAGCTCGGCGCCGAGTTCGAGCAGTTCCTCCGCGACCAGAACCCGTAGCCCTTCCGGTCCCGTTGGGCAGCGATCTACGCTGACACCACGCAGACGGCACGGGGGCCAGACGAGGGGGAACGGCATGAAGGTCGACGGGGGCATCGGAACGGATCTGGCCAAGGCAGGGGCCGCGGCGAAGGACGCGGAAGCCGCCGGCTACACCGGGGTGTGGACGGCCGAGACCGCGCACGATCCGTTCTTCCCGCTGCTGCTCGCTGCCGAGCACACCACCACACTCGAGCTCGGCACCTCGATCGCCGTCGCGTTCGCGCGCAACCCGATGACCCTCGCCAACATCGGTTGGGACCTGCAGAGCTACTCAAAGGGCCGCTTCATCCTCGGCCTCGGCAGCCAGATCAAGCCGCACATCACCAAGCGGTTCAGCATGGAGTGGAGCCATCCCGCAGCGCGGATGCGCGAGATGGTGCAGGCGATGCGCGCGATCTGGGACTGCTGGCAGCACGGCACCGCGCTGCAGTTCCGCGGCGAGTTCTACAAGCACACGTTGATGACGCCGTTCTTCACGCCGGACGCGAGCGACCTCGGCGATTTCGGTCCGCCGAAGATCTTCCTCGCGGGCGTCGGGGAGCTGATGACCGAGGTCGCGGGCGAGGTCTGCGACGGCTTCATCTGCCACGGCTTCACCACCGAGAAGTACCTGCGCGAGGTCACCCTGCCGGCGCTGTCCCGTGGTCGGGCCAAGGCCGGCAAGTCGCTCGACGGGTTCGAGATCGTCGGGCCGAGCTTCGTCGTCACCGGCAACGACGAGGCCGAGCTGGCCGCCGCTGCTGCCGGCACCCGCCAGCAGATCGCGTTCTACGGCTCGACGCCCGCGTACCGCAGCGTGCTCGACCTCCATGGGTGGGGCGGACTGCAGGAGGAGCTCAACGCGCTGAGCAAGCAGGGCAAGTGGGCAGAGATGGGCGACGCCATCACCGACGAGATCCTGCACACGTTCGCGGTCGTCGGCGAGCCGGAGTCCATCGCGCCGGAGCTGCACGAACGCTACGGCGACGTGATCCAACGGATCAGCATCTACGCGCCCTACCGCTCCGACCCCGAGCGCTGGCAGCGCGTCCTCGCCGACCTCAAGTCCGCCTGAGATGCCTCCGGCGCTAGGCGCCGAGGCCGGCCAACCAACGACGAACGTTGTCGCCCAGGGCCGCCACGTCGTAGCCGCCCTCCTGGAGCACGACGGTGGGCAGGCCGAGCTCGGCGACGGCGGCGCCGCAGCGCTCGAAGCCGTCGGCCGTGAGGGCGAGGTCGCTGATGGGGTCGGTGAAGAACGTGTCGAGGCCGAGCGAGACGATGACCATCGAGGGCCCGAACGCCTGGATCTTCTCCATCGCCATGTGCAGCGCCTCGACGTAGGCGTCGTCCTCGGTGCGTGCGGCGAGCGGCACGTTGACGTTCGCGCCTGCTCCCCTGCCCGTGCCGGTCTCGTCGGCGTACCCGACGTTCCACGGATACGCCCGCACCGGATCGCCGTGGAGCGAGACGTACTGGACGTCGTCGCGGTCGTAGAAGATCTCCTGGGTGCCGTTGCCGTGGTGGTAGTCCACGTCGAGCACGGTCACCTTCGTGCCCGTCGTCGACGCGACGTAGTGGGCCGCGATGGCAGCGTTGTTGAAGAAGCAGTAGCCGCCGTACAGGCCCGACGTCGAGTGGTGGCCAGGCGGTCGGCACAGGCCGTACGTCGTGCCCTTCCCATCGAGCACGAACTGCGTCGCAGTGAGCGCCGTGTCGACCGCGGACACCGCCGCCTCGTACGTACCGTGGGTGAGCGGCGTCGTGGTCTCGAAGCACCAGTAGCCGAGCCGGGCCTGCACCGATGCCGGCTCGCCGCGCTCGCCCATCCCCTTGCGCAGCGCCGGCCGGTAGAAGACATCGGGCATGACATCGGCGGTCTCGCCCGCGACGACTTGGTACTCCTGCCACGCGGTCGCGAGGAAGCGGATCAGACCGCTGTCGTGCACCGCCTCGATCGGGCCGAGACCCCACTCCGACGGCGCGGTGAACGAGAACCGGTCATCGCCGGCCAGGGTCTCGCGGATCGCCTCGGCCCGGCCGATGTGTTCGAACGTCGGCATCAACCGCGACTGCTCGATGCTGACCTTCGGATCATGGCGGAGGTGGGCAGGGGTGTACACGACCTTCATCCCGCCATCGTCGCAGATCGACCCGCGACGCGATGGGCAAACCGGCAGCGGCCTACTCGACGAGCTCGAGCTCCTCGTTCATGTACAGCTCGCGGCACTTCGCCCGCTGGAGCTTGCCCGACGAGGTCTTCGGTAGCGTTCCGGCGCGGACGAGCATCACGTCGCGCGGCGGCAGGCCGCAGACACCGATCGTGCGGTGGTGGATCGCTTCGCGCACCGCCGCGGGATCATCGGTGCGCACCTCGGCGACCACGATCACCGTCTCCTTGCCCTTGTAGCCATCCACGCCGAACGCGATGACGTTGCCGGCGCGCACACCCTCGAGCCCGCCCACGGCACGCTCGATGTCCTCGGGGAACACGTTGCGGCCGCCGACGATGATGACGTCCTTCAGCCGCCCGCACAGCACGAGCTCGCCGTCGAGCATGTAGGCGAGGTCGCCGGTGCACAGCCAGCCGTCGGCGAACAGCGCCGCCGTCGCGTCGGGGCGCTTGTAGTAGCCGGGCGTCACCGACGTGCCGCGGATCAGCAGCTCGCCGACGTGGCGTTCGGGCAGCTCCTCCCGGGTGTCGACGTGCACGACGCGCATCTCCAGATCCGGCACGGCGTGGCCGAGCACCGGGAGGCGGCGCACGGTGTCCGGCTCGGTGTCGGCGGTGATCTCGATCGGCTTGGCGACGCGGTCGCGCTCGAGCACCTCGCGGTCGACGGCGTCGGTGACGAGGCCGCGGTGGCGGGCGGGGAACGCCCCACCGATGGCCACCTCGGCCATGCCGAACGCGGGGAACACGCTGCCCGGCTTGAACCCGAAGCGGCCGGCGGCCTCGACGAACGCCTCGACTGCGCTCGGATCGACGGGCTCCGCGCCGCTCAGTGCGAGCGTGAGCCGGGAGAGGTCGAGACCCTGCATCCGCTTCAGCGCCCGCGTCGCGAGCACCCACGAGAAGTTCGGGCCGGCGGTGGCCGTGCCGCCGTGGTCGCTGATCCACTGCATCCAGTTGCCCGGGTGGGCCATGAAGTCCTGCGGTGCAGCCTGCACCAGCTGGCAGCCGTTGGTCATCGGGATCGACAAGAAGCCGACCAGACCCATGTCGTGGTAGAGCGGGAGCCACGACACCATGACCTCGTCGGGGCCGAGCTCGGCGGCCGTGCACGACGCGTCGATGTTCGCGGTGAGCACGCGGTCGGGGATCATCACGCCCTTCGGCTCGCTCGTCGAGCCGCTCGTGTACTGGAGGATGACCAGCCGCTCGGGATCGTTGGCGGGGATCTCCAGCCGCTCCCCGCTCGATTTCCCTGGGCCGCCCGGCATCACGTTCGCCATCGGCTCGATCGGCGGATCGCCGGGCCCGGCTTCGTAGAACGCGGCGAGCATGTCGTCGATCAGCACGAGCTTGCCGTCGCCGTGCTGGATCCGACCCCGGGTGCTCTCGACGAACGCCTCGAGCGACGCCATCCGCATCGGCAACGGCAGCACCATGCTGGCGATGCCGCTCAGCCAGCAGCCCTGGATGATGGTCATCAGGGCGCGGCTGGTGGGTCCGAGGATGGCGACGTGATCGCCGGGCACCAGCCCCCTGGCCTGCAGCGCGGCGCCGACCGCGCGGGCGTCGTCGTGGATCTCGCCCCACGACACGAAGTTCGAGCCCTCGGCCGGCGTGACCGAGGCGCCCACGAACCGGACCCCGGTCGGCCGATCCGCAGCGAGCTGGAGACGGTCGATGATGGAACCTGCGGTCAGAGCCATAACATCGCGAACGTTAGCCGCACCCCCTCGTACGATGGATGCCCATGGCTTCCGCCGAACCCGACACCCCTCCGTTCCGATACTCGGCGACGCTGGCGCAGGACATCGAGATGCGCTGGCAGCGCCACTGGGATGCGCACCACTCGTTCGACGCCCCGAACCCGGCCGGCCCGCTCGCCGACCCGGCCACGCTGATCGATCCGGCCACCGGGCAGCCGCGCCGCAAGCTGTTCGTGCTCGACATGTTCCCCTACCCGTCGGGCACCGGCCTGCACGTCGGACACCCGCTCGGCTACATCGGCACCGACGTGTTCAGCCGGTACAAGCGGATGGCCGGCTTCAACGTCTGCTACACGATGGGCTTCGACGCGTTCGGGCTGCCGGCCGAGCAGTACGCCGTCCAGACCGGACAGCACCCCGCCATCACCACGGCAGCGAACGTCGCGAACATGCGTCGCCAGCTGAAGCGGCTGGGCCTCAGCCACGATCCTCGGCGCAGCATCGACACCACCGATCCCGGCTACTACCGGTGGACGCAGTGGATCTTCCTGCAGGTCTTCAACTCGTGGTACGACACCGAGGCACCGGCGCGCGATGGCGACCTCCAAGGGTCGCGCACGGGGCGCGCCCGCCCGATCAGTGAGCTGATCGACGAGCTGTCCGCCGGCATCCGCCCGACGCCCGACGGCCGGCCGTGGGCATCGCTGAGCGTCGGCGAGCAGCGCGCCATCGTCGACGATCACCGCCTGGCGTACGTGTCCGAGGCGCCCGTCAACTGGTGCCCGGGGCTCGGAACCGTCGTGGCCAACGAAGAGGTCACCGCCGACGGCCGCAGCGACCGCGGCAACTTCCCCGTGTTCAAGCGCAACATGCGCCAGTGGATGATGCGCATCACCACCTATGCCGATCGGCTGATCGACGATCTCGACCTGCTCGACTGGACCGACGCGATCAAGACGATGCAGCGCAACTGGATCGGCCGCAGCGAAGGGGCTCGGGTCCGCTTCGCCAGCACCGCCGGCAACATCGAGGTCTTCACCACCCGCCCCGACACGCTGTTCGGGGCGACGTTCATGGTGCTCGCCCCCGAGCACCCGCTGGTCGATGCGCTGACATCGCCCGAGCAGGCCGACGCCGTCGCCGCATACCGCACCGCGGCCGGGGCGAAGAAGGACATCGACCGCCAGGACGCGACGCGCACCAAGACCGGCGTGTTCACCGGTGCCACCGCCACCAACCCGGTCAACGGCACCCAGGTGCCGGTGTGGATCGCCGACTACGTGCTGATGGGCTACGGCACCGGCGCCATCATGGCCGTGCCGTGCGGTGACCAGCGCGACTTCGAGTTCGCCCGCCAGTTCGGCCTGCCGATCCCCGCCATCCAGGAGCCGCCGCAGGCGTGGTTCGACGAGCGCGGCATCGCCGCGTCGCTCGACACCGCGACGTGGCCGGAGGCGTTCGTCGGCGACGGCACGTACGTGCAGTCCGCCAACGCCGGAGGGCTCGACCTGAACGGGCTGACATCGGTGGCCGATGGCAAGCGCATCACGGCCGATTGGCTGTCCGAGCGCGGCGCCGGCCACGGCACCACCAACTTCAAGCTGCGCGACTGGCTGTTCAGCCGCCAGCGCTACTGGGGCGAGCCGTTCCCCATCGTCTACGACGAGCACGGCCCCGTCGCCCTGCCCGACGCCGATCTGCCGGTCCTGCTGCCCGAGACCGATTCGTTCTCGCCGCGCACGTTCGACCCCGACGACGAGTTCAGCAACCCCGAGTCGCCGCTCGACCGCCTCGACTGGTGGACCGAGGTCACCCTCGACCTGGGCGACGGCGAGCGGGTCTACCGCCGCGACACCAACGTGATGCCGCAGTGGGCCGGGTCGTGCTGGTACGAGCTGCGCTACCTCGACCCCACCAACGAGCAGGCGTTCGTCGACCCCGCGGTCGAGGAGTACTGGATGGGCCCCCAGGCCGAGGGCATCGACGGGCACCGGCATCCCGGCGGCGTCGATCTGTACGTCGGCGGCGTCGAGCACGCGGTGCTGCACCTGCTGTACTCGCGCTTCTGGCACAAGGTGCTGTACGACCTGGGTCATGTCAGCTCGCTCGAGCCCTACTACCGCCTCTACAACCAGGGCATGATCCTGGCCGCGGCGTTCAAGGACGAGCGCGAGATCTACGTCGAGGCCACCGAGGTCGAAGAGCGCGACGGCTCGTTCTTCTTCCACGACGAGCCCGTCACGCGCGAGTGGGGCAAGATGGGCAAGAGCCTCAAGAACGCCGTCTCCCCCGACGAGATGTACGACGCGTACGGCGCCGACACCCTGCGCCTGTACGAGATGAGCACCGGCCCGATGGACGCCTCGCGCCCGTGGGAGACGCGCGACGTCGTCGGCATGTACCGCTTCCTGCAGCGCCTGTGGCGGAACATGGTCGACGAGCAGACGGGCAACCTGTCGCTCGGCGACAAGGCCGACGACGCGACGCTGCGCGTCCTGCACCGCACCGTCGACGGCGTGCGCGCCGATCTCGACGCGCTGCGGATCAACACCGCGATCTCGAAGTTGATCGAGCTGAACAACCACATCACCAAGCACGGCCGCTGTCCGGTCGACGTCGCCGAGGCGATCACGCTGATGATCGCCCCGCTGTGCCCGCACGTGGCCGAGGAGCTGTGGGCCAAGCTCGGCCACACGGAGAGCATGATCCGGGAGCCGTTCCCCGTCGCCGATCCCGCGTTCCTCGTCGACGACATCATCGAGCTGCCGGTGCAGGTCAACGGCAAGTTCCGCTCGAAGATCACGGTGGCGGCCGACGCCGACAACGCAACGGTCGAGGCAGCGGCGCTGGCCGACGAGAAGGTTCGGACGACGCTGGCCGGGTCCACGCCGCGGAAGGTCATCGTCGTTCCGGGCCGCACCGTCAACATCGTCGCCTGATCAGGCGGGCGCCGCCGCGACCTCGACGGTCGACGAACCGGCGATCCAACGACGCGAACGGAACCGGCGCAGGTTGATCGCCGCGCGGGTCGTCATCAACGCCAACTGGCCGGCCCAGAGCCCGCCGATGCCCAGTTGCGGGAACAGCAGCACCGCCGCGATGAACGGCAGCCACGGGATCAGGTTCAGCACCGCGGCGCGTCCGAGGTAGCGCGTGTCGTGACCACCGATCAGCACGCCGTCGAGCGAGAAGGCGACCGCTCCGGGGATCTGCATCACCGCCAGGAACAGCGCGCCGGCGGTGACGCGGCTGATCACCGCGCCGTCGGCGCTGAACACCCGGGGCAGCACGCCCGATGTCGCCGCGAGCACGACGAACAAGCCTCCAGCGACCCACAGCGACAGGCGCAGGCTCGATCGCCCGATGGCCATCGCCTCGTCCTCGTCGTGCGCGCCGAGCGCTCCCGCGACGAGCGACTGCGCGGGGATGGCCAGCGCGTCGAGGCCGAGCGCGAGGAACGTGAACAGCTGGACGAGCACCTGGTTGGCCGCGAGCGTCGCCGTGTCCACCGTGGCCGCGACGCGGGTGGACGCCACCCACGACGCGCCGAGCATCGCCACGCTGCGCAGGCCGAGGTGGCCGCCTCGTGCCAGCACCGGTCGCAGACGGGCCCACGTCGGTCGGACGCGGGCGAGGAACGGGCGCAGGATGCCGCCGAACGCGGCGGCCGCGCCGATCTGCACCACCACCGTGCTCCAGGCCGAGCCGGCGACGCCCATGTGGAAGCCGTACACCACCAGCAGCTCGAGCACCACGTTGACGACGTTCGCCACGAGCACCACCACGAGTGGACGGGTGAGGTTGTTGCGCCCGCGCATCACGCCGTGGCCGACCATCGTGACGAACACGAAGGGCAGCCCGATCGCGCTGATCCGCAGGTACGTCACCGCTGCCGCCAGCACCGCGCCGTGGCCTCCCAGCGCCACCGCGAGCGGCCGCGCCAACGCGGCGACGAGCAGTCCGACCGGCACGCCGAGCAGGACGGCGAGCCAGGCCGAGTCGGCCGCAGCCACCCGTGCGCGCTCGTCGTCGCCGGCACCGATCGCCCGGGCGACGTCGGGCGTGACGCCGTACTGGAGGAACATCACGAACGACGAGATGGTCAACAGCACCGTCGACGCGATCGCCAGGCCCGCCAGCGGATCGGTGCCGAGCCGACCGACGATGCCGGTGTCCACCAGGATGTACAGCGGCTCGATCGCGAGCGTCCCGAGCGCGGGGATCGCGAGCGCGATGATGCGCCGATCGAGCGGGCTGGTCCGGCGTGTTCCTGCGCGCTCCACTCGCCCATGGTCGCACACGACCACGCCCGACCGGCTGACGTCGACCATCCGCCTCGCCCATCCACTTCGCCCGGCGGGGCGGACGGTCGCGAGACTCGTGCGCCGAAAGGGGCAACCATGGACATCGAACGGATCAACAAGCTCTTCAGCCTCAAAGGGCGCGTCGCCATCGTCACCGGCGGCACGCGTGGCATCGGACTCGCGGTTGCCGAGGGCTTCATCGACGCCGGCGCCACGGTCGTCGTCGCGAGCCGCAAGGCCGACGCGGTCGAGCAGGCCGTCGAGCGCCTGCGCGCCCGCGGCGGAACAGCGTTCGGACTGGCCGCGCACATGGGCGACCTCGATCACGTCAGCCGCATCGTCGAGGTCACCGTCGCCGAGTTCGGGGCGATCGACATCGTCGTCAACAACGCGGCCACCGCACTCGCCCAGCCGCTCGGGCAGCTCACCGCCGATGCCTACGCCAAGGTGAACGACGTCAACCTGCGCGGCCCGGTGTTCCTGATCGAGTCCGCGCTCCCCCACCTCGAGGCCAGCCCACACGCGTCGGTCATCAACGTCATCTCCGCCGGTGCCTTCTTGCCGGCGGCGAACACGGCGATGTACGCGGCGGCGAAGCTCGCGCTGCTCTCGTACACGCGCACGATGGCGGCGGTCTTCGCGTCGAAGGGCATCCGGGTGAACGCCATCGCCCCGGGCACCGTGGAGACCGACATGGTCACCAACAACACGCCCGAGGTGCAGGAGCGGATGGCGGCCGCCAGCTACATGGGCCGGATGGCCAGCCCGGAGGAGATGGTCGGCCCGGCACTGTTCCTCGCCTCCGATGCGTCGAGCTTCGTCACCGGCCAGGTGGTCATCGCCGACGGCGGGCTCGTCACCGCACGCTGAGCCGCGTCCGTCCGCCGCGTCTCGGCGTGTGTGGCGCGGGGTACGTTGCGGGCATGGGAAAGATCGTTGTGGGAGTCGACAGCACCAAGCCCTCCGAAGCTGCACTGGCATGGGCGGTCGCCGAGGCCAAGCTCCGCCAGAGCACCCTCGACATCGTCGTGACCTGGGACTACCCGGTGATGGCCACCACCGAGCCGCTGATGGTGCCCCAGCCCGACCGGGACACGCTGGTGCACAGCGCCGAGGTGACCGCCGAGCACATGCTCGCCAACGCCAAGCTCGACGAGGCCGGCATCGCCTACACGATCCACACCCCCGAGGGTCGTCCGGGCGAAGAGCTCGTCGCGCTCGCCAGCGATGCCGACCTGCTCGTCGTCGGCACCCACGGCAACGGCGCCTTCAAGGAGCTGATCATGGGGTCCGTGTCGAGCTACTGCGCGCACCACAGCACCTGCCCGGTGGTGCTCGTCCGCGCCCCGGAATGACCGCTCGCTGAGACGTGCAGTTGCTCGGCGCGGATCGCGCCGAACGGTAGCGTGACGCCATGGACACAGACGTCAAGGTCGAGGTCGTCGACTACCACGCGCCCGACGCCCCGCAGCGGTTCACCCGCTCGCTGCACGAGACCGGCTTCGCCGTGCTCGTCAACCATCCGCTGCCCCAGGCGCTGGTGCAGCGGATCTACGACGAGTGGCTCGCGTTCTTCCAGACCGACGCCAAGCAGCAGTACCGGTTCAGCCAGGACGAGCAGGACGGCTACTTCGGCCCCGAGGTCTCCGAAACCGCCAAGGGCAACACCGTGCGCGACATCAAGGAGTTCTTCCACATCTACCCGCACGGTCGGTATCCGGCCGAGGTGAGCGACGCTGCGCTCGAGTACCGCGAACAGGCCGAGGCGATCGCCCAGACGCTGCTCGGATGGGTGCAGGACAACACCCCGCCCGACGTCGCGGCGAAGTTCTCCGTCCCGCTCACCGACATGATGGAGGGCAGCACCGGCACGTTGTTGCGCGTCCTGCGCTACCCACCGCTGCGCGGCGACGAACCGGCCGGCGCAGTCCGCGCTGCGTCGCACGAGGACATCAACTTGCTCACGGTGCTCCCGGCCTCGAACGAGCCGGGCCTCCAGGTGCGCGACACGGCCGGCAACTGGCACGACGTGCCGTGCGACTTCGGCAGCCTCGTCATCAACAGCGGCGACATGCTCGCGCTGGCCAGCGGCGGCTACTACCCCTCCACGTCGCACCGGGTGATGAACCCGACGGGCGAGGGCGCGACGCGCTCGCGCCTGTCGATGCCGCTGTTCCTGCATCCCGCCGCCGCCGTCGTGCTGGCCGACGGTCGCACCGCCGGCTCGTTCCTGCAGGAGCGACTGGCGGAACTGCGCAGCCAGGACACCAAGCCCGCCGACGCCAGCTCGAACTGATCAGGCCGAACCGGTGACCACCGCCATCGACGGCACGTTCGTCAAGCGCGCCCGTGCCGAGCTCGTCGCGCGCGACGATCTCGCCGGTCGCGGCCTCGCCCGACGGCTGTCCGATCAGATGGACGGATGGTTCGATGCGCTCGGCGCGCACCTGCCCGACGGCTGGTCGCTGATCGCCACCGGCGGATATGCCGCCGGTCTGCTCGCGCCCGGCAGCGACGTCGACGTGATCCTGCTGCATCCGCCCAAGGCATCCAACCGCGATGTCACGTCCATCGCCGAGCCGCTGTGGTACCCGATGTGGGACGCCGGCGTGAAGCTCAGCCCGGCCGCCCACTCGGTGAAGTCGCTGCTCGGGCTGGCGTCCTCGGATCTCGTGACGGCCACGGCCATCCTGCGCGTGCGCGTGCTCGCCGGGAACCGCGCCTCGGTCGACGAGCTGCGGACCGGCGCGCTCGACCAGTGGCGCAAGCGCCCGACGCACTGGCTCACCGAGCTGCGCACCGTCAGCGAGGAGCGCTGGTCGAAGTACGGCGAGGTGGCTTCGCTGCTGGAACCCGACCTCAAGGACGGCCAGGGTGGGCTGCGCGACTACGACACCATCCGCTGGGCGCTCGCCGTCGACCGACCGGAGATCACCGCCTCGCTCGAGGCGCCGTTCGAGGACCTCGCCGCGCCCGCTGAAACGCTGCTCGGCACCCGGTGCGAGCTGCACCGCCTCACCGGCAAGTCCACCAATGTGCTCCTGCTCCAGGACCAGGACGCGGTCGCCGAGGCGATGGGATTCGCCGACGCCGACGTGCTCATGGCGCGCGTGTCGTCAGCGGCCCGCGCCATCGACTGGGCGAGCGAGCGGTTCTGGTGGCGCGTCGAGCGAGCCACCCGCAAGGGCAAGGCTGCCGTCTCCACCGGTCGGGTCCAAGCCACCCTGCGCGAGGGCGTCACGGTGATCGACGACGAGGTCGAGGTCGATGTCGAGGCCGCCGGTGTCGATCAGTCACTGGTGCTCCGGGTCGCGGCAGCAGCAGCCCACGCCGGCTACCCGATCAGCCGGCGCGCCCTGATCCAGCTCGCCGCGACCGCTGTCGAGGACGGCGAGCGGTGGAACGAGCGCACACGAAACGCGATGGTGAGCCTGCTCGGCGCCGGCCCGCACCTGGTCGCCGCCGTCGAGGCGCTCGAACGGTACGACCTGTTCAGCAACATGCTGCCCGAGTGGCGCCACGTGCGCAGCCTCCCCCAGCGCAACGCGTTCCACATCTACACCGTCGACCGCCACCTGCTGCAGACCGTCGCCAACGCGGGCGAGCTCGTCCGCCAGGTCGACCGCCCCGACCTCCTGCTCGTCGGCGCGCTGCTCCACGACATCGGCAAGGGTTACCCCGGCGACCACACCGACGTCGGTGTCGAGCTGGTCGAGCGGATCGCCCCGCGCATGGGCTTCGGCCCGGACGACGTGGACATCATCCGCTCGATGGTCGAGAACCACCTCCTGCTCGCCGAGACGGCGATGCGGCGCGACCTGTCCGACCCGCGCACGGCCGAGATCGTCGCCGCGCAGATCGGCGATCCGCCCCGGCTGGAGCTGCTGCGTGCGCTCACCGAGGCCGACAGCCTGGCCACCGGACCATCGGCGTGGTCGGCCTGGAAGGCGACCCTGCTCGACGAGCTGACCCGCAACGTCGCCGCGATCTTCGCCGGCCGCAAGCGCGAGTCCCCCGAGTCCGATCTCGACGAGCGCTACGGCGACCTCCTCGCCGCGGTCCGCTCCAGTGGCATCCTGCACGCCCATCACGAGCCGGCCGATCAGTTCGACCTCTGGGTCGTCGCCACGCCCGACCAGCGCGGGTTGTTCGCCAAGATCGCCGGCACGTTCGCTGTGCACGGCATCGACGTCGTCGGCGCCGAGGCGTGGACGAGCAAGGACGGCATCGCCGTCGACGAGTTCCGCGTGCCCAGGTCGCGTGGTGTCGAGACCGACTGGAAGCGCCTGGAGTCCGACCTGCGCGGTTCCGTCGGCGGCACGGTCGACGTCGGCAGTCGCATCGCCCAGCGCGTCCGCACCTACAGCCGGGCGCATCGCCGCGCGGTCGCCGCGGCACCACCGCGGCTCGAGGTCATCGTCAGCAACGACGCCTCGGCGTCGACCACGATGATCGACGTGCGCGCCCCCGACGCGATCGCCGTGCTGTACCGGCTCGCGTCGGCCATCGCCCGCCGCGACCTCGACATCCGCTCGGCCAAGGTCGTCACGCTCGGTCACGAGGTGATCGACGTGTTCTACGTGCAGCGCTCGGGCCGCACCGGCAGCGCCCGCCAGATCCCGGCCGGCGAGCACGCCGCCCTCCGCGAGGACCTCAAGCTCGCCCTGTCCAGCTGAGCGGTTCGGGCCGAGCCGGCTGAACTGTCCGGTCGGGCCGGCTCCGGACGCGACAACGGGCTCCTCGGCGGACCGAGGAACCCGTTGCCGTGATGTCTACGGAATCGTGGTGATCAGATCGCTTCGACGTCCATCTCGCCGGTGCGAACCCGCAGCAGCGAATCGACGCCGACCTTCCAGATCTTGCCGTCGCCGATCTTGCCGGTCTTCGCGGCCTCGGCGATGACACCGATCAGGGTGTCGGCTGATTCGGACGGCACGATGACCTCGATCTTCACCTTGGGGATGAAGTCGATGGTGTACTCCGAGCCACGGAAGTTCTCGGTCTTGCCGCGCTGGCGGCCGAAGCCACTCACCTCGGTGACGGTCATGCCCTCCACGCCATTGGCGAGGAGCGCGTCCTTCACGTCGTTGAGCTTGTGCGGCTTGATGATCGCGGTGATCAGGTCGAGCATGGTCAGATTCCCTTACCCATGTAGGCGGCCTCAGGATGATAGGCCGGCGCGCCGTGCTCGTGGATGTCGATGCCCTCGAGCTCGCCTTCCTCGGACACACGGAGCGTGCCGGTGAGCTTGACGGCGTGCATCAGGATGAACGCACCACCGAAGGCGAGACCGCCGATCAGCAGGTTGCCCCAGATCTGGGCGACCAACGGGCCGACCTTGCCACCCCAGAGGAGGCCCTTCGGCACACCGAACTGGCCGCTCGAGAACAGGCCCAGGCTCCAGGTGCCCCACATGCCGGCGAAGCCGTGCACGGCGACGGCACCGATCGGATCATCGATGCGCATGTGCTCGATGAAGTCGATGCCCAGCACGACCACCGGACCGGCAACCGCACCGATGATGATCGCTCCCGTGGTGTTGACCCAGTAGCACGGACACGTGATCGCCACCAGACCGCCGAGGAAGCCGTTGATGGTGATGCCCATGTCCCACTTTTTCAATCGTGGGTAGACCCAGAGCATCGCGGTCAGACCGCCCGCTGCCGCGGCCAGGGTGGTGTTCGTCGCGACTCGACCAATGCCGGCGGCGTCGAGTGAGCCCAGGGTGCTACCGGGGTTGAAGCCGTACCAACCGAACCACAGGATGACACCGCCGATGGCGGCCACCGTCATGTCGTGACCCGGTGGGAGACCACCACCGTCTCGCTTGAACTTGCGTCCGAGCCGGGGCCCGAGGACGATCGCGCCGGCGAGGGCGATGAAACCACCCATGGTGTGCACCACCGTGGAACCGGCGAAGTCGTGGAAGACGTTGCCGTTGTGGACCTGGGCGAGCCAGCCGCCCGGACCCCATGCCCAGTGACCCAGGATGGGGTAGATGAAGCCACTCACACCGACGCTGTAGAGCAGGTCGCCCTTGAAGCCAGTACGACCGACCATGGCGCCGGAGGTGATGGTGGAGCAGGTGTCCGCGAAGGCGAACTGGAACAGGAAGAAGGCCATGAACGCGACGCCGGTGTCGAACGATCCATGGTAGTTGTAGGTGGCCGGAGCGTTGTTCAAGAAGAAGAACTCGTGGCCGATGAAGCTGTTGCCGTAGCCGAACATGAAGGCGAAGCCGAACGCCCAGAACAGCAGGGCGCACAGGCAGGTGTCGACGATGCACTCCTGGAGCACGTTGACGACCTCACGAGTCCGGGCGAAGCCGGCCTCGAGCATCATGAAGCCCGCCTGCATGAAGAACACGAGGAACGCAGCGATCAGCGTCCAGGCCGTGTTCTGGCCGTTGATGACGGTCTGCAGCGGAACATCGGCCTTCGGCGAGATCGCATGCACTGCGTTGCCGAGGAGGAACTGGCCCGGACCGACGATCACCCCGAAGGCGACGGCGATACCGACCATCTTGCCCGCGAGGAACCTGACAAAGAACTTTTGTCGGTCCTTGTCTTTCAATCTCGACTTCAGGGTCAATGCGTTCACAAATCGTCCTCCTCCATGCACCCCCCGGCGGGGTGTCGGCACGCAACTTAGGAGGAAGCGATTTCCACCCCGTCTCGTCCTTGTGAACGGAAGATGTACAAAGTGCGCGGTCCGAAACTGCAGGTGGTCCGACCGAAACGGGGTCCGTCTTTACGGTTCCTTCACACTCCGTCGGCGTCAACGTCCGCGTTCGCCGAGACGCTGCAGTACCTTCTCGATCCGCTTGATGCTGACGGGTGCCGGCGTGCCGAGGGTCTGCGCGAACAGGCTGATCCGCAGCTCCTCGAGCAGCCAGCCGGCGTCGACGACCTCGGCGGTGACCTGCGACGGAGCCAAGCTCGCGACGAACGCTGCGTAGCGGCGCTCCATCGTCACGACGTCGCGGGCGAGTTGGATGTCGCGGCTCGGTGACTCCGGCAGCTTGTCCAACCGGCGGCCGATGCCGCGCACGTAGCGCAGCAGATCGACCAGTCGGCGGGCGCCCGTCGCCGCGATGAACCCCGGGCGGACGAGTCGATCGAGCTGGGCCGCGGCGTCGGACACCGACGCGGCGACAGCCGGCGTGACGAGTCGGCCGAGCTGGGCGCGCACGCGCTGGGCCTCGATCAGCACCTCGCCCGCCTGGCGGGCCAGGGCCGCGCTGCGCTGGCTCAGCTCGCGCTTCGCGACACCGACGAGGTCGTCGAACGCCGAGGCCTCCCACATCGCGCCGCCCGCCTCGTCGATGAGAGCCGTCGCCGCCGCCGTGGCCGCGTCGTCGACCAGCACGGCCAGCCCGACGCCGGCGGCTGCCGCGGCGAGCCGCACGGGGTTCGTCAGCTCGCGCTCCAACGCCTTGCGCGGCGGGGGCACGGTGAGCAGGAGCAGCCGCCGCACCCCGCCCGGCATGATCTTGAGCTGGATCTCCGGCTTGGAGAAGACGCGGATCGCGACGCTGTCGCCGTTGTCGATCAACGCGGGGAAGCCGCGAACGAGGTGTCCCGCGCGCTCGGTCTCGACGACGCGACCGAGGTCGCCGAAGTCCCACGTCGTGATGCCGACCCGCTCGATGTCGGGGGCTGCCTCGGCGATCGCGGCGCGGACGCGGCCACCCACGAGCTGCCGGACGGCATCGAGGTCCTTGCCGACCGCGATCGGGCGACCCTCGTCGTCGACGACGACGAAGGTGATGCGCAGGTGGTCGGTGACCTCGCGCACGTCGAACGCCGAGGGCGCGATCCGCTCGCCGGCGATCTCCGACAGCACCACGGCGAGCGCGTCGGCCAGCGACCCGTCGGCCGGATCGATGCGCGCGGCCGCCGTCTGTGCGGTCTCGGCCAGCGGCGTGAGGTTGCGCCGCAGCTGCTTGGGCAGCGTGCGCACGAGCGCCTGGACGAGCTCGGGCCGGTAGCCGGGCACCTGCCAGTCGAAGCCGTCCGTGGTCACCCGGTTGAGCACCGTGATCGGGATGTGCACCGACACGCCGTCGCGGGCGTCGCCGGGATCGAAGCGGTAGGTGACACCGAAGGTCAGATCGCCCTGCGTCCACGTGTCGGGCCACTGCTCGCCGGCCGCGCCGCTCAGCTGCCCAGCGCCCTTGCTCGTGACGTCGGCGAGGGTCAAGCGGAGCAGCTCGGGATGGTCACGCTTCGCGCGCTTCCACCACTGATCGAAGTGCCGGGTGGAGACCACCTCGAGCCCGACCCGCTGGTCGTAGAACGCGAAGATCGCGTCGTCGTCGACGAGGTTCCAACGCCTGGCCCGATCCCCCAGGGCGCGCACGCTGTCGACGAAGTCGCGGTTCTGCTCGGCGAAGGAGTGGCGTGTCGACCAGAGCCCCTCGACGAGCGCGTGGCGGATGAACATCGCCCGCGCATCGGCCTTGTCCACGCGGTCGTAGCCGATCTGCCGACCGGTGACGAGCGGCAGCCCGTAGAGCATGACCCGCTCCGTGCACACCGCCGTGCCGCGCCGTTCGTCCCACCGCGGGTCGCCGAACGAGTGCGTCGCGAGGCTGCCGGCGAGGTGCTCCGCCCACTCCGGCTGGATCGTCGCGACGACGCGTGCCCACAGCCGATTGGTCTCGACCAGCTCGGCGGCCATCACCCACTTCGGCGGCTTCTTGGCGAGCGCGGACCCGGGGGCGACGAGGAACTTCGAGCCGCGCGCGCCGCGGAACTCGCGCGACTCGCCGTCGCGCATCCCGAGGTGGGACAGCAGCCCGGACAGCAGCGCCTGGTGCACGCGGTCCGGGTGTCCGGCCGTGGTGCCCGCGGTGACGCCGACGTTCGCAGTCGCCTGGCGCAGCTGCCGGTACAGGTCCTTCCACTCGCGCACGCGCAGGTAGTTGAGGTACTCGGTGCGGCACAGCTTGCGGAACTGGTTGGACGACAGCTCGCTCTGCTGCTGCTTGAGGTGGTCCCACAGCCGGACGAACGCGAGGAAGTCGGACCCCTCGACGGCGAAGCGTCGGTGGGCTTCGTCAGCCGCCTGCTGCTTGTCGCTCGGCCGCTCACGCGGATCCTGGATCGACAGCGCCGACGCGATGATCATCACCTCGCGCACGCATCCGTGGCGATCAGCCTCGAGCACCATGCGCGCCAGGCGGGGGTCGATCGGCAGCACGGCCAGCCGGCGCCCGAGCGGGGTGAGCCGGCGAGCGTCCTCGGGCTGATCCGGATCGAGCGCGCCGAGCTCCTCGAGCAGCGCCACGCCGTCGCGGATCGCGCGGCCGTCCGGCGGATCGAGGAACGGGAACGCAGCGACGTCGCCGAGCCCGATCGCCGTCATCTGGAGGATGACCGACGCGAGGTTCGTGCGCAGGATCTCCGGCTCGGTGAACGCGGGTCGGGACTCGAAGTCGTCCTCGGAGTAGAGGCGGATGCAGATGCCCGGCGCCACGCGACCGCACCGGCCGGCGCGCTGGTTCGCCGATGCCTGGGACACCGGCTCGATCGGCAGCCGCTGCACCTTCAACCGATGGCTGTAGCGCGAGATGCGCGCCGCGCCGGCGTCGACCACGTACCGCACGCCGGGCACGGTGAGCGAGGTCTCGGCGACGTTCGTCGACAACACGATGCGCCGCCCCGTGTGTGGCTGGAAGATGCGGTGCTGCTCGGCCGACGACAGCCTGGCGTAGAGCGGCAGGACCTCGAGCGACGTGCCGCCGCTGCGACGTTCGAGCTGGCGCAGCGCTTCGGCGGTGTCGTGGATCTCCCGCTCGCCGCTGAGGAACACCAGGACGTCGCCCGGGCCCTCCCGCTCGAGCTCGTCGATGGCGTCGCACACCGCCTGGGTCTGGTCGCGCTCGTCGGGCGCGTCGTCGTCGACGAGCGGTCGGTAGCGCACCTCGACCGGATAGGTACGGCCGGTGACCTCGATGATCGGCGCGTTGGCGAAGTGCTCCGAGAAGCGGGCCGTGTCGATGGTGGCCGACGTGACGATGAGCTTGAGATCGGGCCGCTGCGGCAGCAGCTGGGCGAGGTAGCCGAGGAGGAAGTCGATGTTGAGGCTGCGCTCGTGGGCCTCGTCGATGATCAGCGTGTCGTACCGCGACAGCGTGCGGTCGCGCTGGATCTCGGCGAGCAGGATGCCGTCGGTCATCACCTTGACGTACGTGTTGTCGCCGACGCGGTCGGTGAACCGCACGGTGTAGCCGACGGCGGCGCCCAGCTCGGTGCCCAGCTCCTCGGCGACACGCTCGGCGATCGTGCGCGCCGCGACGCGGCGGGGCTGGGTGTGCCCGATCAGCCCCAGCACTCCCCTGCCGAGCTCGAGGCACAGCTTCGGCAACTGGGTGCTCTTGCCGGATCCGGTCTCGCCGGCGACGATCACCACCTGGTGCTCGCCGATCGCGCGCAGCAGGTCGTCGCGCCGGTCGGTGATCGGCAGGATCGCCGGGTACGTGATGGCGGGAACGCCCGCGCGTCGGATCCGCACTCGCTCCTCGGCGGCAGCGATGCCCTCGGCGAGCTCGGCCAGGACAGGACCGTCGGCGCGTCGCAGGCGTTGGTCGAACCGGCGTTGGTCGCGCAGGCTCAGCGCCGCCAGTCGCTGGCGGAGCTCGTCACGCGTTGGCGGAGCAGGGACGTCGGAGGCAGGCATGGTGGGATCGCCGCCGGGGCGAGGACCCGGGCGCGCCACCCAGCATGTCAGCTGCCGGCGCGACATCGACGTGTGTGAACATGAGCCGATGGAACCGGACCACGCTGGCCCACGGCAGCTCTCACCATCCACCATCGCCGTCACCGCCGGTCGCCCTCATGCACCGGGCGCCGCGCTCAACCACCCGATCGAGATGGCGTCGAACTTCCGCGGCAGCGGGGAGTACGCACGCACCGAGGGCACGGTCGGCTGGGCGGCACTCGAGGAGGCCATCGGCGCGCTCGAGGGCGGACGCGCCCTGTCGTTCGCCAGCGGCATGGCGGCTGCCTCGGCCATCGTCCACGCGCTCTCGCCGAAGGTCGTCGTGCTCCCCACCGTCAGCTACATGGGCGTGCGCTCCTTCCTCGGTGGACATCAGGCGGCAGGACACCTCGAGCTGCGTCCCGTCGACATCACCGACACCGCCGCCGTGGCCGCCGCCGCGGCCGGCGCCGATCTGGTGTGGATCGAGACGCCCACCAACCCGACGATGGAGACAGCGGATCTCACCGGCATCACGGCCGCCGCACGGGCCGCCGGCGCCAGGACCGTGGTCGACTCGACCTTCGCGACGCCCCTGCGCCAACGCCCACTCGAACACGGCGCCGACATCGTGCTGCACAGCGGCACCAAGTTCATCGGCGGCCACAGCGACCTCCTGATCGGCCTGTGCGTCACCGGCGACGACGCGGTGTTCGATCGGCTCGTGCACGCCCGCATCTACCAGGGCGCCACACCCGGCGCGCTGGAGGCGTTCCTCGCCCTCCGTGGCCTGCGCACGCTCCCGGTGCGGTTGGCAGCGATGGAGCACAACGCCGGCATCCTGGTCGAGCGGCTGCGCAGCCACCCGGCCGTCGTCGGTGTGAACTACCCGGGTCAGGGCGCGATGGTGGCGTTCGTCGTCGATGGCGGCGCCGCGGCCGCCGACGCCGTGTGCGCCGGCGTCGAGCTCATCGTGCCCGCCACCAGCCTCGGCGGTGTCGAGTCGACGATCGAGCGCCGCCAGAAGTACGCCGGCGACGCACACGTGCAGCCGGGCCTGCTGCGGTTCAGCGTCGGCATCGAGGACGTCGAGGACATCTGGGCGGATCTGGCCGCCCACCTCCCCAGCTGACGCTGACGAACCCGGGGACAAATGTAGAAATTTCTTTCCGGAGAGCGTCATGAGCGCCCGACGTCCCACTCTGGACCGGCATGTCACCCGACGCGAAAGACGATCAGGCCCTCCGGTTGTTCCGGGCGGCCCATGCCGACTACTCGTTCCGCGCCGATGTCGGTACCGGCATCGACGCTGGCCTCGAGTCGCTCGTGGCGAGCGTCATCGCCGACAACGTCCGGGCCGTCACGTCCATGTCCGGTCTGCGGGTGCGCAGCACCGTCACCTCGCCCGAGCTGTTCCCCTCGCGCACGTACCGGGCAGCCTGATCATGGGTGCGTGCAACGATCACCGCGGGTTCGCCAACCGCCGTCCCCGCACGGAGTCCTGGCGTCACCGCCTCGGCTACTGCGTCCCCGCCCCCTCAGCCGACATGGCGGTGCCCCACATCGACATCGAGGCGCTCCCAGACGCAGCGTTCGCCAAGCTGCTGCAGGTCCTCTCGGAGATGCACCTCGACGCCGACTGAGGCGCACGGCGCACGGCGCCGTGACAATTCGAACAACGCGCCTGATCGGGCGCCGCGCTGGGTAGACACTCCGCAGTGAAACCGCTCGTCGCGCTGGCCGTGTTCCCCGTCATCTTCCTCGGCGAACTGCCCGACAAGACCATGTTCGCGAGCCTCGTGATGGCCACTCGCGGCAAGGCCCGCAACGTCTGGCTCGGTGCGGCAGCCGCGTTCCTGCTCCACGTCGTCATCGCCACCACCATCGGCGTGGCATTGTTCAAGGTGGTGCCCCACCGCGTCCTCGAAGCGGTCGTCGCGGTGATGTTCCTCGTCGGCGCCTACTTCTCCTGGCGGCAGAGCGCCGACGACGAGGAAGAGCTCGCCGAGGACGAATCGGCCAAGCACGGGGTGCTGGTGACGGCGTTCATCGTCATCTTCATCGCCGAGTGGGGCGACCTCACCCAGATCCTCACCGCCAACCTGGCCGCCAAGTACCACTCGGCCCTGTCGGTCGGGGTGGGCGCCACGCTCGCGCTCTGGGCCGTGGCCGGCATCGCCGTGGCCAGCGGGCAGACGTTGCTGAAGTACATCAATGTCGCGACGATCCGCAAGGTCACCGCCGTGATCCTCGTCGGGTTGGCGATCTACTCGGCGGTCGAGGTCTTCCGCTGATCGTCAGCCATCTTCGCTGACGCAGCCGTCCGGCGCATCGCCACCACGCCGAAGCCGGCGGCCGCGAGCGCACCGATCCCACCGATCAGCACGGGCGCGCGAGCGCCGACGAGATCGGCGATCACACCGAGGATCGGCCCGCCGATGGGCGTGGTGCCGACGATCAGCACGGTCTGGATCGACAGCACTCGGCCGATCATGTGCTGATCGGTGCGGATCTGGGCGATCGACTGCGAGGCCGTCATGTACGCCACACTGGCGGCCCCGACCGCGGCCGCGACGACGTAGCCGACGTACACGTTGGGCACCGCAGAGAGCACGAGCATGCCGATGCCGAGGCAGCCTGCGCCGAGGGCGATCGTGCGGATCGTGACCACCTTGCGGCGGGCGACCAGGAACGCGCCCACCAACGAGCCGGCGCTGAACGACGCATAGATGAACGTGTACGCGGAGTCGTTGCCGTGCAGGCCCTTCTCGACGAACAGCGGGAACACGACCGAGAAGTTGTAGCTGATGGTGCCGACGATGAGGAGCATCACGAACGAGATCCACAGATCCGGGACGGTGGCGATGTAGCGGAGCCCGGCGCGGACCTGACCACGGCCACGAGGGGTCGTGGCCACCCGACGTAGCTCGGAGGTGCGCATCATGGAGAGCGCGATCATCACGGTGATGTAGGAGATGCCGTCGACGGTGAAGCACCACCCGTAGCCGACCGTCACGACGAGCACACCGGCGATCGCCGGTCCGGCGATGCGTGAGATGTTGACCATCGCGCTGTAGATCGTGACCGCGTTGGGCAGGTCCTCGCGCGGCACCATCTCGCTCACGAACGTGCGCCGCACCGGGTTGTCGAACGCGAGCATGCAACCACCCGCAGCCGCCACCGCGTAGAACGCGATCAGCGGCGGCTGGTGGCTGAAGGCCAGTGCGGCGAGCACGAACGACTGGGCCATCTCCAGCGCCTGGGTGATGAACAGCAGCCGGCGCTTGTCGTGCCGGTCGACGATGACGCCCGCCCACGCCGAGAGCAGCAGGATCGGCCCGAACTGGCAGGCCGACAGGATGCCGACCGACACGCCGCTGTTGGTCCGGTGCAGCACCAGGAGCGTCAGCGCCACCATCGTCAACCAGTTGCCGGTGTTGGACACCGTCTGGCCGATGAAGAACAGCCGGAAGTTCCGTGACCGCAGCGCCGACAGCGTGCGCTGCACGAAGCTGGGCTGTGGCTCCGCCTCGGGCGCGCTGCCGTCGGCGACCACCGTCATCAGAAGCTCTGCGCCAAGCGTTCGATCAGCGGTGCCGCGGCGAGCAGTTGGGCCAGCTCCGCATCCGTGAAGCCGCTCGACAGCGCCATCGCGACCTGTTCGGTGCGCGCGTCGCGTCGGGTGCGCAAGACCCGAAGGCCCTCGGCGGTCGGCGACACGACGGCGCGGCGGCCGTCGTCCGGATCGGGACGGCGCTCGACCAGCCCCCGTGCCTCGAGCGCGGCCAGGGTCGCGCCCATCGACTGCGGACTGATCCGCTCGACCTTGGCGAGCGCAGCGGCCGTCGTCGGCCCGCCTCGATCGAGCCGGGCGAGCGCCGAGCTCTCCGGCGTGGTCAGCTCGCCCGGCGCTTCCAGCTGTCGGAGCCGGCGCAGGAACAGGCCGATGCTGACGTGCAGCGCGCTGGCCACCTCGTCGACGCTTGCGCTGGTGTGCAGGCGACCCGACGGCATATCATCAGTCTAAACTGATCAGTCTGGACTGACAACTTTCGCGGCCGACCGGACACCGCCGCCCACCGACGAGGAGCTCCCCATGCCACTGACGACACTCGACCCGCATCCCGCCCTCGTCGTCATCGATCTGCAGAACGGGATCATGGGCATCGACGCCGTGCACCCGCTCGCCGACATCGTCGACCGCAATGCCCGGCTCGTCGCCGCGTTCCGCGACCACGGACTGACGGTGGTGCTCGTCAACGCCACCGGCACCGCACCCGGCCGCACCGACACCTCACCGCGCACCACTGGCGGCGCGTTCCCCGCCGGCTTTGCCGACCTGATCCCCGAGCTCGACGTGCAACCGTCGGACGTCCTGGTGAGCAAGCAGCGTTGGGGCGCGTTCCACGGCACCGACCTCCACGTGCAGCTCCAGGCACGCGGCGTCACCCAGGTCATCGTCACCGGCGTCGCCACCAGCGCTGGTGTGGAGTCCACGGCCCGCTTCGCCCACGAGCACGGCTACCACGTCGTCCTGGTGACCGACGCGATGACCGATCGCAGCGCCGAGGCCCACGACAACAGCGTCGAGCGGATCTTCCCGCGCATCGGCGAGACCACCACCACCGCCGAGCTGCTGGCTGCCCTCGACGCGCACACGACGACGGGCTGACGACTGGGCCGACGATCTGGGCCCGGGACGCGACAGAGGCGCTCCCCATTCGGGAAGCGCCTCTGACCTGCGGGTGGAGCTGAGGGGAATCGAACCCCTGACCCTCTCCATGCCATGGAGATGCTCTACCAACTGAGCTACAGCCCCGCAATTGGCGAGATGAAGATACCAGCCGCCGCGAACGGTCCAACCTCGCCGGTGGGAGATTCCGAGGGAATCGCCCCGGGACCTCGGTCGGTGCGCCTAGTTCGCGTCGATCGCGACGACGGCGGGCACGTCGACGTCGGCCCACGCCACGAACGGTGCGTCGCGGTACAGGCGCTCGATCTCGTAGAACGAGCGGGTCTCGTCGCTGAACACGTGGATCACGATGTCGCCGTAATCGATCAGCACCCACTGCTGCTCACGTGCACCCTCGACACGCAACGGCGAGCGACCCGTCTGCTCGCGAACCCGGCCCTCCACTTCGTCGGCCAGGGACCGCACCAGCCGCCGGTTGGCCGCACTGGTGATCACGAAGTACTCGACGACCGACAGGATCGGGCCGACTTCGATGACCAGCGTGTCGGTGGCCTTCTTGTCGTCGACCACGCGGGCCGAGAAGCAGGCGAGTTGGAGGGAATCGAGGTCGGTCGTCATCTCAGGACGACACGGTACTGGCCGCGGTGGCTCCATCGGTGCTGGCCGTGCCCGTGCCGGACGTGTCCGAGGTGTCAGGCGTCGATCCGTCGGAGACCTCCGGTGCGGTGGACGTCGTGGCGTTGGCCTGCTGGCGGGTGAGCATGTCGTCGAGGTAGGACCGGCCGACGACGATGACCACGTTCACCAGTGGGAACTGGAACGGCGGATCCTTGAAGGCCACCTTGCCGAGCGTGCCGGTGAAGACCTGCAACTCGGCCGACTCGACACCGCCGACCCCGAAGATGGTGGTGGTGTCGGGCACCTTGTGGGTGTCGAGCGTGAACACCTCCGGCGAGACGGACACCACGTTGCCCTGCGCGAACAGCAGCCGCTGCACGACATCGAGCGTCACCTTCACCGGCGTGATCCCGGCGAGCCCGACGGCGTCGATGTCGGCCTGGGTGAGCCCATTCTCGATGCGGAAGCTGAGCGTCGGGTTCGGCGTGATCATCGCCGACGGCGCGAGGCCGGCCATCAGCGTGACGATCGAGGAGATGTCGGTACGGCCGACATCGACGTTCTTCGGGTTGGTGCTGCCCGTGATCGGCGTGGTGGAGAGGTCGTTGAACACCTGCACCGGCCCAGCCAGGAAGTGCTTCATGAAGTCGGCCATCGAGGTCGGGCCATCGGCACCGAAGGCGGTGACCGCGGCCGGATCGATGCCCGTGCCCACCGCCGCGGCGAGACCGCTCCAGACGGCGTGCACGTTGGGCAGCCGCTTCGCCTCGTTCGAGCTGGGATCGGTGGCGAGCAGCACGCTCGCCGCCTTGGCCGGATCGAGGGTGGTGGAGCCGGCGACGAACAGCGTCTGCTTCGATCCGTCGGCCGCAGCGTCGACGACGTCGTTCGGCAGCGTGGCGGTGATCGACTTCACCGGCGCGAGCAGCTGCTCGAGCGCGGCCTGGTCGAGGACGGCGTCGTTGCCGATGGACACCCGCGAGATCGACTCCATGTCGGACACGAGCGCGGCCTCACCGCCGTTGATGACGCTGTCGGCGACGGGGATCTGCTCCTCGTCGGCCGTCTGCGCGCTGCTGGCGTCGGTGGGGAACGAGACGAGCGTGCCGCCCTTGTTGCCGGTGCCCGGCGCGAGCACGAGCACCGCGATCGACGTGACCAGGTTCTGATCGTCGACGGTGGCGATCATCGCGGTGGGTGTGGAGGGGAACTCGACGGTCGGATACGTCTTGGCCTGCGTGCCCTCTTTCGAGTTGCGCAGGACGTCCCAGCCGGCGTAGCCGAGCGCAGGAGCGGCGCCGAGGACGATGACGCCCGAGAGCGCGGCGGCGATGGTCCGGTTGCGGCGCCGCTTGGGCGAAGCGGTCACAGCGAGGCCCCGTAGAGCTCGCGCTTGCGGATGACCTCGAGCACGGGCTCGGTGATCAGGTAGTCGAGCGGGCGGCCGTCCGTGAAGCGGGCACGCAGATCGGTGCTGGACACCTCGAGGTGCGGCACTTCGACGCGGATCCACTCGAACTCGGCCGGGACCTCGACGTTCTGGCCGGGACGGTCGACAACCACGAGCGAGGAGCGCTCGGCCACCTCGCGGTAGCGGTCCCACGTGGTGAAGCCGGCCGCGGCGTCGTCGCCGACGATGGTGAACAGCTCGGCGCCCGGATGGTCCTCGCCCATCGTGCGCAGCGTGTCGGCGGTGAAGCTCGGCCCGCCGCGGTCGATCTCGGTCCGAGCGGCGATGAGGCCTTCGACGTCGGCCACGGCCGCCTCGACCAGGTCGAACCGGTCGTCGGCAGGCGTGATCTGACGACTGCGCTCTTTTTGCCATGGCACGTTGGCCACCATCAACACCACCACATCGAGTCTCAGGGCGTGACGCACGTTGACAGCGGTCACGAGGTGACCGACGTGCGGGGGATCGAACGTGCCGCCGAACAATCCGATACGTTGCGGCACGGGGGCAGAGTCTAGGAGATGGGCTCGTCAGAAGTGGCGGCGCGCGTCACACCACCCTCTTACCGTTCTGACCAGACACGCGCTTGACCGATGGTGTACTCTGGACTTCCCCCCACATAGCTACCCTTCATTTCTGTCCATTCCCCACTCGGACAGGCAGATTTCATCCAAACTTGCGTATTTCACGGCGAGCGGACGATCTGTGCAGGCGGCTGTGGCGACGGAATGGCATCTCCGGGTGCTCGAGCGTCGTCGCGGTGCCCGCAATGTGTACACAACAAGAACGGTTGACGAACATGAACGATTCCATCGGTCTCTACCTGAACGACATCGGCAAGGTTGCCCTGCTCAACGCCGAAGAGGAGCGCGAGCTGTCCCGCGCCATCGAGGCCGGCCGCGAGGCCGCCGAGCGCATCGCCAACGGCGAGAAGTCCGTCGCCCTGAAGGCCGCCGTCAACGGCGCCGCCAAGGCCAAGGACCGGTTCATCCGCTCCAACCTCCGCCTCGTGGTGAGCATCGCCCGTCGGTATCCCCTGCCCCAGGGCATGGATCTCCTGGACCTCATCCAGGAGGGCAACCTCGGCCTCGAGCACGCCGTCGACAAGTTCGACTGGCGCCGTGGCTTCAAGTTCTCCACGTATGCCACGTTCTGGATCCGCCAGGCCATCGGCCGTGCGCTGGACCAGAAGGCCAGCCTCATCCGCATCCCCGGCGATCGTTCCGCCAGCCTCCGCGCCGCGCTGCGCCAGGCCAGCGGCGACGGCGAGACGCTGGACCTCGGCAACGCCGAGCTGCACCGCCTCACCACCCCGGTGTCGCTCGACAAGACCATCGGCGACGACGGCGATGCCACCCTCGGCGATCTCATGGCCAACGGCGACGGCACCCCCGAGGACGCCGTCATGGCGATGGTCGACAGCGACCTGCTCGACGAGCTGCTGGGCACGCTCGACAAGCGCGCTCGATACGCAGTCGAGGCCCGCTTCGGCCTGCTCGACGGCGAGCGCAAGAGCTTCCGCGAGGTCGGCGAGAACCTGGGCGTCACGGCCGAGGCCGCGCGCCGGCTCGTCAGCCGCGCCGTTGCCGGCCTCCGCGAGGACGCCGTTCGCATCCTCGCCGTCTGAGCGAACGCGGCCAGAAGAAATGCTGATGGCCGCGCCCAGTTCCACGGATACCCTTTCGGCCGTGGATTCCTGCTGTGCATCGATCGATCCGAGCGTCCGATGAGCCGTTCCTGGACACCGTCGTCGTGGCAGAACTTCCCCGCCGCGCAGCAGCCCGACTGGCCCGACGTGGGCGCGCTCGAGGGCGCGCTCAAGCAGATCGCCAGCTATCCCCCGCTGGTGTTCGCCGGCGAGGCCCGCAACCTGCAGACATCGCTCGCCCACGTCGCCGCAGGCAACGCGTTCTTGCTGCAGGCCGGTGACTGCGCCGAGAGCTTCGAGGAGTTCTCGGCCGTCAACATCCGCGAGAAGCTGCGCGTCATCCTGCAGATGGCCGTCGTGCTCACCTACTCCCTCGGCGTGCCCGTGGTGAAGGTCGGGCGCATCGCCGGACAGTTCGCCAAGCCGCGCTCGTCACCCACCGAGAAGATCGGCGATCTCGAGCTGCCGAGCTTCCGCGGCCACATCGTCAACGGTGCCGCGCCGACGGCAGCCGCGCGCATCCCCGATCCCGAGCGGCTGGTGCAGGCCTACCACCAGAGCGCGTCGACGTTGAACCTCGTCCGCGCGTTCACCAAGGGTGGCTTCGCCGACCTGAACCGGGTGCATGCGTGGACCCAGGAGTTCGTGGCCAGCAGCCCCGAGGGCCAGAAGTACGAGCAGTTGGCTGCCGAGATCGAGCGCGCCCTGCGGTTCATGCACGCCTGCGGCATCGATGTCGAGTCGAACAGCAAGCTCCATGAGGTCGACGTCTACACCAGCCATGAGGCGCTGCTGCTCGGCTACGAGGAGTCGCTCACCCGGCAGGACTCGCTCACCGGCGGCTGGTACGACTGCTCGGCGCACATGCTCTGGATCGGCGAGCGCACCCGCGAGCTCGACGGCGCGCACGTCGAGTTCCTGCGCGGTGTCGGCAACCCGATCGGCTGCAAGATCGGCCCGAACGCCACGCCGGAGTTCGTGCTCGATCTGTGCGAGGCGCTGAACCCGGCGCAGATCCCCGGTCGGCTCACCCTGATCAGCCGGATGGGCGCCAACCAGGTCGAGGACAAGCTCCGCCCGCTGCTGCGCGCGGTGCGCGAGAGCGGCCATCCCGTGGTGTGGGCGTGCGATCCGATGCACGCCAACACCTACACCGCGCTCAGCGGCCGCAAGACCCGCGACTTCGACGACATCTGCGCCGAGATCGGCGGCTTCGTGCGGGCCCACAGCGCGGAGGGCACGTGGCCGGGAGGCATCCACATCGAGCTCACCGGCGACGACGTCACCGAGTGCGTCGGTGGCACCGACAAGATCCTCGACTCCCAGCTCGACGATCGCTACCAGACGGTGTGCGATCCGCGGCTGAACGGGCGCCAGAGCCTCGACCTCGCGTTCCGCCTGGCCGACCTCATCCGCACCAACGGCCTCGCCTGATCCCGTCGCCATCGGTGAGCGAAGGCCCGTGAACCGCGCCCTCGACGCCGTCGCCACCTGGCCGGTGCCGCATGCCGCGGCGGCGGCGGTGCGCTTCGACGGCACCGTCGAGACGGTGGGCGATCCGACGCGCCGGTTCTACCTCGCGTCGCTCACCAAGCTGCTGACCACATGGGCGATCCTGGTCGCGGTCGAGGACGGCTCGGTGGCGCTGGCGACGCCGCTCGGCCAGCCCGGCTGCACCCTGCGTCACCTGCTCAGCCACGCCGGCGGCTATCCCTTCAGCGGCGACAGCCCGATGTCGGCCGTCGGCCAGCGGCGGGTCTACTCGAACTCCGGCATCGAGCTGGCGGCCGGCCACGTCGCCGAGGTGACCGGCATCGAGTTCGCGACGTACCTGCGCGAGGCGGTGTTCGAGCCACTGGGCATGCCCGATTCGGTGCTGGACACGTCGCCGGCATATGGCGTGACCAGCACTGTCGCCGACATGGTGGCCTTCCTCGGCGAACTCGCGTCGCCGACGCTGCTCGATCCGTCGACGGTGCGCGAGGCCACCACGATCCAGTTCCCCGACCTCGCCGGACGAGTGCCGGGTGTCGGCGTGTTCCGGCCCTGCCCGTGGGGGCTCGGCTTCGAGATCCACGGCGACAAGCATCCGCACTGGATGGGCGCCACCAACAGCTCGGAGACGTTCGGCCACTTCGGCGCGGCCGGCACGATGCTGTGGGTCGATCCCGTCGCGCGCACCTCGATGGTGGCGCTCACCGATCGGCGCTACGACGAGTGGGCGGCCGAGGCGTTGCGCCTGTGGCCCGAGGTCAGCGACGGCGTGGTGGCCGAGGCGACCGGGGCTCGCTTGGGCTGACGGTCAGCTACCGGTCAGCCGGCGACCGTCGTGGTGGTGGTGGCCGAGTCGGCGATGGCCGGCGACGTCGTCTGCAGCGGCGGAGCAGCTGTGGTGGTGGTGGTCGACGGGTCGGCGGCCGGTGTGGCCGTCACGGGCACGGTGGTGGCCGGGACCGTGGCCGGCGTCGTCGCCGGCGGGATGGTGACGGGCGAGGCGACGGAGGGCGGCACGGTGATGATGGTGGTCGTGCCCGCCGCGATGTCCTTCCACGGCGGGCGGCACGAGTACGGCGGCGTCCACGGGCCGCGCCCGCAGTACACCCACAGGTCGCTCGCCGCGTTGGCGCAGTTCTCCATCGACTGCGTCACCGAGTCGGCGGTCCAGCCGAGACGGCCGAGCGAGCCGCCTGGCGCGAACATCCCGGCCAGTGCGTTGAGCTGGAAGGTGCAGTGCGAGTCGTCCTGCGTCGCGAGGTTGTAGTTCACGGCGGCGTAGTTGCAGCTGCCCTCGCGAGAGGCGATGTACACGGCCCACTGCTCGGTGGCGATGTCGGCCCCGTCCTTGGCGAACTGGAACGCGATCATGTTCGCATCGGCCAACGAGCAGGGTTTGTGGTTGCCGTAGTACGGGATGCCGCCGGGTGTGAGCTCCCAGTTGACCTCGTTCTGCACGCCGGCCGGCCACGGGCCGCTCGGCGCGGTGCCCGGTGTGCTGGGCAGGATCGTGGTGGTGCCGTCGGCGTTGCCCGACCAGATGCCCATCGCCGCCAGCGTGCGCGGGCCAGCCCAACCGTCGACCTGCAACGGCGGGGTCTCGCGCTGGTACTGCTGCAGCGCGGCGACGGTGGCGAAGTCGGAGACACCGCTGTCGACGGACTGGTCGTACAGGCCGAGCTCGCGCAGGGTGTCCTGCAGGCAGATCACGCTCACGCCGGTGTCGCCCGGGCGGATCGTGGCATCGGCACGGCACGGGGTGACCGCGGGGGCGGAGGCCACCGCGCCGATGGTCTTGCCCGACCAGATGCCCAGCGCGGCGAGGGTCTGGGCACCAGCCCGGCCGTCGACGCGCAGCGGCGGATGACCGGCCTGGAACCAGCTGATCGCGTCGGCGGTGGTCTGATCGAACACGCCGGTGAGCGGCTGGGTGGACATGTGCATCATCCCGAGCGCGAACTGCAGGCAGATCACGCTCGGGCCGGCGTCACCGATCTTCAACTCGGCGTCCGCGACGCAGTTGCCCACCGCAGGCAGGCCGGCGGTGGCGGGCTGAGCCGCGACCGTGCCGAGGCACAGCAGTGCCACGGCAACGGCAGCAGCGACCGCCCGCCCCCTGATCACTGCCGGTCGCTCACGGGGTCAGCTCAGCCGCTCCACGATCATCGCCATGCCCTGGCCGCCACCGACGCACATGGTCTCCAGGCCGAACGTCTTGTCGGCGTCCTGGAGGCCGTGGATGAGCGTCGTCATGATGCGTGCGCCCGTCATGCCGAACGGGTGGCCGAGGGCGATGCCGCCGCCGTTGACGTTCAGCTTCTCCATCGGGATGTCGAGGTGCCGGGCGGAGGGGATGACCTGCGCGGCGAACGCCTCGTTGATCTCGACGAGGTCGATGTCGGCCATCGTCATCCCGGCCCGCTTGAGGGTCTGGCGCACGGCTTCGATCGGCCCGAGGCCCATGATCTCCGGGTTGAGGCCGGACACGCCCGAGGCGACGATGCGCGCCAGCGGGGTGAGGCCGAGCTGCTTGGCCTTCTCGGCGCTCATCACGAGCACCGCTGCCGCGCCGTCGTTGAGCGGGCAGGCGTTGCCGGCCGTGACCTGGCCGTCGGGACGGAACGCCGGCTTCAGCGCGGCGAGGCCCTCGAGCGTGGTGCCCTCGCGAGGGCAGTCGTCCTTCGACACGACGGTGCCGTCGGGCAGGGTGATCGGCGTGATCTCCTCCTCGAAGAACCCGCGGGCGACGCTGGCGCTGGCGAGGTCCTGCGAGCGCTTCGCGAACGCGTCCATGTCCTCGCGGCTGACGTTCTCGTACTGGACCACGTTCTCGGCGGTCTGACCCATCGCGATGTACGCGTCGGGCAGGCCCGGCTGCGGCGACCAGACGGGTGCCCCGCCGACCGAGCGCTCCTTGGTGTGCTCACCAGCGGGCTCGAAGAGGGAGTTGCGACAGGTGTCGGCGACGCCGTTCATGTACCGGCTGACGCTCTCGACGCCGGCGGCGATGAAGCAGTCGCCCTCGCCGGCCATGATGGCATGGGCGGCCATGCGGATGGTCTGCAGGCTGGATGAGCAGTAGCGGTTGACGACGACACCGGGGACGTCGTCGAGACCGGCGAGGATCGCGACCATCCGGCCGAGGTTGAACCCGGCCTCACCGGCGGGCTGGCCCACACCGATGATCAGATCCTCGATGTCGCCGGCCTGCACCGACGGCACCTTGGCGAGCAGCGCCTTGATGATCTGGGCGGACATGTCGTCGGGCCGGATCGTGGTGAGCGTGCCCTTGTTGGCGCGGCCGATCGGGCTGCGGGCAGTGGCAACGATGACGGCTTCAGACATGGGACCCCCTGGTTGTTCGAACGGGTCAGATCCTACCGATCGGTACCTGCGACGTGCGCTTTGACCGCGGTGTGCCCATCGGCACGCGTCAGCGGGTTTCAACCACCAGGAATGCCTCGGCCGATCGTCCGGCGTCCAGGCCGAACCGCTCGGCGGTGGCCGCCAGCCATGTCCGCACCATGTCGCCGATCCGGCTGGGGTCCTGGTGTTGGGTCTCGTGCGCCATCAGGGCGCGGATCTTGCGGTCCACGTTGTCGGTGACGTCCTCGACGTGCATGGTCGGACCCGGGTCGCCGGCGGGAGCCATCACCCAGACCTCGGGCACGGTCCACGCCTCGAGCCCCTCCTCGAGCAGCCCGGGATAGGCGAACGGGTTGCGCGCGTCCGGGTACACGGCGGCGATGGCCGCCTGTCCGGTGGCGACGTGGTCGGGATGGCTGCCGTAGATGCGGGCCAGGTCGAGGTGCGGCGACTGGGTGATGACCAGTTGCGGGCGAACCTGGCGGATCACCCGCGACAGCGCTTCGCGCAGGACGAGGTCGTACTGCACGCGACCGTCGCCGAAGGCGAGGAAGACGAGCGACTCGACGCCGACCTCCTTGGCGGCCCGGGTCTGCTCGGCCCGGCGCATCGTCGCCATCTGCGGGCGCGGGATGGTCTGGTCGAAGCCGCCGGCGTCGCCGTCGGTGACGAGGCAGTAGGTCACCTCGACGCCGCGGTCGGTGAGGTTCGCCACCGTGCCGGCGGCCGCGAAGTCGACGTCGTCGGGGTGCGCGGTGATGACCAGCGCACGTTGCACGTCCTGTGGTTCGAGCATGCCGGCCAGCGTATGGGCGCCGACGCGATCGAGCGTGTCGATGGCCGCTGCCGGCACCACTAACGTTCGGCCATGCAGCTCCCATCTGTCCCGCTCGGCTCCTTCGACCTGTCCGACTTCGAGTTCTGGCAGCAGCCCCGCGAGTACCGCGAGGGCGCGTTCAAGACGCTTCGTGACACGCCCGGGTTGCAGTTCTTCGAGGAGCGCGACTTCGCCGACTCGCCGTTCCCCGTCGGCCCCGGCTACTACGCGCTGACGCGCCACGAGGACGTGTGGGCGGCGAGCCGCAACGCGCAGCTGTTCTGCAGCGGCAAGGGCAGCAACATCGGCGACCTGCCCCAGGAGATGAACGAGTTCTTCGGCTCGATGATCAACATGGACGATCCCAAGCACTTCCGCCTCCGCACCATCGTGTCCAAGGGCTTCACCCCGAAGGAGGTCGCCCGGGTCAACGACTACGTGCAGGTCAAGGCCAAGAGCATCGTCGACGGGCTGCTCGAGCGCTTCCCCGACGGCGAGTGCGACTTCGTCGCCGAGGTGGCCGCTCCCCTGCCGTTGCAGATCATCTGCGAGATGATGGGCATCCCCGACAAAGACACGCTGCAGATCTTCAACTGGACCAACGTGATCCTCGGTGCCGGCGATCCCGAGTACGGGGGCAGCCTGGAGGCGCTGATGGGCGCCGCGCTGTCGATGTTCTCCTACGCCCAGGCACTCGGCGAGGACCGCGTCGTTCATCCCCGCGAGGACATGACGAGCGCGATGATGAACGCCGTCGTCGACGGCGAGCGCCTCACCGCGCAGGAGTTCGGCAGCTTCTTCATCCTCCTGGTCGTCGCCGGCAACGAGACCACCCGCAACGCGATCAGCCACGGCATGCGCGCCCTGACCATGTTCCCCGATCAGCGCACGCTGTGGTTCGACGACTTCGAGGCGAACACCAAGACCGCCGTCGAGGAGATCGTGCGCTACGCCACGCCGGTCATCCACTTCCGCCGCACGGCCACCCAGGACACGGAGCTGTCCGGTGTGCCGATCAAGGAGGGCGACAAGGTGGTGCTCTGGTACAACTCGGCCAACCGCGACGAGCGGGTGTTCACCAACCCGTTCGACTTCGACGTCCTGCGCAGCACGCAGCCACCGCAGACCGGGTTCGGCGCCGGCGGCCCGCACTTCTGCCTCGGCGCGAACCTCGCCCGGCGTGAGATCAGCGTGATGTTCGACGAGATCCGCACCCGTCTGCCGAACCTGCGCATCACCGGCGAGCCGGAGTACCTGCAGAGCTTCTTCATCAACGGCATCAAGCGATTGCCGTGCAGTTGGACCTGAACCGCTAGGACAACTGACCCGTCGCGTAGTGGCGGCGGCACAGCAGCTCGTAGCGGACGGTGTCGCCGAACAGGGGCTGCTCGGGCTCGTCCTCGGTGTCGCCGACCACGACGGTCTCGCCCTCGTAGACCACCCGGCCGTTCACCAAGCGGGCGTTGTGGGTGGCCCGCTGTCCGCACCAGCACCGTGCCTCGACCTGCAGTGCGACGCGCTCGTCGGCGATCTCCAGCAAGCGCTTGGTGCCGTCGAACAGCAGGCCGCGGAAGTCGGTGATCAACCCGAACGCGTAGACGTCGACGCCGAGCTCGTCGACGACCCGGGCGAGCTGATCGCACTGCTCGACACTGTAGAACTGCGCTTCATCGCCGACGATGAACGACAGCGGCGCATAGTTCACTGCCAGGTCGAACAGATCGAGGTCGGCCGCGACCTCGACCGCTGGGGCGGACACGCCGAGCCGGCTGGTGATCTGCGAACCGTCGCGATCGAGCTTGGTCAGCAGCAATCCGCTGAGGTTGCGCGACGACAGGTTGTGGTGGATCTGGAGCGCGAGTGTGCTCTTCCCCGACCCCATCGTGCCGAAGCTGAAGCGGAGGACCGCCATGCGGGTCAGCCGCGTCCGGCGGCGGCTGCGGCCTCTTCGGCCGCCGTCAGTTGCTCGTCGACGATGGCCAACCCACCGTCCCAGAACGCGGGGTCGGCGAGATCGCAGTCGACGATGCGACCGAGCTCTTCGGGGCTCATCGAGCCACCGGCGCGCAGCAGATCGAGGTAGCGCGGGACGAACTCCTCGCCGACCTCCTCGTAGCGCTTGTACACGCTGAGCGCGAGCAGCTGCCCGTAGGCGTACGCGTAGACGTATCCGGGCGTGTGCATGAAGTGCGGGATGTAGCTCCACCAGCTCCGGTATCCCTCGGTGATCTCGACCGAGTCGCCGAGCATCGCCGCCTGCGACTCCGCCCACAGCTCGTTGAACCGCTCGACGGCGAGCTCGCCCTCATTGCGCCTGGCCGTGTGCACGCTGTGCTCGAACCGGTTCATGGCGATCTGTCGGAACACCGTTGCGATCGAGTCCTCGAGCGTCGAGGCCAGGAGCGCGAGGCGCTCGTTCGGGTCGGTCAGCGTGCTGAGGAGGCGCTTGCTGGTGACCGTCTCGCCGAACACCGATGCGGTCTCGGCCAGCGTCAGCGGTGTGCTCATCTGGAACACGCCCTGCTCGCGCGAGAGGTAGCCGTGCACACCGTGGCCGAGCTCGTGGGCCAGCGTCGCGACGTCGCGCGTCTTGCCCGTCCAGTTCAACAGCACGTACGGATGGTGCGAGGGCACGGTGTAGGCGCAGAACGCACCGCCCCGCTTGCCCGGCGTCGCCGGTGCGTCGATCCACTCCTCACGCAGGAACCGCTGCACGATGCCGGCCAGTTCGCCGCTGAACGACGAGTACGCGTCGGTGACGGTCTCGGTGGCCACCGACCACGGCACCTGCGACTCGGCCGTGGCCACCGAGGCCATCCGGTCGTAGTCGGCGAGGCGGTCGAGCCCGAGGATCTTCGCCTTCAGGCTGTACCAACGCTGGGGGATGTCGTAGCGGGCGACGACGGAGTCGACGAGCGCCTGCACGCTGTCGTCGCTCGCCTCGTTGGCCAGGTTGCGGCTGCTGATCCAGCTCGGGTACGTGCGCAGCCGATCGTCGACGGACTTGTCGTTGAGCAGCGTGTTGAAGATGAACGCGCGGGTCCGCAGCCCGGGTTGCAGTCCGGCGGTGACGGCCTCGTGGGTCTGCTGGCGCACGGCGCGGTCGGGGTGCTGCAGCAGCGCGAGGCCGTGCATCAACGGCACGGTCGACGTCGTGCCGTCGGGCTGGGGCAGCTCCACCTCCATGGCCGAGGACAGCTCGTCGAACAGCCGGCCCCAGGCGCTCGCCCCCGTGACGCTCTTCTCGGTGAGCACCCGCTCCTCCGGCTCGGAGAGCACGTGGTCCTTGTACCGGCGTTCGGAGCGGAGGTGGTGGCGGACGAAGTCGAGGTCCTTCGACGGGTCGGCCAGGACCGCGTCGACCTGCTCGTCGGTGGCCGCCGCCCACTCGAGGTCGATGAAGATCAGCTTGGTGCTCATCGCCGTGCTGCGCTCCTGGACGTGCGCCATCAGTGCGCCGTTCTCGGGCTTCGCGGTGTCGGCCGCGAACACCAGGCCGGCGTAGCTGCCGGCGCGGCCGGAGAGCTCGAGCAGCGTCGCGTAGCGGTGGTAGAAGCTGCCGAGCTCACTGCCGGACATCTCGGCGATGCGACCCCGGCCGATGTCCACCAGTTCGTCGGCGATCGCGTCGGCCGCGTCGAGCAGCGCGTCGACATCGGCCGCACCGTCGAGGAGCGGGGCGAGGTCCCAGTTGACCCCGACCGCGGCGAGGTCGTTGGGGTCGATGCTGCGTTCGTCGATGCTGCGTTCATCCGTGCTGGCCATGCAGCCCAGGTTACGGGGACAGCTAGGCGGTGATGCCCACCGGCGATGAGGCGTGCGCCGAGCTGGAGGCGACGCGGACGCGTCCGCGGCCCTCGCGCTTGGCGGCGTACATCGCGTGATCCGCGTCGATCAGCAACCAACCCGGATCAGGCGTGCCGCCGACGTGATGGGCGACGCCGACGCTCGCCCCGACGTGCAGCACCATGCCGCCCGTGGACAGCGGCTGGCGGACGGCCTTGACGATCCGCTCGCCGATCCGCACCGCGGCCTCGGTGCTGGTCCTCGGGCAGATGACGACGAACTCGTCGCCGCCCGTGCGGGCCAACGTGTCGCCGTGACGCGTCAGCGCGGCGAGCCGCGACGAGATGATCCGCAGCACGTCGTCGCCCACGGCGTGGCCGTACGTGTCGTTGACCAGCTTGAAGCCGTCGAGGTCCACCAGCAGCACGGCGACCTGCTCGGCCGAGCCCGGACCGGACGTGGTGGCGTCGGTGAGGCGCTGCTGGAGCAGGATCCGGTTGCCGAGACCGGTGAGCGGATCGTGCAGGGCCTGCTGCTCGAGCGCGGCCTCGAGCCGCTTGCGGTCGGTGACGTCGCGGACGCTGGCCCGGTACTCGACCACGAGACCCGTCTCGCGGTCGACGACCGCGGAGATCGAGTTGGCCACCCACACCGCGGAGCCGTCGGCGCGCAGCAACAGGCACTCGGAGGTGATCGGACGACCGCTCTGCAGCTCCATCTGGCCGACGTTGGTGATCAGCCCGATGTGCTCGGGGTGCACGATCGCGGTGGTGGACAGGCCGCGCAGCTCGTCCGGGCTGTAGCCGAGCAGGCTCTGCGACGACGGCGATGCGTACTGGATGATGCCGGCCGCATCGATCAACAGCACGACGTCGGCGGCCGTCTCGGACAGGAGGCGGAAGCGGGTCTCGCTGCGGCGCAAGGCGTCGTCGACGCGTGCCTTCTCGAGCACGTGGGCAACGGTCTCACCGATGATGCGCAGGAACGTCAGCTCGTCCTCGGTCCATTCGCGGGGGGTGCTGACCATCGACACCCCGAGCACGCCGAACAGCTCGCCAGCGGCCGACATCGCGACCGCCATCAGACCCGCCTCGGATCCCAGGCACTCACGCTTCTCGATCGCCCAGTCCTCGCCGCACTCTCGCGCGTCGGTGATCATGACCGGATCGAGGCGCCGCAGCCGTTCCACCCACCGAGGCAGTTGGGTGAACGGCATCGTCTGGCCGGGGTTGACGAGCTGGATCGCGTCGTTCATGGTCGTATGACCGGCGATGTTCGTGAGCAGCATGCTCTGCTCGTCGATGCGATCGACGTAGATCAGATCCACCTCGAGCATCTCCGCGACCGTCTCGCACACCTTGCGGAGCTCCTCGAGGAAGGCCTCCGGGTCGAGGTCGAGCGCGGCCTGGGCCACCTCGAAGGCGTAGCGGAGGTGGCTGACCCTGGCCGCGGCCGCGGCCTCGGCGGCATGTCGCTCGGTGACGTCGCGGCACGTCAGCACCTTGCCGCCCGCGATCGGGTTGCGGATCTGGCCGCTCATCACCTCGAGCCAGCGGATCGAACCGTCGCTGCCGACGACACGCAGCGTGATCGCCTCGTTCGCCACCCCGGCGGCGAGCTTGGCCAGCCCGTCGGCGGCGAGGTGCAGATCGTCGGCGTGGACCACGGCGGCGATGCTCGTGCCGAGAACGTCGCGCGGCGAGTAGCCGAGGGCACGCTGCAGGGCCCGGTTGGCGTAGAGGATGTCGCCCTCGTCGGTGACGACCACCACGAGGTCGAGCGATTCGTCGAGCAGCGCGCTGAGACGGGCCTCGCTCATCCGCAACGACGACTCGACCCGCTGCCGGCCGAGCAGTGCGGACACCGTGTCGGCGACCCGCCGGGTGAGTGCCACCTCGTCGTCGGCCCAGGTGCGTGCCGACTTCTTCATCATCACGCCGGCCAGCCCGAGGCACGTGCCGGCCGAAACCAGCGGCACGAGCAGCGCGCTGCGGCCGTGACCGTCGATGCGGCGCCACTCGTCGGCCCACTTCGCGTCGATCGTGTCGATGTCGTTGACCACCACGGCTCCGTCGACGTCGCGCAGCCGGCTGGTGAGCAGCGGCGCGTCGAACGCGTCGAACGGCGACGCCGTCGCGATGCAACCTTCGTCGAGCCACTGACCACCGCGGCGCACAGTGGCGCCATCGACCAGCCAGACTCCGGCGGCGTCGGCGTGCAGGATGCGGCCGAGGTGTTCGATCTGGCCGGCGAGCCCGTCGCCGATCTCCTCGTGCTGCACGTTCAGCGCCCAGTGCGACAGGCCGAGGAGCATCCGCTCGAACTCGCTCTGCCGTCCGACCGCGTCGAGCATCGCCCGCTGGAAGGACATGTTGCGCAGCGACACGACGTAGCCGCCGAGGATCGGATCCTCGGCACCCGAAGCGTCGACGTCGAACCACTCCGCTCCGCCGTCGGCGGTGAGCAACCGGATCTCCGTGACCAGCAGCCCCTCGGCACCGGCGAGGGTCTCGGCGAAGCGGGTGAGGGCGAGGTCCTGGTCGTCGGGGTGGACGAGCGTCAGGAAGTGCGTGCCGACGATCGAGTCGGGGGTGAAGCCGAGCGCGGCCTCGATCGACTGGTTGCTGGAGACGATCCAGCCGTTGCGATCGAGCACGACGAGGATGTCGCGGACGTTGTCGAGCATCGCCCGCACGTGCGTCTCTCCGGCCTGCCGAGCCCGATCGGACAGCTCGCGGCCGAGCAGGTTGGCGAGCGTGTCGGCGATCTGCTGGACCGTGACGACTTCGTCCTCTGTCCACGCCGGCTCGCTGTCCAGCCGGGCCAGTCCGAACACGCCGACGAGCTCGCCGCCGACGTGCAGCGCGGCGTAGACGTTGGAGCCGAACGGCTGCTCGCTGAAGATCCTGGCCAGCTCGTGACGCCACGGCGCACCGTGTTCGGCAACGGACTCCCCGACCAGCACGCCGGGCAGGCGGAGACGATCGATCCAGTGCGGAACGTGGGCGAGGTCGACGACGTCTGGAGGCGTCGGGCGCGCGGGGCAGCGGGCGCTGGACCACGTGCCGAGCGGGCGGAGGACGCCGCCGGCTGTGTCGATCGCGTCGACGTACGTGACGTCGGCGTGCAGCAACGCGCCGCACTCGCCGAGCACGTCGTCGAGGTCGGCAAAGAGCTCGTCGCGGCCGCGAGACAGGGCGCGCTGGGCGATCTCGGCGGCCATCGTCGACAGCTCGCGGCGGCGGCGCTCGGTGCGCTCGAACGCGTTGACCTCGGTCATGTCGCGGCTCACCGAGGCGTACACCTTGACGCCGGGGCGGAGCGGATCGTCGACGACGTGGATGTCGGTGACGACCTCGGTGACAACGCCCGTGACATCGTTGACGAACTCGGCCTCGCCGCTCCAGCGGCCATGATCGCGCAACGCCGGGATGATCACGTCGAGCACCGTCTGGCGGTGGCCGGGCGTGTACATCTGCAGATCGTGGAGCTGATCGAGCGGCTCGTCGGCACCGATGCCGATGGCGGCGCGCTGCGCTGCGTTGGCGTAGACCCACGCACCGCCGGTCTCGGCGATCGCGACGAGCGAACCCGACTGCTCGATCAGGCCCTGGAAGCGAGCGCTGTGGTGCTCGGCGGCGCGGCGCAGAGTGAGGTCACGGCGCACGTGCAGCCAGTGGGTGTGGATGCCACGCTCGTCGAAGATCGGGCTGCGGGTGACATCGCACAGGAACGTGCTGCCGTCGGCTCGCCGGCTGGCGACCTCGCCCGTGGTCGACAGCACGTCGGCGTTCTCACCGTGCAGCCAACCGAGCTCGTCGGGGTCGGCGGAATCGGCGAGCAGAAACTCGATGGTGTGCCCGACGACGTCGCGCGAGCGGAAGCCGGTCTCGGCCTCGAACGACGGGTTGACGTAGACGATGGGCGGGCTCCCAGCCCGACCAGATGCCGCAGTGGTGACCACGATCGAGTCGTGCACGGTGTCGAGCGCGGTCAGCAACAGCCGTGCCCGCGCCGAACCGAAGCCCGGCAGCTCGTCGGCGCGCCGGTCCGATGTGCGGCTCCCGGATTGGCGGGGCGGTTGCACGCCGCACCACGGGATGGACAGCTTCGGCTCGACCGCCCCGGACGGCTCCGGGAACCCGAAGTAGAAGCCCTGGGCCTCGTCGGCACCCATGCGGACCAGCGCGTCGGCCTGATCGAGGTCTTCGATGCCCTCGGCGATCACGCGCAGCCCGAGCGCGTGGGCGAGGTCGATGACCGCCTCGACGATGGCCTCGTCGGCCAACGATCCACCGATGCCACTGACGAAGCTGCGATCGATCTTGACGGCCGTCACCGGCAGCTGGCGCAGGTACGTGAGCGACGAGTAGCCCGTGCCGAAGTCGTCGAGGGCGATCTCGAAGCCGAGCGCGCGGAGCGCGGACAACGCGCCGACCGCACTGGGGAGGTCCTCGAGCAGGCTCGACTCGGTGACCTCGAAGCCGATGTCGTTCGCCGAGATCAGCCCGGCCTCCATCGCCGTGCGCACCCGCGAGTAGAGGTGCTCGCCATCGGCCAGCTGTTGGGCCGCGAGGTTGACCCAGATCCGCAACGACTCGCCGCCGCGGATCTGTCGCCAGTGCTGGGAGAGCCGGATCGCCTCGTCGAGCACCCAGTCGCCGATGGCCGTCATCAGCCCGGCGACCTCCGCCATCGGCAAGAAGTCGGCCGGCGACAGCAGGCCGTCGATCGGGTGCTGCCAGCGCACGAGCGCCTCGACGCCGATCATCCGCCCGTCGCGCAGGTCGATCGTGGGCTGCACGTGCAGGCGCAGCTCGCCGTCGACGATGGCCGTGCGCAGACCCTCCTCGGTCCGTTGACGACGCACGTCGTCGGCACCGAGCCCGAGCTCGTAGCCGATCGCCGCGCCGCGCATCGTGGCCTTCGCCTGTCGGCAGGCGAGGAACGCCTGCTCGAGCAGATCGCTCGGGAGGTCCGTCGGGAGGTGGGTCGCGAAGCCGGCGCTGGCGTCGAGCGTGACGCGCATCTGCCCGCGCTCGGTCGGCCCGGACTGGACGATGCCGATCAGCGAGTCCAGCGCCACGGTGAGATCGCCGCTGCCGATCGGGACGCGCACGGCGTCGAGGAGCGCCTCCGCGCAGGCCTTGGTGGTGCCGAAGCCGTCGGACGGCACGACCGCCACGAACGAGTCGCCCTCGGTGGCGCTGAGCAGCGATCCGTTCGGCAGGCAGGCGAGCAACCGCCGCCCGATCGCCTCCAGCACCTGATCACCGAGCTGCTGGCCCCATCGCTGGTTGACCTGGTGGAACCGGTCCATGTCGAGGTGGATCACGCCGATCGACAGCGCGTCGGTGTTCGCCTCGTCGACCGCCGAACGGACGAACGCGCGGCTCACCATCGAGGCGCGACGGACAGCCCGGAGCGGCTCGAGGTGGTCAGGCGGCGTGGACATAGGGGCTCACAGTCATCGGCATGCACGCCGACGAACCTGAGCAGTTCCCGAACTCGGCTTCAGCCGACCGGCCGCCCCTGGAAATCGCCGATCAACGACACCTGCACACCATCGCCGACCTGGGCGTTCGCCATCCGGTCGAGCTTCTCGCGGTAGTACGCGGCGCGGAGATCGCCCTCGGTCGCAGCGTTGTACGTGGGGTACAGCGCGCGACGGTCGAACGGGGACGCGTTGGCCGCGCTGCGGTGCGGCGTGCGCGAGTGGAACCACAGCGTCTGACCGGCGCGCACGGGCGCCGGCTCCCACTGCATCGACGCCACCGCGCCGGCGCGGATGCAGCCGACATCGTCGACCGGGAGCAGCTCGCAATGGCGTGCGCTCACCACTTCGAGGCAGCCGTTGGCGACATCGGAGTCGTCGACCGCGACCATGCACGACACATGGGTGGCGATGAAGGGATACGCCGGCGCATCCTGGTGCGGCGCGTAGCCAGCACCGCCGGCCAGCTTGTAGTTGATCTTCTCCTTGTACAGCACGGCTGGCTCGCCGAGCAGCGCGGAGGCCGCGTCGAGCATCGCCCCGCCCGTGAGCAACGAACGCATCCCGGCATGCATCGGCACGAAGTTCTCCGTGCGGCACAGCCTCGGCCCGTGATCGGTCTGCTCGCGGTAGTGCAGCCACTCCCCTGCGCCATCGGCCCAGCCGGCGATCTCGTCGACCCAACGGCGCAGCTCGTCGACACCGTGCGCGTCGAGCGTGTCGATCAGCACCCAGCCGTGCTCGCGGTAGAACGCGACGGCTTCTGCATCGGCACTGGCGAACGACGTGCTCACGATCTCATCCAACCATGCCGATGTCACTCAGGACGATCGTGGGTGTCGCCGGTGGACGGACCGGCGGCACCCACGAGACTCACGTCAGCTGCAGCCGCTGGTGCTGCCGCAGCTCGGGCAGGCGTGGCAACTGCCGGCCCGGTTCATCTGGACGCCGCACTGCATGCACATCGGGGCGTCGCTGTGACGCACCTTGGGCACACCGGCCGAGGGCGTGTGATCGCTCTTCGGTGCGGTCGGGGCCAGGCCGAGCTCGATCGACGTCGCCAGCTCGCCGGCCGACGGGACGCTCTTCGGATCCGTGGCGATGTCGCTGCCACTGCGGGTCTCGATGACGCTCTCCTCGACGCCGGGCAGCGTGGGCTGCAGGCGCTCGTTGACCGAGAAGATGCTGAGCTCCGCGCGCTCGTCGTAGGTGAGGTACTCCAAGGCGAGGCGGCGGAACAGGTAGTCCATGATCGAGGAGGCGAAGCGGATGTCCGGGTCGTCGGTCATGCCGGCCGGCTCGAAGCGCATGTTCGTGAACGCCTCGACGAAGGCCCGCAGCGGCACGCCGTACTGCAGGCCGTAGCTGATGCTCTTCGCGAACGCATCCATGATGCCGCTGAGCGTGGAGCCCTGCTTGGACACCGTGAGGAAGATCTCGCCGGGCTGGCCGGTCTCGTACTCGCCGATGGTGGCGAAGCCCTTGCAGTCAGCGACGCGGAACTCGAACGTGCGACCACGACGGCTGCGCGGCAGCTTCTGGCGGATCGGCTGGTGGACGATGCGCTCGACGATCTTCTCGACGAACTGCACCGGGCCGGCGGCGGGCACCGCCAGGGCGAGCTCGCCCTGGTTCGTCGCGGCGTTGAAGGTGCCGTCGGCGTTGATCGTCGCGTCGCCCTTCTTGCCGGTGGACAGCGGCTGGGCCACCTTGCAGTTGTCGCGGTAGATGGCGACGGCCTTCAGGCCGAGCTCCCACGACAGCATGTGCAGCGCCTCGATGTCCTCGATGGACGCCTCTTCGGGCATGTTCACCGTCTTCGAGATCGCGCCCGACAGGAACGGCTGGGTGGCACCCATCATCCGCACATGGCCCTCGTAGTGGATGGTGTTGTCGCCCATGCTGCAGGCGAACACGGGGATGTGCTCGGCCGCGATGTGCGGCGCACCGAGGATGCTCTTCTCGATGCTGATGTAGTCGGCGATCTCGTCGATCTGCTGGGTGCTGTAGCCGAGCTTGCGCAGCGCCCGCGGGATCGTCTGGTTGATGATGCTCATGTTCCCGCCGCCGACGAGCTTCTTCATCTTGACCAGACCGAGGTCGGGTTCGATGCCGGTGGTGTCGCAGTCCATCATCAGGCCGATCGTGCCGGTGGGGGCGAGGACCGAGGCCTGGCTGTTGCGCACGCCGTACTCCTCACCGTCGACCACCGCGTGCTCCCACGCGTCCTGGCCGGCGGACAGCAGGTCGGCCGGCACCGCGTCAGCAGCCTCGATGGCGTACGACGCGTCGCGGTGCATCCGCAGCACGTTCAGCATGTGCACCTCGTTGTCGGCGAAGCCGGCGAACGGCCCCATCCGGCTGGCGGTGCGGGCGCTGGTGGCGTAGGCGTGGCCGGTCATCAGCGAGGTGAGCGCAGCGGCCCAGGCCCGGCCCTCGGCCGAGTCGTACGGCAGGCCGAGCGCCATCAGCAGCGCGCCGAGGTTGGCGTAGCCAATGCCGAGCTGGCGGAACTGGCGGCTGGTCTCGCCGATGGCCGGGGTCGGGTAGTCGGCCCGGCCGACGAGGATCTCCTGGGCGGTGAAGATCGCCTCGATCGTCGACTTGTAGGCCTCGATGTCGAAGGTGCCCTCTTCGTCGAGGTACTTGAGCAGGTTGATCGAGGCGAGGTTGCACGCCGAGTCGTCGAGGTGCATGTACTCGCTGCACGGGTTCGAGCCGTTGATCCGGCCCGTCGCGTGGGCGGTGTGCCACTTGTTGATCGTGGTGTCGAACTGCAGGCCCGGATCGGCGCACTCCCACGAGGCGGTGGCGATCTGGCGCCACAGGTCGCGGGCCTTCAGGGTCTTGATGACCCGCCCGTCGGTGACGGCGACCAGGTTCCAGTCGGCATCGGTGACGACGGCCTCCATGAAGTCGTCGCTGAGCCGGACCGAGTTGTTGGCGTTCTGGTACTGGATGCTGAACGAGTCGGCACCGTCGAGGTCCATGTCGAACCCGGCGTCGCGCAGCACGCGAGCCTTGTTCTCCTCCTTCGACTTGCACCAGATGAACTCCTCGACATCGGGGTGATCGGCGTTGAGGATGACCATCTTCGCGGCGCGGCGCGTCTTGCCGCCGCTCTTGATCGTGCCGGCCGAGGCGTCGGCGCCACGCATGAAGCTGACCGGGCCACTGGCGGTGCCGCCACCCTGCAGCAGCTCGTGGCTGGAGCGGATGTTGGAGAGGTTGATGCCCGAGCCGGACCCGCCCTTGAAGATGGTGCCTTCCTCGCGGTACCAGTTGAGGATGCCGTCCATCGTGTCGTCGACCGACAGGATGAAGCAGGCGCTGGCCTGCTGCGGCACACCCTGCACACCGATGTTGAACCACACCGGGCTGTTGAACGCGGCCCGCTGGGTGACGAGGATGAACTTCAGCTCGGCGCTGAACGTCTCGGCCTCGGCCTCGTCGACGAAGTAGCCGCCCTCGACGCCCCACGTCGTGATGGTGTCCACAACGCGGTCGATGACCTGGCGCAGCGACTGCTCGCGGCCGGCCGTGCCGAGGGTGCCGCGGAAGTACTTCTGGGCGACGATGTTGGTGGCGTTGAGCGACCAGCCGACCGGGAACTCGACCCCGAGCTGCTCGAAGGCGACGGTTCCGTCCTTCCAGTTCGAGATGCGCGCATCACGACGTTCCCACACGACCTGATCGAACGGGTGCACGCCAGGCGTCGTGAAGTGACGACGAAGGCCGATCGAGAGTCGTTCCGGGGCGATGGACATGATGAGATCTTCCTGACGTTCGAGATGGATTGCGGGGCCGTTCGGTTGGCCTGGAGGCGGGGGCGGACTGCTGTCGACGGTGACGAGGAGTGCGCTGCGGGTTGCGTGGTGGCCCGACCGGGCAACCACAAGATGTTGTGTCTTTCCCGTGCCGATCCCCCGCCCAGACACAACCAGTAGGCGGGAGGAAGAGATTACACCATTGTAGTTACGCCCCTGTCAAGGACAACTTGAGACAGGAATCCCCGGTTCGGGCATGTTGTCACCGACCGCGCGAACGCGACCCTCGGATCGCGCGAAGCACGGTCGCTGGATGGCGCCCGCGTGTGTGGTACTGGCCGCGGCGCGAGGTCACAGGTATGGGACGCCTGCCCCGAGCAGCACCACCGTCGACCGAAGTCGACGGCGCGCTCCTCCCATCCATGCCTCGACGCCGCAGCCATTCACGGAGAGCAGATTAGGGGGGTGTCCCTGTGGATGGGAAGAGGAACAACCCTGTGAATTCGCGCTGGACGGAAGGTGGACAGCGTGTGTGCAACGGGCGACCACAGGCCCCCCGACCTGGGTGACGACACGGTGCGTCGGACCTGTCTCACGCACCGCGTTGTCCGGACTGTCCACAGCCCAGGGATTCTCGCAGGGCGCAGCAGTCGACAGTCAGGAGCCGGCGACCACCACGGCGGGCTCGCTGGCCGCCAACGTCACCGGGATGCCGTTGAGCACCGACGTGCCGGAGAGCGGATCCAGCGCTTCGTGATCGGTGAGCACGTTGGAGTTGACGCCCGGGCGCTCGGCAGCGACGCGCAGGCGTGCTCCGGGCATCGAGTGACCCCAACCGTGCGGCAGGCTGACGACACCGGGGCGGATGTCCTCGGTGACCTCCACCGGCGCCTCGACACTGCCGACGCGGCTGGTGACGGTGGCCCAGCCACCATCCACCAGGCCGTGCTCGACGGCGTCGAGGGGATGCACCTGCAGCGTGCACCGCGGCGCACCTTTGACGAGCACGCCGATGTTGTGCATCCACGAGTTGTTGGACCGCAGGTGGCGCCGCCCGACGAGCACGAGCGATGCGTCGCCGCCACGCACCATCGCCTCGTGCAGGCGGGCCACGTCGGCCACGAGCACGGGATGGGCGAGCTCGATCCGCCCGCTCGGCGTGCGCAGCACCTCGGGCAGCCGCGGCTCGAGCGCGCCGTAGTCGACGCCGTGCGGATGCTCCACCAGCAGGTCCAGCGACGCGCCGCCGGGAGCCGCACCGAACGCATCGCCGAAGGGGCCGTTGCGGAGCAGCAGGTCGAGCATCCGCTCCGGACCACGGCGACCGTCCGCGGCGAGCAGCGCGAGGATCTCGTCGGCGTCACGGCCGTGGATCCGCGACGACGGATCAGCGACGGCGCTGTGCACGAGCGAGCCGATCGCCAGCTCGTCGGCCGACGACGGATCCGCGTCGGCGTCGGCGCCCTGGAACAGCAACGCCAGCTTGGCCAGGATCTCCCACTCGTCCGGCTGGCCGGCATCGAGCGGCAGCGGCGCGGCGCTGTAGTTGGCGACGTTGCGCACGGCGAACTGCAGGAGCAGCACGTCGTAGTGGCTGCGCTGCAGCTGCGACGGGGGCGGGAGGATGACCGTGGCGTGTCGCGTCGTCTCGTTGAGGTAGATGTCGACGCTGACCATGAAGTCGAGATCGACCAGCGCGGCGTCGAGCTGCTCCGAGTTCGGCGTGGAGAGCACGGGGTTGCCGGCCAGCGTGACCAGGGCGCGGACCCGACCCGCATCCTCACCGTGAGGTTCAGTCCCGACGATCTCTTCGGCCAACATCGCTGCCGGGTACTCGCCCATCACCTCTGGACGGTGGCTCACGCGTGAGTGGCCGCGACCGACGCGGAACTCCTTGCCGGCGCCCCGCGTGCCGCGGGTGTTGGGACCTCCCGCCACCGGTGTCGGGAACATCGCCCCACCCGGTCGGTCGAGGTTGCCAGTGAGGATGTTGACGGCGTCGACCAGCCACGACGCCGTGGTGCCGAACTCGGTGGTGGTGGTGCCGATCCGGCCGTACACCGTCGCCGCCGGCGCAGCGGCGAGCTCGTGTGCGATCCGCCGGATCGTGGCGACATCGATGCCGGTCACGATCGCCACGGCCTCCGGGGTGAACGGCACGCTGAGCTCGCGCAGCTCGTCGACACCGTCGAGCACCGCCGACACGTGCGCGCCCGGCGCGGCGAGACCGTCTGCGAAGAGCACGTTGACGATGGCCATCAGCAACAGCGCGTCGGAGCCAGGCCGGATCGGGAGCCACTCGTCGGCTTCCTCGGCCGTTCGGCTGCGGCGCGGATCGACGACCACGAGCCGTCCACCGCGGGCGCGCATCGCCTCGATCCGACCGGGGAAGTCGGGCGCTGTGCACAGGCTGCCGTTGGACGCGTACGGGTTGCCGCCGAGGATCATCAGGTAGTCGGTGCGATCGAGGTCGGGAACGGGGACGGTCACCGCCGTGCCGAACACGTACGCCGCGGCGACCTGGCGTGGCATCTGGTCGACGGTGGACGCGCTGTAGTGCTGGCGGGTGCCCACCGCCTGGCTGAGCGTGCGCCCGAAGGTCATCGCCGACAGGCTGTGCGCCGACGGGTTGCCCTGGTAGATCGCGAACGAGCCACGACCGTGCTCGTCGATGACCCGGGTGATGCCCTCGCGGACGATCGCCCAGGCTTCGTCCCACTCGACCTCGACGTGCACCCCGTCGCGCTTCACCAGCGGCTTGCGCAACCGGTCCGGATCCTCGTGCAGCTGGCGCAGCGTCGAGCCCTTCGGGCAGATGTAGCCGTGGCTGAACACGTCGTCGCGGTCGCCACGGATGCGGGTGACCCGCTCGCCGGCGATGGTGATCTCGAGCCCGCAACCGGCCTCGCACAGCGGACACGTGCGGAACACGGTGCGCACACCCGGCGCGTCCTGCGCGGCATCATCCGAGGACGGACGAGGTGTGGTCGACGCGCTCTGGTTCATCCTGGAAGTATCGCGCCATGCAACGCCTCCTCCCTTCACCTGCCGGCGAGATCAGCGTGGCCGACGCCTGCGGCGGCCGACGGCCGGTCACGGCATCGGGGCGCCCGTGGATCGCCGTCTGCATGGTGGCGAGCGTCGACGGCTCGACCGCCCTCGCCGGCGCCTCTGGCGGGTTGTCCAGCGAGGTCGATCGGCAGATGATGCTGACCCTCCGACAGCTGGCCGACGTGATCATCGTGGGCGCTGGCACGGTGCGCGCCGAGGGGTACGGCGCGCCGAAGAAGGCGGGCCAGCGGATCGGGGTCGTCAGCCGCAGCGGGAAGGTGGACCCGAATTCGAAGCTGTTCACCAGCGGCGCCGGGTTCCTGATCCTGCCCGAGGACGCACCGGACACGCGGATCGAGTCCGTGCGTGCCGGCGTCGGCGAGATCGACCTCGCCACGGCGCTGTGCCGCCTGCCGGGTGATCCACGGTTCGTCCAGGCCGAGGGGGGACCGAGCCTCAACGGCGCGCTCGCCGCGATCGACGTGATCGACGAGGCCAACATCACCACGTCGCCGCAGATCGTCGGTGGCGACGGTGCACGGATCACCTCGCACGTCGACGCCCTGAGCCAGAGGTTCGACCTGGTGCAGCTGTGCGAGGACGACGGATTCCTGTTCAGCCGCTACGAGCGGCGCCGCCAGGACTGAGCTCCCCGCCGCCGATGACGCGTCGCGCCTCAGCCGGAGACCGGCGCGACGCCCTGCGACTTCTGCAGCAGCTGCAGCTCCTCGACGAAGTCGCCGGCTGCGTGGAAGTTCTTGTAAACGCTGGCGAAGCGCAGGTAGGCCACGTCGTCGAGCTCGCGCAGCCGATCGAGCACCGCGAGGCCGACCTGTGCGCTGGTGACCTCGGTGCCGTGCATGCGCGCCTCGTCCTCGACCGACTCGGACAGCATCTCGAGCTGCTCGACGCTCACCGGGCGACCCTTGCACGCGGCGCGGACGCCGGCCATCACCTTGGCCCGGTTGAACGGCTCCCGGGCCCCGTTCGACTTCAGCACCGTGAGCGGCAGCTCCTCGAGGCGCTCGTAGGTGGTGAAGCGCTGGCTGCACTGCGGGCACAACCGGCGACGGCGGATGGCCGCGCCCTCGTCCGCCTCGCGCGAATCGATGACCTTGGTGTCATCGGCGTGGCAGGACGGGCAATGCATGCCTCCAGAATAGACGCAATGCAACGAACCCGTTAGGGCAGCGTGAGGAGTTGCCCAGCCTGCAGCCCGGCACCGCCGTTGCGCTGGACGAGTGCGTCGACGTAGCCACCCACGCTGCGGCCACCGTGGAACAGCTCGGCCAGGCTCCAGATGGTGTCGCCCGGCTGGACGATGTACCGATGTCCCGCACCGGACCCAGCGATCGCACCCGCACCCACAGCGGCCGACGGCGGAGTGCTCGCAGCGTCGACCGCTGGCTCGGCGACTGCCGGGGGTGCAGTTGCCGGGCGGATCGCGGGGGTGGAGGCAGGTACACCCCCGCGATCCGCCAGGACGTGGTGGACCCCGGCGCCGAGCAGCGCACAGAGGCCCACGAACACGAGCGCCACGACCAACCGACGACGCACGTACACGGCGTGTTCCGGGCGGATGCCAGGACCGAAGCGGACCACGATGTCGGACGCCGAATTGGGGTAGAAGACGGCGGACATGTGGTTCCTTCTCGAGTCGTGGTCAGCCGCTGGAGGCCAGTCGGGGCGATCGCTTGTTCGACGAACAGCTGTACGTACAGTGCCACGAACAGTCGTTCGATGTCAACACCCCGATCGAACGAATGTTTCCAGAACGGACGTTTGCCCGGTCGTTGACTTTGCCATCGAACATTCGTACGCTGACGCGCATGAACGACGTGCTCCTGACCACCCGGCAGCGACAGATCCTCGATGTCATCGAGGCGAACATGCGCGAGCACGGCTACCCGCCGTCGGTGCGCGAGATCGGCGAAGCGGTCGGCCTCACGTCGCCGTCCACGGTGCACAGCCACCTCGCCACCCTGGAGCGCCTCGGCTACCTCCGTCGCGACCCGACCAAGCCGCGTGCCATCGAGGTGCGGTTCGATCCCAACTCGGGCATGGCGATGGAACGTCGCCCGGTCCGCCACATCCCACTGGTCGGCGACGTCGCCGCCGGCACCGACGTGCTCGCCCACGAGAACGTCGAGGAGCTGCTCCCCATGCCGGTCGACTTCACGGGCGAGGGCGACCTGTTCATGCTCCGCGTGCGCGGCGACTCGATGATCGACGCCGGCATCCTCGACGGTGACTTCGTCGTGGCCCGTCAGCAGAACACGGCCGTGAACGGTGAGATCGTCATCGCCGGCATCGCCGGTGAAGAGGCCACGGTCAAGACCTATCAGCGCAAGGGCGCGGTGATCACCCTGCTCCCCTCCAACCCCCGGCTGTCGCCGATGGTGTTCCCGGCCGACGAGGTCGAGATCTTCGGCCGCGTCGTCACGGTGATGCGCCGCCTCTGAGCCGGCTCGTTCAGGGCATCACTGCTGGGGCGCACCCCAGGGGTTCGGCGGCTCAACTGGCGGGGCCGCCGGCGGTCCGGGCTGCTGGTACGGCTGCTGATACGGCTGTGGTGCGGGTTGCGCAGCGGGGTCGCCGTAGATGGGCGGCGCCCCTGGCGGAGGTGCCGGCGTCCAGCCCGGGGGTGACGTCGGCGCTGCCGGCGGGTAGCCCACGGGCGGGTAGCCGGCCGGGTTGTAGCCGTATGCGTTCGGCGCCGCGCCGGGCTGGCCGTAGCCGGCGGGCGCGGCGGGCACGGACTTGCGGCGCAGCCCGAGGAGGATGAACAGGCCGCCCAGCACCACACCGATGGCGGCGATGCCGACACCCAGGTTCTGCAGCTTGTCGGCATCGTCCTTCGGGTTGCGGCCGACCGCGATCGCGAAGTCGGTGTCGTCGCTCTGCACGGTCAGCGTGTAGCGGCCGGGCTTGTCGATGGTGACCGCGCGCACCTCGCTGCCCACGAAGCCGGCCTTGTCGTAGCTGGCGCCGGTCGCCCGGTCGAGCTTGACGTCATCGCCGTCGGCGTTGGTCATCGCCAGATCGACGGTGACCTTGCCGTCGTGGTGGTAGGAGGTGCCGGTGTTGTCGCAGTCGCCGCGGAGGTCGCCGACCTTACCGGTGGTCTCGGCGTAGAAGATGAACTTGCCGGTGCCGGTGAAGTCGAACTCGGTGTCGCAGCCGACGGGTGCGCGCTGCAGGCTCTTGACGGCGTCGGAGTACTGCGAGCCGGCGGCGACGAAGAGCGCGACACCAGCGCCGATGCCACCGACGAGCAGCACGATGCCCAGCACGAGCAGGCCCTTGTGGCGGGCACCCTTGGCGGGCGGCGGTTGCACTTGAAACGACATCAGTTCACTCCCAGTCGCTGGACTACCAGATTGATTCGGTCATCGGGCTGGACGACGGCGACGCGAACGTTGTTCGAGCCGCCCTCTCCGTAGAAATCGCCGGGGCTCACCAGAGCCCCTGCCTGTCGAGCCAGCCGTTCGGCGAACGCCCAACCGTCCTCAGCATCAAACCACAAATAGAACCCTCCAGCGGGCATCTGCACGTCGTGACCAGACCAGCGCGACAGCGCCGTGGCCAGGGTCTCCAGTCGGCGGAGGTAGCGGTCGCGTTGCACCACGACGTGCGCGTCGTCGCCGAGCGCGACCGTGGCCGCGGCCTGCACCGGTCCGGGCACCAGCATGCCGACGTGCTTGCGCACCTCCTGCAGGTACGTCACCAGTTCGGCGTCGCCGGCGTAGAAGCCGATCCGCAGCCCGGCGAGGTTCGATCGCTTCGACAGCGAGTGCACGGCGATCACGCCGTCGGTGCCGGCCTCGAGGATGGTGCGCGCCGGACCATCCCAGGTGAACTCGGCGTAGCACTCGTCGCTGAACACCGGGATGCCGTGCGCACGTCCCCAGGCGGCGGCCGCCGGGAGGTCGTCGAGCGCGCCCGTCGGGTTGTTCGGGCTGTTGATCCACAGCATCAGCGCGCGTGTGGTGTCCGCCGGGTCGATGCTGGCGAGGTCGAGCCCACCCGCCGCCGTGAGGGCCACCGGCACGGCGCGACATCCGGCGAGCGTGGCGCTCATCTCGTAGGTGGGGTAGCTCACCGCCGGATAGAGCACGGTGTCGCGGTCGGGCGAGCGCAGGTGGAGCAGCTGCGCAGTGGTGGCCACGAACTCCTTGGTGCCGACGCAGGCCGCGATCTGGGCGACGGGGATGTCGACCCCGAACCGCCGCGACATCCAGGCCTGCGCCGCGGTGCGCAGGGCGCCGGTGCCGATGCTCGGCGGATAGCCGCGCTCGGCGTTCGACGACGAGAGCGCGGCGATGACCGCCTCGGGAGGGGCATCACAGGGCGTGCCGATCGAGAGGTCGACCGAGCCGCCGTCGAGGGCGTCGGCGAACGGTTTGAACCGATCGAGGCGGTCGTAGGGGTAAGGCGGTGGTACGAACCCGGCAGTCATGGTGTCGACAATCTTGCCCGACGCGGCGCCCGCGACGGGCGGTGGATCACGTCGCGTCGACGATGAACTCGCTGAGCCGTCCCGCGGAGGCGCCGGCGAGGCGAGCGCGGATGCGGATGCCATCGGCCTCGTTCGACGTCGACACGACCTCGCCCTCGCGGTGCACCGACGCGAGGATGTCGCCCCGCTCGTACGGCACCAGCAGCTCGACGACGTTCGCCAACGCGCGGAGGCGATCGCCGAGCGCCTCGAGGAACTCCTTGGTGCCTTCCCCCGTCAGCGCGCTCAGTGCGACCGAGCCCTCGTGCTCGACGACGAGCTGCTTCACAGCGTCGGGAGCGCGGTCGGCCTTGTTGAACACGAGCATCTCCGGCACCCCGAGCGCGTCGATCTCGTCGAGCACCAGTCGCACCGCGGCGATCTCGCCTTCGGGATCGGCGGAGCTGCCGTCGACGACGTGGACGAGGAAGTCGGCCTCGCGTGCCACTTCGAGCGTGCTCTTGAACGCCTGCACGAGACCGTGAGGCAGACGGCGCACGAACCCGACCGTGTCGGTGAGCAGCACCGGCTCACCGCCCGGCAGGGCGAGGCGCCGCGTCGTGGGGTCGAGCGTGGCGAACAGCCGGTCCTCGACCAGCACGCCCGCCTGGGTGAGCTGGTTGAGCAGCGTCGACTTGCCCGCGTTGGTGTAGCCGACGATGGCTACGGCGGCGAGACCGGAGCGCCCGCGTCCCTTGCGCTGCAGGTCGCGCGTGTGCTGCAGCCCGACGAGATCGTGCTCGAGCTTGGTGACCCGGTGCATGATGCGACGACGATCGACCTCGAGCTTGGTCTCGCCGGGGCCGCGGGTGCCGATGCCGGCACCCTGCTGGGCGAGGTTGCCGGTGATGCCACGACGCAGGCGCGGCAGGCGGTACTTCAGCAACGCCAGCTCGACCTGGGCCTTGCCCTCGAGGGTGTGGGCGTTCTGGGCGAAGATGTCGAGGATGACCGCGGTGCGGTCGATGGCCGTACGACCGAGCTTCTTCTCCAGGTTGTACTGCTGGGCCGGCTTGAGCTCGTTGTCGAACACGACGGTGTCGGCGTCGACCGCGAGGCACAGCTCCTTCAGCTCGTCGGCCTTGCCCTTGCCGATGAACCAGGTGTGGTCCGGCGCGTCGCGCCGCTGCACCATCCGACCGGCTTCGTCGGCACCCGCGGTGTCGATCAGCAACGCCAGCTCGTCGAGGCTGGCCTCGACCTGGGCGTCGGTCTGGCCGGGCAGGGCCACGCTGACGAGGACGATGCGCTCGCGCTTGGTGCGCTCGATCAGCGTCGCGCCGAGTGCCTCTTGATAGGGAGTGCTCATTGACCTGCTGTCGGGGCGTTGGTTGTCGGGTGGTCGGATGGGTGATCGGTCGTGGGGATGGCGATCTGCACGTGGGCGATGAGCACCGCTGGACCGACCAGGGTGACGTGCCCGGGTTCGGGCTCGTGCAAACGAACTGTGGCATCTCCACCGTCCATGTGCACGAGGATTTCGCCGTCCTTCGGGTGGGCGAGGCCCCAGTGGACCGCGGCCCAGGCGCTGACGCAGGCCCCGGTGCCGCAGGCTTCGGTGATGCCGGCGCCGCGCTCGTGGACGCGCATCGTGATCGCCGAGGTCTCCGGGCCGGGCTCGATGATCTCGAGGTTGATGTGCGGCACCTTCAGCCCGAGGGTGAGGAGGTCGACCGCGCGCACGTCGTCGACACCGACCACGGTGTGCGGGTTGCCGGTGCTCAGGTGCAGGACGGGACGCATGGGATCGGCACCGATCGCCGACCATCCGGACGGCTCGTCGAGGTCGCTGACCGCGCCCATGCTCACGCTCGCCTGCACGGTGTGCGAATCGACGGGCTGCACGTCGACCGTGCGCAGACCCGCATCGGTGTGGATCGAGTAGGTGATGGGCCCGACGTGCTGTTGGGCCACGAAGGCGGCCTGGGCCAGGCAGCGGATGCCGTTGCCGCTCATCTCGGCCCGGCTGCCGTCGGCGTTGTGGAGCACCATCGACAGCTCGCGATCGCCGATCACGGTCAGCAGCAGCAGGCCGTCGGCGCCGACACCCCTGCGTCGGTCGCACCACTGCCGGGCGAGCTCGGCCCACGGCGCATCAGCCCCCATCTGGGCGGTGTCGCACACGAGGAAGTCGTTGCCCAGTCCGTGGTGTTTGGTGAGGGTGATCATCAGAGGTACTCCTGCACGACCGGCAACACCTCTGCGACCGGATCAGCGACGATGTCGACCCAGCGTATGCGTGGGTCCCGACGGAACCACCGCTCCTGGCGGACCGCGAATTGTCGCGTGCGCAGGACGATGTCCGCCACCGCATTGTCGAGCCGCGCGCCGTGCTCGACGACGTCGATCAGTTCCTTGTAGCCCAACGCCTGCCGCGCCGTGCGCGACAGGCCCTCGGAGCGGGCCAGGAGCGCAGCCACCTCGTCGACCAGACCGAGCGCCACCATCCGGTGCACTCGGCTCGCGATCCGCTCGGTGAGCACCTCGCGCGGCCAACGCAGGCCGACCTGCGGGGTCTCGATCGGCGGATATGCGTCGGTGCCGGGCCCGAAGCTGCTGAACGTGCGGCCGCTGCCGACGCACACCTCCAGGGCGCGCACCAGCCGTCGCTGATTGCCCGGCTCGATCCGCGCCGCGGCCACCGGGTCGAGCGACGCGAGCCGGGCGTGCAGGGCGGCGAAGTCGGTCTCGGCTTCCAGCTCGGCGCGGATCTCGGGCCACTCCCCCGGCAACGTGAGGTCGTCGATGACCGACGTCAGGTAGAGACCCGTCCCGGCGACGAGCACGGCACGATGACCGGCCGCGGCGATGCCGGCGAGGGCTTCGCGAGCCACGGTCTGGTACGTGGCGACAGTGAACGACTCGCTCGGCTCGACCAGGTCGATGCCGTGGTGGCGCACCGCGGCCTGGTCCGCCACCGTTGGTTTGGCGGTGCCGATGTCCATGCCGCGATAGACCTGCATCGCATCCACGGCGACGATCTCCACGTCGCCACGTGCCTCGGCGAGCGCCATCGCGACATCGCTCTTGCCACTCGCCGTCGGGCCCAGGAGGACGACCCGGTCCACAGGGCGGTCGACGACCCCGTCGACAGGGCGTTCGACGGGCCGGCTGGCCGGCTGCGCGGCGGCCAACGTCACCCGGCCGCGACGGGGATGCGCACGCGATGCGTCGGCTCGGCGAGCAGCTCGACGAACGTTCCCCCGAGGTGATGCGGAGCTGCCGTGGCGATCTCGACGCTGGCGTACGAGCCGGAGCGCAGCGGATGCGGCGCGGTGAAGTGCACCAGCTTGTTCTGACGAGTACGCCCGGTGGTGATGCCGGGATCCTTGCGCGACGGGCCCTCGACGAGCACCTCCTCGACGCGGCCGATGCGGTCGAGGTGCTTGCGCAGCGCGCTCCGCTCGACGACCAGCTTCAGCCGATCGAAGCGCTCGCCCGCCACCGCCGGGTCGACGAAGTCGTGCTCCATCGTCGCGGCCTCGGTGCCCGGGCGCGGTGAGAACAGGAAGGTGAACGCGAAGTCGAACTCGGACTCTGCGGCGACCGCCAACGTCTGCTCGAAGTCGGCCTCGGTCTCGCCCGGGAAGCCGACGATGATGTCGGTGCTGACGGCGAGGTCGGGCATCAGCCGGCGGGCCTCGGCGAGCCGTTCGAGGTAGCGCGCCGCGGTGTAGCCGCGGTGCATCGCGGCCAGGACGCGGTCCGAGCCTGCCTGCAGCGGGTAGTGCAGGTGCTCGCACACGCTCGACGTCTCGGCCATCGCCGCCAGGGTGTCCGCGCGCATGTCCTTGGGGTGCGGGCTGGTGAAGCGCACCCGGCGGATGCCGGGCACCGCGCCGACCGAGCGCAGCAGCTCGGAGAACAGCGGGCGGATCCGCACGTCGGCATCGCCGCCCCTGCGTTCGGCCAAGGTGATGTCTCGGCCGTAGCTGTTGACGTTCTGGCCGAGCAGCGTGACCTCGGTGACACCGGCCGCAGCGAGCTGTTCCACCTCGGCGACGATGTCGGCGAACGGGCGGCTGATCTCCACGCCACGGACGGCCGGCACGATGCAGAACGCGCACGAGTTGTCGCAGCCGATCTGGATCGTGACCCACGCGTTGAAGCTGCTGTCGCGGCGCACGGGCAGCGCGCTCGGGAACAGGGCGTGGTCGTCGATGACCGCCTCGTCGAAGATCTCGGTGACCGGGCCGTTGGTCGTGGCGGAGCTGATCAGCTCGCCGGCGCGGTGCACGTTGTGGGTGCCGAGCACGACATCGACCCACGGCGCGCGCTGGCGGACGGCGTCGCGGTCCTTCTGGGCCATGCAGCCGGCCACCACCAGCTGGCGGCCGTCGACCTTGTCCTTCCAGCTCTTGAGGTGCCCGAGGTTGCCGTAGGTCTTGGTGTCGGCGCCCTCGCGGATGCAGCACGTGTTGACGACCACGACATCGGCGTCGTCCTCGGACGCGGCCAGGACCAACCCATCGGCCTCGAGCAGACCGGCGATCCGCTCGGAGTCGTGCTCGTTCATCTGGCACCCGTAGGTGCGGATGGCGTAGCTGCGGGTCATGGCGAGCCAGCCTACTGGCGGTGCTCAGAGACCCAAGCGGACCAACTGGTCGTCGGGCGCCTCGACCGAGACCAGTGCGTGCCGGAGCAGCTCGGCGGCCTCGGCGTTGGCCACCCGCGCCGAGCCGTCGGCGGCGAGGTCGCGGGTCTCGAGCGGATCCTCGACCCGGTCGAACAGCAGCGTCTCGTACCGCGATGCGTACGCCCAGAACGGCAGCAGGTCGCCCGGACGAAACGGCTGGCGGATCACCGGCACGGTGCTGCCCGGCATGTGGTCGAGCGTGGCCCGGTCGTCGGGCGGCGGCATCTTGAAGTCCGGCGCCGGCCCGATCGGCATCGTGCTCCACCGGTTCGACCACATCGACAGCGGCGCGTTGTCGCCGACCGGGCCGCGCGCGTAGCGCCACTGGTCGGTGACGAGATGCACCTCCCGCCCCCACACCCCCGTCAGCAGCCAGTCGCGCACCTGGGTGGCCGTGCCGTCGAGCAGTGGCACGAGCGACTGCCCGTGGGTGCGGTGCGTGGCGGTGACGGCGAACGCGTCCAGCAGCGTGGCGTGCAGATCGGCGGTGGTGGTGAGCGCATCGCACGTGCTGCCCGCCTCCGCACCCGGCCACCAGATCATCAGCGGCGTGTGCCCGAGCGTGCGGTACACCGGGATCGACGGCTTGCCCCACACGTCGCGGCCGTGCACGTCGGGCTCGCCGAGGTAGTGACCGTGATCGGTGCAGACGACGACGGCCGTGTCGGCCCAGCCGTCGGTGGCGTCGAGCTCGTCGAGCATCCGGCCGAACCAGTGGTCGATCATCGACAGCTTGGCGCCGTACTGGGCGCGCACCTGCCGCGCTTCGCGCGGGCTCAGCACGCCGGCCTCGATCGCGCCGACCCGGTAGGGAGGCCAGATCATGTGCGCACCCTCCCAGTCGGGGTCGTACATCTCGGCCCACCGCTCGGGCGTGTCGAAGGGCTCGTGCGGATCGAACTCGTCGACGAACAGGAAGAACCGCTCGCCCGCCGCACGGTGCTGTGGGGCGACCTCGCCCAGCCAGTGCGCCGCAGCCGTCATCGTGCGCGGTCCTGGGAAGTCGGCCTCGTCGCGGAAGTAGCCCCGCGACGAGTCGTAGTGGGTGTGGCCGCGCCCGAAATCCGGCGCGCCGATCCACGAAGGGTCGGGGCGGGTCTTCCACGGATCGCTCTCGTGCCCACGCTCGTAGGACCAGGCGGTGAAGTCGGTGTGGTAGTTCTCGCCGCCGGTCTCGAACAGGTGCGGGTGATCGGACAGCAGCTGGGTGACGACACCGGCGCGCCGCATCGAGGCGGTGATCGCCTCCTCCCACAGCTCGATCGATCCCCATGGCTTCCACAGGAAGTCCCATGCGCCGACCAGCAGATCGTGGCGGGCCGGGATGCACGGCAGCGAGCCGGTGTGGTGGTTGGTGAAGCGCACCGACCGCGCCGCGAACCGGTCGAGGTTCGGCGTGGCCCACTCGGTGCCGCCGTAGCTGCCGAGGCCGTGCCGGTTCAGGCTGTCGAGCAGGACCACCACGACGTTGGTCGGGCGGCCGGCCGGGGGTGCGGACGCCGGGTGATCGTCGGGGGTGGGATCGGATGACATGCGACCTGCATCCTGCCGCATGTGCGGCGGCGTCTACTTGGCCTGCAGCACCCGAAGCTCTTCGATGGGGATGTGGCAGCGCATCGAATGGCCCGGCGACACCTCGAGCAGCGGCGGCTCGGTGACCTCGCAGACGCCCTCGATGAAGCGCGGGCAACGGTTGTGGAACACGCATCCCGACGGTGGGTTGGCCGGGCTCGGAATCTCGCCGTCGAGCCGGATCCGCACCTTCTCCTCACCGTCGACGCTCGGCACGGCCGACAGCAGCGCTTCGGTGTACGGATGGTGCGGGCCGTTGAAGACGTCGTCCGTGTAGCCGATCTCCTGGATGCGACCGAGGTACATCACCGCGATGCGGTCGGCGAGGTAACGGACGACGCCCATGTCGTGGGTGATGAAGACGTAGCTGGTCTTCTGCTCGGACTGCAGCTCGGCCAGCAGGTTCAAGATCGCGGCCTGCACCGACACGTCGAGCGCGCTCGTGGGCTCGTCGCACACGACGATGCGTGGGTCGCCGGCGAACGCACGGGCGATGGCGACACGCTGCTTGAGTCCGCCCGAGAGCTGGCGCGGCTTGAGATCGAGGTGGCGGGGCGTGAGCCGAAGGTGCGCGGCGAGGTCCTCGACCCGCTTGTTCGCGGCCTCGCCGGTGATGCCGGTGAGCTTGGTGACCGAGCGGACGAGGATGCGCCGCACCGACCAGGCCCGGTTCAGCGCCGAGTCGGGGTTCTGGAACACCATCTGCATCGACCGCTTGTCCTCGGTGGTGCGAGACACGGTGCTGCCGGCCATCGCATGACCGTCGAGCGACACCGCACCACCGGTGTCGGCGGACTCGATGCCGAGCATCGTCTTCGCCAAGGTGGACTTGCCGGAGCCGGACTCGCCCACGATGCCGAGGGTCTCGCCCTCGGCCAGGCCGAGCTCGACATCGACGAGCGCCGGGATCGCGTTGCCGCGCTGGTGGAAGGTCTTGGAGACGTGGCTCAGTTCGAGCACGTCGGCCTGTCCGTCGGCCGGGGCGAGCATCGTGATGTCGACGACCGGCGCTTCCTCGTGCATGTCACCGATGCGGTCGCGGTGGTGGCAGCGGGTGAAGCGCAGTCCGTCGTCGCCCACGGGCACGATCGGCGGCACCACGGTGCGGCAGGTCTCGTCGGCGAGCGGGCAACGATCGACGAACACGCACGTCGGCAGGCTGCTGCCGATGAGCGGGAGGATGCCCGGGATGGTGGACAGGGCGCGGTCGGTCTTGCGCACACCCTTGCGCGGCAGCGAGCGGAGCAGGCCGACCGTGTACGGATGTTGGGGATCGTCGAACACCTGCTGGCTCGGGCCCTCTTCGACGATCTTGCCCGCGTACATCACGCCGACCCGGTCGCACATGGAGCGGATGATGCCGAGGTTGTGGGCGATCATCAGGATCGCCGCGTCGGACTCGGTGCGCAGCGTGCGGACGAGGTCGAGCACCTCGGCCTCGACGGTGGCGTCGAGGCCCGTCGTCGGCTCGTCGAGCACGAGCAGCTTCGGGTTGCAGGCGAGCGCCATCGCGATGACCACTCGCTGCTGCATGCCACCCGACAGCTGGAACGGGTAGCGCTGCATGACACTCTCGGGCGATGCGATGCGCACCCGCTTGAGCGCGCCGAGCACCGATGCCTGGGCCTGCGACTTGGATTGGCCGAGGAGCCGGAAGCACTCCGCAACCTGGCGGCCGATGCGCAGCGAGGGGTTCAACGCCGAGCCCGGATCCTGGTACACCATCGATGCCTCGGTGGCCCGGAAGCGCTGGAGGTCGCCGGTGTTGAGCTTGGTGATGTCGCGGCCGTCGACCATGATCCGGCCCGAGGTGATGTTGCCGTTGCGGGGCAGGTAGCGCAGCGCGGCGTAGGCCGTGGTGGACTTGCCACAGCCGGACTCGCCGACCAAGCCGTAGGCCTCGCCCGGAGCGACGGTGAACGACACGCCGCGGAGCACCTCGCGCGGGATGCCGCGCACGGTGTAGGCGACTTCGAGATCTTCGACGGCCAGTGCGGCGGCAGCCGACGACGCCGGTGAACCAACCGGGGAATCCAGCAGGTCGCTCATGCGTCGAGGACCGACTGGACGGCGTCGGCGATCAGGTTGACCGCGATGACGAGGGTGGCGATGGCGAGTGCCGGGAAGATGGTGGGCCACCAGTACCCGGCGTTGAGGTCGTTGTAGGACAGGCTCACTTGCGCCCCCCAGTCAGGAGATGGGATCTGCGGACCGGCGCCGAAGAACGCCAGCGACGCCACGGTGAAGATCGCGTAGCCGATGCGCACCGTCAGCTCGACGATGATCGGCGCGGTCACGTTGGGCAGGACCTCGCGGAACATGATGAAGCCGGTGCCCTCGCCGCGCAGCTTGGCCGACGTGACGTAGTCGAGATCGGCCTCGGTGATCACGGCGGAGCGGACCGTGCGGGCCACGATCGGGGTGAACAGCACCGCAACCACGGTGATGACGATCCAGCGCGAGTTGCCGAGGGTGGTGACCGACAGCAGGGCGATGAGCAGCACGGGCAACGACAAGAAGGCCTCGACCAGACGGCTGATGACGTTGTCGAGCAGGCCGCGGACGTAGCCCATCAGCAGGCCGAGAATGGTGCCGGCGACGACGCTGAGGATGGCCGCCAACGGTGCCACCGCGAGCACGTCGCGGGCCCCGACGATGACCCGGGCGAACACGTCGCGACCGCTGCGGTCGGTGCCGAACCAGAACGTTCCGTTCGGGCTCTGGTTGGTGGGGTACGCCACACCGTTCGGGAACTGCGTTCCGAACGCGCTCTTCGGGGCGATGTGCGTGCCGAACAGCGCGCACGCCACCCAGAACGCGACGACGAGGCTGCCGATGATGAAGCCAGGACGCCGGCGGATCAGCCGCCAGTTCTCCTTGCGGACCAGTTTGCGATCGCTGACCGCAGCAGTGCCACTGACGTTCGGCCCGGGCTCGACGCCGGCACCGGCCGACGACGGCATCACCTGGCCCATACCTCCGCCGGGGATGCTCATCGCTTCACCTCCATCAGTACGCGGGGGTTCAGGTAGGCGATCAACAGGTCGGCGACGAGCGTCGAGGCCATGTAGATGATGCCGATCACGAGCACCGCGGCCTGGAGCACCGGGATGTCGTGGTTCTTGATGGCTGTCAGCATCTCGAGGCCGATGCCGTGGTAGTTGAAGACCTTCTCGACGCCGACGATGCCGCCGAACAGGTAACCGACCTGCACGCCGATGACGGTGATGGTGGGCGCCAGTGCGTTGCGCATGATGTGGCGGTTCATGACCCGGGTGTTCGACAGGCCCTTCATCGTGGCCGTGCGGGTGTAGTCCGCGTCGAGCGCGTTGATGACGCCGGCGCGGGTCATGCGCGCGATGTAGCCGAAGTAGACGATCACCATCGACATCGCCGGCAGGAACAGGTAGCGGAACTGACCGATCACCGAGGTGCCGTCCGGCGGATCGGCGTACACGTGGAACAGGTGAAACTTGATGCAGAGCAGGTAGGACAGCAACGCCGCCGTGACGAACTCCGGGATCGATGACGTGGCCAGGCCGGCCATGACGATGCTGCGATCGGCGAGCTTGTCCTTGCGCTTGGCGGCGAAGCGACCGGCGAAGATGCCGAGCGGCACGGTGATGACGAGGGCGAGGACGGCCAGCTTCATCGAGCGGAAGAGGTCCTTGCCCAAGATCGTGGTGACCTGCGCCGTCGACGAGTAGGACTTGCCGAAGTCGAGGGTGAACAGGTTGCGCATCGCCCGCCCGTACTGCACCAGCAGCGGCTTGTCGGTGCCGATGCGGTGGTTGAAGTCCTGGACGGACTTCTCCGAGGCGAACCCGCCGAGGATCTGGCGACCGACGTTGCCCGGGAGCACGTTGACGATGATGAACACGATGGTCGCGAGGATCCACAACGTGATGATCGCCAGCAGCAGGCGCTTGAGCAGGTACCGGCCCATGAGGTCGACGGTTCAGCCGTGCGAGCAGCCCACGGTGGGCTGCTCGCACCTGCTGAATGAGGTCAGGCGACCTTGCCTGCGGTGTCGACGAACATCTGGCCGAGGGCGCTCACCCGGACGCCGGTGAACTTCTTCGACACCGCGGCGAGCGATGGGTAGAAGTACGGGATGGCGTAGGGAACGTCTTCGTTGGCGATGGTCTCGAGCTTCTTGCAGGCTGCCTTGTGGCCGGCCACATCGAGCGCCGCCTGGTACTCCTTGAACGCCGCGTTGAACTCGTCGCTCTTGTAGTGGGCCGAGTTCCAGGTGCCCGTGGCGTACGCCGCGTTCAGGTACACGTCGGGCGTGGCGCGGTGGCCGTAGTCGACGATGCCGAACTCCTGGCCGCCGTCGCAGATCGGGTCGTACGTGAGGCACCACTCGTTGTAGAAGGTGTCCGTGCTCTCGATGTTGAGGGTGATGTCCCAGCCGATGTCCTTGGCCGCGTTCTGGACGAGGACGGCGAGCTCGGGGATCTCCTGCAGCTTCGGCGCGTTGAGCGTGGCCTTGAGGCTGGTGACGCCGGCCGCGGCGAGCAGCTTCTTGGCACCCTCGATGTCTTTCTTGCGCTGCGGCACCGAATCGTCGAAGTACGGGTACACCGGAGCGATCGGGTGGTCGTTGCCGAGGTCGGCCGTGCCCTTGAACAACTGCTGGTTCATCAGGTCGCGGTCGAGGCACAGGGCGAACGCCTGGCGGACGCGCTTGTCGGTGAACTGGCCGGTGTCGCAACGCATCCAGATCTCGCGGTGGTTGGCGGTGCGAGAGTTGATGATCGTGAAGTCCTTGCTGTTCAGCAGCGCATCGCCACCGACCGCTGCGAACTGGACGATGGCATCGGTGGCGCCACCGACGACGCCCGACACCTGCGTGGAGATGTCGTCGGAGAACACCCAGTCGACCTGATCGAGGTAGACCGAGCCACCCCACCAATCCGGGTTCGGCACGAACGTCGCGCCGGTGGACTTGTCGTACTTGGTGAGCTTCCACGGGCCGGTGCCGTCGGGGCTGGCCTCGAACGCGGTGCCGGTGGCGTAGGCCTTGGGGGTGATGACCGTCTGGGCGTTGTAGACCGACACGAGGTACGGGAACAGACCGTTGGGAGCCGTGAGTGTGAACTCCACCGTGGTGGGGTCCTTGGCGACGCAGCCACCGGCGGCGAGCACGCCGTTCAGACCGGCGTTCTTCGCGGCGACGAGGCGCTCCATCGTGGCGACGACGTCGTCGGCGGTGAACGCGCCGCTGGCGGAGTTCTGCCACTTGACACCCTCGCGCAGCTTGAACGTCCACACGCTGCCGTCGGTGTTCGGCGACCAGGACAGTGCCAGGCCGGGTGCGATGTCGGCATCGCCGAGCGCGCAGAGGAACTCCATCGACTGGGCGACGATGCCGTACGAGCCGAGGTCGGCCATCGCCACGGGATCGAGCGGGCCGGACGGGGTCTGGCTGGCGATCTTCAGGTTGCCGCCCTTGACGGGTGTACCGGCGGCGGCAGCCGAGGTGGCCGTCGTGCCGGCGGTGCTGCCGGCCGTCGTCGCTGCGGTGGACCCGGCAGCGGCGGTGGTGGCTGCCGTGGTGGAGGCGCTCTTCTTGTCGCTGCCGCAGGCGCTGATGATGGTGCCCATGAAGGCAGCGCTCAGGCCCAGGACCGTTCCCCGCTTGACGAACACTCGGCGCGAGATGCGACCTTGCGCGAACGACTCGACGAGGTCGACCTGGAGAGGACCTGCGTTGCGCCGTGCACGGTCAAGAACGTTGAAATCCATGAATATTCTCCCCGGTGAAATTGTGCGCCTGGCGGGGCGCTGGTGGCACCATAGTGAACGATCTGATCCTGGTCAACGATCATTCACGGTACGGTCGAACCCGTAATGTCCCGGAAACGAACTCGACACGCAACCCAGTGCGTGACGGGAACTGGACCTGATCGCGCTCTGCGCGCGCAGCACCGGGACCGGCCTTCCGACACGCTCCGACCCTGGTGAGCAGACTGCCGGATGCCCGTGGGCACCCGGCAGCGACGGCTCAGGACTCGAGCGAGATGGGCTCTTCGTCGATGGCACCGAACGTGTCGATGTCGCCGCTGAGCCCGGCCTGCTGACGGACCTTCTCGGAGATCTCGACCATGATCTCGGGGTTCGCCTGCAGGTAGTTCTTCGCGTTCTCGCGACCCTGGCCGAGCTGCTCACCCTCATACGTGAACCAGGCACCCGACTTCTTGATGATGGCCATCTCGACACCGAGGTCGAGCAGGCCACCCTCACGGCTGATGCCCTTGCCGTACATGATGTCGAACGCGGCCTGCTTGAACGGCGGAGCCAACTTGATCTTGACGACCTTCACGCGGGTGCGAGAACCCACGACCTCGGCCCCGTCCTTGATGCTCTCGATGCGGCGGATGTCGAGCCGCACCGACGAGTAGAACTTCAGCGCACGGCCACCAGGGGTGGTCTCGGGCGAGCCGAACATGACACCGATCTTCTCGCGCAGCTGGTTGATGAAGATGGCGATGGTGTTCGTCTTGTTCAGGTTGCCGGTGAGCTTGCGCAGCGCCTGGCTCATCAACCGGGCCTGGAGTCCGACGTGGCTGTCGCCCATCTCGCCTTCGATCTCGGCGCGGGGCGTGAGCGCCGCGACGGAGTCGATGACCACGACGTCGAGCGCACCGGAGCGCACCAGCATGTCGACGATCTCGAGTGCCTGCTCGCCCGTGTCCGGCTGCGAGATGAGGAGCTGATCGATGTCGACCCCGATGGCCCGGGCGTAGATGGGATCCATCGCGTGCTCGGCGTCGACGTAGGCGCAGATGCCGCCGTTGCGCTGTGCTTCGGCCACGACGTGCATGGCGAGGGTGGACTTGCCGGACGACTCCGGGCCGTAGATCTCCACGACGCGGCCACGAGGCAGGCCGCCGATGCCGAGGGCGAGATCCAGTGCGAGCGACCCCGTGGGCACGGTGTCGATGCCGAGCGAGGTCTTCTCGCCCATCCGCATGATGGATCCCTTGCCGAACTGCTTGTCGATCGATGCCAGCGCCATCTCCAGCGCCTTCTCACGCTCCATTGCCATGACTGTCCTGCTCTTTCTGCCGGTGCTTCGTTGTGAATGCTGTTGTGGGTCGCACCCTACGGAGGGGGTGTGACAGAGTTCCCGTGGCGAACGACAGCACTGTAACTTCGTACAAGCGTTCGATCAAGGATCGCGGCGAGAATTCACGCGACCGACGGATCCACCGGCGAGTTCGCCATCGAACTCAGGGCGCCGGGTCAGGACGCGAGCGGCGCGCCCGCGGCGCGAGTGCGCGCCGCGGCCGCGGCGACATCGGTCGGTGACGGCGGTTCCATCATCAGCTCCACCGCGAACCACAGGGTGTAGGTGAAGGGGTACAGGAGCACCGGCAGCACCACGGCGGCGATGCCCAGCACGATCATCAGCGGCTTGATCGCCACATCGGGGTAGGTGTCGATGATCGAGATCGCCCCGGCGACGATGAGGAGCCCGAGCGACAACATCGCGTTGATCGACGCCGCGCCGAGCTCGAAGCCGTCCTGGCCGCGCTGCACCGACATCCCACAGTGCTGACAGGCGTCGTGCCGGTGGAACCATCCGCGACGGAAGCCGGGCCGGCTGCCACACCACGCGCACTGCAGCAGCAGGGCTCGCCGGATGAGGACGCCGAACGTCGGACGAGTTGCCTGCACGACCATCATGGTATCGACACCCGAATCCGCAGCGGGGAGCCATGACGCTGCGCCCCGCCGACAGCGGAGGTGCCAAGATGTCGCCCGTGCGACGCTCCCTGGCCAGTTTGCTGTTCGGCCTCGCCGCGATCGTCGGCAGCCTTGCGCTCAGTGGGTTCTGGCTCCAGTACACCGCCCTCTCCCCCGGTCGCACCCGCGACAACGCGGCCGCGGTGCTCGGCGACAACGACATCAAGAACGAGGTCGCCACCGCCATCGCCACGGCCACGGTTGCCCAACTGCCGCAGTTCACGGCCGTCGACATCCACAGCATCGTGGTGCAGACCGAGAGCACCAACGAAGGCGCCCGCCTGATGGCCGACATCGTCGCCGATGCGCACGCCCGCCTCATCGGCGCCGACAGCAAGCCGGTGACGATCACCTCCGACGAGCTCGTCGAGATCCTGCGCGACCAGCGCGCCGCCGTGGTGCCCCCGGTGGTGCTGCCGGTCCCGCGGGTCGGGGCGCTCTCCACGATGCGCGAAGTGCTCGTCTGGCTGCTGCCGATCGGCGGCGGGCTGGCCGTCCTGCTGATCGTGCTCGCGCTCGCCGCACACCCGGAGAAGCCCGAGCTGCTGCGGTCGCTTGCTGAGCTCTTCTTCGCGCTCGCGCTGCTGTTGGTGATCGTCGGCTACGTGGTGCCGGCGTTCGTGGTGCCGCTGTTCTCCAGCGATCCATGGGTCAACGCCGTCCCGCGGCTCGCGCAGGACTCGCTGCCGCCGCTGCTCGGCATCACGGTGTTGTTCTGCGCGCTCGGGCTGGCCTGCTATGCCGCCGGCGCCGCGTCGAAGCGGCGCGACCGTTGGTCGCAGCCGATCCGGCGCACGTCGTACCGCGAGGAGCGCCGCTGGGGCTGAGCCTCAGCTCACCAGCTCGTCGACGAACTCGCCGAAGACCGAGGCGTACCGCATGGCGTCCTCGGTGGTGTGCATGATCGAGATCAGCCACTGCTCGTCGAGGCCGGGCGGCAGCAGGATGCCGCGGTTGATGCCGTGGATCCACTGCGCGAAGGCGAGGTCGAAGTCGGTGGCCTTGTAGTCGCGGTAGTTGCGGATGGGCTCGGCGGCCCACGTGATGCATCCCTTGGCGCCCAGCTGCACGGTGTGCGCGTCGAGACCAGCGCCCTCGATGATCGCGTCGCACGCGACCAGCAGCTGGTGGTTGCGGTCGATGCAGCCCTGCGTCGCCTCCGGCGTGCAGATCTCGCCGAGCACGGCCTTCGCCGCGGCCATGCAGAGCGGGTTGCCGTTGTACGTGCCGAGGTGCATCACGCGACCCTGGGTGATCTGGTCCATGTACTCGCGCTTGCCGCCGAAGGCCCCGAGGGGCAGTCCCCCGCCGATGCTCTTGGCCAGCGCGACGAGGTCGGGCAGCACGCCGAGCGTGCCGGTGGCACCGCTCCAACCCGCGGTGATGCCGGTCTTGACCTCGTCGAAGATCAGGAGGGTGCCGTAGCGCTGGGTGATCTCGCGTACGGCTTCGAGGTAGCCCGGCTGCGGCTTGCAGATGCCGATGTTCTCCATCACCGGCTCGACGATGAAGCAGGCGACCTCGCCGCTGCGCAGCACGCGCTCGAGCGCCTCGGCGTCGTTGTACGGGATGACGATGGTGTCGCCGAGGACCGCACTGGTGATGCCAGCGGTGCCCGGGACGGGCGTCGGGTTGTCGGCGGGGCCGGCGACGTCGAGCGACGGCTTCATCGAGATCATGACCTCGTCGTGGTGGCCGTGGTAGCCGCCTTCGACCTTGACGATCTTCTCCCGACCCGTCGCGCCACGGGCGACGCGGATGGCGTCCATCGTGGCCTCGGTGCCGCTGTTGGTGAAGCGCCACATCGGCAGGCCATAGCGCGCCCCGAGCATCTCGGCGACATCGGCGTTGGTCTCGCACGGGGTGACGAACAGCGTGCCGTTGTCGAGTTGGGCCTCGATGGCCGAGCGCACGAGCGGATGGCAGTGCCCGGAGAAGAGGGCGCCGAAGCCCATGTCGTAGTCGGTGTAGCGGTTGCCGTCGACGTCTTCCATCCAGCTGCCCTGGGCCCGGGTCACCACGATCGGGTGCGGGTCGTAGGCCTGGAAGCTCGACGGAACCCCCATCGGCAGCACCTGGCGGGCCCGCTCGGTGGCGGCCTGCGAGGCCTTCGTACGCTGGGCGTACGAAGCGAGCTCACGGCGAGTGATGTCGCGGGCTCGCTGGGTCAGATCATGGGTGAGCGTGGAATCCGTTGCGCTCATGGTGTTCTCCCTACGGAATGCGTTGCCCGAATCCTACCACACAATGGAATTCGTCGTTGACGGCCCCTCCAGCGCATGTGCATTTGTGCACGTCAGGGCGTCGGGAGGGCTCGCGGACGGACCTGCTCGCGCACGTGTCCGACGATGCATTTCGACGGTGCAAACGCTGCGCAGCCGTGGCACACTGTTCGCTCTTGGTGGTCGTAGCTCAGCTGGTAGAGCATCAGTTTGTGGTACTGAGGGTCGCGGGTTCGAGCCCCGTCGGTCACCCGAATGCAGGGTCGCGCACGGTCCGTCAGGACCGGGCGCGACGCTGATCGATTGCAACAGGATCGGGCGTGCGGTCGTCGCGGTGGGATTCCCACCACGGCGCCCATACACTCGGTCGACCACATGCGCCTCTAGCTCAACGGCAGAGCAACGGACTCTTAATCCGCAGGTTCTGGGTTCGAAACCCAGGGGGCGCACCACGAAAGACCAGCTCAGAGGTAGTGAGCGAGGAACTTCGAGCCAGTCTATTGAGCGAGATAGGCGCCAAACCGGGTCTAGACACCGGTAAAGACTCTCCATAGACTTTTTGAGTATGGCGCTCGATAGGCACCGGTTCGAGGCCAAAGTCGACCGGTCAGCAGAACATCACCGGTGGCTCGGAGCCGTGGCAGCGAACGGCGTGGGACAGGTTCGCGTCGATGGAAAGCTCGTCACCGCGCCGCGAGCGGCATGGTTGCTGGAGCACGGATCGATCGCACCTGACCATGTGGTGCTGGCCTGTCCGACCGACCCGTCGTGTGTCCGAGTTGAGCATCTCCGTCTCGAAGGCCGGGCGCCGTCGGCGGCGAAGACATCCAAGAAGCGGCAGCCACGTGGCGCAGGTTCCATCGAACCGATTTCGCGCGGCGTGTGGAAGATCGGTGTGTCGGCTGGCATCGACGAAGATGGTCATCGACGGCGGAGCTACCGAACGGTCAGAGGCACGCGCACCGACGCGGCCAAGGCCTTGGCCGCATTCGTGACCGAAGTCGGCGACGGCAGCTCGCTCCCCCGCCATCGCGACAAGCAGTTGACCGTCGATGCCTTGATCGAGTGGTACCTCGAGTTCGCTCGCGAGGAGCGTGGGCTCGAACACTCGACGCTCGTCGGCTACGAGGACGCCTACACGCATTGGCTGAGCGACCTGATCGGCACCAAGCGAGCAAGCACCGTCACCCTGGCCGATCTCGACAAGGCCTTCGGTCGCATGCGCCGAGCCAAGCTGTCACGCAGCAGGATGAACAACGCCCGCTCCGCGCTCAGCGGTGCGTACAAGTGGGGCAAGCGCCACGGCATGGTGCCGAACAACCCTGTGGCCGTGTTCGAGCTCCCGAGCAGCAGCCAGACGCCGCGTGAGACGACAGCGCCGGAGATCGACGAACTGCTTCGGCTGCTCGATGCCGCAGACGAGCACGACGAGATCCTCGCGCCGGTGCTCAAGCTCGGTGCGACGACCGGCCTGCGTCGCGGTGAGCTTTCCGGTCTGCGACGTGACCGCCTGCACCTCGATCGGGCCGAGCTGGTCGTCGATGCTGCCGTCAACGATGCCGGCGGAGTGGTCGTCGAGAAGCAGACCAAGACCCGGAGTCGACGCAAGGTGGCACTCGACGGAGCGACGGTCGCCTTTCTACATGAGCACCTCAAGGCAATGGACGACCGCGCCGAGCTGCTCCGCATGACTGTGGCACCCGACGCCTACGTGTTCAGCCTCGACCCAGACTGCTCCACGCCGATGCGACCCGAGTTCATGACCAGGCGCATGCGCCAGCTCCGCAAAGAACAGAACCTCACCGACGGCAGCTTCGACGCGACGATCCTCGCCCTGCGCAAGTGGACGAGTAGTGAACTGATGGACGCCGGCTTCAACCCAACAGCCGTCAGCGGCCGGCAGGGCCACACCGTCCAGGTGATGCTCCACCACTACTCCACGCGTCGCCAGTCCGCCGATGTGGCTGCCGCCGAGCACCTCGGCTCGCGGGTTCATCGCCGGCCTGTCGTCGAGTCGTGACGCGCTCGCCTGCCTTCGAATGGAAGTCGATGGTCAGCAACGTCCTCGAGCAGTACCATTTCGGCATGGCGCGGTCCGCAGGGGAACTCCCCCACTCACCGGTGATCGATGTCATCGACGATGGCCTCACGGACGATGCGGTGGCTGATCAATTCGCTGCATGGCTGACCGACCTCGAGGCGGTCACTCCGGTCGAGCTGCAGGTGACCGCAGCCGATGAGCTCCATCGCGCCTACGCCGACGACGACGTGTGACCTCCCCAATCGTCATCGACGCCTCAGCCGCCGTCGAGATCATCGCCCGCACTAGCATCGGTGCAGACCTGCAAAGACTCATGCCACGCCGGAGCGTGCCGTGGGTGCCGGACGGCCTGTTCGACGCAGAGGTGATGTCTGTCCTCCGTCGCTGGGAGCTGCGCGGAACGCTGCCACCGGGCGACGTTGCTTCGGCAATGCTCCGGTTCGCCAACTGGCGGATCCGTCGAGCCAGCGTGAGCGGACTTACGCTCGACGCCTGGACGCTCCGGCACAACGTCACGTTCACCGACGCTTGCTACGTGTCCCTTGCAAGACGCCTGGCCGCCCCGCTGCTCACCAGCGACCAACGTCTCGCCGACGCGCCCGGGATAGCAATTGAGGTTCTCACTCCCCGGTGACGGTAGCGACGAGGCCTCCGCCTGACCTTCCCCACCTTTGCGATATCCGACCCTGTTGTTCAGTGAGGACTTCCCGTCGCCACGCCACCTTCGGATCGAGCGATATGACATCGGTGGTCCGTACGCATCTGTCGATGGAGGTTCGAGGTGAGTGACGTCATTGCTGACGAGTGGGGCGCCATGCCTCTCATGCTCCGGGTCGAGGAGGCCGCAACAGTCCTTCGGATCAGCAGGTCGAAGGCCTACGAACTGACGACGCTGTACCGGGCGAGCGCCGGCATCAACGGCCTTCCCTCGATCCGAATAGGTGATCTCCTCCGTGTTCCGCGGTTCGCGTTGCAGGAGCTCGTGATGACCGGCCAGATCGTGCAACTGACGCGGAAGGCCCGTGCTGACTCACCACCGACGGCGTCGCCGATCTCGAACCCGTCTCGCAAACGCTCGTCGATTGACCGCACGCAGCTGTCGCTGCTCGCTACGGACCGAGAGCCAGCGATCGACGTGCGTGGCACAGAGGTCAGCCGAGTGGGTCTAAACAGACACGGTCCCGCCCGCCGAGGTGAATGAAAGTCGCTTGCCGAGCTCGGTTGCTTGCTAGGAGCGACGACGAAAACGACGAACTTGCCGTGCCCAACCCTACGGTGTCGATTACCCCCAGGTCCACATGACACGTAGATCGCCCTTTCGAGCTGCTGGACAGGGCCAAGTCTACCGGATTTCGATCGATCGAAACCGGCCTGCACCCCTGCACACCGCTGCTGCCCGTGAGTGGTGCCGATATCGTTCGCGTGTGGCACCGGACCCGTCGCGAGCAGAGGTACATGCAACCGGAGCGTCGCGGGGCCTGCCTGCCGTTCGTCAGGGAGACGCGTTTCAACTGATTGGGCAGACCGCACGAGATTCGGTGGACCTGATCGTCACCTCGCCTCCTTACTGGGGTCTTCGGACATACGGGTTGGCTCATCGGCCAGAACTACTCGATGAATGGCGCGAGGAGTCTCATGATCCGGCCGCCGCCCCGCCCTGGAGCTGGTACAAGGAGCACGGTGGCGTGCTTGGACTCGAACCATATCCAGAGTGGTACGTAGCGCATCTCGTGGAGTTCTTCAGTCGCGCAATGCAGACCCTGAAACCCACGGGAAGTCTGTGGCTCAATATTGGCGACACGTACTTCGCGCGTTGGTCAAGCATGCGAGCCGATGGCCGTCAAGGGCTCAGCGACTCGGATGAACGGACTCGCAGGCGGACGCCTGCCGGGGGCTGGCGCCATGACAAGCAGCTGATGCTCATGCCGTCCAGAGTGGCGATTGGCCTCCAGGACGCGGGTTGGATTCTTCGAAACGATCTGATTTGGCGGAAGACGAACGCAATGCCGCGCCCGGAGACGGATCGACTCCGGACTACCCACGAGCACCTCTTCCACTTCGTTCGGAGGCGGAAGGAGGGCCGGCCGTCATATTGGTACGACCTTTCGGCTGCCGAGGACAAGGGCGTCGACGTCGTGGACTACGCCTGCGGAAGGTCGCGCAACGACCATTCGGCAACGTTTCCCGCAGATCTGATTGAAGCGCGGATTCGCTCCAGCAGTCCGCCGGGCGGGCTAGTTCTCGATCCGTTCTGTGGCACTGGTCGCGCCCTCGAAGTAGCGGTCGCCAACGGTCGACGAGCACAGGGATTCGAGTTGTCCGAGAACTACGCGAAGGCTGCTCGCGCCAACGTGCGTCGCGCAAAGTTGACCGCCGCAAAGATTCATCAGGTGATCGTGGGCGATCATGTTCACCAAGTCGGCAGGACGAAGTCAGCGATGCCAGCAAAGCAATCCGCAGCGGTCAAGGCCACCGATCGCTCGTCAGCCGTGTAGTTCGCGTTGCCTTGACTCGCCCACCTGCGAAGGCGGTGGCGATCGATGAAACGTCGGACAGACGGGTCAACAAAGGGCGAGACCCATCTCTCGGCAACTCCGTCAGCGAACGCTTGATTTGCCCACACGTGTTCCAGGTCGAGATCGCGCATGCTGTATCCGACATACCACCAGGGAGCAATTCGCTGCGCGCCCACCACCGTCACCAACCACTGCAATGCCGCGAGCCGCGCCACCGACAAGCCTGCCTCCGTGTCATCGACGTTTGCAACAATCGAGTTCGGGACCCCGATATCCCCATGGAGCTTGAGCAACGGAATGGGACCGCCGGACTGCCTGTACCGAGTTACATATTCTTCGAACTGCCCAAACTCGACCTCTGACACAAACGGTCTGACCAAGCCGGGTGCCTTCGTCTCGATGATCCGGTCAAAATTGACAGTGACGAGGACCAGCCTCCGCTGAGCGCCAAGAAGGCGAACCAATGGATCATCTGCGAGTTCGCCAGCGGCCTGACGTGGCGCGATCGTCGACATGATCGACTCGTGTTCGCCACGAAAGAACTCGATCGTTGAACTGTCGCGACGATGCTCCTCCGCCTGCTCTGTCTGCAACACCCGTTCAAGTGTGAGCCGTTCAGAGAAGGCCGACACGCCTGCCTCGCCCTCGCCTGGGCGCAGCTGTTCTTGGATCCGCAGCCGCTCGAAGAATGCGGCCGCAGCCTGCTCATAGTTGTGCGAGTCGACACGGGGAACCTGCACCTGGCGAGCGAGCGCGACGTTTCGAAGCTCGTTCCCCGTCGGCAGACCATCAACTACGGAGGCGCCAGCACCAAGGAACATGACGACCAGCGGAGCGGCGTCGACATCGAACCGGGTCAGCTCTCGGACACACGCAATGTTTGCTTCATACGACTTCCGCCGCGCGAGTCCGGTGCTGCTGACGACGTACTGGACTCCGGCTGGACCGGCGCAATGGAGCGAAGGACGCAGTGCAGCGTCCCCCGCAAATAGAACCAGCAACGAACCCGGTCGCGGCACGAGCAGCGTTTGAACTTTGACCAGCATGGCCCAGACCATCGCCGACGTCGAGTCGTCGAGGCTGTCGTCGGCCCATATCAATCCTGTCAAATCAGCGCTAACGAGATCCTCACTGAGGACGGCCGACGACAACTCCCGAACCGCGCGCTGTGCGGTGTTCGCTGCGTCGTATGACGTAGCTCCATCGATGTGTGCTGAACCATCCTCGGTGACCAGCACCAGTCCGGCCGCTGGATCGGCAACATTGTACTTACAGAGCAATTCCTCGACGCACTCCGCCAGCTCCGGCGTTCGGGCCCTCACGTCGCCGGCGGTTCGAACACCGCGACCGCACTCGGTCGCGTCAATGAGGACCCCCTCGGCTGTCCGGAACAGCTCACCCAACAAGCGTGAAAAGCGTTCCCGCTCACTAAGCAAGACGGTGACGATACGACCTGCACCCGTGGCACGGTCCGCCTGCCCGATTAACGCTGAGACGCAATCCAGCACCGACTTCACTGAAACGCTGGAGGAGTCGCCGGTCATACTCATGACTTGGAAGGCGTCTCTTCTGCCGCCGCTTCGAGAATCCGCCGAAGTCGATCTGTATTTCCGGGTCTCTCGTACGCCAGTCCCAAGGCGGCCAATTGCGGACGGCAAGTCTCGTACGCAGCTAGCGCCGCGGAGATTGCTGGCTTTACCCGCGAACGTCCCTTTTCGTCGCGTCGGCGAACGTCATCTACGAGCCGCTCGATTGCTTGCTGTTCCGCTGTGGAGTCGAGCCAAATTCCGTCGTCGAGACTTGAATGAAACCCGGTTCCCAGTCGTCGACGCAGCTCTCCCAGCGCCCAGCCACGGTAGAGATCGACACTGCTCGGCGAAGTGCGGCGGCCTCCGAGAACCTCGGCGTAGGCCAGTGCAGTATCCGAGATCGCAGCCGACACGCTTGCGAGCTGGTCAGCCGCCCGAGGACGGCGCAGAGACCGGTCGGCGGACGTGTTGCGATTGACCAGAAGGGTCAACAACAGCCCAGCTGCCGCTGGGCGCAACGTGCTCGTCTCCGACGTGAGGAGACCAACAACATCTTCGAGACGTCGTCGCGTCCAGACCCGATAGGTGTCAAGCAGCGAGCGCTGTGCCGAATCAATGTCGCTCTGAGCCGGCCGCACGGGATCGCCAGGCGTTGTGAGCGCACGATGCCACAACCACACGAGCAAGTACCCCTCAGGAGTGACGAGATACCTCTCGCCATCGATGGCCATGGCCGCGTCGGCCCCAGCGCTGGCGTCAATGCCCTCGGGCAGCGGGGAGAGATTGCCCACAAGTGCCCGAAGTCGTTCACCCTTTGCCGTGGGGTCGAACCACACCCGGAACTGTCGTAGCTGAGCGAGCAGATCGTCCGGCCCTATCAACTGAACGGAAGAGAGTATGACGCCAGCACTGTCACATTGCATGTTCAGAGCGGTGGACAGGGAAGAGACAACCCGTTCGGCTGTTGTACGAGCTAGCTGAGGCTCTGACCCAAATACCTGACTCATGGCACCCGGAAGTCCGCGCTCACAGCGAAGTAATCTCTCTGCGCGACTTGCGCCGCTAGCTCTGCGTAAGTCGATGTGGTCGTCGTCGCGTCGCTTCGCGAGAGGGCTGCGCCAACTTCAAACTCACTCGAGAGCGGCAGCATCACCACGACCTGTTCCGCGATGCGACCCAACGCATCGTCGGCCACGAATTCGAGCAGCTGTCCGAATCTGTCGCGGGCGACGAATGCCCCGAACTCGTCCAGAACGATGATGAGGTGCGCGCTGCTCGGCGGATCGGCTCGAAGCAGGTCAAGCTTCGCCCTCGTGTACACAAAGACCTGCTCTCCGGACGAAAAAGCCTCAAGGGGCCGGCGCCTGGCGCTGCCATCATTTGTGCTCCAGCTGACGGTCGCCGTCTGGAGGTCGACAGAGACTCGAGCCGCGGAGTCGAATAATTCGTCTCTGAGCACCTTCGCGCCGAGTATCTCTGCGAGCTCGGACTCGGCCCACTTCTGGACTCGCTCCAGCGATCCCCTACGGCGATTGCCCGCGGACACGAGTCCGTCACTCCGAGTCGATCCGAGCCTGCCGGACAGCCGACGCGCGTGCTCATCCAGCGCAGCTGATACGCCATTCAGGCCGTCACGAACTTCGGTGATCAGATCTCTCAGACGTGACGTGAACTCGGCTACTCGTGCGATCGAGGCCGCGCTCGTCGCGTCGCTTTCTGCACTATTCGCACCGGCCATCAGGGCCTGGAGTCCAGGACCAATCGCCTTCCAGCGCTCGGATGGAGCAACGAGTGCCTCGATCGACATCGCCAGCCGCTCATGCATTCCGACCAGTTCTGCGTCGAGTGCAGTCCACTCATCTGCCGCACGATCGGCAAGTCGTTCGAGTGTTCGACATCTTTCGGATGATGTCACCTCGAGATCTCGCAGCCTTTCAAGTCGCTCTTCTGTAAGCGATCCGTCGGAGTCGGCGTTGCGAACCGCAGCCTCTGCAGCGGCGTCCAGAGACTGCGCCAGGTCGCGCCACCCCGAAGTCTCGGTATACGGATCCGGCGGCTCAGGCCCGGTTTCGGAGAGCTCGACCCAACTCGCGTCGCCGTCGAGATCCTCCGCTGCCTCGTCCACTTCCAGCTCGTCGTCCCCGGACCCGCTATCTCCCAGATCCTCTGGGAGGAGCTTGCGAGGGTCAATTGCCTTCGCGCCCAGCAGCTCTGCAAGCGCCTGCGCAGCGGAAACGACTGCCAACGCGTGGGCAACTCGATCTGACTGGAGTGATGCCAGGCGGGCCGCTGCAAGTCGAGTCGCCTCCGGTGCTCCACTGTCGACGAGAAGAGCAGCGAGATGGTCGGCCGCATCGCGGACCAGATCTGCCTTCCGGTCAACCACCGTCACGTGTTGGCGAAGTCGCGCAAGAAGAATGAGGCGACGTTCGATCAGCAAGCGGTCGCTTTCGAGCGACTCGACCTGACCGTCCCTCGGCATTCCTCGTAGATCTGTCACCCGGGCGTCAACACCGTTGCGAAGTTGCGCGACGGTAAGCAGATGGGGCGTTCGGATCGCTGGTTGGTCTTCTACTGAAGTTGGCGCCCGGGTCAAGGGCGGCATCAGTTCCTGCAGTAGCGAGCGCATGTTGCCAACCAAATCGAGATCGCGCAGAGCCTGGCGAACCGTCTGCCCTTCGGCGCGCGTCGCTGCTTCCAGTTGTGAAAGCTCCGAAGTCGTCGGCCGTTCCGAAAGCTTGAGGAGACGAAGAATCTGCCGCTCAGACAATTCGGCGCGGTTCAGGGCCGCCACTCGCAACCTGTGTCGGTTCCTCCACAGCCGTAGATCCTTCGCCGTGCCGACACTCTTTGTTGCGTTTGACGCCGAAACCTCCAGCGATCGCGTTGCTTCGACGAGCGCATCCTCGTGAGAATGGAGGGCCTGCGTGCTAGACGAGAGATCCGTCAAGAGTTGTTCTATGTTTCGACGCCTCGCCAGCAATCCGGCCAACGCTTCTGCGGCGGTCGCGATGGTCGCGCGTTTCGATCGGGCCGCTGCAAGTTCCTCGGCGGCCACTCGCGACGCCTCTTTCGCCGCATCCACGCGACCTGTAAGGTCCTCGAGCACGACCGGCGTCAGATTCGAAGTGACCCGGTCAAGTTCTTCCAGCTCGGTGTCCCAGGCTGCGACCGTCGGGCCTACATCGGCGGCCAGTTGCAGCGCACTCACAGCGCGCTGTTCAAGTTCCTGTGCCAACGTCTCAGTGAGGGTTTCATCGCCGGCAATACGGACCACACACACGAGCTCTCGAAAGCGCTGCCAACTCGCCGGGCGTCCGTCGATCAGCACGACGCCCAGCTTGTCGCCGAGCTCTGACACTGGATCTGGTGGCCAGAGCCCAGGCGTGAGCGCCAGGGCGATCTGTCCTTCAGGCAGGCCGTCAATCAGAATTTCGGTTGGTCCGAGCTGAGAACGCAGACTCGACCACGCGTGAGGCATCGCTAGGTAAGGCTGACGACCGCTCGCAAGCTCGAGCAGTCGCACCGACAACGTCTTGCCTATTCCGTTCTTACCCTCGAGTTGACAGAGCGGCAAGTCTGGCAGCTCCTCGATGACCCGAAGCCCAACCGCGTCCGGCGCGGCGAATCGAATCCGCATCAGGTGCCTTCATCGGATGCGAGAGCGTTGAACAACTCGGCCAGCCCGACGAGATCACCACGCGCCTGCATTACCGCCGCGCGCACTGACCTTCGCGCAGCATCGTCTTCGGAGTCCGTGTACGCAGCCAACGCTGTCTCCAGCTTCTCTCGACGTTCACCCTGAACCCGACGTGTCTCGGGCAGAGTCGGTCCGTCAGGCGATGTCACGAGCCCAAGACTACTGGTAGGCCCGACGTCGACATTGAGCGCAAGACCGACAACAGACGCTGTAGGTCGGAGACGGCGCCCAGGCCTGCGGTACCATCCGCCACGATGAACGGAACGTACGTCTAGTGGCCGACGAGCTTGACGTTCTTCTCGGCAAGGTCGCCGACGATCCACTGCGTGCCGACCTTCTCGCTGCCGTTGCCGAACTCCGCACGAAGCGGAAGTTCGGACTCGTCTTCGAGGCTCACCTACCGGAGCGCGTTCGGCTCAGCGCGCACGCCGTGCGCAGAGGCGCACGGGTCGTGGCTGGGGACACCGACGATGACATAGCGATCGTAACGAGCATCGCCGGGACCATTGCGACAATTCAGTACGACGATCGGCGGGTTGAGACAGCCGCGCTCCGCGATCTTGTGGTCGTCTCCGATTTCGGTGAACCGATCTATCCGGGGTTCGAGCGCCTTGAATCGATCACAAACGGCGGCAATGGCCCACCCCATGTAGTCATAAATGGAGAGAACTTTCACGTTCTCGAAGCTCTTACTTTCAGTCACGAGGGCAGAATCGACTGCATCTATATTGACCCTCCTTACAACTCGGGTGCTCGAGATTGGAAGTATGACAACAACTACGTCGACGTCGACGACAACTACAGGCATTCTAAGTGGCTCGCCTTCATGCAGCGGCGCCTAAGAATGGCAAAGACTCTGCTTAATCCGGAGGATGCGGTCCTCATCGTGACAATTGATGAGAAAGAATACCTTCGGCTGGGAATGCTTCTTGAGCAGCTCTTTCCAGAGGCGCTGATTCAAATGGTGAGTACCGCCATCAATCCCGCAGTGGTGGCGCGCGCTGGTTCGTTTGGGCGCAGCGACGAATACATCTTTTTCGTGATGGTTGGCGCGGCATCACCCAAACGCGTTCGCCTTTCGCGGGAATGGGTGTCAGCACGCGGCAGGACGCATACCGGTAACGTGCGATGGGACCTCCTGCGAAGGTCGGGCCCGAATGCCGCTCGGCGCGACCGGCCCGGCCTCTTTTATCCGATCTACATCGATCCAGACGGCCCGAAGATCGCAGCCGTGGGCGACCCCCTACCACTGGGCCAGCACGAGCCCGAGCCTATGGTTGGTGCTATCGCGCTGCTGCCGATTCGGAAGGATGGATCGGAAGGGAACTGGCAAGCACAGCCATCGACCCTTCGGTCACGAATCGAGCAGGGCCGAGTCAGGGTGACCGGGAATCCCACCAAGGGATTCACGATCTCCGTCCTCAAGACCGGCGAGTATCAAAAGATCACGAACGGCGAATACGAGATCCTCAATCGACGCCTCGATGGCTCGCTAGTCGTAGCGGACTCAGATTCAGAGGACGTCGTAGCCGTTCCATCGACGCAATGGAAGATCAGTTCGCACGATGCCACGCAGTATGGCTCGCGACTCCTCGCAGCAATGCTTCCGGGGAGGCGCTTTCCGTTTCCAAAGAGCCTCTACGCGGTGGAGGATGCCCTGCGATTTTTCCTCGTCGACAAGCCCGACGCGACGGTTCTGGACTTCTTCGGGGGTTCGGGCACTACGACGCACGCGGTTATGCGACTGAACCATCAGGATGGCGGACACCGACGCTCCATCCTGATCACAAACAATGAGGTATCCATCGACGAAGCTCGTGGCCTGAGAGCGGCTGGCTACCGACCGGGCGATCAAAACTGGGAGAGCTTGGGAATATTTGAGTACATCACGAAACCTCGAGTTCTTGCTGCTCTACTTGGCAGCACCCCAGAAGGTGAACCCCTCAAGGGATCGTACAAATTCACCGATGAGTTCACGATGTCGACGGGGTTCCCCGAGAGCGTCGAATTCATGAAGCTTGTTTACTTGGACCCAATCGAGGTTGAGCTGGACCGAGCCTTTCAGCTGATCGCCCCACTGCTTTGGCTTCGAGCGAGTGGAACGGGGCCGATATTGGAAACATGCTTAGATGATGATGGCCATCCGCTTCCCTTTGCCTGCACCGATCGATACGCCATTCTCTTCGATACGGACCACTGGCGCGCATTCGTCCGCGCAGTTCCAGCAACCGCCTCTGTTGCCTATGTCGTGACTGATTCAACTGCAACATTCGCAGGGATCGCAGAGAACCTGCCGAGAAGGGTCGAAGTAGTGCGACTATATGAGAACTACCTAGCAACGTTTGCTTCCGGAAGCAAGCACTAGATATGCGATACGCCCTATTTGATTATCAACGTGATGCTGCGCTCGGCTGTCTTAACAGACTCGATCGGGGTCGAAGGGATTGGCACACCTACAATAGTCTCTCAGGCTTCGCGCTATCTGCGATAACGGGTGCCGGAAAGACGGTTATTGCAACCGCCGTTGTCGAAGCCATCCTTCACGGGTCTTCAGATCTGGAGGTTGATGCCGACCCCAGAGCTGCCTTTCTTTGGGTGACGGATGATCCAGCCTTGAACCGTCAGACCCGCAACAAGATGCTGGCAGGCTCAGATGTTCTTCAGCCCGCTCGACTGCGAATTCTCGACAATGACTTTCTCGACTCGTCGCTCGAGGCCGGTCGTGTCTACTTCCTCAACATCCAGAAGCTCTCCAGATCAAGTGGACTCTCACACGGCGGTCGCAACCTCCGCCAGCACTCGCTTTGGGACGTCCTCGCCAATACTGTCGCTGCTGGCACCGTCGACCTTCATCTCGTCGTGGATGAGGCTCATCGCGGGATGCAGAGAGTCCCGGATCGCAGCACAATCGTTCAAAGACTGATCTCCGGCTCGCCTGGGTCGAATCCTCCGATGCCGGTCGTCTGGGGCATCTCCGCGACAATCGATCGTTTCGCAACGGCAATGCAGGGCTCAACAAACCGAACGTACTTTCCCCATGTCGAGGTGGATATCGAGCGGGTGCGCGCGTCGGGGTTGATCAAGGACGAGATCGGCATCATCGAACCCGATGAAAAGGGCGCTTTCGGCAACACGCTTCTGCGGGAGGCCGTCAAGGCGACGATCGACTACGACGCAGCGTGGCGGCAGTACGCCCTCGCCCAGAACGAGCCCACGGTGGTGCCGGCACTGGTGGTGCAGGTCCCGGATAAAACGACTCCTGCGAAACTGGAGGAGATCGTAGGAGTAATCGAATCGGAGTGGCCTGGCCTCGGGCCGTCAGCCATTGCGCACGTGTTCGGGGAGCATGATCGATTGCACTTGAGCGGTCGAGTGATCGAGTGGATTCCGCCCGAGTCAATCGAGAGCATTTCCGCCGTTCGCGTCGTGCTCGCGAAGACCGCAATCTCAACGGGCTGGGACTGCCCCCGTGCCGAAGTCCTCTATTCCGAACGCCCAGCCAAGGACGTCACTCACATCGCTCAGATCATCGGTCGGATGGTTCGAGCCCCTCTGGCTCGACGAATCACAACGGACGACGTGCTCAACTCCGTCTCGTGCTTTCTCCCGCTCTTCGACCGAGCTGCTCTCGCCACGATCAAATCCGAGCTCGAGGGCACGAGTTCGGAGGGCGCCGAGTCTCGCGTTGCCGCCACGATCGTTCGAGCGCCCATCCTCCTCAGGCGAAACAGCGGGATCGACGTTGCGGCATTCGCAGCAATCGAGGCGATCCCGTCGCTCTCCACACCAAATGCGCTGGCGAATCCGGTCCGGCGAGCGAAGGAGCTCGCGCGACTGCTCACGGACACTGCGGACGGGGAGGCTCTGCTGCCGTCGGCTGGAGCGCATCTAACAAGGCAACTAATGGGGCGCCTCGACGGCATGGCTGCGCAGTACTCGGACGAAGTGAATAAGAACGTCGCCAACATCGAGACGGCCGGACTTTCCAGAACGATCATCTCAACCTCTGGCGGCCAGCTCAGCGAGTCCGTGGCAGAGGTTCCGACCCATCTACGCGATGTTGAGAGGGAGACGCGCCGGATTATCAACAGCTTGAAAGAAGGCACTGGCAAGGATTTCTTCGCGCATCGTGCGAACGCGGCGCGCACGGTCGACCTACTGCGGACGCGCACCGAGACTGCCGCCATCCTTATGCTGGCCGACGTTGGCGCCGAGATCGATCGCGAAGCGACTCGGTGGACTCAGAGTCGCCTCGCAGAATTCAATGCAGCGATCAAGAACACGTCTGGCGCGAGCCGCGAGGCCTTCCGCAGGATCCAGGAGCAGACGACTTCACCCGAACCTGTCACGATCGAGCTGCGCGACAGCGTCATCGCCGCGTCGAGAGGCAGCGACGGCGCACCGCTTGAAAGCTTCCCCGGACATCTCTATGCAGATGGCGCTGGCCTATACCCCATGAATCCGAACGGTTGGGAACGCACGATCATCAGAGCTGAGATCGCAAGATCGTCCTTCGTGGCGTGGTATCGAAATCCGTCCCAGCCGAGCTCCTCCGCACTACGAATTCCATACCAATCAACAACCGGCAGGTGGGCGTCGCTTCAGGTGGACTTCCTCTTCGTGTCGAGACGAAGCGATGGGTCGCTCGGGGTGTCGATCGTCGATCCTCACGGTGACCATCTCGCTGATGCTCGGACGAAGCTTGAGGCCTTAGCGCGCTATGCCGACCAACACGGACAGGCCTTCGTTCGAATCGAATCTGTCTCACAAGCGGCGGATGGGAGTCTCCGCCTACTTGACCTTCAACAGGCTGCTGTTAGATCGGCCGTCCTCAATCAGACGACTACCGTCACCGAACTATACGCATCCGATTTGGCGGTCGAGTACTGGTAGGAGTTCGCTGCATCAGTAGTTATTGCTCCAGCGGCCGCCAACGAGCTTCGAGGGTGGCGTCGTCCACGACGTCAAATACCGAACCATCTTCGGCGAAGAGAACATTGCGACACCCGACCTGTGTTGCGCGCCTGGTGCCACAGGAAGTCGGGATTGCGATGGCCGCGCCGTCCGCGTTCGCACCATCGACAAGCGCTAGAAAGTCATTCTGAAGGTGTTTCTCGTACCGCAGCCGGCGGACAGTGGGAGTGCGCGGCGCATATCGGTCGGCCTCGTCAAGGGTCAGTGGCATCGTTTGTCTCCCAGCTCTCGAACACGTACCGCGTGATGCGGTGCCGCACGAACGACGGTACATGGGGCGCACTCCTATCGACGCCGGCCGCGGCTTTCTACAGACCTGTGTCCTCACTCGTGCCGACGTTGTGTCAAAGAGGTCTATCGAGCTCAACGAGGTGAGCGCCCAGAAGGAGTCGCATCAAGCAGTAGTGAATCGGCCTGGGTTTGACGGAGGCTCGTTGGGTTGGTTTTCTCATGCCGCTTCGGGCTGAGATTGGTGACGATAGTCGTCTTCGATCTCGGTGG
>JAOBWK010000105.1 GCA_025463305.1 Ilumatobacteraceae bacterium
ACACCGAGATCATCGTCGTCGTCGACCTCGACACGCTCATGTCGGGGCTCCACAAAGGCTCGATCATCGACCCGGGTCATGATCTGACGTTGCCGGTGGAGTCGTATCGGCGGATGGCCTGCATGGCTGCGATCATCCCGGTCGTCTTGGACGGTGACGGTGTGGTCCTCGACGAAGGACGATCGAAGCGGTTGGCGACGAAACGTCAGCGGCGGGCGTTGCGGGCGATGTACCCGACCTGTGGGGTCCCCGGGTGTGAGGTGCGCGCGAGGCATTGTCAGCCGCATCACGTCGTGTGGTGGCGGCCACCGTTCAACGGTCGCACCGACCTCGCGAGCCTGCTGCCACTGTGCAAGCGACACCATCACCTCGTCCACGAAGGCGGATGGCAACTCGTCCTGCACCCCGACCGATCACTCACCATCACCTACCCCGACGGCACCATCCAGACCACCGGACCACCCGCCACACAACGAGCCGCATGAGCGAGGCACGGACGGTCGTCTCCCGAGCTCATCGGGCGGAGGCCCGAGGGTACGACGATGGGTCGTGCCAGAACGCTCGCGCTCGCCGCACTCGTGGTGGGTTCTGGGGTGGCCGGCGTCGTCGAGGGCGCGTCGTCCGCGTCGGCCGTGTCGGCGCCCACCGTGGACGGCAGTGCATCCGCTGCAGCCTCCGATCCGCAGCAGGTGTTCGACCCTGCCGGCGTGACGTCGTCGGACCTGGGGACCACGGCCGACGAAGTTGCGACGAGCCTGTCGGCGGATCTCCACGTGCGCGTCGAGGGCACGCTCGACGGCGACATCGATGGTCGCGAGGCTGCTCTGGAGTCGGGTTGCCCAGGGTGGCTCGGCGCCAACGGGCTCAGGGCATCGAACCTGCTCGTGGTGATGGTGTCGCCGAACGAGCACCAGACCTCGATCTACTACGGGTCGGACTACGCCGACACGCTGATCTCCGCCGACCCGGACATCCAGCAGGACGTGATGAACCCGGACTTCCAGCGCGGCGACGTCGAGCAGGGCCTCGTCGACGGGCTGCAGGCGATCGAGACCGCCGTCCACGGCGGAGGTGTGCCCCAGGCGTTCGATTCGTACGATTCGTACGACTCGAACGACTCGTCGGGCGGCGTCCCCGGCATCGCGATCTTTGCGTTCGTGGCCCTCGTGGTGATCGGCCTCGGCTACACCTGGTTGGCGCAGAAGAACGGCTGGAGCACGTCGAGCTCGAGCGGCGACGGATCGGGCACGTCCCGGCTCCGCGGGTTCAACAGCTTCGGCAGCCGCTCGAGCTCGTACCACTCGAGCTCGAGCAGCCACGCCGGCTCGAGCTCCCACCACAGCGGTGGTGGCGGGAGCTCGTCACACTGGTGACCCGCCCGCGGGCCGAGCGGCTCAGTGGTGCTCGCCCGGGTTCTCCGGCGCGGTCGGGGTGAACAGCAGGGTGTAGCTGGGGTTCAGGATCGCGACGATCCCACGGTGCTCGCCGACCATGCCGGTGACGGTCATCACCGAGCCGAGGGCGACGCCGCCGACGGCGCGGCGACCGAAGAACACCACGGTGAGGCTGCCGGTCTCGTCGGCGAGGGACACCTCGAGGCTCGGGTTGCCGCCCCACGGCTGGATCCGCATGGCGCGCACCCGGCCGGCCACCATCGCCCGCTGGCGCAGGTCGACGTCAGCGATCTTGACCCGGTCAGTGGGGAGCGAGACGGTGATCGGTGCGGTCTTGGTCGGGCTCGGGCGGAGCGCCTTCGGACCGACGGGTTCGAGCGGCGCGACCTCGGTCGCGGCCTCGGCGAGCGTGGCGGCGGCGCTGCCGAGGTGGTACGGCACGATGGTGACGTTGCAGTGCGGCACGTCGGCGAGGGCCGCGACGATCGCGCTCGACGAGCGGTCGTGGAGGACGCGGTGCCAGAGCTTGGTGTACTCACGACGGGGGACGAGGATCGTCAGCTCGGTGTCGTTCTCGACGGTGAGGTGGCTCACCAGCTCGACGGCCGAGCGGGTGATCCGGCGGTCCGGGCACTCGACGATGTCGAGCGGGAACCGCGAGAACCCGAGCGTGCTCCAGGATTCGACGAGCATGCCCGTCTTCCAGGAGTCGATGTCGAAGTGCACGGCGCGCAGGTCGTCGCCGGAGAGGGTGCGGGCGTACTGCATCGCCCTGGCCGTCGCCGCGTCGAGGTTGTCGACGAGGACGATGACCGTGTGGTTGCGCAGCGTGGGGGCCTCGGCGGCCGCCTTGGCGTCCTCGTGCAGCTCGACGTCCTCGGCCTCGTAGGCCTTGTTCAGCCGGACCAGGCCGATGACCATGATCGGCACGAGGAGCACGATGACCCATGCGCCCTGGGTGAACTTCACGGTGGCGACGATGGCGAGCACCAGCAGCGAGAGGATGGCGCCGATGCCGTTGATGACCATGCCGCTCTTCCAGCCCTCTTCCTTCAGGCGGATGTGGTGCTTGGCCATGCCCGACTGCGAGAGGGTGAAGCTGGTGAACACGCCGATGGCGTACAGTGGGATGAGCCGGCTGACCTCGCCGCCCGTGGCGAGCAGCGTGACCGCGGCGGCGATGGCGAGGAAGATGATGCCGTTGGAGAACACCAGGCGATGGCCGCGCACGGTGAACTGGCGGGGCATGAAGTTGTCGCCGGCATGGAACGAGGCGAGTCGGGGGAAGTCGGCGAAGCTCGTGTTGGCGGCCAGGACCAGGATCAGCATCGTGCCCGCCTGGAGCAGGTAGAACATCACGTGGCCGAAGGTGCTCGGCCCGTAGACCAGCTTGCCGACCTGAGAGATCACCGAGGGCACACCGCCGTCGTACGGAGTGGCGTGGGTGCGGGCGGCGAGCATCGACAGGCCGAGGAACATGACGCCGGACAGCAGGCCCATCACGACGAGGGTCTTGCGGGCGTTCTTCCAGGCCGGGGTCTTGAAGGCGGGCACACCGTTGGAGATGGCCTCGACGCCCGTCACGGCGGCGCCGCCCGAGCCGAAGGCCTTGAGCACCACGAACACCGTCGCACCCATCAGCAGGCCGTCGCCGCTGTGCTTGCCGATCGGGATCATCCCGTTGACGTTGGTGGCGCCCTTGGCGATCGAGGAGAAGATGGTGCGGTAGATGCCGACACCGATGAGCACGAGCACGTTGGCGACGAAGAAGTAGGTCGGCGCAGCGAAGATCTTGCCCGACTCCTTGGTGCCGCGCAGGTTGCCGAACATGATGATGAACACGAACGCGATGGCGATCCAGTGCTTGTACGGGGCGAGCGGGGTGATGGCCGAGGCGAGTGCGTCGCTGCCGGCCGCGACCGACACCGCGACCGTGAGCACGTAGTCGGTGAGAAGGGCGACACCGGCGACCTGGGCGGGCAGCAGCCCGAAGTTGTCGCGCGTGACGATGTACGCGCCACCGGCCGACGGATAGGCCTTGATCGTCTGCCGGTACGAGAGGATCAGGAACCCGAGGACCACCAGCAGGGCGATCGTCACGGGTGTGACGAGCGTGAAGGCGGCGAGGCCGATGTACGGGAAGAGCACCCGCAGGATCTCCTCCGTCGCATACGCCGACGACGACAGGCAATCCGATGCGAACACCGCGAGGGCCGTCGGGTTGCCGAGCGTCTCGTGCTCGAGCTGCTCGGTGTGCAGCGGTGGCCCGAGGAGCTTGTTCTTCATCCGGTAGCCCAATGGCTCCGCGGGGTCGGCGTTGCGGCGGGGGGCAGCGGGAGCTGCCGTCGCGACTCGCGCGGCGGGCTGGGAGGCGGCGGGCGCGGGCGCCGAGCCGTCGGTCAACACGTGTTCATCGATCACGTCCACAGCCAACCCGAACGGGTCGAGGGCGATCGATCAGGCGCCGCCAAGATCCGCGGTCATCGCATTAAGAACGCGTATAGACGGTCTGGAAGCGGTAGCCGATGCCGGGCTCGGTGAGGAAGTAGCGGGGCTGGGCCGGGTCGGGTTCGAGCTTGCGGCGGATGGCCGCGAAGTGCACGCGGAGGTAGTTCGACTCCCGCTCGTAGCTCGGTCCCCACACGGTCTGGAGCAGCTGTCGTTGGCTGATCAGCCGACCGGCATGGCGCACCATGTAGATCACGATCGCCCACTCCGTCGGAGTGAGGTGGACCTCGGCACCGTCGCGCATCACCCGCTGGTTCTGGAGGTCGATCGTGAAGTCGTCGGTGACGACGGTGGGCTCGTCGGGCAGCGGGTTGTGGCGGCGCAGCGACGCTCGCACCCGGGCCAGCAGCTCGTTGATGCTGAACGGCTTGGTGACGTAGTCGTCGGCGCCGGCGTCGAGCGCCGCGACCTTGTCCTCGTCGCCGAAGCGCGCCGACACGACGATGATCGGCACCTCGGTCCAGCCGCGCAGGCCGCGGATGACGTCGAGCCCGTCGACGCCCGGCAGGCCGAGATCGAGCAGCACCAGGTCGGGCAGGTGCGCTGCGGCAGCGGCGAGTGCCTCCTCCCCGGTGGATGCGAGGTCGATCTCGTAGCCGCGCGTGCGCAGGTTCACGTCGAGCGCCTTGCGGATCTGGTTCTCGTCGTCGACCACGAGGATGCGCGTCACGACACCACGTCCTCGGACGGGGCCGACGACGGGGTCGAGGCCGGGTGTTCGCTGTCGTGCACGGCCAGCAACCGTACGCACATCGTCAGCCCACCGCCGGGTGTGTCCTCGGCTTCGAGGTGCGCACCGATCGCGTCGATGAAGCCACGGGCGATGGCCATGCCCAGGCCGACACCGGCGTCGTTCGACCGATCGCCGAGGCGCTGGAACGGCACGAACATCCGGTCCCGATCGGCGACGGGTATGCCCGGGCCGCGATCAATGATGCGCAGATCGACGAAGTTGCCGACGAGGCCGGCGTCGATGCGCACGTCGACATCGGGAGGTGACCAGGCGACGGCGTTGGAGATCAGGTTGGCGAGAGCCCGCGACAGCAGACCCGGGTCGGCCTGGACCAGTGGCAGCGACTCGGAGACGGACACCTCGACCCGCCCGATGCTCGCGGGCACGGTGGCGAGCGCCGCGGCGACGACCTCCTCGAGTGCGACCTGGCCGGTGGTGCGGCCGATCACGCCGGCCTGGAGCCGGCTCATGTCGAGCAGGTCGCGCACCATCCCGTCGAGGCGGTCGGAGGCGTTGTCGATGTTGACGAGCAGTGCGATGCGATCCTCGTCGGTGAAGTCGACATCGGTCTGCAGCAGGCCACTCGCGGATGCCTTGATCGATGCCAGCGGGGTGCGCAGATCGTGGGAGACCGCCTGGAGCAGCGCTGTGCGCAGCGCGTTCGCTTCGGAGAGCACCTCGGCGGTGGCGGCCTCCGCGCGCAGGGTGCGGCCCTGGAGCGCCACCGACAGCTGATCGCCGAACGCTCGCAGCACCTCGAGCTGGTCCGGACCGAGTGCCTCGGTGGACACCACGAGCACGACGCTGCCGTCGGCAGCGAGCTCGATGGCCGTGCCGTCGGACGGATCGAGCAGCTCGCGAGTGCCGACGAGCACCGTCGGCCACCAGCCGCCGCGCGCCGCGCCGTCGCCGGCGTCCTGTCGTTCCAGCACGGCGGCGGCCTCGAGCCCGAAGGTCGCGCGCAACTGCTCGACGAGCTCGGGCAGCGGATCGTGCGCACCGACGAGCGTGGCCGCCGACCGGGCGAGCGCGCCGGCCTCGGCCCGGGCCCGCGCGGCCTCCCGCGAGCGCGTCGCCGAGCGGTCGACGATGATGCCGACCACGACCGTGACCGCGACGAACACCGCGAGCGCGACGACGTTCTGCGCGTCGTTGACCTTCAGCGTGTGCAGCGGTTCGGTGAGGAACCAGTTGGTCAGCACGAAGGCGAACGCCGACGCGACGAGGCCGGGCACCAGCCCACCGAGGGTGGCGACGCCGAGCACGAGGCAGAGGTCGAGCAGCAGCGCGCTGCCGAGCGAGACGTGGCGGCGCAACGTGGTGAGCACCATCGTCAGGATCGGGAGGCCGACCAGGCACAGCAGCCACGCCGACGCGCGCAACCGCGGACGCACCGGGACGACACGCCTGAGGTGCGGCACGTGGGGGAGCGAGAAGCTGGTGCGCGAGGTGGGCGCGTCGGTGCCGATCACGTGCACGTCGATGTGGCCGAGCTCGTCGACCAGCGCGTTGGCGATCGTGCGATGTGGGCGGCGGGTTCCCTCGACCCGGCGGTTGGCGCCGAGCACCAGTTGGGTGGCCTGCTCGACGCGTGCGAAACCCGCGAGCGCCTGGGCGACGTCCTCGCCGACGACCTCGCGGTAGACGCCGCCGAGCTCGATCACCAGCTGGCGTTGCAGCTCGAGATCCGGGCCGGGCTCGCCGCGGCCGGTGACGACGTGGACGCCGACCAGTTCGCCACGCACCCGTCCGGCGATGCGCGCCGCGCGCCGCACGACGTGCCCGCCACCGTTGCCCGCGAGCGCGATCACCACGCGCTCGCGGATCTCCCACGTCTCGGCGATCCCGTGGGTCGCGACGTAGTCCTGCAGTCGCTCGTCGACGCGGTCGGCCACCCACAGCAGCGCCAGCTGGCGCAGCGCGCCGAGCGTGCCAGGGCGGAAGTAGTCGGCGAGCGCAGCGTCGATGCGTTCCGGTGGGTAGACGTTGCCGTGCGCGAGCCGGCGACGCAGCGCCTCCGGGCTCATGTCGACCAGCTCGATCTGGTCGGCGGCGCGCACGAACGAGTCCGGGATCGTCTCGGTGGGCGTGCGGCCGGTGATGGTGGCGATCACGTCGGTCATCGACCCGAGGTTCTCGACACCGACAGTGGTGACGACGTCGATGCCGGCATCGAGCAACGTGCCGATCTCGTTCCAGCGGTGCTCGCCGGGCGCGATGTGGTGGGCCATGTCGTCGACCAGCACGACGTCGGGCGCGGCCGCGATGACGTGCTCGAGGTGCATCTCCGGCACCGACACGCCCGCCAGCAGCACCGAGCGCGGCGGGATCACGGTCATGTCGGCGAGCAGGTCGTGGATCGCCGCCCGGCCGTGGGTCTCGACGATGCCGACGACCACGTTGGTGCCGCGCGCGGCGCGTCGGCGGCCCTCCTCCAACATCGCGAACGTCTTGCCGACGCCGGGCGCTGCACCGAGGTAGATCCGCAGCGTGCCGCGCTCGGACGACCGGGTGTCCGCCGGCCGGAGCTCGGGGTTCGCGGGTCGGCTCATCCGCGGGCGACGGCGACTGCGGCGAGGTCGACCGCCTGGCGCAGCGCCTCCACCATCGAACGCTCGTCGGCCGTGCCGGTGCCGGCGATGTCGAACGCCGTGCCGTGGTCGACCGACGTCCTGACGACGGGGAGGCCGATGGTGATGTTCACACCGGCCTCGAGCCCGAGCACCTTCACCGGCCCGTGGCCCTGATCGTGGTACATCGCGACCACGCAATCGAAGTCGCCCCGGCGGGCGCGGAAGAACAGCGTGTCCGCCGGCAGCGGGCCGACGGCGTCGATGCCCTCGGCGCGCACGATGGCGATCGCCGGGTCGATCTTGTCGGCCTCCTCGCCGTGGCCGAACAGACCGTTCTCACCCGCGTGGGGGTTGATGCCGCACACCGCCAGCCGCGGATGCGCGATCCCCGACCGGCGCAGCGTCTCGTCGGCGCGACGGATCGTGCGCGCCACGAGCCCCGGCTCGATCCGCTGCACCGCGTCGACGATGCCGATGTGCGTGGTGACGTGCACGACGCGCAGCCCGGGCGCGACGAGCATCATCGACACCTCCTCGGTGCCCGTGAGGTGGGCGAGCAGCTCGGTGTGCCCGGGGAACAGGTGCCCCGCGGCGTGCAGCGCCTCCTTGTTCAGCGGCGCGGTGCAGATCGCCTGCACCTCGCCCGCCATCGCCAGCTCGGCCGCGCGTTCGATGTAGCGGTAGGCGGCGTCGCCAGCCTCGGCCGCCACGACACCCCACGGCAGATCGGCGGGCACGACGCCGACGTCGATGACGGTCACGGCACTGCGGTCGATCGTGACGCCGCACAGCTCCGCGGCGCGGGCGAGGCGGGCCGAGTCGCCGATGACCCACGGCCGGCACATCGCCAGCACCTCCGGCGCGGCGAGCGCCTTGACGACCACCTCCGGGCCGACGCCGGCGGGATCGCCCATCGTGACAGCGATGATCGGTCGGTCGTCGGTCGGCACGGGAACCATCATGTCATCGGCGTGTAGGCACCGTGAAAGAACTCGACGGCGCGCTGCAGCGCGCCGTCGTCGCCGAACCCGCCGGCCTTGGTCACGAGGGCGACCGGACCGTCCCCCGTGGCTGCCGTCGACGATCGCGCGATGGAGCACGGCATCCCGATCTCGACCTCCCCGCGCACGCTGAAGCGGTCGATGCCCAAGGTGTCGAGCACGAGCCGCGCCGTGGCGCCGCCGGTGAGCACGAACCCGTCCGCGGCGCGCCAGGCATCGACGAACGGCGCGACGTTGTAGGGATCGCGCGGATCGAGCAGGAACAGCTCGACGTCCGGGTGCCCAGCGGTGCGGAGCCGCTCGACCTGTGCCGCCGATGCGGCGTGCTGCGACCCGACGACGACGGCGATCCGGGTCGCCCCGGCCACGCTGTCAGCAGATGTCCGCGTGGGGCGGACATCTGATGCGCGCGTGGGCAGGCCGGCCGCGGCCAACGCGCGGGCGAGGCCTGCGGAACCGACCCACACCGTCGACGCAGGCGCGGCGGGATCGTGGTGGCGGGCGACGACGGCCGCGAGATCGGCGTCGGTCGTGGCGTCCTCGATGTGGAGCGTGTTGCGCGTGGCCAGCTCACCCAGGGCCGTTCGCACGTTGCCGTCGGTGAGCGGCTCGCCGTCGACGTGCACGTGCCCGTCGGCCACCGCCCGGCCCAGCGACGGGAAGGCCGGGCACACCACGATCCGTTGCGCCGGCGTCGATGCCGCGCCGAGCGCGGCCGCCAGCGTCGGGCCGATGTGGCCGCGCATCGTCGAATCGATCTTGACGAACACGGTCCGCTCCGCGCCGGACCGGACTGCCGCCGCCGTGGCGCGTGCCGCCTCGTCCGCCGACATCGCCCGGCCGTCGGTGTCGATCGAGAGCACGTCGGCGTCGATGCCGGCGAGCGACGGCACGGTGCCACCGGCGAGCACGACGACGGCGGTGCGGCCAGCGGCGGCGAAGGCGCCGGCGCTGTCGGCCGCACCGGTGAGGTCGTCGGCAACGATCAGCACGTTGCCCATCCTGCCCCGGGGCGGAGGCTCAACGCATCGTCAGCCCGAGATGGGCGTGACGGCCGCGTCGCCGCGCAGGACGGCGAGCGCGTTCGTGGCCGCGAGCGTGGCCATCGCCGTGCGGGTCTCGATGGTGGCCGAGCCGAGGTGGGGGATCAGCACCACGTTGTCGAGGTCGAGCAGGCCGGGGTGCACCGTCGGCTCGTCCTCGAACACGTCGAGGCCGGCGCCGGCGATCTCTCCGGCGGCGAGCGCAGCGGCCAGCGCGGCCTCGTCGACGACGGGCCCGCGGGCGGTGTTGATCAGGAACGCGTTGTCGCGCATCGAGGTCAGCTCGGCCGCCCCGATCAGGTGATGGGTGGCGGGCGAGTACGGGCAGTGCAGCGACACGACATCGCTGGTGGCGAGCAGCTCGGCCATCTCCATCCGGACGCACCCGAGCTCGGCGGCGAGGTCGTCGGCCACCGGGTTGCGGTTCGAGTAGGCGATCGTCATCCCGAAGGCCTTGGCCCGTCGGGCCAGCGCGGCGCCGATCTGGCCCATCCCGACGATGCCGAGCTGACGGCCCTGGATGCCCGTGCCGAGCATGTAGAACATGCCCCAGCGCCATGGGTCCTGGCGACGGATGACGCGCTCGCCTTCGGCCAGCCGTCGGGTCGACATCAGGATCAGCGCCATGGCGATGTCGGCCGTCGCATCGGTGAGCACGCCCGGGGTGTTGGTGACGGTGATGCCCCGTGCGTGGCAGGCGGCGACGTCGATGTTGTTGTAGCCGACGGCCACGTTGGCGACGACGCGCAGCTGCGGGCCTGCCGCGTCGAGCAGCTCGGCGTCGATCTTCTCGGTGAGCAACGACAGGACCGCGTCGGCGCCGGCGACGCGAGCGAGCAGCTCGGCGCGGTCCATCAGCTCCTCACCGTCCCACGACACGACGTCGTGCTCTGCGCCGAGCATCGTGACGGCCTCGCCGGGCACTCGCCCGGTGATGACGATCCGCGGCCGGGGCGCGCCGGCGACCATCAGAACGAGCCGATCCACTGCTGGAGCAGGCCCAGGCCTTCGCGGATCTCGTCGGTGCCGATGCCCGAGTAGGCGAAGCGCACGTACTGGCGGTCCTCGCCCGGCTGCGGACGACCGAAGTGGCGGCGGGTACAGAACGACACGCCGGTGGCGTGCAGTGCCCGCTCGGCGAACTGGGCGAGGTCGTCGGTGCCGACGATGGCCATTGCATCGGTGACGTCGGGGAACAGGTAGAACGTGGCCTCGGGTGCAGCGACGGTGATGCCCTTGGTGTCGTTGAGCACGGACACTGCCGCGTCACGCCGCTCGACCAGCACGTCGAGCATCGCCAGCGCCTCGGTCTGATCGCCGCGGATGCCCTCGACGCCCGCGTACTGGACGAAGTGGGTGGTGCAGCTCTCGTCGTTCGTGTTCAGCTTGGCGATGGTGTCGGCGATCTCGACCGGGCCCACCGCGGCACCGAGCCGCCAGCCCGTCATCGCGAACTTCTTCGAGAACGTGTACAGGATGACCGTGCGCTCCTGCATGCCGGGCAGCGAGGCGATCGACTTCGACGTGCCCGAGTAGCGCATCTCGAAGTAGGCCTCATCGGACAGCACCCACAGGTCGTGCTCGATCGCGATCTGGGCGATGGCCTCGCGCTCGGCGTCGGTGGACTCTGCGCCGATCGGGTTCTGCAGGTCGTTGTAGATGATGGCGCACGTGTTCGGCGTGATCAACGAGCGGATCTGATCCAGATCGATGCTGAAACCGGTGGCCGACGGGAGGTAGCGGTAGGACTTGGCCACGCCGCCGAAGTACTCGATCTGGCTCTCGTAGATCGGGTAGCCGGGGTTGGGATACAGCACTTCCTGGCCGGGGTTCATCACGGCCTGGATGAACTTCGTGATGACCGGCTTGCCGCCCGGCTGGACGACCACCTGGTTGGGCGCGTAGGTGAGGCCGCGCCGCATCCCGATGTCGTCGGCGAGCGCCTCGCGCAACTGGGGGATGCCGGCGGCCGGGCAGTAGCCGGTCTTGCCGTCGGCGATCGCGCGGTCCATCGCCGCGACCACGTTCGAGGGTGTGGCGAGGTTGAGGTCGCCGAGGTGGAACGGGAAGATGCGGTTGCCCTTCGCGCCCCATTCGGCGGCGGCCAGGGACACCGAGAACGCGGTCTCCGTGCCCAGTCGTTGCAGTCGCTCGGCCAGCGCCATCTCGTGCCTCCTCGGGTCCACGCGTCGTGGAACGGCGCGAGCCGCGATTGTACAAAACCTGACGATCGCATGCCATGGTTCGGCAATCTTCCGTAGAACGGAAAATGCCGCCCGGTTGCGAACGATCGGGTCACGATATATCGTTCGATTCGGACGACGATGTGCGCACCTGGTCGAGCGAGGTGACGCGCGGGTGTGGAAAGGTGAGGCCGATGACGATGACGGATGCTCCGACGAGTGCTGACGCGGTGATCGCCACGCGTCAGCTGCGCAAGGTCTACGCCGGTGCGCCGGCCTTTGGTCCACCCGGCGGGCGTCCGCCGGGCGGCGGATCCCCGGGTGGAGCGTCCCCGGGTGGTGGCGGAGCGCCCAAGCATCGCGACGCTGCGGTCGACTCGCTCGACCTGGAGGTGACCCGCGGCGAGATCTTCGGCCTGCTCGGCCCGAACGGTGCCGGCAAGAGCACCACCATCGGGATGCTGACGACGCGCATCATCCCCACCTCGGGATCGGCGATCGTCGCCGGCGTCGACGTCATCGGCAACCCAGCGGCCACCAAGCAGCACATCGGTGTCGTCACCCAGACCAACACGCTCGACCGCGCGCTCACGGTTCGCGAGAACCTGATCTTCCACGGTCGGTACTTCGGGATGACCAACAAGCGCGCCAAGGTCGAATCCGATCGGCTGCTCGACGTCTTCCGGCTGGCCGACAAGAGCAGCGTCGGCGTGCAGACCCTGTCGGGAGGTCTCGCCCAACGCTTGATGGTGGCCCGGTCGATCATGCACCGTCCCTCGGTGCTGTTCCTCGACGAGCCCACCGCCGGGCTCGATCCGCAGACCCGGCTCAGCTTGTGGGAGCTGATCCGCGAGCTCAACCGCGACGGTCAGACGGTGCTGCTCACCACCCACTACATGGAGGAGGCCGACGAGCTCTGCGGTCGGCTGGCGATCATGGACCACGGCCGGATCCTCGCCCTCGACACGCCGGACGGCCTGAAGCGCTCCGTCGACGCCGACACCGTGGTGACGATCACGGCCGCCGGTGATGCCGGTGCGCTGGCGAAGGCGCTCGCGACCGCCGCTGACGTCGTCAAGGCCGAGGCGACGCCACGCGGCGTCGAGGTGCACATGCACGGCGGCCACGGCATCGTGCCCCGGCTGATGACCACAGCGTCCGAGGCAGGGTTCGAGGTCTCCGACGTGTCGGTGGCCGAGCCGTCCCTCGAGACGGTGTTCATCCAGCTGACCGGAAAGGACCTGCGCGACTGATGGACCGCAACGACATCACGACCAACATCACCGCCGACAACAGCACCACGACCGGGACGATCACTCCCGCCGACCCCATCGTCGGCGCGCCCATCACCGATGCGGCATCGCCCGACGCCACGGCCCGGGCGGCCTTCGTCGCGCTCCTCGCCCGCGACCTCACGGTGCTCCGCAAGGAGTTCAAGATGTTCCTGGCGCGCACCGTGATGCAGCCGCTCCTGCTGATGTTCGTGTTCACGTACGTGTTCCCGAAGATCGGCCAGGGCGTCGGCGGTGGCGCCGGCGCCGGGCGGTTCTCGACGCTGCTCGTGGGCGGCGTGATCGCCAGCTCGATGATCTTCCAGGGGATCCAGGCCGTGGCGCTGCCGCTCGTCCAGGACTTCGGCTTCACTCGCGAGATCGAGGACCGGGTCCTCGCCCCGCTGCCCGTCAGTGCGATCGCCCTGGAGAAGGTCGTCGCCGGCGCGGTGCAGGCGCTCATCGCCGGACTGCTCGTGTTCCCGATGGGCCTGGTGATCCCGGCCACGGCGATCGACCTGCACGTCAACTTCCCCCTGCTGGCCGCGGTGATGGTCCTCGGTGCGTTCATGAGCGCCTCGCTCGGCCTGTTCGTCGGCACCCGAGTGGAGCCCCGGCAGGTGCCGTTGATCTTCGGCCTGCTGGTGATCCCGATGACCTTCCTCGGCGCCGTCTACTACCCGTGGCAGTCGCTGCAGCCGCTGCGTTGGCTGCAGATCGCCGTGCTGATCAACCCGCTCGTGTACCTCAGCGAAGGGATGCGCGCCTCGCTCACCACGGGCGTGCCGCACATGGCGTGGGGCCTGGTGCTGCTGATCCTCGCCGCGGTCGGTGCCCTGCTGTTCCGGGTCGGCGTGGCCGGCTTCCGCAAGCGGGTCCTGTCCTGACCTGAACCCACGACTCCCGCCCCCGACGGTTGCTCAAGTCCGGCATGCGGATGCCGATGACTCTGGTGTTCGAGTTCCGGTATGTGGATGCCGGGTTCGACATCCGGCATCAACAGGTCAGGTCATCATCGGGAGGCGAGGCACATGCGATCCAACCGCGCTGCGCGTGGTCGTGTGGTCCGGTCGGCCATCGGACTGCTCTCCCTGGCGGGCTTGTGCGCCGGCGTGCTGACGTCGAGCACGGCGTCCGCCGGACGGCGCACTGCGTCGTCACAGACCGATGGCACGGCTCAGGCCCCGGCGGCGTTCGTCGCGGTCAGCCCGGTGCGCGTGCTCGACACCCGGCCCGGCTCCGGCCCGATCGGCGTCAGCACCGCAGCGAAGATCGGACCCGGTGCCCAACTCGATCTGATGCTGGCCGGCGACGGCCTGGTCGTGCCGGCGAGTGCGACGGCGGTGCTCGTCAACGTGACGATCGACGACGACGCCGATCTGCCGAGCTACCTCACGATCTGGCCGAAGGGCGAGCCGCAGCCGTTCACGTCGGCGAACAACGCCCAGCCGGGCACCATCGCCGCGAACTCGATCCTCGCCAAGCTCGGCGAGGGCGGCATCAGCATCTTCAACCAGCGCGGCACGGTCAACATCGTGATGGACCTCGTCGGGTACACCGTGCCGATCGCGTCCGGCTCCCGGAGCGGTGGCAACTTCCTGTCCGGTCGGGGTGCACCGGCGTCCGGCACGGGTGACGACGGCGACTACTACATCGACACCGACAGCTCGGTCCTGTACGGCCCACGCACCGCCGGAGCGTGGTCGGCTCCCGGGCTGCAGCTCGCGGCGGGTGCCGCCGGTCCGGCAGGCCCGACGGGCCCGCGCGGTGACACTGGTGCGGAGGGCGCCATCGGTCCGGCCGGGGCCACCGGAACGACCGGCGCCACCGGTGCGACGGGTGCCGCCGGTGCGACGGGCGCCACCGGTGCCGCCGGCTCGAAGATCCTCACGGGCGTGGTCGCACCGCTGAGCAGCCTCGGCGCGAGTGGCGACCTGTACGTCGACACGGTGTCCGGCGTGGTGTGGACGAAGTCAGGATCCACGTGGTCGGCCGGCGGCTCGATCGTCGGGCCGGCCGGGGCGACGGGTGCAACCGGGGCGACCGGGCTCACGGGCCTCGCCGGGGCGATCGGTGCCGCCGGTTCGAAGATCCTGACCGGACTCGTGTCGCCGTTGAGCAGCCTCGGTGCCGATGGCGACGTGTTCATCGACCTGCTCACCGGAACGCTGTCCACCAAGGCCGGCGGCTCGTGGTCGAGCCAGGGATCGCTGCTGGGGCCGCAGGGGCCGATCGGACTCACGGGCCTGACGGGCCTCACCGGGCCGACGGGCCTGACCGGTGCCGTCGGTGCGGCCGGCACGAAGATCCTGACGAGCCTCGTCACGCCGGTCGCCGGCGATGGCGTCGACGGCGACGTGTTCATCGATCTGCTGACCGGCACGCTGTACAACAAGGCGTCCGGGGCATGGACCAGCCAGGGATCGCTGCTCGGGCCGCAGGGCCCGATCGGTCTGACGGGGCTGACGGGGCTCACTGGCGCGCAAGGTCCGATCGGCGCGACCGGTCTCACGGGTGCCGTCGGAGCCGCCGGAGCTGCCGGTGCCGCCGGTGCGGTGGGCGCCGTGGGCGCAGCCGGTGCTGCCGGTTCGAAGGTCCTGACGGGCCTGGTGGCGCCGCTCGCCGGCCAGGGCAGCGACGGCGACGTCTACATCGATGCGCTCGCCGGGACGCTGTACATGAAGACCTCCGGGACCTGGATCAGCCAGGGCTCGTTGCAAGGACCCGCAGGACCCATCGGCTTGACCGGGCTCACGGGCGTGGCCGGAGCGATCGGGGCCACCGGTGCGCAGGGATCGATCGGCGCGACGGGTCTCACGGGCGCCACCGGGGCGGCCGGTGCCGCGGGCGCGCAGATCCTGACCGGACTGGTCGCACCGTTGGTCGGGCAGGGCAGCAACGGGGACACCTTCATCAACACCCTCACCCGGGACGCTCTACACCAAGGCTGCGGGCGTGTGGACCTCCCAGGGGTCGCTGCAGGGACCACAGGGGCTCACCGGCCTGACCGGAGCACAGGGGCCGATCGGGCTGACCGGCTTGACTGGTCTCACCGGCGCCACCGGCGCGGAGGGGCCGATCGGGCTGACCGGCTTGACGGGCGCGCAGGGTCCCATCGGTCTGACGGGCCTGACCGGCGCCGTCGGCGCAGTGGGTGCCGCCGGTGCGACCGGCGCGGCCGGTGCCGCCGGAGCCGACGGTGTCGGCGGCATCCTCGGTGGCGCCGGTGCCTTCGGTGGCGTGAGCGTCTCACTCGGCCTCGGCGGCGGAACGATCTCGGTGCCGTTCACGACGCAGAGCCCGATCTTCGGCACCCTGCAGGCGGTGACCAGCGGCGGCAACGTCACGGGATTCAAGGCGACGGCGGCTGGGACCTACCGGGTCACCTACCGCCTCAACGTGCCGCTCAGCCTGCTCGGCGGCGGCGTGCAGGTGTACGTCGGTGGCAATCCCGTCGGCCCGACGAACGCGCCGTTGGCGTCGGTGGGCACGACGCTCTTCGACACGCTGCTGGTTTCGGCGAACGCCAACGACGTCATCGAGATCCGTTACTCGGGCGGCGCGCTCGCCGGGCTCTCCGTCAACACGTCGTCGTCGTTCGAGGTCGAGCGGGTCAACTGAGACCCGTGCTCAGAGCGCGGACGCCGGCGCCCAGCAGCTGTGCGTGCCGCTGCTGATCCGCTCCGGCAGCCGCACCCGCGCGATCGGCCCACCGGCGAGATCCTGGGCGCTGAAGATGAGGCAGTGCGAGGCGTCGGTGTTCATGTCGGTGGTGAACGTCAGCAGGTAGCCGTCGTCCTCGGCGGTGGCCCCGAGCCGCGGCGCGAAGGGCGCCTCGCTCGCGAACACGCCGTCCGGCAGCTGGTACGACTCGACCGCGCCGCTGCGAACGTCGAGCTTGTGCAGCCCGTCGAACAGGAACCAACCCGGCTTCGCGCTGACAGCGTAGGCGTGGCGGTACGGCTGTCCGGCGACCGCGTTGTTGATCATCCCGAACTCGAGGATCCGGTCGTCGAGGCGCTCCTCGGTGCACGCGCCCGTGCGCATGTTGAACCGCCAGCGGTGGGGATGGGCCTGCAGCTGGGCGAGGTCGACGAAGCGGAACATCTGCTCGTACAGCGTCGCGTCGGGCGTCGGCTTCGGGTTCGGCTGGGCCTGCTGGAACCCGTCGAGCACGATCTCGTCGCCGTCCTCGTAGGCGTTGATCCAGTGCAGGACGTAGGTGGGGTCGGCCTCGAACCAGCGGATGTCGTCCGCCCAGCCGCGGCGCGGGATGACGGCGAACCTGGTGGGCAGGTCGCGGAAGTAGCGGACGGCGTAGATGTCGCGATCGAGCAGCTTCGGGTCCCAGAACATCGGGCAGTCGTTGAGGATCGCGTAGTGCTCGGTGAACGCCATGTCGTGGGGCAGGCGCGGGCCCGGCAACGGCACGGGCGTGTAGTGGACCAACGTGTTCGAGGCGTCGACGACGCCGTAGTGCATGTACGGCGCGGTGGTGGAGTAGTTGAAGAACAGCATCTCGCCGGTGCGGTCGTCGACCTTGGTGTGCGCCGACACGCCTTCGGTGGGGAAGCGGCCGTCCCACGATTCGCGGCCGAGGTCGGTGAGCGTCGACGGATCGAGCCGGTACAGATCGCCGCACTGGTAGAAGCTCGACTTGGCCACGCCGGCGTGGACGACGATGTCGGTGCTGGACGCATCCTTCATGCGGGTGCGCGCGCCCCAGCCATCGGTGCGCAGCGAACGCTCCGGGGATTCGGCCAGCCCGGCCCACAGTGCGTGCCCGGCCTCGTTCTCGGCCGTCAGCCCGGCGGTGCGCACGAAGCGGTTGCGGTAGGTGGCCCTGCCGTCGGCGAACGACATCGCGTGCACCATGCCGTCGCCGTCGAACGGGTGGTACCGCCCGATCGACTGGTGCACGGGGTTCTCGGTGTTGCGCAGGTACACGCCGGCGAGGTCGGCGGGGATGGTGCCCTCGATCTCGAGGTCGTCGGCGTCGTACTCGACGAAGTTCGGCTGCCACGCGCCGGTGCGGTACGGGTGGTCGTCCTCGGGATCGAGGGTGCTGGCCATTCGGCCGACGACGCGCGTGGTCACGAGGTCACCGTAGCGCTGCAAGACTCGCGCGATGACGCCGACGCAGACGTACAACTCCACCGGCCTGGTCGTGCACGATGCCGACGCGCACGTGATGGAGACGCCCGGCTGGCTGCGCGACCACGCCGATCCGGGCATCCGCGAGCGCATCGAGGCGCTCGAGTACCAGAGCGGCAACGAGCTCCGCCAGACCGGCGATCCGGGTGAGCAGCGACGAGACCTGGATGCCGCCTTCGACGGCCTGCGTCACAAGCACGCGTCCGCCGAGTACCGCGCGGCCGAGGCCGCCGAGATCATGCTCCGCAAGAACTTCGCGGCCACCGGTTCGTTCATCGCCGAGGACCGTGGCCGGGCCATCGATCTGCTCGGCTTCGCCAGCCAGCTGGTGTTCAACACCTTCCACAACAGCCGGCTGCACGACTGGGAGCACAGTGGCGACATCGAGTTCGCGATCGGAGCGGCCCGCGCCCACAACCGGGCGATGCTCGAGTTCTGCTCCGTCGATCGTCGCTTGCTGCCGACGCTGTACGTGCCACTCGCCGACCTCGACCGCGCCGGCGCGCTGGCCGAGGAGGCGATCGCGATGGGCGCCGCAGCGCTGCTCGTCGCGTCCGGCTGCCCGCCCGGCCATTCGCCGAGCCACGTCGGCCTCGATCCGGTCTGGCGGGTTGCGAGCGAGGCCGGCATCCCGATCGTGTTCCACGTCGGCGGGACGGGCGCGTTGATCGATCCCGCCTACTTCCGCAACGGGCTCCCGGTGCCGCCCGACTTCCACGGTGGCGCCGAGAACTTCCGCTCCGTCGACTACATGGGCATCCCCGTCCCGCCGGCGCAGACGTTGGCGACGATGATCTTCGACGGCGTGTTCGAACGGTTCCCGGCCCTGCGCGTCGGCGTCATCGAGCAGGGCGCGATCTGGGTGCCGTCGTGGATGCGTCAGATGGAGGCGGCGTTCGATGCCTTCGTCCGCCACGAGGATCGCCTGCGCGCCCTGTCGATGCGGCCGAGCGAGTACGTCCGCCGCCAGATCCGGTTCACGCCGTACCCCACCGAGGACGTCGGCTGGATCATCGAACAGGCCGGTCCCGAGGTCTGCCTGTTCTCGTCCGACTACCCGCACGTCGAGGGCGGTCGACGCCCGATCGAGCGGTTCGAGGCCTCACTGGGCGGTGCCGACCGCACGGTCGAACCAGCCGTGCGCCAGGCGTTCTACCACGACAACTTCGTCGATCTGATGGGTGCCGCGCTCGACGGTCTCTGACCGGTTGCGGATTTCAGTTGTGGGTTTGGCTGCCGATACAGCTGTGTGATGTCCGTCCCGGCGCAGGCCTTCCACCGCGGTGTCGATCCGCGGGCTGCGCTCGACGCCCTCCCTGACCTGGTGTTCGTCCTCAGTCCCGACGGTGACCTGCTCGACATCAACGAGGCGGGCACCCGGCTGCTCGGCTGGCAGCGACCCCAGTGGCTCGGCCGATCCGTGTTCGATGTGGTCCATCCCGACGATCTCGCGATGGCCATCTCGTCGCTCGCCGCGCTGCAGGACAAGGAGATCGGCACACCGGTCGAGGTGCGGGTCCGCGACACCGAGGGTGACTGGCACTGGATGGAGGTCATCGGCGCCAACCACCTGCTCGACGGCGGCGTCTCCGGGCTGATCTGCGCGGCCCGAGACATCACCCAGCGACGGATGTGGGAGGTCGCGGGCGGCGACGCCGCGCGGCTCCAGCAGATCGTCCAGCACTCGCCGTCGATCACGATGCTGCTCGACGCCGATGGCTTGGTCGCCAGCGTCAACGTCGCGTTCACCCGGCTGCTCGGCCACGATCCGTCGAAGGTGGTCGGGATGCCGCTCGCCAGCTTCGTCGAAGCCCGCTCGCTGCCCCATCTGCAGCGCGCCCTCGAGCAGCTGCGCGCCGCCGATCGCAGGGCGTCGGTCGAGCTGTCGATGCGCACGACCCACGGCGAGGCCCGCCCGATCCGGTTCGAGCTCGCCGACCTGCTCGACGATCCGGTGGTGCACGGCATCATCGCGTCCGGTTCCGACATCTCCGAGCTGCGCCTGGTCCGCCAGGAGCTGGAGTTCATCGCCCGTCACGATCCGCTCACCGGGCTCGCCAACCGCAGCCTGCTGATCCAGTGGCTCGACGAGATCCTCGCCGCCGCCCCGAAGGTGGCGGTGCTGTTCATCGACCTCGACCGGTTCAAGCCGATCAACGACCTCTACGGCCACGATGTCGGCGATGCCGTGCTGCGCCAGGTCGCCAAGCGCCTCCTCGAAGCCGTGCGCGTCGGCGACATGGTGGCCCGGGTCGGCGGCGACGAGTTCGTCGCGCTGGCCGTCGACGTCGACGACTGGAGTGATGCGCGCGAGCTGGCCGACCGGATCGAGTCGTCCCTCGGCCTGCCCTACCTGCTCGATGTCGGACCGGTGAAGATCGGCGCGAGCGTCGGCGTGTCGCTGGCCGATCCCTCGTCCACGGTGTCGACGCTGCTCGCCGCGGCGGATGTGCAGATGTATCACGCCAAGCGCGAGCGGCGCGGCGGATCGCAACCCACCTCGATCGATCGTCGCCGGGTCGCCACCGATCGTCGCGACCTCGCGATCGAGCTCGCCTCCGGGCTCGACCTCGGCGAGGTCGTCGCCCACCTGCAGCCGGTGCTCGACCTGCAAAGCGGAGCGATCGTCGGGATGGAGGCGCTCGCGCGTTGGAACCACCCGCGCCGCGGCCTGCTGCGGCCGTCGTCGTTCATCGATCTCGTCGACGACGCCGGGCTCGACACGTTGCTCGGCGATGCGGTGCTCGTGTCTGCGTGCGCTGCCCTGAGCGAGGCCAAGGCGCTCGGCTTCGACCTGGAGCTCGGCATCAACCTGTCGCTCGGTCAGCTCACCACCAACGGGCTCTGCGCGCACATCCGCGACATCATCACCGCGTACGGCATCCCGATGTCGCGGCTCGTCGTCGAGATCACCGAGCGGGCAACCCTGCTCCGTCACGTGCCGCGCGGCTGTCCGACGCCGGAGGAGACGCTCGACGAGCTGCACCACGCCGGCGTGTCGCTCAGCCTCGACGACTTCGGCACCGGGCACTCGTCGCTCAACCACGTGCGCCGGTTCCCGCTGTCGTCCATCAAGGTGGACCGCGCGTTCGTGACCGCGATGGCGCTGCGCCGCGAGGACCACGCCGTGGTCGAGGTGGTCGTCGGGCTCGCCCGCGCCCTCGGGCTGAGCGTGGTGGCCGAGGGCGTCGAGACCGCGGCGCAGCTGGAGATGCTGCGTGCGCTCGGCTGCGACCGCGCCCAGGGTTACCTGCTCGGCGAGCCGATGCCGGCTGCGGCGGTGGGCCGTTGGCTGCGCGATCGCCGCCGCTTCGGTGACGCGGCCGCCACCCTCGGCTGAGCCCCTTCGGCGCGTCAGCCAGCCGCTCCCGTCGTCGCCGCTGCGGCGATGATCGCTGCGATCGACGACTCGACGTCGTCGTCGTTGGTGGCGTGGCTCGACACCGAGATCCGCATCACGGCCATGCCGCGCCAGGTCGAGCCTCCGAGCCAGCACGTGCCGTCCTGCTGCACCGCGGCGATGACGGCCCGGGTGCGTTCGTCGTCGTCGGCGAACCGCACCAGGACCTGGTTGAGGACGACGTCGTTGAGCACCTCGACGCCGGGCACCGCCGCCAACGCGGTCGCGAACCGTCGGGCGTGCCGGCAGCAGCGCTCCACGATCTCCGCGATCCCGTCGCGGCCGAGCGACGCGATCGCCGCGTAGACCGGCACACCGCGGGCCCGCCGGGAGAACTCCGGGTTCCAGTCGATCGGATCCCGGTCGGTGCCGGGCGCAGCCTGGACGAGGTACGACGCCGTGACGGTCATCGCGGCCCGGTGCGCGTCGGCGTGGCGGGTCATCACGACCCCGCAGTCGTACGGCACGTTGAGCCACTTGTGCGCGTCCGTCGACCACGAGTCGGCGCGCTCGAGGCCGGGCAGACGGGTGACGTTCCGATCGACCGCGGCGAGCAGGCCGATCGCACCGTCGACGTGCAGCCAGGCCTCGTGTGCGTGGGCGATGTCGGCCAGTTCACCGACCGGATCGAGCGCGCCCGTGTTGATGTTGCCGGCCTGGGCGCACACGATCGCCGGCGCGGAAGCGCCGGAAGCGAGCACCCGCTCGAGATCGGCCGGCACCATCGCGCCGTTCGCGTCGACAGCGATCCGCTCGATCGCATCGGTGCCGAACCCCAGCAACCGCGCGCCACGGGGAATGGTCGAGTGGATCTCGTCGCTCACGACCAGCCGGATCGGCGGCGCGCCGAAAAGCCCTTTGGCCTCCACGTCCCAGCCCGCCCGCGCCAGCAGGTGGTGGCGGGCGGTGGCCAGTGCCGTGGTGTTGGCCATCTGCCCTCCGGTGACGAACGCGAACGAGGTCTCGATCGGCAGGCCGAGCAGGTCGATCAGCCATCGCCCGGCGATCTCCTCGATGACCGCGACCGCCGGGGTGGGGGAGAACAACGCCGCGTTCTGGTCCCACGCGGTCACCAGCCAGTCGGCGGCCAGCGCGGCCGGGACCGCGCCGCCGATCACGAACCCGAAGAACCGCCCGGAGCCCATGCCCATCAGCCCGCCGGCCTCGGCCACATCGGCGAGGCGGGCGATCACCACGTCGGGTGCCGTGGTGCCGGTCGGCGTCGGACCACCGAGTGCGGCGCGCAGCTGCGCAGCCGAGGCGGTGGGCGTGACGTTCGTCGTCGCCAACCCGGCGCGGTAGGCGATGGCTCGCTCGGCCGTGCCGCGCAGCAGGGATGATTCATCCATGGGCCGACGGTAGCTCTGGCGGCGAGCCGTCAGGTCAGCATCACGACAGGGCGTCGGCGAGGCCGGTGACGCGCTGTGCCGGGGTGCTGACGCAGGCGCTGACCGCGGCCGTGGACCCGATCACCACGAGCCGGTGGATGGCGCGGGTGACGGCGGTGTAGAGCAGCTCGCGGCCGATCAGGGGTGAGTCGGCAGGCGGCAGGATCACCACCACGGTCTCGTACTCGGAGCCCTGGCTCTTGTGGATCGTGATCGCATAGGCGGTCTCGATCATGTCGAGCTGGGCCGGTGCGAACAGGCGGAGGCCGGCGACGGTGAGCACGGCGGCTCGGCGGCCACTCGGGGTGTCGACGAGCACGCCGGAGTCGCCGTTGGCGATCCGCTGGCGCACGTCGTTGCGGGTCGCGATGAGCGGGCGGCCGGCGCTGTCGGGCGCGCCGACCCAGCGCTCGACGACGCGGTTCCATCGCTGCACGCCGAACAGCCCGGCTCGGTGTGCGCACAGCACTCGGACGCGGCCGATCTGGGAGATGGCATCGCGAGGGCCCGTCTCGTCGCCGCGCTCGGCGGCCGACACGGCAGCGTTCAACGGTTCGAGCACCGCAGAACGCACGACGTCGTCGACGTGTGCCATCCCGGTGTGCCCGAGCTCGACGGCGGCGGTGTCGACGAACGAGAGCAGCGGATGTCCGCCGCGCAGTGCGTCGAGCGTGGCCCCCGCGTCGCCGCGGCGGATGGCGTCGGCGAGCGGCCCGATGGGCGAATCGGCGGACGTGCGATGGGTTCGGGACAGTCGCACGACATGTCCGGCGAGCGGCGAGCCCGGACGTTCGGAGGCCGTGACGAGGTCGGCGAGCACGGAGCCGACATCGATGCTCTCGAGCTGATCCGGGTCGCCGACGAGGACGAGTCGGGCATCGGGCCGGATCGCCTCGAGCAACCTCGCCATCAACGGGAGCGCCACCATCGATGCTTCGTCGACGACCACGATGTCGGCGTCGAGCGGGTTCGTGGCGTTGTGGACGAACCGGGTGCGCTGACCGCGGACGCCGAGCAGACGGTGAACCGTGGTGGGCTGCAGCTCGCGAAGCGCGGCGACGGTGGCGTCGGCGACGGGGAGCCCGGACGGCAGATCGGCGAGCGCGGCAGCGAGTGATTCACCCATCCGCGCCGCGGCCTTGCCCGTGGGCGCCGCGAGCGCGATGCGCGGCGGCCGACCGGCGTCGGCGCCGGCGAGTGCCGCGACGAGCAACCGCGCGATCGTGTGCGTCTTGCCGGTGCCGGGCCCGCCGACGATGACCGACAGCGACGACTCGAGCGCGCTCCGGGCCGCATCGTGCTGACCGTTCGGCACGCCGTCGATCTCGGCCGGCAGCAGCCGGGCCAGCGTGCGTGCCGACGGCTCGGACACCGGACGCGCCGCGGTGGAGCACCGGGTGCGGATGGCGGCGGCCACCGTGCACTCGTCGATCCACTGGCGCTGCGTGTACAACCGAGCACCGCAGCGGACCAACGGTGCATCGTCGTAGAGCGCCGGTCCGGGTACCTCGGCGCCGGTGACGCTGCGGCACACCGATGACCGATCGAGGGATTCCATCCACGGCCCGGACGACGGCCAGTCGAGGATCGCGGCGTCGGGACCCAGCATCGTCGCGACGTCGCCGAGATCGACACAGGCATGGCCGTGCAGCGGCGCCCAGACGGCGAGCGCGGCGCCGAGCAGCACGAGCTCGTCGGCACGCGGATCGCCACGGACGATGACGGTGGCGGCGTGGGCCTCGGTGGGTCCGATCGCGCCGGCGCGCACCCACGTGTCGAGCGCCGTGGTGGATCCCGCGATCACGACACGGCCCCGGTCGCGAACAGCTGGTCCAGGGCAAGCACGGCGCTGGTGGACGGCCGCCACGAGAACACGCCGTGCGGAACGCCATCGGCCAGCGGTGTGGACGGCCCGACCATGCCGCGCACGAACAGGTAGGCGATGCCGCCGAGGTGGACGTCGGGCGCGTAGGCGTTCCCGAGCCGCCAGCGCAGGTAGCGATGGACCGCGACGGTGTAGAGCAGCGCCTGCAGCGGGTAGCGGGAGTGCTCCATCGCCGGCACCAGGTGACGCGGGTGGTAGGCGCCGACGGGATCGACAGCACCAGGGGTGTGGAGGCGGTTGGTCTTGTAGTCGATGACGATGTAGCGGTGGGTGTGCTCCGCCGGGACGCGCAGCACGGCGTCGATGGATCCGTGCATCCAGCCGGCGATGTCGAAGTCGGCGAACTCGGCGGCCAACTGCTTCGCGAACGGGCGCATCGCATCGCGGCGATCGAGGTGCCGGAGCAGGACGTCGCCGATCGCGCCGGCGCTGAACCGACCGGCGGCGCCGACCACCGGGATGTCGAACACGAGCTCGGCGAGCCGATCGTGTGGCGCGATGTCGGCGAGCGAGCGCCCGCCGAACGCCGGTCCGAGCGGGGTGCGCACCGCGGCGACGATGCCGGCCACGATGTCGGTGGTGTTCGCACCTCGGCCGGTCGGATCCGTGTCGAGCTCGAGGCCCTCGCGGGCTGCGTGCTCGACCACGAGCGACCGCACCTCGGTGGGCAGGTCGGGCAGCGTGCAGTCGAGGTGCTCGAGCACTGCGTGCACGAACGTGCCGAACCGGGTGCCACCGGCGACGTCGGCGAGGTGGGCGACGGGACCGACGCCGAGCTGGAGCTGCTCGGCCACCGAGCCGGCAGCGCCCGTGGTGCTCGCGCCGTCGAGCGCGTCGGATGCGTCGGTGTCGTCACCGGCGGGTTCGTCGGGTTCGTCGAGGCCGCCGCGCTCGTCGACGTCGCGACGGGCGACGGTGTCGATCTCGACCGCCGCGCTCAGCCGGCTGAACGACCATCGCGTCCAGCGCTGGTCACCCACCGTCGTGCCGGCTGTGTCGGCGATGCGCATCGGCAGGATCGACGGCGCCGCACGACCCGACCACTCGGGTGGATCGATCCGGTCGGGGAGCTCGATCAGTCCGAGCGCGCCGTCGCTGTGGTCGACGAGCATCCGGATCTGCGCCAGCGCGTTCACGTCGGTGGTGTTCTGGAACGCCGGCTTGTCGACGGTGACGTTGCCGTTGCGATTGATCCGGCACACGGCCTGGGTGTTCTGCACGTCGCCGGCACCGAAGCGGTCGGTGAGCACCCGCGCCAGGGCGGAGGTGCCGGCGCCGAGGGTGGATGCCCACCACACCTCGACGTGGTGCTCGGCGCGGGTGAGCGCGACGTACAGCAGGCGCAGCTCGTCGCCCTCGATGTCGTCGATCGCGAGCTGGCGTCGCACCACCTGCACGTCGCGCGTGGCGTCGCCGTCGCCGAGCAGGTCGTCGCTGACCCACGTGACCTTCGAAGCGAGGTCGATCGTGCGCCGCCCGTCGCCGCGGGTGTACGTGAAGGGCGTGCGCGCGCTGGCGCGCTGCTTGAACGCGAACGGGAGCAGGACGATGGGGTACTCCAGCCCCTTGGCACCGTGGATGGTGGTGATCTGGACCGCCCGCGCATCGGAGTCGATGCGCCGCATCACGGCTTCGTTGCGCTCGTCGGTGTCGCGGATCATCTGCTCGAGGGTGCGCAGGACCTGGGCCGGATCGGACGGATGCCCGAGCAGCGCTGCGGCGAGCAGCTCGGCGATGTGATCGAGATCGGTGAGGTGGCGTTCGCCGCCGGTGCGGCCGAGCACGGTGTCGATCAGGCTGCCACCCGAGACGTGAGCGCCGCCCTTCTGCTCGTCGTAGAACGCCGCCACGCCGACGGCGCGCATGCGGTCGGCCAGGGACGCCGTGCGCGCCTGGAGATCGGCGAGCACGTTGTCGTCGTCGGCGATGGATGCGACATCGGTGCGGAGGAACCAACCGAGCGCCGCGGCGCGCACCAACGGCGTCTGGTGCGGCTGGGCGAGCGCCGCCAACAGCAGCCTCCACTGAGTGGCCGCCGGAGCGACGAGCACCGAACCGGTGCGGGTGCGCACCGCTGGCACGTGAGCGCGTCGTAGCGCGCTGGCGACGTTCTCGGCGTCGGCGTGTGACGGCACCAGCACGGCGATGTCGCCGGGCTCGACGCGGCGGGCGGACTCGTCGTCGCCGATCAGCCTGCCGTGGTCGAGCAGCTCGACGGTGCGCGCCACGAGGTCGTCGAGGACGAGTGAGCGCACGAGCGGCATCGACAGGCTCGACCGGCGCGCCACGGGCCGCAGCGACTCGGCGAGTGGGACGGCACGCAGCACGACCGCCGGCTCGTCGGCGTGGGTGTCGACATCGCCGCTCGCGCCAGCGGTGCGCAGCGACGATCGGCGCGCGCCGGGTGCCGCGGCCACGGCACGGAACGGGATCCGCTGATCGCCCAACGTGGCCCCGGCGAGGAGCTGGGCCACGCCGTCGAGCACGGCTGCGTCGGAGCGGTGGTTGACGCCGAGCCCGCGTGCGTCGGCGGCGTGGACGGCGTCGAGGTACGCGTGCACGTCGGCCCCGCGGAAGCGATAGATCGCCTGCTTCGGGTCGCCGACCGTGATCAGCGTGCGCTGCGAGAAGGCCCGGTCGAACACATCCCACTGGAGCCGGTCGGTGTCCTGGAACTCGTCGACGAGGACGACCGACGAGCGCTGCGCGAGTTGGGCGGCGACGGCGGGTCCGTGCTGCGGATCGGCGAGGGCACGCTGCACGCCGGCGATGAGCGCGTCGTAGCCGATCTCGTTGCGCAGCACCTGCCGTTGCGCGATCTGCTCGTGCGCGGCGAGGACGAGCTCGACCCAGCGCGCCGCCTTCGGATCGGCGGGATCGACTGGCGCCAGTGTCGCACCGGGGTTGTTGACCAACGTCGTGACCGCCGCCTTGAGCTCGTTCTCGGCCTGCTGCGGGCTGGTGATCGCAACCGTGGCGGACTTCGGCGCGTCGAGCAGGTGGGGATCGTCGGCGAGCGCGGTGACGATGACATCGCGGCACACCTCGTCGACCACGTCTGTGGTGCTCTCGACCAGGACCGCGTCGGGGTTCTGCCCGGCGCGCACGCCGAGCTGGCCGAGCGTCTGCTGGCAGAACCCGTGGATGGTGGTGATCGGCAGGTCGTCGAACCGGCTCACCGCCTCGACCAGGCGGCGCTCGCGGCGGCGCAGCTCGATCGCGTCGCCCGCCGGGCCGGAACCGTCGCCGCCCGACGTGTCGAACAGCACCGACATCCACGGATGCGCGTTCGGCGGGGTGCCGTGGCGAAGGGCGCGGATGGCGGCATCGAGGACGCTGCGGGTGCGGTCGCGCAGCTCGTTGGCGGCGGCGCGGGTGAACGTGACGACGAGCAGCTGATCGACGGGCGTGGCGGTTTCGGCGAGGTAGCGGACCACCAGCGCCGTCAGCGCGTACGTCTTGCCGGTCCCGGCGCTGGCCTCGAGCACGACGCGCCCGGACGGCAGCGGTTGGGTGAGGTCGAAGTCGATCATCGGCCGGCCCCGTCGACGAAGGCGTGGTATGCGTCCCAGATCACCCGGGTGTACGCGACGGAGCGCCCGCAACGGAGCTCGGTCGCCGTTGCGATCACCGCGGCGGGATCGTGCTCGCGCACGGGGAGGGCGAGGAGGTCGTCGACCGTGAAGTCGCCCCAGAGGAACGCCGACTCGGTGTCCTTCATCTCCCGCGCGAGGTCGTCGTCCTCGATGGTGCCGTCGGCGTAGAGCATCTCGACGGCACGGTCGAACAGCGGCAGCGGCTCGCGTAGGGCACGGAGGTAGGTGTCGGCCGCGGTGCTGAGCAGATGCCGAGCCGCGGCGACGCGCTCGGCGGCCTCGCCGGCGGGTCGGAGATCGTGCACCGTCGGCGCACCGTTGCCGCTGCCGGCGCGGAGTACCACCAGCGCGCTCCATGCCGCATCCGGATCGGCGACCGTGAGCGCCGCCAGCTCCAGCGCAGCACGCATCCGGTGACGCTCCTTCGGACGGGTGAAGTCGACACGGACGAGACGGTTGCCGGCGACGCGCTCGACGGTGTCGCGCAGCCGGATCGACGCGCGGTAGGAGCCATCGCCATCTCCATCGACATCGACATCGACATCGACATCGACATCGACGTCGATCCGCTCGACGGCGCTCGTCAGCTCGGCGGGTTCGGGCATCGCCGCGATGAGCGCGTCGACACCGGACTGCACATCGTCGAGCACGGCGTCGGCCAGGGCGCGCGGCGGCAGCGTGCCGCCGTGGCGCTTGGCATCGCGCCACTGCTCGATCGCGCCGGCCATCGTCTCGTTCGCTCCGGACGGTTCGTCGGCGCCGCCGAGGCGACGCTGGTCGAGCAGCTCGGCGGCCAGCTGCCACAGCTCGAGCGGCCCGGCCACCAGCGGGATGTCGGTCTCGATCTCCTCCAGCGGGCGTGGCAGGCGGGCGTCGAGACGCCGGCCGAGGTAGGTGCGCGCCGGGCGGGTGACGGCGTCGGTGAGCTCGTCGATGCCGACCGTCGTCGGCAGCACGGCGGAGAGCACGGCGGCCTCGGTGAGCGTCGGGGTCGGCCGGCGCCGGAGCCGTGCGGCATCGCACATCGCGTCGTCGAACGAGAACGGCTCGGCGGTGGCCCCGTCGGCGCCGACACCGAAGTTGCGCTCGTCGTAGGCCTGTCGAGGGTGACGACGCACGACGGCGGTGGGCGCGACGAGCCGGACGGCATCGAGCAGCTCCTCGACGAGCACCGGCGGGGGCAGCTCGCGGTTGGTGGTGATGTCGCTGCCGTCGAACGTGACGAGCAGGTGGCTGCCGGCGGACATCACTGCGTCGAGCAGGAGGTGCCGTCCCTCGGCACGTGGATCTCGTTCACCCACGCACGGGCGGATGGCCAGCAGGTCGTCGCCGTCAGCACCCGACGAGCGGAGCGCGTTGTCGTCCAGCCCGAGGATGCACACCACCCGGGCCGGCAGGTTGCGCACCGGCACGAGCGCGGTGACCGTGACGGCGCCGGAGCGCAGGTTCAGCCGGCCGTGCTGCTCACCCAGGGTGTCGGCGAGCAGGGACCGCACGTCGCCGAGTGTGAGCTGGACCGCGCCGGCGCCCACCGCGACGGCGGCCCCGTCGCCGATGCGGGCGATGGCCTCCATCACCTCCAACCGCTGCCACGCGTCGTCGGAGCCGACGGTGAACAGGCCGTCGACGACGTCGGTGAGCAGCGCGACCCACGCGTCGGCGCCCTGCGCGTGCTCGGCGCCGGTGCGCACGCGATCCAGCCGACCGATCAGCTCGGCGAGCTGCCCGGCCGTCACCATCGCACCTGCATCGACGTCGTCGAAGGGCACGATGCCGCCCGGACCGACCCGGGGTCGCGGCGACGGCATCGCCACTCCGAGCAGGACGCGGTCGAGCATCGCCGTCCACGTGCCTTCGGCGATGGCCGCCGGCAGCCAGCGGTCGCGGTGCTCGGCGTCGAGCCCCCAGCTGACCCCGAGCTCGTCGATCCAACGGCCGATCCGCTCGAGCGCGTCATCGTCGAAGCCGAACGTGTCGGCCACCGGCCGCAGGCTGCACAGGGCGTGGACCTCGGGGCCGGTGCAGCGACCGCCGATGACTGCGAGCACGTCGACCAGTGCAGCGGCCACGGGGTTGTCGGTGCCGATGGACAGGTCGGTGACGCGCACCGGAATGGGCAGCGCGCTCCGCCGGAACACCGAGGCGATCAGCGGCGCGAAGCGGGGCAGGTCGGGGCAGAGCACGACGACGTCCCGGGCGGTGAGCGTGGGATCGGCCACGAACCGGTGGCCGAGCGCGTCGCGCAGCACCTCGAGCTGGCGCACCGTGCCGTGGCAGGCGTGCAGCTGCACCGTGTCGTCGTGGTGGGCGGGGTCGCCGACGGGCGCGTCGCCGCGTGCGGTCGGGGCATCGTCGTCGATGACCGCACGCTGGATGCGTTCGAGCACCGATCGGGCCGGGCCGAGGGTGGGTCGATCGGGGAAGGTGGTCTGGCGGCCGTCGTCGTGACCGACGATGCGGACCCGCGTCTCGAGCCCTGCGACCAGCGCCGCGGCCTCCATCGCCGGGCGCCCCCACGAGCGCAGCAGTGGCTGGGCGACCGCGGCCGAGGTGTCGGCGCTGCTGCGCAGCACGAGCCGTCCGGCGAGGCGATGGCTCACCGCGGACCACGCGACGGGCGACGGATGGACGAGGTGCAGGTGGACCTCGCGCACGTCGGCCAGGGCGCGCAGCAGGGTGAGCTGCGCGGCGGACACGGCGCTGAGCCCGAACACGGCAACCCGCTCGGGCAGCGCGGGCGTGATCCGACCGTCGTGCAGCGCCTCGAGCAGATCGGGCAGCAGCTCGGCCGAGCTCGGTGAGCCGATGGTGGCGCGCACCGCGCGCCACAGCGCTGGCTGCCAGCGGTGGTCGGCGGGCAGGGGCACGATGGCGTCGTGCTCGTCGAGCGTGCCGTCGCCGTCGTGGCCGAGCGCCCACTGCTGGATCATCTGCGGCCGGTTGATGGCGTAGCGGTCGAACAGGTCGGCGACGTGTCGGGCGGTGGCGTAGCTGCCGGGCCGCCCGGCGTGCCAGCCCGGCACGGCGGCGTGGCCGGCGTGCAGCACGGCCAGCACCGACCACGTCGAGCGCTCGATGTCCCACGGATCGCCGACGTCGAGCGGACGTCCGAGCGCGGCCGCGGTGAACCGCGCCGGGAACACCATCTCGATGTTGGCGCACACGCCGGCGCGCTGATCGAGCAGCTGATCGCCGGTGCCGAGGCGGAGCGCCAGCTGCTGCTGCAACCAGTCGCGCACACCGGCGGTCGGCACCGACACGACCTCGGCCGTGAACGGATCGTCGAGCGGCCGGGCCAGCACCGCCGCCAACGAGTCGACGAGCGGGACGAGGTGGGAAGCGTGGTGGATGTGGAGGGCCATGGGGTTGCAACGTCGTGGACTGGGGCCGGAACGACCCGTGCTCATTCCACCACACGGGTGTGACAATCGGCCCCGACCGGAGCCGGGGCAGCCCGTGCCAGGCGTACTCTGGGGTCGAGTCCGGCTCGAGGGGAGCCGGCGAGAGGAAGCGTGATGACCACCTACGACCAGCTCTACATCAACGGGGCGTGGACCGCGTCCGGTTCCACCGACACCATCGACGTCATCGATTCGGTGACCGAGACCGTGATGGCCACCATCCCGTCGGGCAACGCGGCCGACGTCGACGCCGCGGTCACCGCGGCGGTCGCGGCCTTCGAGGCGTGGTCCAGCACGCCCGTCGAAGAGCGCGCCAAGTACCTGACCCGCATCGGCGATGCCCTGGGCGCGCGCATGGACGAGCTCGCGTCGGCCATCTCGCGTGAGACCGGCATGGCCAAGTGGCTGTCCCAGCTGGTCCAGGTCGGCCTGCCGATCAACAGCTTCAACCAGGCCGCAGCGCTCGCCGAGTCGTACTCGTTCGAGGAGACACTCGGCTCGTCGCTCGTCGTGCGCGAGCCGATCGGCGTCGTGGCCTGCATCACGCCCTGGAACTACCCGCTGCACCAGATCGCCGCCAAGGTCGCCTACGCGATGGCCGCCGGCTGCACCGTGGTGCTCAAGCCGAGCGAGGTCGCTCCCGTCGACGCGTTCATCCTCGCCGAGATCATCCACGAGGTCGGCCTGCCGGCGGGCGTGTTCAACCTCGTCTCGGGCGTCGGCCCGATCGTCGGCGAGGCGATGGCCTCGCACCCCGGCGTCGACATGGTGTCCTTCACCGGCTCCACCCGCGCCGGCAAGCGCGTCGCCCAGCTCGGCGCGGAGACGATCAAGAAGATCGCGCTGGAGCTCGGCGGGAAGAGCGCGAACGTGCTCCTGGACGATCTCGACGAGGCCGGTTTCGCCAAGGCCGTCAGCGACGGCGTCGGCAAGGCGTTCCTCAACTCCGGCCAGACCTGTTCGGCGCTGACCCGCATGCTGGTCCCGAAGGACCGCCTGGCCCAGGCCGAGGCGATCGCCGGTGCCACCGCCGGGGCGATGAAGGTCGGCGATCCGTTCGCCGACGGCGTGCACCTCGGTCCACTCGCTTCGGCCGCCCAGCGCGACCGGGTGCAGGGCTACATCCAGAAGGGTCTCGACGAGGGCGCCACCCTCGTGGCCGGCGGCCTCGGTGCGCCGGAAGGGCTCGACGTGGGCTTCTACGTGCGCCCCACGGTGTTCTCCGGCGTGTCGCCCGACATGACCATCGCCCAGGAGGAGATCTTCGGGCCGGTGCTGTCGATCCTGCCGTACGAGGACGAGGACGACGCGGTGCGCATCGCCAACGGCGTGGTCTACGGCCTCGCCGGCGGTGTCTGGTCCGGTGACAAGGCCCACGCCGAGCAGGTGGCTCGCCGTCTGCGCACCGGCCAGGTCGAGGTCAACGGTGGGGCGTTCAACGCCAACGCACCGTTCGGTGGCTACAAGCAGTCCGGCATCGGCCGTGAGTACGGCCACTTCGGCCTCGAGGAGTTCCTGGAGATCAAGTCGCTGCAGCTGTGAGATCCGGCGGGCGATGAGCCGAGCCGACCCACCAGTGGCCGACGGATGACGCGAACGTGCCCGGGCTTCACGCCCGGGCACGTTGCATGGGTTGGTTGGGTTTCGTGCTGCGAAGGCGCTCAGCTCCGGAGCTGGTCTCGAGATCACGTCGACGGGGCTGGCGTCGTGGGCGTTCTCGTCGACCAGCTCCGGATGCTGGCTTGGCCCCACGACTCGCCGGGATGAGGTGGTCAGTCCTCGATGGCGTTCGTCGTGTCGGTTCACGTCTGCTCGTTCCGCCGCTGGGATCAGAGCGTTCGTTCGGCCGAAGCGGCACCCCGGTGGGCGGGGTGCCGCTGGGCGATCAACCGGGCTCAGATGGTCCGGCGCAACCTCCTGGCTGCTGCGATGCGGGCGATCACACCCGACTGCAGCACGATGGCCCCGCCGAGCAGCAAGACCGTGATGCTGATGCCCGTGACGGGGAGGCTGCCACTGCCATCGCTGGAACCCGGCGTGGTGGAGGCGTTCACCGGGGCGAGCTGAGCCTCGCTGGTGGGGGTGGTCAGCGCATCGTCGCCGACCGGCACTGTGGTGGCCGGAGCCGTGGTGTCGGGCGTGGTGGCCGGGACCGTGGTGGCCGGAGCCGTGGTGGCCGGCACGGTGGCCGGGACCGTGGTGGTGGGAGCGTCCTCGGGGCAGGACCCCGTGGCCGATCCGTTCGCGGCACCCGCCGTGACACCGCACACCTGCAGCGGCACATCGACGGTGATCAGGCCACCGTTGCCGCCGCCGACCGTCTGGCCCTTGGCGGGGCAGTCGCCCTTGGCGCCGGAGTCGAGCGCTCCGACGGCGGCCCCGCAGGCCTGGACGCCGACGCCGACAGCGGCGAGGCCGCCCCCCGTGCCGGTGACCGCGGTCGGTCCGGTGGTGGGGCAGTCGCCCGTGGCGTTGGCGTCGATGACGCCGACCGAGACACCGCAGGCCTGGATCGGTGCGGCGACGCCGACGAGCCCGCCGGTGGTGCCGTCACTGATGATGGTGGGCCCGGTGGTGGGGCACGGTGCCGTCGCGGCACCCTGGATGCCGGCCACGGCGATGCCGCAGACCTGGACCGGAGCGGCCACGTTCACGAGCGGGCCCTGGCCGCCGGTGGTGATGCTGGGCGACGAGCCCGGGCTGGTGGGGCACGAGCCGTCCGCTGCGCCGTCGAGCACGCCGACGGTGATGTTGCAGAGCTGCACGGGCAGGTTGACGTTGACGAGGCTGGTGTTCAGCGGCGCCGGCAGCGTGGGCAGCGGCACATCGGGAGCCGGGATGCTCGGCAGGGTGATGTCGGTGCTCCCGCCCGGGAGCACGGCGTTGACGACGCCGGTGACGACATCGCAGACGGTGCCGATGATCTGCACACCGCTGTTGCAGGTGAGAGGGGTGTCGGCGGGGTGGGTGGCCGCAGCTGCGTGGCTGACACCGGTGCCCGACGAGATGAGTAGAGCCGCCATGCCGGCAGCGATGCCGGACTTGGCGAGGAAGGTCGTTGCCCGTCCCATGGGATTCTCCTTGTGGTAGTGAGCAGAACTGAACGCTCACCGTGCAAGAGGGACTTCGTTCCGTGAGATGACGGCGGGATTGTTGCGGTTGTGTAACAGAATCGGATTTCGGGTGATCGAGCGCCGTGGACGCAACCGAGTTCCGGTCAGCGGTGCGATGGCAGCAACTGGCGGAGCCGGCTCTCGACGTCCTCACGGTTGACGTAGCCGCCGCACATCCGTCGCACCCCGGTGTAAGCGAAGCGGCCGTGCAGCACGCGCCAGTTGTCGAACAGCATCGCCTCGCCCGGCTGCAGCACGTGGCGCCACTGCATCGCGGGGTCGTTGGCGATCGAGTCGAACGCCCGCAGCGCGTCGTAGAACGCGATCATCTCCGCCTCCGGCAGCAGGAACGGGGCCCGGTCGTAGTTGTTGAACGACACCTGCACCAGCCGGCCGGCGCGATCGAGGCGCAGCACGGGCCGTGCGGCCACCAGGTGCGATCCGTCGCCGATGTACTGACCCGGCACCGCGACGGTGGCGAGCGTGGCGAAGTGCTGAGGGTGCTCGGACCGCAGCCGCTCGGCCGCGGCGAACGCGTCGACCATCGTGCTCTCGCCGCCGGTGCCGTCGAACTGCAGGCAGTGCAGCAGCTGCACGCCCGGCGCGTCGTGCGAGTAGGTGCCGTCGGTGTGCGGCCGGAGCTCGAGGTTCGTGTAGGCGGTGTCGGCCTTGGTGAGGTCCGCGGTGAACTCCCACATCCCGCCGAAGATGGTCTCACGCACGTAGCCGACCCGGCGCAGCAGGGCCTCGGTGGCGTCGGCCGTTGCCGGTGTGCCGGTGGCGAGGCAGAACCCGAACCTGGTGGTGGTGGCCAGCCAGTCGCGCACGCCGTCGTCGGACGAGATGACGTCCGCGTACGGCACGGTCGGCACGTTCGCCGTGATGCGGTCGCGGTCCCAGTGCTCCAGCTCGACGTCGACACCGACGTCGAGCGCAAGGCCGGCCGGCCTCGGGTCCCGGTACCGGGCGAGGAACGCGACGGGCAGCACGGACTCGGCCTGGTCCGCGTCGGTCCACGTGACCGTGACCGACTCGTCGGTGACCGATGCCGCCTGACCGACGAGCACCGCCGGCAGGCCGGCGGTGTACAGCTGGCGCTGCTGGGTGACCGGGTGCAGGGTGTCGGCGTCGTGGGCGTTGTCGCGCAGCCAGATCCACGGGTACCGGGTGCGCCCGCCATCGGACCAGGCGACCTCCAGCGAGATCGGGTCGAGGTGGACCGAGACGATCGACGCAGTGCTCATCGGCCGTCGATCCTACGAGCGGACGTGTCGCCGTGGCATGGCCGGCGCCCGGGTCGAGCGCGGCGTAGCCTGCGGGCCGTGAGCTGGTTCAAGAAGAAGAAGTCGGTCGACGCCGACGACATGCTGCGCGACATCGTCCGCGGCGGCACGCCCGTCTCTGCCCCGGCGGCACCCGCTGGGATGGGGGCGCCGGCACCGATGGCGCCACCCGGATCGATGCCGCCCTCGATGCCCGGCGCACCGGGATCGCTCGCGCCCCCGCACCAGGCGGGCCAGCCGACGTTCCAGTTCACCTCGAGCGGTGGGACGTCGTCGTTCGTCGCCCTCGGCGGTGCCGGTGGCGGCGACATGAGCGCAACGCTCGCCAAGGCGATGGACGCCATCGCCAGCCACGGCGACGTGCTCCGCGCCCGCGGCATCGACCCGGCGCAGATCCAGCAGATGCTGCAGATGCGGATGACCGGCCCCGGCGTGGCGGGCCAGCCGATGGTGTTCGTTGCCGGCCAACCGACCGTGCTCACGCCGGGTCAGCCGATGACGTCGCCGCCGGCCGCGGGGGCCGCGCCGCACGCCGATCTCGTCGCCGCGCTCGAAGATCTCAGCCGCCTGCACGCGGCCGGCTCGTTGAGCGATCAGGAGTTCGCCGAGGCCAAGACGAAGTTGCTCGCCGGCGGCTGACCCGTTGTGGAACAGAACAGGTGTGCGATAGAACACCTGTATGGCCATCGCATGTGCGTACTGCGGAGGACAGCACAGCACACCCGCTGATGTCCGGGCGTGCTGGCAGCGCAACCAGGCATCGGGCACCCCGCTCGCCGACCCCGCGGTCGCCGATGTCGGCCTCCAGGAGTTCGCCGGCGAGTTCGACGGCGGCGCGTTCGCCGGGTTCGACCGCGGCGACGACGCATTCGCCGGGTTCGACGACCAGGCCGCGACGATGGCGCGGCCCGCCGCGCCACGAGCTGCCCCAGCAGCCGCGTCAGGCGTCGCGTCAGGCGTCTCATCGCGAGCCGCTCCGGTGCGCCACTCGTTCGCCGGCGCCGGGCCAGGTGCGCTCGCCCGCGGCCTGGTGGTGCTCGCCGGCGGCATCGTGCCACCCGCGTGGGCCGCCGCCGAGCGCGTCGTGATCGACAGCAACGTGCTCGCCGATCCAGCGCCCACCGTGGCGGTCCTGCAGGCTCGTGCGGCGGCCGGCGAGCGCGTGACGATCGAGCTGGTCGGCAGCGCGACGTCGTTCGGCGAGCCGACCAGGTCCACCGAGTCCACCGCGCCGTACGCGCTCGGGCCGCGCTTCTGGTTCCCGCTCGACGTGTTGCACCACCTGGTCTGGTCGAACGCCATCGACGCCACGGGCGCCGAGCCGAACTGGCGGGCGCTCGACGATGCCGTGCACGTCGGCGCCGTGCCGTTGGCTCCGCACGAGCAGCACCTCGGTGACATCCGCCTGCCCGACGGACGCAACGCGTGGATCGACGGCGGGCCGGTGCGCCGGCGGGCGATGGTCGACGGTGCCGTCGTCCTCCACGCCGTCGCGATCGAGCACGGCTCGCTCGTGCCGCCGCTCGACGACACCCCGACCGGGGTCATCGCCCTCGCACCGGATCAGGCGGCAGCGGTGACCCACCTCGGCGCCGCGGCGCGCATCATCGCGCCGGCCGGCAGCGGCAAGACGCGGGTGCTCACCGAGCGGGCCCGGCACCTGCTGAACCAGTGGCGGATCCCCCCGAGTGCGCTCAGCCTGGTCGCGTTCAACAAGCGGGCCCAGCTCGAGATCCAGGAGCGCACGTCGGATCTGCGCGGGCTGCGCGTGCGCACCCTCAACGCCATCGCGCTCGCGATCGTCAACGGTCAGGCGCCGTTCCGCCCGCAACCGCGCACGTGGCGCACCGTCGACGAGGTCGAGGTACGCCGCATCATCGGCCGGTTGCGCACCTTCCCGCGCAAGCGCAACACCGATCCCGTCGCGGCATGGATCGAGGCGCTCAGCATGGTGCGCCTCGGGCTGCGCCCACCGGCGCAGGTCGAGACGATGTACGGGGGCGACGTCGACGGGCTGGCCGAGCTGTGGCCGAAGTACCGCGACGAACTGGACCGGCAGGGCGCCGTCGACTTCGACGATCAGATCTACCGTGCGATCGAGGTGCTGCTGACGGACCCCGAGGCGCGGGCGACAGCTCAGCGCGCCTGCCGGATGTTGCTCGTCGACGAGTTCCAGGACCTCACGCCCGCCCACGTGCTGCTCGTGCGGCTGCTGTCGGCGCCGGGCTTCGGCGTGTTCGGCGTGGGCGACGACGACCAGACCATCTACGGCTACAGCGGCGCCAACCCGGCATGGCTGATCGACTTCGAGTCGCTCTTCCCCGGAGCCGGCGACCATCCGCTCGAGGTCAACTACCGATGCCCCGGCGACGTCGTCGCCGCGGCCGATCGGCTCGTGCGCCACAACCGGCGTCGGGTACCGAAGGTGATCCGCAGCGCGCGACCCGACACCACCGGCCTGTCGGTGGTGTCCGATCCGGAAACGCTCACCTCCACGCTCGACACCGTCATCGACGCGGTCGCGGCCGGGCGCGCACCCGGCGACATCGCCGTGCTCGCCCGCGTCAACGCGCTGCTCGCGCCCGTGCAGGTCGGCCTCGCCGCCGCCGGCATCGCGGTGCACGGCGGCGTCGGCGCGGAGTTCCTCGAGCGCACCGCGGTGCGCTCAGCGATGGCGTGGATGCGGCTCGCCGTCGCCGGCCCCGAATCGCTCGCGGGCACTGATCTCGCCGAGGCGCTCCGCCGCCCCTCTCGGCCGATGCACCCGAACGTCGCCGACTGGGTGGCCGAGCAGGGATCGCTCGCCGGGCTGCGCCGCCTCGCCGGACGCATCAACACCGAGCGCGATGCCGCGCGGGTCGCTGGCTTCGCCGACGACATCAGCCGCCTGCAGCGGATGGCCGTCACCGGCACGTCCGCCGAGCTGCTCCACTCGCTGTCCGACGAGGTCGGCCTCGGTGCGGCCATCGCCACGCTCGACGACGGCCGGCACGGCATGAACCGCGCCGCCCAGAACGACGACCTCGTCGCGCTCACCCAGCTGGCCGGTCTGCATCCCGAGGTCGCCGGCTTCGGCAACTGGCTCCGTGGCCACCTCACGTCGTCGGGTGCCGGGGCCCGTTCCGAGTCAGGGGTCGTGCTCGCCACCGTCCACCGCGTCAAGGGCCAGGAGTGGCCGTTGGTGGTCGTCCACCACGCCGAGGCGGATCAGTACCCGCACCGCCTGGCCGAGGACTTCGAGGAGGAGCGGCGGGTCTTCCACGTGGCCATCACCCGCGGCTCCGAGCGGGTCGTCGTGGTGGTCGGCGACGACCCGTCCCCGTTCGTCACCGACATGGTCACCGAGCCTGTCGCGGGCGCCACGACGCGGCCGGGCGAGTCGCAACGCCGAGCGGATCCGCCGCCGGCGAAGTCCGCTCGGGCGGCCGGGCAGAAGGCGCCGGCGCGGCCAACTGCGTTCGACAAGGCCGTGGTGCTCGCCGCGCCGGGTCTGGTCATCGTCGACGGCGGTCAGGAGTGGACGATCGAGGCGGTCGAGGAGCTCGCCGCGGTGGCCCGCCACGGTGGCGTCACCCGCCGGTTCTCGTTCGGCTCGGCCGTCGTCACCGCTGGTCGGCAGCGGGGGCCACTGCGCGCCGCGGCCGAAGGTGGACCGAGCGCCGCCTCGATCCGGGCCCACGACCTGCTCCGCCAGGCGCGCGAGCGGCTCCGTGCCGGCAAGCCCGCCTACGTCGTGTTCGACGACAAGACCCTCGAAGCCATCGCGACCGCGCTGCCCACGACCCAGCGCGCGCTCGGCGGGATCTCCGGCATCGGCCCGGCCAAGCTCGAGCAGTACGGCGACGCCATCCTGCTCGCCGTCGAGGACGCCACCAGCGACAACACCGCGCAACCGGCTGCCGGCGAAACCTGACACAAACCTGATGACGTGACCCTGAGGGCCGGACGGGCGCGTGCACTATGGTCCTGCCAGCAACCGCCGAATGGGAACGAGGGATGGTGGCCGAAGGCTCGCGCTCCACAACCGAGGCGATCGTCGCGCGGAGCCAGAACGTCCTGGACGCGCTCCCGCGGGCCATCACCATCGTCGATCGCGACGGCGTCATCGTCGGTTGGAACACGGTGTCCGAGAACCTCTACGGCTGGACCGCCGACGAGGCCGTCGGCCAGGTGCTCGACGACCTGATCACCCCGACGGATCTGCGTGCGACCGGGATGGCCATCATGCAGCAGGTGCTCGCCGGTGAGCGGTGGAGCGGTCGGATCAACGCCGTCGGGCGCGACGGGTCGATCATCGCGACGGAGTCGTTCCTCACGCCGCTGCGCGACAACGACGGTGCGATCATCGGCGCGATCGGTGCCGCCGACGATGCCCGCGACCTCCGCCAGCTCGAGCAGCGCACCACGGATCTCGCCGAGCACCTCGTGCTCGCCCTGGCGGCGGGCGAGCTCGGCACCTGGCGTTGGGACAAGGCGTCCGGCATCACGCTGTGGGACGATGGCATGGAGCGGCTGTTCGGCCTCGAGCCGGGCACCTTCGACGGCACGTACGAGGCCTGGGTCGCGATGCTGCATCCCGAGGATCGTGAGCGCTCGCTCGGCACGCTCGACCGAGCCGTCACCGAGAACGACGCGTACACGACCGAGCATCGGGTGATGTGGCCCGACGGCACCGTCCGCTGGATCCAGGGGCGCGGCAAGACGCTCACCGACGAGCGCGGCGAGGTCATCGGCACCATCGGCTGCAGCAGCGACGTCACCGATCGCAAGCTCGCCGAAGTGGCTGCGCTGCGCCGGGTGCAGGAGGCCGAGGCGGCCGCCGAGCGCGAACGCCTGCAGCGCGAGCGGCTGGAGTTCCTCGCCGCCGTCACCGACGTGGTGCGCGCGTCCACCGATCATCGCAGCCTGATGCGCGGGGTGGCCCGGCTCGCGGTCCCACGCCTCGGTGACTGGTGCTCGGTGCACTACCGCCCGTCGCCCGGCGCGCCGTTCGAGCGCGTGCTCGCCCACGTGGACCCGTCCAAGCAGGAGTGGGCCGAGGCGATGCGCGACCGGTACCCCGTCGATCCCGACGGCGTGATCGGCGTGCCAGCGGTGATGCGATCCGGGATCACCCAGTTCGTCCGGCGGGTCAACACCGCCGGCCTCGGCGCGGTGATCGAGTCGGTGCGTCCGGGGGAGGGCGGGACGATCCTGCCGGTCGTCGAGGCCCTGCACCTCACCAGCCTGATCACCGTGCCGCTGATCACCAAGCGCGGCGTGATCGGTGCGATGCAGTTCATCAGCGCGGAATCCGAGCGGGTCTACGACGAGTCCGACGTCGCCCTCGCCGAGGCGGCTGCCGGCCGGGTGGCCGAGGCCGTCGACAACGCCTGGCTGATCGAGCAGCAGCGCACCATCGCGGTCACGCTGCAGGCCGCGCTGCTGCCCGACACGTTGCCGACGATCCCGGGCGCATCCGTCGCCGTCCGGTACTGGGCGGCCGGCGAAGTGGCCGAGGTCGGCGGCGACTTCTACGACGTGTTCGCCATCGGCGAGCGCACCTGGGCGATCGTCATCGGCGACGTGTGTGGCACCGGTCCGACGGCAGCGGCGGTCACGGCCACGGCACGGCACACCATCCGCGCAGCGGCCACCCACGGGGCATCACCCAACGAGGTGATGTACTGGGTCAACGACGCGATCCGCGCCGGTGGCAGCGGGCTGTTCTGCACGCTGCTGTACGCGACGCTCGAGCACCGCGACGACGGTTCCTGGCTGCTCACCACCGTCGCTGGCGGGCACCCACTGCCGATCCTCGTCGAACGCCCGGGCGGGGGGTCGCCGACTGCGACCACGATGATCGGCGAGCACGGCACGCTCATCGGGATCCTGCGGCGGATCGCCGTGCACAGCATCACGACGGTGCTGTCGCCGGGCGACACCGTGGTCGTGCACACCGACGGCGTGAACGACGTGCGTGCCCCGGGCGCGCTCGACGATGATGCCCTGCGCGCGATGGTCGAGCACGCCGCCGACATCGACGGCCCGGCCGACGCCGTGGCCGAGCGACTGGGCACCGCCATCGCCGAGATCCTGCCGATCCCCGAGCGCGACGACGATGTCGCGCTGGTGGTGCTCCGGATCAGCTGAACCGGATCACGTGGGGCCGGATCACGTGGGACCGGATCACGTGGGGTAGGGCAGCGACTTCGGCGGCGTGCCGTCGCCGAACGGTCGCCCGCCGAGCGCTTCCCGGCCGTGCGGCGTGGTCCATCCGCTGAGGTCGGGACCGTCGGGCACGATCTGGGTCGGGTTGATGCCCGTGTGGACCACGTAGTAATGGCGCTTGATCTGCTCGAAGTGGGTCGTGTCGCCGAAGCCGGGCGTCTGGTAGAGGTCGCGGGCGTAGGCCCACAGCACCGGCATCTCGGTCAGCTTCTGGCGGTTGCACTTGAAGTGCCCGTGGTAGACGGCGTCGAAGCGGGCGAGCGTGGTGAACAGCCGCACGTCGGCCTCGGTGATGGTGTCGCCGACGAGGTAGCGCTGGCCGGCGAGCCGCTCGCTCAGCCAGTCGAGTCGATCGAACAGGCGCACGTACGCAGCGTCGTAGGCGTCCTGCGACCCGGCGAAGCCGCACCGGTACACACCGTTGTTGACGTCGCGGAAGACGAGGTCGGCCACCTCGTCGATCTCGTCGCGCAGCGCCTCCGGGTACAGCTCCGGCGCGCCGGGGCGGTGGAAGTCGGTCCACTCGAGCGACATGTCGATGGTGATCTGCGGGTAGTCGTTGGTGACGACCTGGCCGCTCGGGACGTCGACGATGGCGGGCACGGTGATGCCGCGCGGGTAGTCGGGGTAGCGGGCGAGGTAGGCATCGCGGATGCGCTCGATGCCGAGCACCGGATCGACCCCGCCCGGATCGAGGTCGAACGTCCAGCTGCGCTGATCGTGGGTCGGGCCGCAGACCCCCATCGAGATCGCGTCCTCCAGCCCGAGCAGGCGCCGCACGATGATGGCCCGGTTCGCCCACGGGCACGCCCAGGCGACCACGAGCCGGTAGCGGCCCGCCTCGACCGGGTAGCCGTCGCGTCCATCGCGCGTGATCCGCGTGGTGATGTAGTTCGTGTCCCGCTCGAACGCCTTGCTCATCCTGTGGCCCTCCTCGGGACGCGATACTGCAACGGTGACCGACACGCACCATGACCGAGACGGGCTCACCGGCCAGACCGTCGAGCTGCTGCAGACGTTGATCCGCAACCAGTGCGTGAACGACGGTACCCCCGGCTCGGGCCACGAGACGCGATCGGTCGACGTGCTGCAGTCGTACCTCGAGGGTTCCGGCATCGCCACCCAGCGCTACGAACCGACGCCGGGACGGGCATCGCTCGTCGCCCGGATCGAGGGCACCGATCCCGACGCTCCGAGCGTCTGCCTGATGGGCCACACCGACGTCGTGCCGGCCAACCCCGACAGCTGGACGCGTGACCCGTTCGGCGGCGAGCTCGTCGACGGCGAGGTGTGGGGCCGCGGCGCGGTCGACATGCTCAACCTCACCGCGTCGATGGCCGTCGCCGTCCACGAGATGGTCCGGCGCGGCTTTCGCCCCCGCGGCGATCTGATCTACTTCGCCGTCGCCGACGAGGAGTCCGGGTCGGCGCACGGCGCGCAGTGGATGGCCGATCACGCCACCGACGACATCCGCTGCGACTACCTGCTCACGGAGAGCGGCGGGGTGCACTCGGGATCCTCCGACGCGCCGTTCGTCGGCGTCAACGTCGGCGAGAAGGGGGTCGCCTGGCGCAAGCTCCGCGTGCGCGGCACGCCCGGCCACGGATCCGCGCCGTACCGCAGCGACAACGCGCTGGTGAAGGCCGCGGCGGTGATCCAACGGCTGACCGCCTACGCGCCCGAGCCACGGGTGCACGAGATGTGGCGCCAGCAGGTGGCGTCGTTCCAACTCGGCGAGGACGCCACCTCGGCGCTGCTCGACCCGGCGCGCATCGACGACGCGATCGCAGCGATGCCGCTCGGCCTCGGGCGGCATCTGCACGCGTGCTCGCACACGACGTTCTCGTGCAACCTCGTCGAGGGGCCGATGAAGCACAACACGATCCCCGGCGCGATCGACATCGGTGTCGACATCCGCACCCTGCCCGGCGAGGACGGCGCCGACGTCGAGCGTCATCTGCGTGAGGCGCTCGGCGAACTGGCCGACGACGTCGAGGTCGAGATCGTGATGAACGACCCGGCGAGCATGAGCCGCACCGACAACCCGATGTGGGACGCGCTGCAGCGGGGCGTCACCCGCCAGTTCCCGACCGCCCGGCTGGTCCCGCAGATGATGGTCGGCTTCACCGACGCGCGCATCTTCCGCCGGCTCGGCTCGGTCGCCTACGGCACCGGCTTGTTCAGCCCCGACCTCGACGCCGGTGACTACGGGTCGCGCTTCCACGGCAATGACGAGCGCATCGACGTCGAGTCGCTGCGGCTGACGACGCAGTTCTGGCTCGACGTCGTCGGCGACATGCTCGGTTGAGCGGGAACCTTTCGGGCGGCTGGGGTGTCGTACGGGGGTGATCGCAACGGGTGACGACAGCGTGGGCCGAACGGTGCGCCGTGGTGTCGTCGATGCCGATGTGGCCAGTCCCGAGGTGGCCAGTCCCGAGGTGGCCGATCCCGAGGTGGCCAGTGCCGGCGCTGCGTTCGCCGCCGTCTACACCGCCGAGCACGATCCGCTCGTGCGGCTCGCCGCGTTGGTGACCGGCTCGACCATCGTCGCCGAGGACCTCGTCCAGGAGGCGTTCGCCAAGCTGCACCCGCGCTTTGCGCGCATCGACAACCCGCCCGCCTGGTTGCGGACGGTCGTGCTCAACGGGGCGCGCAACGAGCTCCGTCGGGCCGGGTTGCGCCGTCGTCTCGTCGAGCGCACGCCGCGAGCCGCCGGCACCCACGTCGATGCACCCGTCAACGAGCTGATCGATTCACTGCGCCGGCTGCCGGCTCGTCAACGCGCCGTCGTCGTGCTGCGCTACTACGAGGACCGGCCAGAGGCCGAGATCGCCGAGTTGCTCGGGATGCGGCTCGGCACCGTGAAGTCGTCGTTGCACCGCGCCCACACCGCCCTACGCCAGGAGCTGTCCCATGACTGATCTGCAGGAATCCATCCGCCGCCAGGCCGACACCGCTGCGCCGCACCCCGATCTCGACGACGTGATGCGCCGCGTCGGCCGCCGCCGCACCGAGACGAGACGGCTCGGCATCGCCTCCGCCGCCGCCCTGGTCGCGCTCTGCATCGCCGGGGTCGCCGTGGTCGGTCGCCACGACCCGACGGTGACCGAGACCGCAGCGCCCACGTCGACGGCGACGCCGACCACAAGGCCGCCGGCACCGGTTCCTGACGTCGGTGGCATCGCGCTGGCGGGCAGTGCCGAGCGGTCGGCGCTCGATCGCCGTGACGCGGCGGCCGAGGCCGGTCCGTGGTCGGTCATCGTCCGCGGGCCGCACGGGTCGCTCGGCGTCGACAGCGCGATCGTCACCTATCCCGACGAGGCGCCGGGCAAGGCGTTGCGACCGGTGCAGGTCGGCGACGTCATCGGATCCGCCCGCGACGGCGCGGTGATCTGGAAGCTCGGCATCGGGTATGCGCGAGTGCAGGGCGATCTGCCCGAGGCCGAGCTGATCCGCATCGCCGATGCCGTCTCCGTCGATGCCGGCTCCGGCCACGCAGTCGTCGCGCCGATCTCCGGCTACACCGTCGGGACGCCGACGCCATACCGCTCGCCCGATGTGCACGAGCTGCGCTACTACTCCGACATCGCCCAGGACACGCTCGCCGGGCTCGTCTACACGGGCGTGTTCGACGGGGCGTCGTTCGAGGACCAGCTGCTGCAGGGCGACCCGACGCTCGGCTTCCACGTCGACGGACACCCGGCGGTCGTGTCGACGGTGCAGGGTGGCAACGCCACGCTGGCGTGGGAGCTGTCGCCCGGCGTGGTGGCCTACGTCGGCTACAGCGGTGCGCAGCTGACCCACGAGACGATGGCGACCCTGCAGGACCTCGCCAACGCCAGCACCGTGCTCACCAACGCCGGCTGGGGTGCGCTTGGCGCGCAGGTCGTCGAACAGCCGAACGGCCCGACGCTCGGCGGCTGAGGTCGTGCGCGACTCATGGGTTGACTTCAAGCGAACTTGAACTTGCATACTGGCGGCCGTGACGACGACCTCTTCGACAACCCGAACCGTGACCGACAGCGCGAGCGAGGCCATCGCCGACGCCGTGCGGCGCATCTCCGTTCCTCGACGTGAGCCGGCCGACTCGTTCGTGCTGCACGCACCCCTCGAGCTGATGGCGCGCGTCGGGGTGCTCGCACTCGTCAGCCCAGGGCGTCGCGAGGCCGCGGTGCGCGCGATCACCGAGCTGGCCGACCAGTTCGAGCTGGCGGGTGATCCGGTCGATCCGCCGGCGACCGCTGCGTTCGCCGACGCCGTTGACGCGGCTGCGTCGCTGGAGCGGGCGATCCTCGATGCCGATCTCGACGCCGTCGACGCAACCTCCGTGTGGCTGGCCGCGCACGTCCCGGCCGGCGAGCTGCGCCGGCTCGTCGCCCCGCTGATCGTCGACTCGCTGGCCGCAGCGGGTCACGCCCCGATCGGGCTGCACCTCCTCGCTGCCGTCGAGTCACCGTTGCTCGGCGCCGAGCTGCTGCGCGGGCCGTTGCGAGATCTCGCTCGCAACGCCGACTGGCGGCTCACGTGGTTCACCGCTCGAGAGGATCGCGAGTCGCCGGTGCCGCTGATCGATGCGATCCGTGCGGTGCCCCAGCTCGGTCGCCCCGGCTCGGACTTCATCCGGCCGTTGATGGTGCAGGTCGAGCGGTCGGGTGTGGCGGCAGGGGTGCTCGCGCCGGCACTGTCGTCGTCGCCCGACCTCGCCGAGGCGACGCGGGTGCTGCAGCGGGCTGCGGCGTGGAGCATGCTCGCCGACGATCCGTCGCAGGCGCCCTATGGCTGGACGCACGCGTTGACGATGCCACAGGCCGTGCTGTCGCTCGCCCCCGACGCGATAGCGCCGCGCACCGCGCTGGCCGTTGCCGCGACCTTCGTCGCCGGCTTCCGCGCAGCCCACGGCACCGTGCCACTCGGCGCGCTCGACGACGACGCGGTGGTGGTGATGCCGGCCGGCGACATCGAGGTCTGGAGCGTCACCGAGCTGGCCGATGCCGCGGCGGTCCATCACGACGCGCACGTCGTCAAGTACACCCTCGCCTGCGTGCACGCCGCCGAGGCCGATCCGGCGTGGCAGTCCACGTACCTCGCCGCGGCGACGTCGCTGCACCATTGGTGGCAGCGCCACGACGGGCGGCGCGACGACCTCTGAGGTGCTGACGCCACGTCTGTTACACAAATCGCACAATTCGGGAACCGCGACGCCGGTACCCGACGTCGAACTGCCATGGGGAGCATCAACACACCGGGCACGTGCACATCCGCAAGACGGCTGATCGGGGCGGGGGCGATGACGCTCGTGCTGCTCGCGGCAGCCAGCTGTTCGAGCGACTCGAAGAGCGCCTCGACGATCCCGGTCCAGGCGGCCACGGCCGCCACGTCGGCGGCGACGACCGCCACCACCCAGCCATCTCTCCTGAACGAGACCGCCGCCACCACGGCGTCGGCAGCCGGCGAGACCGCTGACACGACCGCAGGCACGACCGCTGAGTCGGTGGCACCCGTCGCCGACGGGTCGACCGCGACCACGGCTCCTGGTGGTGCCGATGCCGTCACCGACGTGGCACTCGACACGACCAACCCGTTCGGCACGGCACTCGCCATCACCGCGTCGGTGACGGTGCAGGTGGCCGACGTGCGCACCGCGGTCAACGACCTGTCCGATCTCGTGACGAACAAGGGCGGCGCGATCTTCGATTCGCAGGTCGAGGTCGGCGACCCCGATCACGCGACCGCCACCATCACGGTGAAGATCCCACCGACGTCGCTGGAGGGCCTGATCTCCGGGCTCGGCGGTCTCGGTGAGCTGACGGGTCGGACCCAGCAGACCGAGGATGTCGCCGGTCAGCTGGCCGACACGAACAACCGCATCGCGGCCGCGCAGGCGAGCGTCGATCGCGTGCGGTTCCTGCTCGCCGACGCGAAGAGCCTCGACGACGTGATCCGGATCGAGGGCGAGCTGACGATCCGTGAGACCAACCTCGAGCAGCTGCTCGCGTCGCAGCGCAACGTGCAGGACACCGTGCAGCTGGCGACGCTGACGGTCGTCTTCACGCCGAAGCCCAAGCCGGCACCGGTGGTGGTCGTGCCGCCGAAGAAGCTCCACGTGGACAGCGACGTGCATCCACCGAAGTCCGTCGGCAACTCGCTGCGCGCCGGTTGGCACGGGTTCGTGACCGTCGTGCACGCCATCGTGGTGGGCGTCGCGTTCGCGCTGCCGCTGCTGGTGCTCCTGCTCGTCGCCGGGTTGATCTGGCTCCCGATCCGCCGCGTGCGTCGCCGGCCCAAGCGCACGGCGCTGGCGGCGGACTCAGCCGGCGACTGAGTCGTCGAAGCCCTCGAGCACGGCGTTGCAGATCGAGCGGAGCTGATCGACCTGCACGGGCGTCAGCCGGTCGAACACCGCGGCGCGCACCGCGGCGACGTGGCCCGGTGCCGCGGCGCGCAGGGCCTCGGTGCCGTGCTCGGTGATGCCCACGAGCTGGCTGCGTCGGTCGGTGGGGCAGGCCCGCCGCTCGACCCAGCCGCTGCGCTCCATGCTCGTGATCGCGTGGGTCATCCGGCTCTGCGAGGAGCGGAGGCTGTTGGCCAGATCGGTCATCCGGATCGATTGGTCGCGTGCCTCGCTGAGCCGGACCAGGATCGCGTAGTAGGCGTGCGGCATCTGCGCATCGCGCTGGAGCTGACGGTCGAGGACCTCGTCGACCAGCTGCGTGGCGAGCAGGAACGCGCGCCACGTCGCCTGCTCGTCGCGGTCCAGCCAGCGTGGTTTGGCCATGGTTGCGAGTGTACGGATGGCCGACGCGATCGGCGAAGGACACGTATGATTGCTTGAGAGCTGAAGCAATGTGAAAGTAGGACCGCCATGCCCGTCACCCGTCTCAACCACGCCGTCCTCTACGTCCGCGACGTGCAGGCCACTCGCGACTTCTACGAGCAGGTGCTCGGCTTCGAGACGCTCATCTGGATGCCGGGCCGCGCCGCCTTCTTCCGCGCCTCGGGCTCCACGAACGACCACGATCTCGGCACGTTCCAGATCGGCTCGCAGGCCGGCCCGTCGCAGGCCGGCCGATCGTCCGTCGGCTTGTACCACCTCGCGTGGGAGGTCGACACCCTCGCCGAGCTGCGCCGCATCGGCGGCCTGCTGCAGGACCGTGGGGCGCTCGTCGGCGCGTCCGATCACGTCACCACCAAGGCGCTCTACGCCAAGGACCCCGATGGCATCGAGTTCGAGGTGTGCTGGTTGCTGCCCGCCGATCTCATCGACGACGAGGTCGTCGCGCGGGCTCAGCGGACGCCGGTCGCTGCGCTCGACCTCGACGCCGAGATCTCCCGCTACGGCGCGGAGACCCGCGGCGGTCTCGGTGTGTCGATGCCGCTCGGGCTCACGTCCGCGTCCGCACCGATCAGTTGACCCCTTTGGCCTGACCCGCCCAGAACGGTTCGCGCAGCTTGAACTTCTGCAGCTTGCCGGTGGCGGTGCGGGCCAGGCTGTCGCGGAACTCGACCCGCTTCGGACACTTGTAGGCGGCCAGCTTGGTGCGCGTGTACGCGATGAGGTCGGCCTCGGTGAGCGCTGACCCGGCGGAGCGCACGACGAGCGCCATCACCAGTTCGCCCCACTTCTCGTCGGGCACGCCGATGACCGCGACCTCCTCCACTTCGGGGTGGCTGAACACCGCGTCCTCGACCTCGATCGACGACACGTTCTCGCCGCCGCTGATGATCACGTCCTTCTTGCGGTCCGAGATCGTCAGGTAGTGATCGGCATCGTCGATGAAGCCACCGTCGCCGGTGTGGAACCACTCGAGCGCCGTGGTGGCGCCGGTGGGGACGTCCGCGTAGACGGCGGCGGCGGTCTCCGTCGGCTGCTGCCAGTACCCGGCCATCACCACGTTGCCGCGCGCCAGCACCTCGCCCGTCGCCGAGATCGCCGTCTCGATGCCGATCGCCGGTGCGCCGGCACGGCTCAGCAACTGCGCCCGCTCGGCCGCGGTGAGGTCGTCGTACTCGACCCGGCTGCGGTTGATCGTCAGCAGTGGCGACGTCTCGGTGAGCCCGTAGATCTGGTTGAACTCCCAGCCGAGCTCGGTCTCGATCCGCTCGATCGTCCTCGTCGGCGGTGGCGCGCCGGCGGCGACGAGGCGCACCGTGCCGCGGCCGGGGATCTCGCCCTCCCACGTCTGCGCGGCGTCGAGCACCGCGTTGAGCACGGCCGGCGCCGCACACATCAGCGTGACGCCGTGGCGCTGCACGCGCCGGAGGATCTCGTTGCCGTCGATCTTGCGCAGGATGATGTGCTGGGCGCCCATCCCCGTGGTGGCGTACGTCATTCCCCATCCGTTGCAGTGGAACTGCGGAAGGGTGTGCAGGTAGACGTCGCGGTCGTTGACGCCGAGGTGCCAACCGAAGGTGGTGGCGTTCACCCAGAGGTTGCGATGGGTCAGCTGCACACCCTTCGGCCGGGCCGTGGTGCCGCTCGTGTAGTTGATCGTCGCGGTGGCGTCCTCGTCGGGCTCCCACCGCGCCGGCTCGGTGTCGAAGCGGGACAGCTCGGCGTCGGTGTCGTCGCCGATCATCAGCATCCGCTCGCAGCGGATGCCCTGCAGCGCGGAGGCGAGCTCGGGATCGACCAGCAGCAGGCGAGCGCCGGAGTGATCGACGATGTACTGGATCTCCTCGGCCACCAGCCGGAAGTTGATCGGCACGAGCACCCGGCCGGATCCGCTGACCCCGTAGAACGCCGTCAGCAGCCGCGCGGAGTTGTGGCTCACCATCGCAACCCGCTCGCCCTGGGCGATGCCGAGCGCATCGAGCCCGGCGGCCTGGGCGCGTGCCCGACGCGCCATCTCGCGGTAGGTGATGGACCCCCAGTTCGCCGCCGGCTGGTCCGGCTCGTCGATCACGCCGACCCGGTCCGGGTAGGCCTGCTCGGCGCGGCGCAGGAAATCGTTCACCGTCAACGCAACCTTCATCGTGTCCCCCTCGACTCGATCACCGATTCTCGCGGTGCGGTCCGCACTGTAGGGCAGGCGACCCGGGGGCAGGGATCCTCAGGGCAGGACGATGCGGCGGACGGCCTGGATCTTCTCGCTCGGGATGGGCCCGATCTTGACGGGCTCGCCGGAGCGGGCGGCCTGGATCCAGTGGCTGGCGTCGATGGCGATGCCGACGTGGCTGATCACGGTCGGGTTCGCCGAGGAGAACATGAAGATCAGGTCGCCCGGCAGCAGGGTCTCGGTGTGCCAGTCGACCGCCGTGCCCTTGGTGGACTGGAGCAGGCTCTGGTGCGGCAGGGCGATGCCGATCTGTGCGTAGGCGGCGGTGACCAGGCCCGAGCAGTCGTAGGTGTCGGGGCCTGCTGTGTTGAAGACGTAGGGCTTGCCGACCTGGGCCTGCAGGAACGTCATCAGCGTGTTGATCGTGGCCTGGTACGTGGGGTCCGACGTGTCGGGCGCGGCGGCTGTGCCGGTGGCCGTCGGCGTGGCGGTTGCCGTTGCCGTTGCCGTTGCCGTTGCGGTGATTGCGATGTTGGTCGCGGCGGGGATCGGCAGCGTCGGCGCCGGCAGGGCGAGCTGGCGGCCAGGGTAGATGGCGCTCGTGGTGATCAGGTTGTTCGCGGCGAGCAGCGCCTTCAGCGTGACGCCGCTCTTGGCGGCGATGCCGACGAGGTAGTCGCCGGTGAGCACCGTGTACGTCGACGTCGCGGCGTTGGTGGTGTTGGTGGCCTTGGCGGGCGTCTGGACCGTCTCGGTCACCGGGGCGACGGCGCCCGTCGTGACGCTGGCGGTGTTGGTCGCGGCGGTCGGCAGGCTGCCGCCGGCGGGCACCGCCAGCTGACTACCGGGGTGGATGACACTCGTCGTCGTGAGCTTGTTCGTGGTGAGCAGGTTGGTCAGGGTGACGCCGAGCTTGGCGGCGATGCCGGCCAGGTAGTCACCGTTGAGCACGACGTACTGCAGTGGGGCGGTGACGGTCGGAGCGGCTGCCGGCAGGTTGCCGCCCGTCGGCACGACGAGCTGTTGGCCGGGGTGGATCGTCGACGTGACGGTGAACTGGTTGACGCTGAGCAGCGCGCCGAGGCTGACGCCGAGCTTGGAGGCGATGCCGGCCAGGTAGTCGCCCGACGCAACGGTGTAGCGCAGGGCCGACGGGCTCGCGCCGGTGGTGGACGAGGCGCTGTTCGACGGGGCGGCGGCGGCGGGGAGGGCCAGCAATCCGAGCGATGTGGTCGCGGCGATCGCTGCGATGAGTGCCGTCCGTGTCCGGTGCATGCAGAAGTGATCGGCTCGTGCACCGTCGAACTTTACGATTTCCAGACGATTTATCCGGCGGGGTCCGTCCGGGACCGTCCGGTCGGGGGTGTCGTCGCGCCCGGTGCTGCCGCGCGCTGCACCAAGCGGGCGATGCGGCGGTCCCAGAGCGCGCTGGACTCGGTCAGCCAGGCCAGCACGCTTGCAAGCGGCTCAGGGGTGGCCGCGTAGTGCACCTCGCGGCCCGACCGACGCGGCTCGGCCAACCCGGCATCGGCGAGCGCTTGGAGGTGCTTGACCACGGCCTGCCGGCTCATCGGCGAGCCAGCCGCGAGGGTGGTCGCCGTTTGCGGACCCTCGCGCATCAGCCGGTGCAGCAGCGTCCGCCGGGTCGGATCGGCGAGCGCACCGAACAGGTCGTCGAGGACGTTCGTCGTGTCGGTGCTGCCGGCGTGGGCGCTCACTGCACCAGTGCGGCCACGACGGTGCAGGCCCACAGCGCGCACACCCGGACCTCCCAGCGGATCCGCGTGTCGGCCGCAGACGCCGTCGCTGTGGTCGTCGGCATGGTCTCGGTGATCACCAGCCGACTGCGGCCGTCGGGGAGCGGGGCGATCTCGAGCTCGACGCGAGTCGTCGCCGAGTCGCGCTCGGACCAGGTGAACCCGATCGCCCGTCCGGTCTCGACGTGATCGACGTGCACGAAGCGCTCGACGCCGTCTTCGACGACGACACCTGTACCACCGGGCGTCACGTCGATGCGCGCCTCGTCGCCGAGCCACGTGCCGAGCTGCTCCGGATCGGCGATCAGCTCCCACAGCGCCTCGACCGTGAGGTCCAGCTCGACGTGACGGTGCAGCGAAGTCGGTTCCATGGCCGAACTCTACCGATCCCGGCCGATGACGCAACTGATCAGTTGCACCTGGCTCCTGTCGTCGCTAGCCTCATCTGCAACCAACCAGTTGCAGATGTCAGGAGCGAACATGTTGATCCCCACCGTCATCGAATCCACCAACCGCGGCGAGCGTGCCTACGACATCTACTCGAGGCTGCTGGCCAACCGCATCGTCTTCCTCGGCACCGCGATCGACGATCACGTCGCCAACCTCGTGATCGCCCAGCTGCTGCACCTCGAGTCGGAGTCAACGGATCACGACATCTCGATGTACATCAACTCGCCGGGAGGCGACATGAACGCGCTGTTCGCGATCCACGACACGATGCAGTACGTCGCTCCCGACGTCTCGACGATCTGCGTCGGTCAGGCAGCGTCGGCCGCAGCCGTGCTGCTCGCCGCCGGCGCGAAGGGCAAGCGGTATGCGTTGCCCAACGCCCGCGTGCTGGTCCACCAGCCCCACGGCGGGGCGCAGGGGCAGAGCACCGACATGGAGATCGCCGTCGCCGAGATGGTGGAGATGCGCCGCCGGATGGTCGACATCCTCATGGAGGCCACCGGTCAGTCCTTCCAGCGGATCTCGGCCGACATGGACCGCGACTTCATCCTGCGTGGCCCGAAGGCCGTCGAGTACGGGCTGATCGACTTCGTCATCGATCGGCGCGAGCTGGCGAACCCGATGCTCGCCGCATCGGCGGCGGCGCTACCGGCAGGATCGACGGGGACGGCACTGCCGGTCGCGAGCACAGCCGACAGCGTGCCAGTGGCCCCTGCGGCGTGACCGCGCTCAGCCCGGGGTGCGCAGCGCGGTGAACGTCAGCATCGTCCGCTCGACGAAGCCGAGCTGCTCGTAGACCCGCTTCGCGTTCACGTTGTTCCGGGCGACGTGCAGGATCGGTGTGCGCCCCTCCGCGATGATGCCGCGGGCGACCGCGGCGGTGACCGCCGCGGCGTACCCGCGTCGACGCGCGTCCGGATGGGTGCACACCGCGCTGATCTCGGTGTGCTCGGGCAGTCCGAGCCGCTGGCCGGCCATCGCCAGCAACCGATCGTCCTCGTCGACGATCGCGCGGTACCCGCCGAGCTCGATCGTGCGCGGCCGGAACGGCCCTGGTTCGGTCAGCGCGATGAGCGCGAGCATCGCCTCGACGTCGTCGTCGCCGAGGTCGCGCATGGCCGGTAGCTCGCCGATCCGGGGTTCCCCGTCGAGCACCATCTGGAACCCCGGGCCGCCGCCGAGCACGGTCCATCCGGCCGGCGGCTCGACCGGTCCGCGACGGTTGATCATCAGGCCCTGACCGGGGCCGACCAGCGCAGCGAGATCGCTCCAGGCCTCGGGCGTGTCGGCGCCGATCGCCCCGAACACCGACACCTCCGGCCGGTACCGCCTGGCCAGGCCGGTGCCCTCGGCGAAGCGGGCGTGGCGTCCGTTCAGCGCGTGCCAGGTCGGGTTGTCGAGGGGGTTGTCGACCGGATTGTCGGAGTCCGTTGCGGAGCGTTGGTCCATCGGGACCATTCTGCCGATCGAGGGTCAGCCGGCCAGCACGAGTTCGAGCAGCGGCTCCGGATCGGACAGATCGGCAAACACGGCGTCGGCCCCGAGCGCGGCGAGATCGTCGTAGGCGTGCGTGCCCGTGGCGACGAGCGCGCACCGCACCCCGCGGTCGCGGGCGCACTGCAGGTCGCGCGGTGTGTCGCCGACGACCCACACGTTCTCGGGCGCGACGACGTGGCCGTCGGCGGCGAGCCGGGCCTGGGAGATGCGCACCAGTTCGCTGCGCAGCCGGTGGTCGCTGCCGTAGCCGCCGAGGTCGATCCTGATGTGGTGATCGAGTCCCACCGCGGCCACCTTGCGCCGGGCCACGGACTGGAGGTTGCCGGTGACCAGCGTCTGCACGGCGCCCGCATCGCCGAACCGCTGCAGCGCGGTGGCGACGCCCGGCTTGGCCACCGTGAGCGGACGGAACTCGTGCTCGAGCCGCTCGTAGGCGAGCTCCACCTCGACCAGCAGCCGGGCGAGGACGTCGTCGTCGTCGATGCCGAGCGCAGCCAGCACCAGCGAGGCGATGTCCGGATCGGTGCGGCCACCCATGTCGATCGCGGTCTTCGGGAAGTCGAGGCCGGTGACGGTCTGCAGCGCGATCGTGAACGTGCGCGTCCCCGTGCCGGCGGCACGCAGCAGCGTGCCGTCGATGTCCCAGAGGATCGCGGTGGGCGGGCGGGCCATCAGCCGCTGATGCGCACGCTGTTGGCGAGCAGCGGTGCGGCCTGCTCCAGCCACGTGTCGATGGTGGCATCGAGCGCGTCGAGCTCCTGCTCCAGCACGAACAGCCCACGCGTCGGCACGGTGGCACCGATCTCGACGAGCAATGGCCGGAGGTGCACCTCGACGGCCAGGGCATGGATCGCCGACGCGCCCACCATCACCGGCACCACGGTGACGCCGGCGAGGCCGGTCTGGCCGAACCAGTCCAGGAACGACTTCAGTAGCCCGGTGTACGTCGCCTTGTAGACGGGCGTGGCGATGACCGCCAGCGAGGTCGCGGCGAGCGTCTGCGTCGCGGCCTTCACCGGCGCCGACGACCAGTCGAACAGCTGCGGTCCGAGCTCGGCCAGCTCGATGACCGTGGTCGGTGTCGCGCTGCCGAACCCAGCGGCGGCCGCCGCCTTCGCCGCCACGGCCTCCGCCACGCCCAGCGTGCGCGACTTGGCCTTCGGGTTGCCGCTGACGATCGTGATGCCCCCGCTGCCGCTCATCCCCGCAGCCTACGTTCGCCCGACGCGGCCGCGCCTTGGGACATTCCGCACCCACAGTGCGACGTCGTCCCGCTCAGCGGGACAACATCACACTGTGGGCGCAGTTCGCCCCGGGGATCCGAACCGCGCACGGCATGTCAAGCGCGGGTGCCCGCGGCGCGCTCAGCGGCGGCGGAGGCGCTTGTCGGTGATGGCGGGCGAGTCGGCGAAGACCACGTCGCGCGGGTTCACGTCCGTGCCGGGCGGAACGATGGCGTCGATGCGGTCGAGGACGTCGCCGGAGAGCACCACACCGTCGGCGGCGAGCGAGCTCTCGAGCTGCTCCATCGTTCGTGGCCCGATGATGACGGACGTGATGCCCGGGTGGGCGAGCACGAACGCGGTGGCGAGGTGCGGCAGTGGCATGCCGGCGTCGGCGGCGAGCGCGGTCAGCTGTTCGACGGCGTCGGCCTTGGCGGCGTTGGCGGGGATCGACGTGTCGAACGCGTGCGGCGCAGTGGCGGCGCGGCGGCCGGTCGTGGGATCGCCGCGACCGGTGAGCCAGCCACTGGCGAGCGGGCCGTACGACAGCACGCCCATCCGGTAGCGCTGGGCGGCGGGCAGCATGCTCGCCTCGATGCCGCGGTTGATGATCGAGTATCGGGGCTGCTCGGTGGTGAACCGGCGATGACCGCTGCGCGCCGCAGCCCACTGGGCCTCGACGATGAGGTCGGCCGGGAAGGTCGACGAACCGATGGCGCGCACCTTGCCGGCCGTGACGAGGTCGCTGAGCGCGCCGAGGGTCTCGTCGATGTCGGTGTTCGGGTCAGCGCGGTGCATCTGGTAGAGGTCGATGTGGTCGGTGCCGAGCCGGCGCAGGCTGTGCTCGACGGCGCGCTTGACCCACCGCGCCGAGCCGCCCATCTGGTTCACGTCGCCGCCGATCGGCAGGCCGAACTTCGTCGCGAGCACGACGCTGTCGCGGCGGTCGGCGATGGCCTTGCCGACGATCTCCTCGCACTCGCCCAGCGAGTACACGTCGGCCGTGTCGACGAAGTTGATGCCGGCGTCGAGCGCGGCGTGGATGATGCGGATCGAGTCGGCATGATCGGCGTTGCCCATCCGTCCGAACATCATCGTGCCGAGCGCCATCTGGCTCACCGACATGCCGGTTGCTCCGAGGATCCTGCGTTCCATGTCGTGCTCGTCTCTCGTGATGGGTCGGTGCCGTGGCGGCGGACGTCAGGCTCGCAGGCGGTGGCGGACGTGGACGACCCCGTTGGCGAAGCGGTGCTCGTCGACCAGTTCGAGATCGAGGCGCACGCCGTCGGGGAGTGCTCGCGTCCCACCGCCGACGATGACCGGGTTGAGGTAGTGGTTGATCTCGTCGACCAGGCCGGCTGCCATGGCGCGTGCCGCCAGACCGGCACCGCCGATGGAGATGTCGTGATCAATGCTCGCCTTCAACGTGCGGATCGCGTCGGGGTCGAACGTGCGCTCCAACCGGGTGCGCGGGGTGGTGACGGCGTCGAGGGTCGACGAGAACACGATCTTGTCGGCGCCCTGCCAGATCGCGGCGTAGTCGTTGGTGATCGGATCGTCGCCGGCGAACTCCTCGGGATGCTGCCAGACGTGCATGGTCTCGTACATCCGCCGGCCGTACAGGTAGGTGCCGACTGCGCGTTCCTGGTCGTTGACGTACGCGTGGACCTGCTCGTCCGGCGCCGCCCAGTCGAAGCGTCCGCTCGTGTCGTTGATGTAGCCGTCGAGTGAGGTGATGGTCGAGTAGATCAGCTTCGCCATAGGGGTCTCCTCAGCCGTTGGGCGTCACGACGGCGCGGCCGCGCAGCGTGCCGTGGTGCAGCGCGTCGTACGCGTCCTGCACACGGTCGAACGAGAACAGATCGGCGTCGCTGCGGATCAGGCCCTGCTCGGCGAGCTTCACGACCTCGTGCGCGTCGGACACGCTGGAGCCCTGGAAGCAGATGACCTCGCCGTCGCGCGGGATGCTGCCGAACATCGGGCGCTTGAGCGAGCCGCCGCTCGATCCGATGAGCGCGTATGTTCCGTATGGCTGCACCGCACCGGCGCCGACGGCGATGGTGCGATCGATGCCCACGAAGTCGAGCACCACGGTTGCCCCCTCGCCGTTCGTGACGGCCTTGAGCGCGGCGGCGGTGCCCTCGTCGACACCGGCCAGCGTGTGGTGCGCGCCGAGCTCGGTGACGTACGGCAGGCGGTCGGGGTTGTTGTCGACGGCGATGACGGTGGCGGGGCTCATCGCTCGGATCAGCTGCACCGCGAACGCGCCGAGGCCGCCGGCGCCGATGACGACGACCGTCGATCCCGGGATGAGCTTGTGCAGCACCTTGCGGACACCGTGGTACGACGTCGCCCCGGCATCCGTCATCGGTGCAGCGACGCGCGGGTCGAGGCTGCCGATCCGCACGACATCGCGCGGTGCGTTGGCGACCACGTACTGGGCGAGCCCGCCGTCGCGTCCATAGCCGCGGCCGGCGAGGCCGTTGGGGCACGCGCTGTCGAGGCCGCGCACGCACATCGAGCACGAGCCGCACGAGCTCGGGCTGACGAGCGCGACGGCCTCACCGATCTCGAAGCCCGTGACGCCGGGGCCGACGGCGGCGATGTGTCCGCCGACCTCGTGGCCGAGCGTGAACGGCATGTGCCAGTCGATCATCCGCCCGACGGATTCCGGCATCTCCATCATCCCGAGGTCGCTGTGGCACAGCCCGTTGCCGGCGACCGCGATCAGCACCTGACCGGCGCCGACCGTCGGGACATCGACCTCGACCATCTGCGGCGGCTGCTGCCACTCGAGCAGCCGGTAGGCCTGCATCGTGGACGGGACGCTCATCTCGCCGCCGGCCAGTCGCGGGTGCGGAGCGTGGCGTCGGTGCCGCCGTCCATGACGATGAAGCTGCCGACGAAGAACGCCGCGGCGGGGGACAGCAGGTAGGCCAGGAGGCCGGCGACCTCGTCTGCGGTGCCGGGGCGACGGATCGGCACCGGATAGGTGTCGCCGAGGCTCATCACGAACTCGAGCCCGCCGTCGCCGAGCAACGGGGTGTCGATGATCCCCGGCGCGATCGCGTTGAGCCGGATGCCGGCACCGATCCAGTCGGCGGTGGTCGACTGGGCGCGGACCCAGTGCGCGAGCGCTGTCTTCGCCGAGGGGTAGCCCTGCAGCGCGTGCGGAGCGGCCGCTGCGCGGGCGCCGGGCTCGTCGTCGGCGAGGCAGGCCTCCACGCAGGCGAGTGGGATGTGCTCCTGAGTCGTGGTGCTGTTCGAGCTGATCGCGATCGCGCTCGGGTTGGTGCCCTTGGCGAGCAGCGCCCGGAGGCCGTGCAACGCCGCGATCGCGCCGAAGTAGTTGGTCGAGACGACCAGCTCCTCGTTCGAACCGTTGGACGCGATGCCGGCCCCGGCGACGAGTCCGTCGAGCACGCCACCCGACTGCTCGGTGACGCCCGCCACCATCGCGGCGCGTCCCTCGGCGGTGGCGACGTCGGCGATCACCTCGGCGTCGTGCAGGTCGACGCCGATCACTCGGTGACCGGCCGCCTCGAGGACGGCGCGAGTCGCCACGCCCATCCCACCGGCCGAGCCGGTGAACGCGATGGTGCTCAAGACGCGACCCCGGTGAGCTCGATGTTCGCCGACTTGATGCCGAACACGAACGGGTTCGGCATCTCGACGACGGAGTCGGGCACGATGCGGAACGAGTCCACCCGGCGGACGAACTCCTCGAAGAACGTGCGGATCTCGAGCCGGGCGAGCGCGGCGCCGAGGCAGAAGTGGGTGCCGAAGCCGAACGCGATGTGGTGGTTGCCGGGGCGGGCGACGTCGAACGTCTCCGGATCGGTGAAGTGCTCCGGATCGCGGTTGGCCGAGGAGTACATCAGCACGACCTGGTTGCCGGCCGGGATGGTGGTGCCGTTGAGGTCGTAGTCCACGTTGGCGACGCGGCACATGTTGTGGATCGGCGTGACGTAGCGGATGAACTCCTCGACCGCGATGCCGATGTCGGCGCCGGCCTTGAGCTTGGCCCACTCGGCTGGGTGCTCGGCGAGCAGCAGCAGCGTGCGCGCGATCACCGTTCGGGTGGTCTCGGCGCCGCCATCGAGCAGCAGCAGCGCATCGGACACGGCCTCCGTGGTGCCGAACTCCTGCCCGGTGATCTCCGCCGTCGTGTACATCGACATCAGGTCGTCCATCGGGCACGTCTTCTTCGACTCGTACAGGTCGTTCGCGGCGACTGCGAACTCGATGGCGGCGTTCATGCCGTCCTCGGTGAAGCAGCGCGGGCCGCCGCCCATGACGATCGTGCGCTCCGACCAGTCGCGCAGCTTCGGCCAGTCTGCGTCGTCGAAGCCGAGCAGACGGCCGATCATCAGCGCCGGCAGCGGCGAGGCGAGGTGCTCGATGATCTCGACGGGATCATCGGCGGTGTGCGGCGCGAGCGCAGTGTCGAGCAGACGGGTCACGACCTCGCGGATCTGCGGCTCCTTGTCGCTGACGGCGCGCGGCGTGAACCGGCGGGCCACGAGGGCCCGGCGCTGCTGGTGGAACGGGTCGTCGAGGCCGATGATCGCTGGGTCGGCGGGCAGGTTCGGGCGGTAGCCGCCCTTGACCTGATCGCTGTTGATGAACACGTCCTTGCGCCGCTCGATCTCGACGATGTCGTCGTAGCGGGAGATGCCCCAGATCTCGTTGATCGAGTCCCAGTAGGCGGGAGCGTTGTCGCGCATCCAGGCGTAGGTGGGGTACGGGTTGGTCGTGTAGAACTCGCCGTCGAGCAGGTCGATGGAGCGCTGATCCGGTGTGACGCTGGTCATCGACGCAGAGTATCTGACGCGGCGTCAGATGCCCGCTGTCGCACCCTCGGCGGCGGCGTGCGAACCGAACCACAGGATGTGCACAGGCTCCGGCACGTTGATCACAGCTCACGCCCGGTTGATCACAGCTCGCGCACACGTAGTTGGCACTAGCGATCCACAGGACGGGTCCGTCATCGTTGACGCATGGCACGGAACACACGCACTCGTCATCCGCTGCGGCGACGGATGACCGTGGATCAGCCCGATCGGCGCGCGCTCGAGTGCGCCGGTTGGCGGACGTTGCTCGACTACCGCGAGAACCACGTGCGCGACGACGAGGGCACGCTCGTCGCCGTCGTGCCGCGTTGGACGGCGGAGGCCGAGCGCGAGCACGATTCACGCACGGTCGTGGCGTCCGCGACCGCGTCGTCGATCGACGAGGTGTGGGCCCGGCTGCGGCAGGCCACCGTGTACGCCGGCCGCCGGCCGTACGACGGCGCGGCCGACTTCGTCTGAGCGCTCGGGCTGTGCCGGCGGGCGACGGCGCCCGTGCTCAGTGCCGGCCGTTGAGCCGCCGGTACATCGCCCGCTGGGCCTTGGCCAACTGCACGAACTCGGCGTACAACGGCGCGTGCGCGTCGGTGTTCGCCCGGATCGGGGTGAACACGGTCGAGGCGGGTGACGCCGCGGTGATCTCGTCGAGGGTGAGGTGGCCGAGGTGCAGCGCGGCGAACCACGCTGCGCCGCGCACGTTGACGTTGACAGGATCGGCGACCTGGAGGATCGGCCGGCCGATGACGTCGGCGTGGATCTGGCACCACAGGTCCGACGTCGCCCCGCCGCCGAGCAGGCGCAGCCCGTCGAGCGGGCGGCCGGCGAACTTCTCGGTGGCCTCGAGCAGCCAGCGCGCGTTGTAGGCGACGCCCTCCAGCACGGCGCGCACCAGGTGAGCGCGCGTCGTGCCCATCGAGACGTTGAGGAAGCTCGCGCGGAGGTTGGCGTCCGACACGGGTGAGCGCTCGCCGCTGAGCCACGGGCAGAACACCACGCCGCCACTGCCGGCGGGCGCGCCGGCGGCTTCGGCCGTGAGCGCGTCGTAACCGCCTTGGAAGCCGTCGCCGACGGTGAGCACCGAGTCGCGCAACCAGCGCAGTGCTGCGCCGCCCGTCTCGTGGTTGTTGGCGATGAGGTAGGAGCCGCTGCGCAGGCCCGGCACCGAGGCCATCTGGTGGGTGATGTCGGTCTTCTTGAACGGCACCGGCGCGGACACCCACGCCGTCGTCGAGATCGCGATGTGGCCGGCGAAGTCGGTCGCCGCGCCGGCGCCCATCGCCGCCGTGTGCAGGTCCGGTGCGCCGCAGACGACGGGTGTGCCGACCGGGAGGGCATCGTGGCGACCGATCTCGGCCGCGACGTCGTCGGTGAGCCCGCCGAGCTGCGACCCCGTCGGCACGAGCGGTGGCAGCTTCGCCGCGGAGCGGCGGGCGAGGCGCACGAGCGTGTCGTTGTACGCGACCACCGCGCCGACGCGGTTGTCGGTGAGCCACGACGCCACCATCGACGCCGGCGTCGCCGCCGTGCGTCCGGTGAGCCGCAGGCCGATGTAGTCGACGGGCTCCATCAACGAGGTCGCCGCGGCGTGCACTGCAGGGCGGGCGTTGGCGAGGAACTGCTCGTGTCCGGTGGGATCGGCTCCGTTCGGGTTGGGGGCGCCGCCGGCGAGGCGCAGCCACCGGGCGATCTTGTGCGGTGCGTAGCCGGACACGGCGATGGGTCCGCCGGCGAGCCGCTTCGACCATCGCCCGCCTCGATGGTCGGACCACAGCAGGCATGGCCCGACCGCGCGGCCATCCGCGCCGACGGGGATGGTGGAGCCCCACTGGCCGGTGATGCCGACACCGGCGCACGGCGTGCCCGCATCCGCGACCACCTCGCGGACCGCTTCGACCAGGCCGCTCCACCAGGCTTCGGTGTCCTGCTCGGCGCCACCGTCGGCGGTGTATGTCGTGTCGACCGAGCGGAACGCCGCCGCCTGGACGACCCCGTCGGCGGTCACTCGAGCGACCTTGGTGCCGCCGGTGCCGAGGTCGATCGCGAGGTACCAGCGATCAGCGTCCGAACTCATGCCTGGCATCATGCCAAGCTCGTCCCCATGAGCAGCTATCCCTACGCGAAGCGGTACCCGGTCGTGCGCGCCCTCCCCGAGCACGGTCGCGACCGTGGCGAGATCCTCGACGAGCTCCGCGAAATGGCCACCGCCGAGGACTCGTTCTGGCAGACCGGCAAGGCCAGTGGCTCGTTCTACTGCGGCGACATGGACCACTACGCGTTCATGTCCAAGGCCTTCGCGCTCTACGGGCACATGAACGCATTGCAGCGCGATGTCTGCCCGAGCGCGACCCGCTTCGAGGGCGAGATCATCGCGATGGGCCTCGACCTGTTCCACGGCGACGTCGCGGCGGCGGAGGGTGGCGATCCCGTCGGCATGATCACGAGCGGCGGCAGCGGCAGCATCCTCCACGCCGTCATGTCGTACCGCGAGCACGCCGCGCAGACCCGCGGCATCCACCAGCCCAACTTCGTCAAGCCCGAGACCGGGCACCCGGCGTTCGACAAGGCGTGCCACCTGTTGGGCATCGAGCTGCGCGTCGCACCCGTCGATCCGCTCACGGCACAGGTCGACGTCGATGCAGTGGCGGGGCTGATCGACGACAACACGATCGCGATGATGGGCTCGGCGTCGAACTACGGCTACGGCACGATCGACGACATCGCCGCGCTCGGCCAGCTCGCGTTGTCGCGTGGCATCGGGCTGCACGTCGATGGCTGCCTCGGCGGGTTCATCCTCCCGTTCGGCGAGCAGCTCGGCCACGCGATCCCGGCGTTCGACTTCCGCGTCCCGGGCGTCACGACGATCTCGGCCGACACCCACAAGTACGGCTACGGGCTGAAGGGCACGTCGCTGCTGATGTTCCGCGAGCGGGCCGTGCGCAACAGCCAGTACTTCTTCCAGACCGCGTGGACCGGCGGCAAGTACTGCTCGCCGGGCATCGACGGGTCACGCTCGAGCGGCCTGCTCGCGGCGACGTGGGCGGGCATGGTGGCCACGGGTCGCGAGGGCTACCTCGGCTACGCCCGCGAGATCTTCGACACCTCGTACGCGATGCAGGCCGCCGTGCGCAGCCATCCCGAGCTGCGCCTGATCGGTGAGCCGAGCTTCCTGTTCGCGTTCACCTCGGACGAGTTCGACATCTACCACGTCAACGATTCGCTGCGCTCGAACGGCTGGCGGATGAACGGGCTGCAGTACCCGAACGCGATCCACATGGCGGTCACCCGACCGCAGACGCAGGAGGGCGTCGTCGCGGCATGGACCGCCGACCTCGCCGCAGCGGTGGAGTACGCGATCGCCAACCGCGACAACGCGCCGAAGAGCGGCGCGATCTACGGCGGCGTGTCCGGCGGCTGGACCGAGGCCGCCGACGAGTTCATCCGCGCGGTGATGAGCGACATGATGGATCAGCATCAGGCCCTGCCGCCCACCTGATCAGTTCTCCGCAGGCGTTTGCCCCCCAGAGCGCACATTCGACAGGTCGGAACCACGGGTCGGGCGGATCATCCAGAGGCCGATGAGGCCGAACACCGGGAGGACGAGGGTGGCCCAGCCGAGGCCGACGAGGTCGGAGAACGCGCCGAGCAGCAGTGGGCCGAACGTGACGCCGACGCCCGACGCCAGCGCTCCGGCTCGGCCGAGCGCCTCGGTGTCGTGGTGCAGCTCGAACAGACGGGAGAGGGCGAGCGGGTAGACGGTCGAGAGCGTCAGGCCGAGGAGCGACAGCCCAACGACCCGGCCGACGAGCCCCGGCCCGAGCACGAACGGCACGAGCGACACCATCACACCGACGAACGAGCCGGTGAGGACGCGTGCACCACCGAACCGGCGCAGCAGGTTGGCCAGGCTCATCCGCCCGATCGCCATGCCGAGGAAGAAACCGACGGTGAGGATCGCGCCGGCGCCCTTCGATGCGCCGCCGCGTTGCACGAGGATGGACGCGGCCCAGATGCCGGTGCCGATCTCGATCAGCACGCCGCACGCCATCGCCGTCCAGCGGCGGGCGAACTGCGGCAGCCGGAACAGCTGCATCAGCGCGATCGGCTCGGCGTGCGTCGACAACGGCACCGTCGATCGACCTGCCGTACCGATGATGCCGGCGCCGATCAGCACGAGCGGCACGACGAACACCGCCCGCCACGTGACGCCGACGGCAACGGCGATGCCGACCGCGACGGGCAGCGTCATCGACGACAGCATCGGGAAGGTGTTCAGGACGGCGAGGGCCTGCGTCGACGAGTCGCGCTGGTGGGCGTAGATCACGGCGGGGACGACGATGACGAGGCACGCCGAACCGGCGCCGGCGAGTGCGGCGCCTGCGAGGGTGACCGCGGACGAGCGGCCGAGGCCGAACAGGATCCCGCCGCCGAACATGCCGGCGACGCTGCAGACGAGGAGCGCTCGGTTCGACGATGCGGCCAGCGCGCGCCGGCCGATCGTGGCCAGCAAGAGGAGGCAGATCCCGAACAGTGAGCCGTGCAGCGACGCGATGGACGCCGACATGTGCACCTCGTCGCGCAGCTCGGGCAGCACCGCGCCATACCCCATGCTCCACGCGAGCAGTGCGTAGGAGAGGCCGATCCCGAGAGTCAGTCGGTCCCAACGCACTGCAGCGACGATACCGGCGGCGGGTGTCGCGTTCGGTTGTGACTTTCTCCCGCTAGGGTCGGCCCCTGCATCGTCGCTATCCCCAGTGACGTGCGGTCGAGTGCAGCGCCCCCGAGGCGCACGATTTCGTTCCAACGAGCGGACAGCCATTGCATCAACGGCCACCGAATTGGAAGGCAATCCACATGACCACCACCACCCCGTCCTCCGGCGCGTCGCGTCGCAACCCCCGTCGTCGCCGCGGCCAGCCCACCGGCGTGCCCTCGAGCGGCAGCTCGATGAATGGCAACCGGCCGTCCACGCCGGGCGCTCGCCCGATCGACATCGAAGCTGCCGACCTGGTGCCGTCCACGGCTCCGGTCGCGCCCGCCGCGGACTTCACCGAGCTCGACGTGCCGGCGCCCATCGTCGCCTCGCTGACCCGTGGCGGCATCCTCGTGCCGTTCCCGATCCAGACCGCCACCCTGCCCGACTCGCTCGCGGGTCGCGACGTGCTCGGCCGTGGCAAGACCGGCAGCGGCAAGACGATTGCATTTGCAATCCCCACCGTGGTCCGCCTCGCCCAGTCCGGCGCCAAGCGCGAGACCAAGAAGCCCCGTGCGCTCATCCTGGTCCCCACCCGCGAGCTCGCCAACCAGGTCGCCGAGACGCTCATGCCGATCGCTGCGGCGATGAACCAGAAGGTCGCCGTCGTGTTCGGCGGCGTCGGCCAGGGCCCGCAGGTCACCGCGCTCCGCCTCGGCGTCGACATCCTCGTCGCCTGCCCCGGCCGGCTCGAGGACCTCATCGCCCAGCGCCACTGCCGCCTCGACCTGGTCGAGGTGACCGTGCTCGACGAGGCCGATCACATGGCCGACCTCGGCTTCCTGCCCGCCGTCAAGCGCCTGCTCGATCAGACGCCGGCCAACGCCCAGCGCCTGCTGTTCTCGGCCACGCTCGACAACGGCATCGACGTGCTCGTCAAGCGCTACCTCACGAACCCGGTGGTCCACTCGGTCGATCCCGCGATCTCGCCGGTCTCGACGATGACGCATCACGTGTTCGCCGTCTCCGCCGCCGACAAGCCGACGGTCATCAAGGAGCTCGCCCAGGGCGTCGACCGCGCGCTGCTGTTCACCCGCACCAAGCACGGAGCGAAGAAGCTCGCCAAGCAGCTGTCGATGGCCGGCATCCCCGCCGTCGAGATGCACGGCAACCTCAGCCAGAACGCCCGCGAGCGCAACCTCGAGTCGTTCTCCGAGGGCACCACCCGCGTGCTCGTGGCCACCGACATCGCGGCCCGCGGCATCCACGTCGACGACATCGCGCTGGTCATCCACGTCGATCCGCCGGCCGAGCACAAGGCGTACCTGCACCGCTCCGGCCGCACCGCCCGCGCCGGCGCCGAGGGCATCGTCGTCACGCTGATGACGCCGGATCAGGTCGGCGACGTCAAGTCGCTGACCCGCGCTGCGAAGATCGAGCCCACCATCACCCGCGTCGGTCCGGGCCACGGGATGCTCGCCCACCTCGTCGGACCGGCCGCTCCGCTCGTGCGTTACACGGCGCCCGTCGAGACGCCCCAGGGCGTCAGCCGTGGTGGCGGTCGCAGCACCGGCTCGGGTCGCGGTGCCGGCTCGGGTCGCGGTGTCGGCCCGGCCAGCAGTGGTCGTCCGGGTGGCGCCGCCCGCCAGTCGACCGGTCGCCGCAGCTCGGGCAACCGCAGCCGCTGACGTCGTCCGTGAGGCCGGGAGCCCGACCTAGAGTCGGGCGCATGGCCACACCGAAGACCCTGGGGCTCGAGGCCGAGCTCCACGCCTACCTCGTCGCCCACGGCACACCGCCCGATCCGGTCCTCGACCGGCTCGCCGCAGACACGCTCGCGATGGGACAGATCTCGCGGATGCAGATCGCCCCTGAGCAGGGCACGTTCCTCACCATGCTGGTGCGCCTCCTCGGCGCCCGGCTGGTGGTCGAGGTCGGCACGTTCACCGGCTACTCGTCGGTCTGCCTCGCCCGCGGGCTGCCCGATGGTGGGCGGCTGATCTGCTGCGACGTCAGCACCGAGTACACCGACCGTGCCGTGCGGGCATGGGAGGAAGCGGGCCTGCGTGACCGCGTCGAGCTGCGCATCGCCCCCGGCGCCGACACCCTGCGTGCGATGCCGCACGATCCTCCGATCGACATGGCGTTCATCGACGCCGACAAGTCGTCGTACGCCACCTACTACGCCGAGATCCTCGAACGCATGCGCCCCGGTGGGCTGATCGCGGTCGACAACGTGCTGTGGGGCGGCGCCATCATCGACGCCGCCGATACGAGCCGAGACACCGTCGCGCTGCGCGAGTTCAACGACATGGTCACGGCCGACGAGCGCGTCGACGTCGTCATGCTCCCGATCGCCGACGGCCTCACCCTGTGCAGGAAGCGATGAGCGCGACCGCCCCCGCGACGATCCTCAGCGTCGACGGTCTCGAACTGCCCGCGCTGTGGCTGCGCGACGCGTGTGCCTGCGGGGAGTGCCGTCACGCCGGGTCGGGCCAACGGCTGCGCAGCGTGCTGTCGCTCGATCCGCACACCACCGTCGCCGCCACCGTGGTCGACGGCGACGACGTCGAGGTGGTGTTCGCACCCGACGGCCATGTCGCCCACTTCTCGCTCGGCTGGCTGTCGGCCAACGCACCGGGCCGCGCCGACGTCTTCGACGATCGCAGCGAGCGCGCCCGCCGTCCATGGGTGGCGGCGGACCTTCCCGATGGCCCGCCGACGGCGGACTGGGTCGACGTCACCGTCCCCGGGCCGGCGAAGGCATCGGCGATGCGCGCCTTGATGGACCTCGGCCTGCTCCTCGTGCGCGAGGTCCCGGCCGAACCCGGGCAGGTGCTCGAGGTGGCGCGCACGTTCGGGTTCGTACGGGCCACCAACTACGGCGATCTGTTCGACGTGCGCGTCGAGCCGCAGCCGATCAACCTCGCCTACACCGGTCGGGCCATCGCACCGCACACCGACAACCCGTACCGCGAGCCGGTGCCGGGCATCCAGCTGCTGCACTGCTTGATGTCGTCGGCCAACGGTGGCGAGAACGTGCTCGTCGACGGGTTCAGCGCGGCGGCCGTGCTCCGCGCCGAGGATCCCGCCGCCTATGAGGTGCTCACGACGACGCGGCTGACGTTCGGGTTCGAGGACGCCGGCACGAGCCTGCGCGCGAGCGGCACCACGATCGAGCTCAACCCGGCCGGCGACGTGCGCGGCATCCGCTGGAACGATCGCTCGGTGCAGCCACCCCAGGTGTCGGTCGGGCAGGTCGCGGAGGTCTACCGGTCGATGCGGGTCTTCGCCGGGATCCTCACCCGGCCCGAGCTCGAGGTGCGGCTCACCCTCGCGCCGGGGGAGTGCATCGTCTTCGACAACACTCGCGTGCTGCACGCCCGCACCGGCTTCACCGACGGCGCCGGTGCGCGGCACCTGCAGGGCTGCTATGCCGACCTCGACGGCCTCGCCTCGACGGTGGCCGTGCTCGCCAGGGCCGGGTGGGACCGGAACAGCGCGCCGTGAGCGAGCTGAGCGACCACGACGTCGAGGCGGCGATCGCGGCGATCGAGGCGGTGTTCTCCTCGGCCGAGGGCATGGAGTACCTCGGCGAGGACGTCACGATGATCCAGCACCAGCTGCAGGCCGGCGCGCTCGCCGCCGGGGCCGGGTTCGCCGACACGCTGGTCGTCGCCGCGCTGCTGCACGACGTGGGCCACATGGTGGGCCGCATCGTCGGCGAGCGCGACGCGGCCGACGCGCTCGCGGCCGACGCCGACGCGCACCACGACAGCAGTGGCGCACGGTGGCTGGCCCAGTGGTTCGCCCCTGCGGTGACCGAGCCGGTGCGGCTGCACGTCGCGGCCAAGCGCTACCTCGTCAGCACCGAGCCCACGTACGCCGCGCAGCTGTCGGCGGCGTCGGTGCACACGCTGCGCCTGCAGGGCGGGGCGATGAGCGCCGCCGAGGTGGCCGAGTTCGAGGCGCTCGAGCACAGCGGCGATGCGGTGCGGCTGCGCCGGCTCGACGAGCAGGCCAAGGACGCCGAGGCCGAGGCGCCCGGCCTCGAGGCCCACCGCGAACTGCTCCGGCGGGTGCTGCGCGGCGGCTGAGACGCGGCCGCAATCGGCGCGGGATCAGCTCGAGTGGTCGTGCTTGGCGCTGTGGTGGAAGTCGCGGATCGATGCCGCGCTCCAGTTGTCGTGGTCCTCGCCGTACGCATCGACGCCGTCGAGCGACCAGTGCATCAGCGAGTTGATCGTGTACAGGTTCGGGTTGATGTTCCAACCGAACCCGTTCTGGGCCCAACCGTCGGCCGTGAACGTGCGCCCGAGCTCGTCGGTGCCGACGATCACGACGTGCTGCGGGTAGCCGGTGAGCGACGAGCGTTCGAGCACCTGATGCGTGCCGGACGCGATCTTCGACTGCTGGCCGTCGCGACGCAGGAAGCCGTGCACGTTGACGCAGCCGTTGCCGAAGTCGCCGCACATCGAGAAGAAGCCGTCGTCGTTCGCGGCCGTGCCCCAGCTGTACGGGGCATAGCGGGCTGGCCCCATGACGGTGGATCCGAACTGGCTGCGGACGCCCCACGACCGGTCGCGGAAGCCGACGCAGTCGACGTCGATCGTCTCGCCGTCGAGCATGATCGTGCCCGTCGCGCGAGTGGCCTGGTCGTAGTGGGTGTGCAGGCGGAACGGTTCGTCGATGCAGCGAACGTCGAGATCGATGGCGAGATCGCCGCCGTCCGGATCGCGGTAGCCGACCGAGTACTCCGACAGCGGTGCGTTGGCCCGGTAGGTGATGCCGTTGGCCAGCTGCATGTCGGACAGCGGCGTGGTGGGCATCGGCAGGTGCCAGAAGTTCTTCGCGTACCGACACGTCGACACCTGGTCCGCGGCGCCGTCCCACACGTACACCGCGCCGGCAGCGACGCCCATGTTGGTGCGGAAGTACGGGTAGAACTGCACCGACATGTTCCGCTCGGGGATCGAGAACGTGAACCAGCACGTCTCGCTCCACTCGTACTCGTCACCCGTCGGCACGTGGAGCTCGTCGTCGATGTGGCCGCTGCCGATGGGGGGATTGATCATCCACGCACACTGGCCAACGCGGACGCCGTCAGTCAACGTGGCGGCTGTGCGTCCGCGTGACGTCAGTGCGCCGACGCCGCGGCGATCTCCGGGGCGGCCGGCGTCTGGATGCGGACCAGGCGGCTCGACAGCAGCGTCACGAGCGAACCGCAGCCGGCGAGCAGCCACCAGACGTGATGGAACCCGTCGAGCGCGTTGACCGCCGTGAGGCCGGTGGTGAACGCCACCACCAGCGCGACGCCGAACGTGGAGCCGAGGTTGCGGACGGCCTGCCCGACGGCCGAGCCTGACCCGAACTGATCGGGTGGCAGGCCCTGCACGGCGGCGGACGACAGCTGCGGCAGGCACAGCGCGACGCCGATGCCGGTGCACACGACGGCCGGGAGGTACACGCCGAGGTAGTCGGGCGAGGTCGTGGCGCGGATGATCAGGTAGATGCCGCCGGCGGCCCACAGCAGGCCGCCCGGCATCAGCAGCCGGCGCTGACCGATGCGCCCGGCGAGCTTGCCGAACTGCGGCGCGGTGGCGGCGACGATCAGTGGCCCGACGGAGATCGCCAGGCCGGCGCGCAGGATCGAGTACTGCCAGACCCGCGTGAGGAACAGCACGTTGCCGAGGAACATCGCGTTGAACCCGATCGCGAGCACGATCATCGCCATGTTCGCCCAGCGGAAGTTGTTGGCGCGGAACAGGGCGAGGTGGATGACCGGGTTGCTGACGCTGCTGCACCGGTAGACGAAGAAGCCGAGCACCAGCACCGCCGCCGCGAGCGTGCCGACGAACCGCCCGCTCGCCCAGCCCCACGTGTTCGTCTCGACGATGGCGTAGGTGACGAGACCGATGCCGCCGGCGAGCGACAGCACGCCGAGCGGATCCGGGAGCCGACCGGGGTTGGCCTCACGCCCCTCGGGCAGCACCCGCTTGCCGAGGGTGAAGCTGAACAGGCCGACGGGCAGGTTGATGTAGAACGCCCAACGCCAGCTGAGGTTGCTGACCACCAGTGCACCGAGCGTCGGGCCGGCCGCCCCGGCGACGGCGCCGATCGCGCCCCAGATGGCCACGGCCACGGGGATCTTCTCGCGGGGGAACGTCTGCAGGACGAGGGCGAGCGATGCCGGCACGAGGATGGCCGCCCCGACGGCTTCGAGCATCTCCGCACCGATCAGGAACCCGACGTTCGGGGCCAGCCCGCACAGCATCGACGCTGTCGTGAACGTGACCACGCCGATCAGGAACATCTTCCGCCGGCCGACGCGGTCGGCCAGCCGGCCCGACGGGATGAGCAGCGCGGCGAACACGAGCGTGTAGGCGTTGAGCACCCACGACAGGGTGGAGGGACCCGACGCGCGGAACGTCGCGCTGATGGCCGGGAACGACACGAAGCCGATCGTGGTGTCGAGGAACACCGCGAACACGGCGAGGCTGGTGGAGGTCAGCACCACCCACGGATTGCGCTCCTTGGGCTCGGTGATCGCGATCGCGGCGAACTCGCCCTGCTCGATCTCGATCTGTGGCTCCGTCGTTGGCTCGATGTCCCCCGCAGTGTCATGGCCGGTCTGGTCGTCGATCATGTGCCCGATGCCCCCTTGTGCGTCCCGATCCAGATTAGTATCTTTAAACTACTAGTCGGTCACTTTTCGAGAGTCAAGAGGAACGTCATGGGTCACATCACGGGAACGCTCACCCACTTCGACCGCACCACCGCGGTCGAGCGCGCGACGGACTCCGCCGACGGCACGCCGGTGTTCGTCGCCGAGCTCGACGGATCGTGGGCTTCGTTGCGCGGCGTGCACGGCGGCTACGTCACCGCGCTGACGGTGCGGGCGGCCGAGCTGTTCGCGCCGACGCGCGAGGTGCGCACCGTCACGGCGACGTTCCTGCGCCCGACGGAGATCGGGCCGGCCGAGATCGAGCTGGAGGTGATCCGGTCCGGTCGATCGTTCGCGACGATCGCCGCCACGATCAATCAGCAGGGTCGTGCCGTCACCAGCACGCGGATCACCATGCTCAGCCCGACCGCCGGCAACGACTGGGACACCGTCGTCACCGATCGGCCGGCGCCGATCGGCGAGTGCGCGCCCTTCACGCCGCCGCCGATGATCAAGCACTTCGCCCAGGCCGACCTGCTGATCGATCCGGCCACCGTGCCCACCGGTGGTGCCGACGACTCGCGCATCGCCGGCCACGTGCGCCCGCTCGAGGTGCGCCCGCTCGACGCCGCGTGGCTGACGATGATCGGTGACTGGTTCCCGCCGTCGCCGTTCCGCCGTCACACGCCGCCGACCGGCGGCGTCAGCATCGACTACACCGTGCACATCCATCGCACCCTGCCCGCCGATCCGGACCTGTGGCTGGAGGGCGTCTTCGACGCACGCACCAGCGCCGGCGGCATCGCCCTCGAGCACGGCACGCTGGCGACGCCCGACGGGCTGCCCGTCGCCGAGACCTTCCACACCCGCTGGACCGCGTGAGCGGTTCGTACACTGCCCATCGAAGCCACAACCCGAGTCCGAGAGAGATCCAGCCATGCCGGCAACCGTCCGCTACGACGAGCAGTACTGCCCGATCGCCCGTGCCCTCGACGTGCTGGGCGATCGCTGGACGCTGCTGATCCTGCGCGAGCTCGTCATCGGCGATCAGCGCTTCACCGACCTGCGCGACCACCTGCCCGGCATCGCCCCGACGCTGCTCAGCCAGCGCCTGCGCTCGATGGCCGAGCAGGACCTGCTCGCATCGAAGGAGCTGCCGCCTCCCGCAGCGCGCTCGGTGTACACCATCACCGAACGGGGCCGTGCCGCCGTCCCCGTGATGCGCGCCCTCGCCCGCTGGGGCGTGCCGCTGCTGGAGGAGCCCGCCGAGGATCAGGAGATCCGCTCGTGGACGGCCATCAACGGCACGGTGGCCACGTTCTACGATCCCGTCGCGGCAGCCGGCGTCGACGAGCGCTACCTGTTCCGCGTCGGCGGCGACGAGGTGGTGCTGTCGTCGGTGAAGGGTGGCGGCACGCCTCGTGACACGCCCGACCTCGTCATCGAGGGGCCGGCCCGGGTCTGGATCGACATCCGTCAGGGGCGCACCACGCTGCACGACGCGATCGACCACGGCGTCGTCACCGTCGACGGCAGTGCGACCGCGCTCGCCAACTTCCAGCGCATCTATCGACTGGCCTGACGGCGGCCTGGCAGTCGACCTGACCGGGCGTACAGTCGACGGCATGTCCGACACCGCTGCCGCCCCGCTCACCGTCCGCCATCCTTCCGACGGCCTCGCCCGTGCCGCGATCATCGTCCTCCAGGAGGCGTTCGGCGTCAACGAGCACATCGAGGACATCTGCGGCCGCCTCGCCGACGCCGGCTACCTCGCCATCGCCCCACACCTGTTCCACCGCACCGGTGACCCCAAGCTCGGCTACGACGACATGTCCAAGATCGGCGAGCACTTCGCTGCGCTCTCGCCCGACACGGTCCTCGCCGACATCGATGTCGCGCTGGCCGCAGCCGCGGGCGCCGGGTTCGAGCCGTCGTCGATCGGCGTCGTCGGGTTCTGCATGGGCGGCACGCTCGCGCTGGTGACCGCGGTCGAACGGTCGGTCGGCGCGGCTGTCACCTTCTACGGCGGCGGGGTGACAACCGGCCGGTTCGGCTTCCCGGCGCTCGTCGACCTCGCACCCCGGCTGACGGTGCCGTGGCTCGGCGTGTTCGGCGATCTCGACACGGGCATCCCGATCGACGATGTCGAGGCGCTGCGCGCCGCAGCGGCGACGTCGTCGGCGCCCACCGACGTCGTGCGTTACCCCGAAGCGGGCCACGGCTTCAACTGTGACCGCCGGGCCAGCTACCACGCCGAGTCCGCCACCGACGCGTGGCAGCGCACCCTCGAGTTCTTCGCCCGCAACATCTAGACATCCCCTTGGCACCGTCGGCGTCGCCGGCCGTCGTCAGCTCGCCGGCACCGCCGTCGCACCGGTGACGGCCGGCAGGTCGATCGAGATCGCGCTGAAGTCGATGCTGCCGCCGAGCCGTGGCTGGGCGTAGGCGACCGTGGTGGCCACGAGCTGCAGGGTCACGGTGCCGGCCGGATGGGCGGTGAAGGCGATCATCTCCAGCGGCACCTGGGCGGTGTGCGGCTGACCGTCGAGGGTGACGTCGATCGGCGTGATCTGGTTGCCGAGGACGAGCCCGGTCGTGTCGTCGACGAGCTGGGCGAAGACCCGGGTCGGCCGATCGCCGTCGGCCACCGTTCCGATGTACGTGATGTTCAGCGTCGGCGCGCCGACGAGCACCGTGTCGGCCGCCGGCGCGGGGATCGTGACGTCGACGGCGTTGGTCGCCTTGCCGGGCGTGATGCCCGAGACCGCGGCACCGAGGCCGCCGGCGGCGCCGATCGTCGCCGGCCCGGCGCCTCCGTCGGCGGTGAGGTTCAACGTGCCGGTGCCCGTCGCCGTGAGCGGCGTGGCAGCAGGCAGCGGGAACTCGTCGGCCGTGTAGGTCACACCGTCCTGGTCGACGAACGCGAACGCGGGGACGGCGACGGTGGCGTCGAGGCGCGACACGTAGTGCTGGAGCCAGGCGACGGCCTCGTCGCCGACCCGCCCGATGTCGCCGGCGTTCGTGAGGCACGCGCCGTGACCGCCGCAGAACCACAGCATCGCCGTCGGCACGCCGTCGCCGTGGATGACGGTGTAGTTGGTGGCGCCCTCGTCGAGCGTGAACAGCGTGTCGACCGTGCCCTGGATGATCAGCGTCGGCACCGAGATCTTGCTGACGGCGTCGCCGGGACCGCGGTCGGCGAACCACTGCACGTCGGTGGGATCGACCACGCCGGTGCTGTTGCTCGCATCGTTCGCGCGCTTCATCGTCGGATCGATCTGGTGACCCGCGCTGACGCCGGCGAGGAAGTTCGCCCAGCCGGTCTTGGGCGTGTCCGCCTTGAACAGGCTGGTCTGCAGCGAGTGCCAGGCGATGACCGGGACGATCGCGTCGATGCGGCAGTCGATGCTCGCGGTGACCAGCTGGATGCCGCCACCGTAGGACGCGCCGAACATGCCGACGCGCGGGTCGCGTGTGCCGTCCAGTTCGACGCCGGGCATCGTGGACACCCAGTCGAGGAGCTGCTGCACGTCGCGTCCCTCGAAATCGGGGCTGTCGATCTCCACCGTGCCGGTGGAGGCGCCGAAGCCGCGCGGGTCCCACGTCAAGACGTTGAACCCGGCGGCGTGCAGGGTGGCGATGTTGACCACGCCGGGCGTGCCGTCGCTGGTGGCATCGGTGTCGCCGGACGAGCCCCAGCCGGGCCCCATCAGCACGGTCGGTGCCGTGGCCCCGGCCGTGAGCCCGGCCAGCGGGAACCAGTGGGCACGGATGACCGCACCGTCGAACGACGTGATGCTCCACTCCTGCCCGGTGGAGTCGGCGGGCGCCGCGGACACCGGCGTGGTGGAGTCCGGCGCGACGCAGGGCGCTGGTGCCGTCGTGGTGCTCGGCGCCGCTGTGGTCGATGGCTCGGTCGACGCATCGGTGGTCGCGGGCTCGGTCTCGGCGGTCGTGTCGACGGTCGACGCGCTCGTGGGGGTGTCCGCGGCCGGGGCGGAGCTCGCCGACGTCGCGACCGTCGTCGCGGTGGTCGACGTGGCGGTGGTCGTCGGAGCGGACGTGGAGTCGCTGCTGCACGCTGCCAGGGAGAGTGCGGCGAACAGCGCCGTGGCGGCGAACGCGCGCCGATGGGAGATCATGCCCGGAGTGTACGAGGACGTCTCGCTCCGGGTCAGGCTCTCTCGCTGTCAGGCGGCGAAGGCGAGCGTGCGATGCTCGCCGATGTCCTCGCCGGATCCGCCGAGCGCCGCTTTGCCGATCGCGAAGAAGCGGCCGATGGCCGAGGAATGGCTCTCCCAGATGTCGGCGGACGAAGGACGCACCGAGAGCACGGCGATCGACGGATCGTCCTTGGTGTCCCAGAACGCCTTCGCCGCGGGGGTCCACAGCCGATCGATCGTCGAGCGGTCCTGCCCGACGGTGGCCGTGCCGGCGACCGTGACCCATCGTCCGTCCGCGTGGCGGTCGGCGGCGACGTTCACCGCGGCGTGCGATGCGAGCGCCGCCACCCACGGCTCGGCGATGTCGACCAGGAACAGCAAGTTGCCATGGGTGTCGACCTCGAGCAGGGTGAGTGGCCGGGCGCCGAGCGCGTCGGCGCCGGAGGTCAGCACGACGAAGTGTCCGTCGTCGAGGGCGCTGCGCAGGTCGTCGATGGAGGAGCCGGAGGATTCGGTGGAGGCGGTCATGTCCTGCAGCTACCCGTTGGAGGAGCGACCGATACCGTGGACGCCGCGAGATGACCATCCGATCATCCGACCGAGAGGGAGACGTCTCATGGCGATCGAACGTCCGGCCCGGCCACTGTGGGGCCACGAGACCGAGCTGGCGCTGGCCAACTTCGCCGTGTCGGGACGCCCGCTGCCGATCGAGATCGTGCACGCGTTGGCGGCGATCAAGGCCGAGGCGGCGGTCGTGAACGCCGAGTTGAGCGGTGCCGAGCCCGGTGGCGAGCCCGCCCGTCGGTTCGCAGCGATCGGTGCTGCGGCGGACCGCGTCGAGGCGGGCGAGCTCGACGAGCAGTTCCTGATCGACGTCTTCCAGACCGGCTCGGGCACGTCGACCAACATGAACGTCAACGAGGTCGTGGCCCATCTCGCCGCCGATGCCAGTGGGCTGGGCGTGCACCCGAACGATCACGTCAACGCCGGCCAGTCGTCGAACGACACGTTCCCGACGGCGGTCACCGTGGCCTTCGTGGTCCACGCCACGCACCAGCTGCTGCCCGCCGTCGAGCAGCTCCGAGCCTCGCTCGCCGATGCCGGCCGGCGCTTCGCCGACGTGGTGAAGTCGGGCCGCACCCACCTGATGGACGCGGTGCCGATCTTCCTCGGTGACGAGTTCGACGGCTACGCCGCGCAGCTCGCCGAATCAGCCGAGCGCATCACCTCGGCGCTGCCGCGCATCGGTCGCGTGCCACTCGGCGGCACCGCGGTCGGCAACGGGCTGAACACCGATCCCCGGTTCGGCGCGGCGGTCATCGATCGCGTCGCTGCCCGCTACGGCGTGGAGTTGTCGATCGCGCCGAGCCGGTTCGCCGCCCAGGCATCGCGCGACGGCCTGGTCGAGGCGTCGAGCCACCTGCGCGGCCTCGGCGTGGCGCTCGCCAAGATCGCCAACGACATCCGGCTGATGGGCTCCGGGCCCGCCACCGGACTGGGCGAGATCCGCCTGCCAGAACTGCAGGCCGGCTCGTCGATCATGCCCGGCAAGGTCAACCCGGTGATGTGCGAGATGGTGGCCCAGGTGGCCATCCAGGTCTTCGGCAACGACGCGGCGGTGGCGTTCGCCGGCACACAGGGCACCTTCGAGCTGAACACCTACCAGCCGATGATGGCGGCGAACCTGCTCGAGTCCAGCCGCCTGCTGACCCGGGCGTGTGCGCTGTTCGCCGAGAAGTGCGTCGACGGGATCGAGGCCGATGTCGAGCAGTGCGCCGCCTATGCCAACGCCACGCCAGCGCTGGCGACACCGTTGAACGCGTCGCTCGGCTACGACCACGTCGCGCGCATCGTCAAGACGGCAGTTGCCCAGCACCGCTCGCTGCTCGACGTGGTGGTCGACGACGGTGCGCTCGACGTGGCCACTGCCGCGCAGTTGCTCGACGCGCCGAAGGTGGCCAGGGGCAACCGCCCCGGCTGACCACGTGTGCTGGCGCCCGCACCACCATGGATGGGAGATGACAGGCGGGCACCAGCGACGTGTTGTGCGTCGTCAGCGGGGAACGACATCCGACGCACGTGACCCCACGAGTACCCATGCGATCGGGGCACGAAACCTGACCGGCCTCAGGAGCCGACGCGACGTCGACAACTAGCATCAACGGCCGTGGCATCCGGCGGAGTCGATGGCGAGCGAACCGTCGCGGCTGCAGCCGTCGATGACGCGCAGGATCCGCGCGATCGGCGCTTCCACCGGCTGGTGGGCGGCGCGACTGCGGTCGGCGGGGTCTGGCGGATCATCGTCCTGATCTCGAAGTGGCACGTCCCGCTCAAGCTCAACGACTCGCTGTACTACAGCATCCAGGCGTACTACAACGCCCGTGGGCACTGGTTCAAGGAGGCCGGCGGTGCGGCCTACCAGTACTGGGGCGTGAAACCGGGCGCCGAGCATCCGCCGCTGACCTCGATCGTGATCGCGCCGGCGAGCCTGCTCGCCAACCCCGAGTTCTGGGAGCGAGCGACGATGACCGTGATCGGGATCGCGCTCATCCCGCTCATCGCGATGCTCGGTCGCCGCATCGGTGGCCGTCGGGTGGGCGTGCTCGCTGCGGTGATCGCCGCCGCGTACCCGAACATCTGGTTGAGCGATGCCTTGATCATGTCCGAGACGCTGCTGCTGTTCCTCGTCGTGGTCGTGCTGCTGCTCGCGCTGCGGCATCAGGAGCGGTTCACGATCGCCACTGCGTTGGTGCTCGGTGTGGCGATCGGTGTCGCCGGCCACGCGCGCAGCGAGGTGCTGTTCTTCGCGCCGCTCCTCGCGTTCGTCGGGTTCCGCAGCAACGACCTGTGGCGCTGGCTGCGCACCGGCGTGCTCGTGTTGGTGGCGACCGGCGTGACGATCCTGCCGTGGATCGTCTACAACACCAGCCGGTTCGACACGACGGTGCTGATGAGCACGAACGAAGGCACGACCTGGCTCGGTGCCAACTGCAACGACGCGTACTACGGCTCCGGGCTCGGCGGATGGTCGCTCGACTGCCTGGTCGAGGCGAACCCTCCGCCGAACGAGAGCACTGCGGCGCGCAGCGTCCGCCGCCGCCACGAGGCGTTCAGCTACGCACGCGCCCACGAGTCGCGGCTGCCGGTGGTGCTCGGGGCGCGAGTGCTGCGCGCCGCCGATCTGTACGGGCTCGGCAACCTCGTCCACGGCGACGAGGGCGAGGAGCGCCCGGGATGGGGCATCTGGGCCGGCATCGTCTGCTGGTGGATCCTCGCGCCGATGGCGGCGATCGGCCTCTGGCGGATGCGCCGAGGTGTGCGCTGGGTGATGCTCGCCCCGGTGATCACCGTGGGCGTCGTGACCCTCGCGTTCTACGGTGCGCACCGCCTCCGCGCCACGATGGAGCCCGTCGTCGTGATCGGCGCGGCGGTCTACCTGGCCAGCGAACCCTGGAAGCAGCGCGGGCGCACCGCGAGTCAACGCCCTGATGCACGTTCTGGGAGACCTGCGACGGCACCGTGACGATGCCGCCCTCCCACACCGCGCAGCGTGTGGGAATGTTCAGTGAACTGGTCGGGTTTGCCACGGTCGGGACGAGAACCGAGGAGTCGCATGACCGAACCACTGCACATCGGTGTCAGCATCGACGGCGCCGGCCAGCATCCGGGCGCCTGGCGTGAGCCCAGGGCGCACCCGGACCGGTTGTTCTCGGCGCAGCACTTCATCGAGCTCGCCCGGCTCGCCGAGCGTGGGTCGCTCGACTTCGTGACGCTCTCCGATTCGTTCCGTCTGCAATCGGACCGCGCCGACAACGTCCGCGGCCAGCTCGATGCGTTGTTGACGATGGCGAGGATCGCGCCCGCCACCCGGGCGATCGGGCTGCTGCCCACCGTCACCACCACCCACACCGAGCCGTTCCACGTCGCCAAGAACCTCGCCACACTGGACTTCGTCAGCCTCGGCCGCGCCGGCTGGCTGGTCGACGTCTCGACCACCGAGGCCGAGGCGTTCCACTTCGGCCGGCGAACGGTGGCCGACGCCGACGAGCTGTACGCCGAGGCGTCGGAGGCGGTCGACGTGGTCGCCCAGCTGTGGGACAGCTGGGAGGACGACGCAGTCATCCGTGATGTCGCGACCGGTCGCTACGTCGATCGCTCGAAGCTGCACGTCACGAACTTCGAGGGCCGGTTCTTCAGCGTGCGCGGCCCGTCGATCACTCCCCGATCACCGCAGGGCCAGTCCGTCGTGGCCATCGAAGCCGTCGACGATCATGCCCTCGCCGTGGGCGTCGAGCGCGCCGACATCATCGTCGTCCGGGTCGCATCGATCGATGCCGCCACCTCGCTGCGTCGGCGCATCGTCGATGGCCTCGCCGCGAGCGGCCGGGACCCCGCAACGGTCACGGTCCTCGCGGTCGTCGACGTGCTGCTCGCCGACAGCGACGATGCGGCGCGCTCGCTGCTCCACCGGCTCGACGACAACGGTGGTCCACGTTCGGCGCCCGTCGGTCTCGATCACGTCGGCACGGCCTCGGCGCTGATCGAGCGGTTCGCTGCCTGGGCCGAAGCCGGTGCCGTCGACGGCTTCCTCGTCCGCCCGGCCACGTTGCCGGCGACGCTGCAGCGCTTCGTCGACGATGTCGTGCCGTCGCTGCAGCGCCGCGGCCTGTTCCGCGACGCCTACGCGGGTGCGACGTTCCGCGAACACCTCGGGCTCGACCGCCCGCCGAACCGATACGCGCTCGACCGCACCGACGCGGTCGCCGCAGGAAACGGAGCCCCCGCATGAGCACCGACACCGGCAAGCCGATCAAGCAGGTGCACCTCGCCGCGCACTTCCCCGGCGTGAACAACACGACGGTGTGGAGCGATCCGGCGTCGGGCAGCCAGACCGACTTCGCGTCGTTCGTCCACCTCGCCCAGGTTGCCGAGCACGGCAAGTTCGACTTCTTCTTCCTCGCCGAAGGACTGCGCCTGCGCGAGCACCGCGGCCAGATCTTCGACCTCGACGTCGTCGGCCGCCCCGACTCGCTGACCGTGCTGGCCGCGCTCGCGGCGGTGACTGACAGGATCGGCCTCGCGGCCACGCTGAACACCACGTTCAACGAGCCGTACGAGCTGGCCCGCCAGTTCGCGACGCTCGATCACCTCAGCAACGGGCGTGCGGCCTGGAACGCCGTCACGTCGCCCGACGCGTTCACCGGGGAGAACTTCCGCCGTGGCGGCTTCCTCGATCGCTCGCTGCGCTACGACCGGGCGGGCGAGTTCATCAACGCGGCGAGAGCGCTGTGGGACAGCTGGGCCGACGACGCCGTGGTCGCCGACGCCGAGGGCGGTGTGTTCGTGGCCGACGAGTCGATCGCCACGTTCCACCACGGTGGTGGCGAGTTCTCGATCAGCGGCGAGTTCAACGTGCCGCGCAGCCCGCAGGGGTACCCGGTGCAGATCCAGGCCGGCGACAGCGATGGCGGTCGCGAGCTGGCTGCCGAGCAGGCCGACGTGATCTTCAGCCGCCACTCGGGCTACGAGGACGGCAAGGCGTTCTTCGCCGACGTGAAGCGCCGTCTGCCCACGTACGGCCGAACGGTCGACGATCTGAAGATCATCCCCGCAGCGGTGGCGTTCCTCGGCGACGACGCCGATGACGCGCGAGAGAAGGCGGCGCACATTCGTCGCCAGCAGGTGAGCCCGCAGGGCGCGATCGCGTTCCTCGAGCAGGTGTGGGGCCGCGACCTGTCGGCATACGACCCGGACGGCCCGCTGCCCGACATCGATCCCGACGTGGACGCAGAGATCACGCGCGGCCGGGTGCGGCACGAGAAGGATCCGCTGTCCGTCGCCGAGCAGTGGCGGCGCCTGGCCGCCGAGAAGCACCTCAGCATCCGCGAGCTGATCATCGAGGTCACGACCCGCTCGGCGTTCGTCGGATCGGCCAAGGAGGTCGCCCGGTTGATCAACCAGTACGTCCAGGACGACGCCGCCGACGGCTACATCCTCGTGCCGCACATCACCCCGCACGGGCTCGACGAGTTCGTCGACACGGTGGTGCCGGAGCTGCAGGACATGGGCGTGTTCCGCACCGACTACGAGGGCGAGACGCTGCGCGATCACCTCGGTCTGAGCCGTCCACGGTCTCGCGTCTCAACTCGCGATTGGTCGTTAGCGTGACCGCGATGAGCACACGAGTGAGGTTCTGGGTCGATCCCATCTGTCCCTGGTGTTGGGTCACGTCGCAGTGGATCCGCAGCATCGCCGCCGAGCGCGATCTCGAGATCGTCTGGGAGCCGATCAGCCTGCTGATCAAGAACGAGCCGCCGGCCGACCACGCGTTCTACGAGCCACTGGTGTGGACGTACGGGTTGCTGCGGGTGATGGAGTCCGTGCGCGCCACCGAGGGCGAGGCCGCGGTCGGATCGCTGTACGTCGAGTACGGGCGGCGCATCCACCACGACGGCGAGCGGCAGTGGGATGTCGCGTTGGCGCTCGAGGCCATCGGCCTCGATCCCAAGCACGCCGAGGCCGCCACCGACGAGCAGTGGGACGCCTCGCTGCGCGAGCGGATGGCCGAGGGCCTCGCGCTCGTCGGCACCGACGTGGGCACGCCGATCATCGCGTTCACTGCGGCCGATGGCCGCGAGGTGGCCACGTTCGGTCCCGTCATCACCAAGGTCCCGGCGCCCGACAAGTCGCTCGCCCTGTGGGATGCGTTCGTGACGCTCACCGAGCTCGAGGAGTTCTGGGAGCTGAAGCGCACCCGCACCAAGGGCCCCGAGTTCGGCGAGCGGCCGTAGCGCTCGACGCTCACCTCTCGAGGTCGGGTCGCCCGATCTGGTCGAAGATCAGGTTCGCGTAGAACTGGGCCATCGTCCCGCCGCACGCGATGTGGGTGCCGTCGGAGCAGATCGTGATCGACATCGACTGGGTCTGCCAGTCGAGGACCTGCACGTTCGGGTAGGACTGCGGCAGCGCGCGGATGAGCGCGTTGTTCGCGTCCTGCCACGGCTTGGGGACGCGCACGGTGAGGAACACCACCGTCGGGGTCAGGTTCGGCGGGAGCTGAGCCATGATCCGCTGGAGGTCCTTCGAGCTGATCGAACCGTTCGTGCCGGTCTGGATCACGATCGTCTGGCCGATCTGGTTGTTGGCCCGGAGCGACTCGACGAGATCGGCCATCTGGCTGCCCTGGCGACCCACCACCGCGTCGACGTAGAAGCCACCCGCCTGGAGGTTGGGCAGCGCACCGAGCATCACCGATTCGCCGAGTGCGATCGGCTGGATCGTCGACGCCGCTGGCGGCGCGGTCGTGGGTGCCGCGGTGGCCGGCGGGGCCGTCGTCGGCGTCGTGTCGATCGGTGGGGCCGGCACCGTGGTCGCGGTCGGGTCCGGCACGGCGGTGGCCGCCGGGTCGACCGCCGGTGCCACGGTGGTCGCCGTCGGATCGGTGGGGATCGTGGTCGGGGTGGTGTCCGACGGATCGTGGCCGGCGGCACCGGGTGCATCGGACGAGATCGTGGTCGGCGTGCCAGGAGCGGTGGATTCGGTGACCGGGACCGTGACGGGCACGGCCACCGGGCCAGGGTGCCCGGCGTTGGCCGCTTCGGCCGCAGCGCCGGCCTCGACGCTGCACTCGACATCGCCGACGCACACGTTCTTGGCGACCGCGATGCTCACGCCGGCGAACCCGACGAGCATCGACGTGATCGCGACGAGGCCCACCAGGCGCCGCTTGTGGCGATCGGCGTCGGCGCTGCGGTGCTCACTGCGGATCCAGGCGCGGAGCTTGCCGGTGCGGATGGGCGTCTCGACCAGCCGGTAGCTGAGCTCGGTGACCGGCACCGTGATGACCATCGCGAGGATGAACTGGCGAAGGGTGAGCGGCACGCCGGCGAACTTGCGGATGATCTGGTAGATGGGCCAGTGGTAGAGGTACAGGCCGTAGCTCCGGGTGCCGATCCACGTCAGCACCGGGTTGCCGAGCACCCGCCCAGCCGTGGCCCGGCGGTGCACGACCGCGGCGATGATGGCGAGGGTCGCGAGACCGGTCAGGAAGAACCCGCCGCGGAACAGCCACGGGTCGTAGTGGCTGCCGAACGAGCTGCCCGTGCTGGACAGCTGCAGCTTCAGCGTGAACAGCACGAGGACGGCCAGGCCGATCACGGCGAACACGTCGAGCAGGTGGCCCTTGTTGCGCATCGGCCCGCGGAGCAGCGCGAGCGGACGCCACACCATTGCGAACGCCGCGCCCAGGAGCAGGCCGCCGGCGCGGGTGACGGTGCTCAGGTACAGCGCGTCGTTGACGTTGATGCAGTGGCCGAGGATGGTGGCGTAGCCGTTGGTCGAGCTGCCGACACCGCACGCATCGGCCACATCGCCGCCGACGTAGAGCACACCGACGGCGACAGCGATCGCCGCGCTGGCGGCGAACAGCCACAGCGCGACTCGGGGCAGGCGAGCGCGTCCCTTGCGCAGGATGAAGACCATCACGATCGGCCAGATCAGGTAGAAGTGCTCCTCCACGGCCAGCGACCACAGGTGGCGGAGCGGCGCGAACGCCTCCGTCGCGGTGTAGCTCTGGCCGACCACGATCTGGTACCAGTTGCTGCCGTAGACGAGGCCGCCGATGAAGTCGCCGCGCGTGCGCCCAGCCGGGCGGCGGTACCAGACGGTGACGTAGACGGCGAGCAGCGCCAGCATCACGAACAGCGCCGGGAGGAGGCGACGGAAGCGGCGCTTCCAGAACTGCACCAGGTTGATCCGGTCGCTGCGCTCGTGCTCGGCGATCAGCAGCAGCGTGATCAGGTAGCCGCTGATCACGAAGAACACCTCGACCCCGAGGAAGCCGCCGCTCAACCACTCGTGATCGGCGTGGTAGATCATCACCGCCATCACGGCGAGCGCGCGCAGACCATCCAGCCCGGGCATGTACCGGGTCTGGCTGATGTACGAGTACGGGCTTGCCGGCCGCTGCGGAGGGGGCCACGAGGACATTTCCGTCCAGTATCGCCTGCCGACGTCGCCGGATCGGGTCACACGGCGGGGGCGCCGATCGCTCCGGGTCGACATCCGCACTGTGGAAGAATCACCGTGTGCCGACCGAGGCGAGTGAGGCGACCAACGAACACCGGACCGGCGCGCAGAGCATCGAGCGCGCGATCTCGGTCATGCAGTGCTTCCGCAGCGATCCCGGCGACCTCGGCATCACCGAGATCGCCCGCTCCACCGGGCTCAACCTCAGCACCGCGCACCGCATCGTGCGCGCCCTGTGCGCCGCCCAGTTCATGGAGCAGGACCAGGACAGCGAGCGCTACCGGCTCGGTCCGGCGCTGCTCGTGCTCGGTCAACGAGCGCTCGAGCACTCCGGGTTCAGCTCGGCCCTGCCGATCCTCGAACGCCTGGCCGAGACCACCGGCGAGTCCACCAGCCTCGGCATCCGCCGCGGCAACGAGGTCATCGTCGTGCTCGCCGCAGCGTCGCGCCAGCGCCTCCGGTTCGACCACGCGGCCGGTGCGGGCATCGGGCTGCACGCCTCCGGGATGGGCAAGGTGCTGCTCGCCTTCTCGGGCGAGTCGGCGCGCACGGTGGTCGACGAGCTGCCCTCGCTCGACCAGTACACGCCGTCCACCGTCACCTCCCGGCCGGCGCTCGTGGCCGAGCTCGAGGGCATCCGCACGATCGGCTACGCGACCAACCGCGAGGAGCGCTACACGGGCGTGTTCGGCGTCGCGGCGCCGGTGCTCGACCGTCGCGGTCGCGCTCGCGCCGCCGTCGGTGTGCAGGGCCCGACGGTGCGCCTCACCGGTACGTCGTTCGACGAGCTGGCCACGCTGGTGCGCGAAGCCGCCGACGAGATCGCGCGCACCGTCGAGCCGGGCTGACCGGGCCTGCTCCGAACCCGGCGCGTCGGACCGAGCGAGGCTCGTCAGTCGACGATCGACCGCTCGTCGACGAACAGGCGGACCCGGCTGCGGACGTGGGCCATCGAGTCGGCGGCCACCCGCTGGCCGAGCTCGGTGGCGTACGCGGCGTCGAACGCGGCGCGGTCGTCGAACCACAGCTCGGACACGCCGTCGATCGCGTCCGCCGCGGCGGCAGCTGCCTCGTCGGCGTGGTCGACGACGTTGAACACGGCCCGGCGGGCGCCGGGCAGTTGGGCGGCCAGGGGTGCGTGCTCGTCGAGCCACCACGTCCGGAACTGCTCGACGGACATGTCGTCGCGACGGCTGAGGAGGATCATCGCCTTGAGCATCAGGGCTTGCCGATCCGGCTGAGCGGCCGGCCGCCGACGCCGAGCGCGAGGACGACGAGGATCTCGTCAGGGCGCGGTGCGTCGTCGATGCTGAACGCGATCGCGTCCATGTCGTCGAAGACCCAGATGTCGGAGCAGTTCGTGAGCGGGGCGACGATGCGCGTCCCCGGCCCACCGAGCAGCTTCGTGGAGGGGATGATCGCCGGGCCGCGCCCCAGCGCAGCCCGGATCGGTGCGCCAAACTTGGGATGGATCAGCGCCGCGGCGTGCTCGAGCTCGCCGTTCGTTCCGACCACGGCGGCCTTGCCGTACGCGCTCACGTCCTCGACGGGCGCACCGAGCACGGCGAGCGCCTCGGTGATCAACGCCTCCCCGAGCGCCGCGCCGAGGTCGACCAGTGGGCCGACGTCGTCGATGTACGAGCCGGCGTACGGGTTGTGCATGACGATGCCGGTGGCGACCTTGCGGTGCAGCCCCACGACGGGGCGGCCGATCTCCGTGCGGGTGGTCTCGACCACCGACACCACTTTGCGTATCTCCAGGTTCACGGCGTCGATCATCCCAGACGGCGGATCGGGAACGCGGATCGCGCGATCGCTTGCACCCGGATCCTCGCGTCGGTCGGCACGCACCCTTCGTTGCTGACGATGGCCGGATCGATGTCGATCTCGGCCAGCTCCGGATGGTCGTCCATCAGCTGGGCGAGGCGGAGGATGGTGTCGACGAGCGGAGCAGGGTCGAGGTGCGCGGCCGCGAGCGCGCCACCCACCCGTGACGTCTCGATCAACGCGTCGGCGGCCACGCGGGACAGCGGGACGAGGCGGCTCGCGCTGTCGCCGGTGCCCGCCGTCTGGAGGCTGCCGAGGTCGAGGGTGACGACCGCGCCGAGCAGGTCGTCGGTGGCGCAGCGGATGTGCACGTCGACGCCCGGGGCCGCCATCGCCTGGACGACGAGCGCATCGGCATCGTCGCCGAGCGCACCACGGATGATGGCGACCGCTTCGGTGACTGCGTGCGCGTCGCCGAGGTCGAGTGCGATGCCGGCGCGCGCCGAACGCCCGACGCGGCGCCGATCGGCCTTGACCACCACCGGGTAGCCGACCTCGTCAGCGGCAGCGACGACGGCGGCCGAGTCGGCGGTGTGCACGGCGACCGCCGGCGGCGTGGCGATCCCGTAGGTGCGCAGCAGCTCGCCTGCGTCCGCCAGCGACAACCGGCCCGTGCGGCGGTCGGCATCGCCCTCGCCGTCGGCCTCGGCGAGGATCGCCCGGCGGATCACCTCGGAGGCTGCGACCGGGTCGACCCCGACGGAGACGTCGATCGCAGCATCGGCCTCGGTGGCCCGCCAACGGCTGTAGGCGTACATCCGGCCGAGCACGGCGGCTGCGGGCTCCGGGAACGAGAACGCAGGCACGGCCGAACCGGGCAGCAACGGGCCGTCGGATCCGCCGAGCATCACCGCCAGCACCGGCTTGTCGGCGCGCAGCGATGCGGTGTCGATCTCGTGCGACGGCCCGTGCGCCGACGGCAGCGGCGGCGCGTGGATCACCAGCAGCGCGTCGACGGCGTCGGACTGCACTGCAGCGGTGATCGCCGCAGCGAAATCGTCCGCGGTCGATCGCCAGTCAAGGTGCACGGGTGGATCGACGGGCGTGAGGCCGGCGGTGGCAAGGGCCGCGGCGGCGAGCACGCCGGGGCTGCGCGAGTTGCTCAGCACGGCGACGTTCGGGCCGCGCGGCACGGGCTGGGTGGCGAACACGCGAGCCGCGTCGAGCATCGCCCGCACCGTCGGCACCTCGATCAGCCCGGCCTGTTGATAGAGCGCGTTCGCCGCGTCGCCGATGGCGGCGGTGCCGGTGCGCACGGCCACGATCGGCCGCGTGCGCCCGACCCGGCGGGCGAGGCGGGCGAACTTGCGCGGGTTGCCGAAGCTCTCCGTGTACATCGCGATGACCGAGGTGCTCTCGTCGTCCTCCCAGAACTGGAGGAGGTCGTTGCCGGAGATGTCGCTCTTGTCGCCGAGCGAGATGAACCACGACACGCCGAGGTGCAGCTCGGCCGCGAGCTGCAGCAGCGCAGCCCCGAGCGACCCCGACTGCATCGAGATCGCGACGCTGCCGTACGGGAGGCGTCCGGGCACGAGTGCGGCGTTCATCCCACCCGTCGGCCGTGGCGCAGCGATGCCCATGCTCGCCGGGCCGATCAGGCGCATGCCGTTGCGGCGGGCGTGCGCCACCAGGGCGGCGATGTCGATGTCGAGCCCGTCGGTGGCGGTGATCACGAGCGCACCGCGGACCTTCTTGGCGATGCACTGATCGACCGTTGCGGCGAGCGCGGCGCCCGGCACGGCGATGACCGCGAGCCACACGTCGTCGTCGATGTCGAGCACCGAGGCGAACGCCGGATGCCCGCCGATCGCGTCGTGACGGGCGTTCACCGGGTACACCGGCCCGTCGAACACGGCCGTCGTGTTGTGCCACAGCTCGTGGCCGACCGAGCCGGGCTGGTCGGACGCGCCGATGATGGCGATCGAGCGGGGGAGCAGGAGCCGGGCCACGGCGCGGCTGTCGGCGCGGTGTTCCCGACCCTCGACCGAGTCGACGAACCGCTCGGTCTCGTCGAGCGAGAACTCGATCTCCGTCAGGCCACTCTCGTAGTGGCGCTCGACCGGCCAGCCGGCCCTGCTGAACACGCGCAGCATCGCCCGGTTGTCAGACAGCGCCTCCGCGGTGAACCGGTGGATCCCGTTCGTGCGCGCGATCGCCGCGAGGTGCTCCAGCAGCAACGTGGCGATGCCGCGGCCCTGGTGGTCGGCGTCGACCATGAACGCCACCTCGGCGTCGTCGCGGGCCTTCCACCGCTCGTAGCTGGCCCAGGCGATGAACTCGCCGCGGTCCTCCACCACCAGGGCGACGCGATCGTGGAAGTCGATGTTGGTGAAGTGGTCGAGCTCGCGCTCGTTCAGCGTGGGCTTGGGCGACAGGAATCGGCGGTAGAGGTTGTCGCGCGGCTGACGCTCGTGGAACGCGAGCAGCCTGGGCGCGTCGGCCACCGTGATGCCCCGCACGAACGCGGTGTCGCCGTCGGACAGCACGATGCTGGTCGACCACTGCGCCCGACCGTCATCCACGCCGGCTGCACCTCACGACGTGAAGTGCTGCTGGATGCGCTCGAGCGTCGCCGTCATCGCCACCGTGTTGCGCGACTGGGCGCGCACGGCCTTGAGCATCAGCGCTCGGCCCGTCGACCAGTCGAACGTCTCCCGGACGAGTGTGCCGTTGTCGGTGGGGGTGAGCTCGTAGCGCCAGATGTGGTGGCCCACGCCGTGCTCCCAGGCGATCAGGCGATCGCGTTCCCACTCCACGACGGTGCTCCACATCCTGTAGGGGATGCCCATGCGCATGTCCATCCGGAACCGGCTGCCGAGCTCCATCGTCTCCGGGTTGCCCGGCAGGCTCTTGCGCACGGTGCCCGAGCCGTCGAGCAGCACGTGGCCGGCCGGGCGGTTGAGCAGATCGAAGATGTCGGCGGCGGGCGCGGAGATCTCGCGCTCCACCGAGATGGAGGTGGGGGTGCTGGAGGTGCGGGTCGCGGTGCCGTTGCTCGCACGGTCGGAGGTCATCGCGTCAGTCTCGCGTGTCCATCACCACGCCGGGGCACGACAGGCGCCACATCGACGCACGTCGGGGTTTGGCCACTCGACCGCTGGGTAGAGGTCGGTCATGGCACTCCTCCTCGCACTCGTGGTCATCGCGCTCATCGTCGGTGTCGGCGGCCTCATCAAGGGTCTCCTCTGGCTGACCGCGGTGGGCATCATCTTCCTCATCGTCGGCGTCGCGTTCGGCGTGTCCCGCCTGCGCTCGTCCTGACGCGTCACCCGGCCTCGCGCGTTTCAGTCGAAGGCGTGGCGTGCAGCCCGCGGGAGACCATCGCGTGAGTACGTCGACGTCCCCGGTCCGAGCAGCTCGGCTGCTCCGCGAGCGAGGGCGCCGTAAGCCGCCCACGCCAGCGCGCCACCCGTGGACACCCGCCGCACACCGACCTGCGCGAGCTGCGGCACGCTCGGACCGTTCGGGAACGCGAGCACGTTGACGGGCACGCCGACCGCGTCGACGACCCGAGCGATCTCGCCGAGGTCCACCAGACCGGGCGCGTAGACAGCGTCGGCGCCGGCATCGCGGAACGCGATCAGGCGATCGATCGTGGCGTCGATGTCGGTGGCGCCGTAGAGGTGGCGCTCGGCCCGCGCCGTGAGCACCACGCCGTGGGCGTGCGCGGCCTCGGCCGCGGCGGCCACGCGCTCGACCGCCACGGCGAGCTCGTCGATCGCGTTGGTGGCGGGGTCGTAGTCCTCGATCGAGCAGCCCGACGCACCGGCGTCCGCCAGGAGGTGGACCGTCTCGGCGACGCCGGCGGGCGTGTCGGCGAAGCAGCGTTCGGCGTCGACGTTCAGCGGCAGCGCAACGGCGCCGCTGATCGCCGCCACGTGGGCGAGCAGCTCGCCGAGGGTGACCTGCTGATCCTGCTTGCCGAGGCTGGCTGCGTGGCCCGAGCTGGTGGTGGCGAGTGCTGTGAAGCCGAGCGAGGCGAGGATCTTCGCCGATCCGATGTCCCACGGGTTCGGCATCACGAACAGCTCCGACGCGGCGTGCATCGCCCGGAACCGCTGACGGATCTCGTCGATGCCCGTGGACCGGTTCGTCGCGTCGCTCATCGCCGGGACGCTACCGCGGCTCAGATCCCGGGGTTGCGGTGGAAATCGTCGTAGGCGTGTTGCAGCGCGTCGAGCATGTCCGGCGGCGGTGGTGCTGGCGGCGGTTCGCCCTTGATCTGACCGTCGATGTGCCCGGTGATGGCGATCGTGCGGCGCATCTGGCCGAGGTACTCGGTGCAGTGTGGGCACGCCGCGAGGTGGCGGTCGATGACCTTGACGAGCCCCTTCGGCAGCGCGCCCTCGAGGTAGTCGGTGATCAGTTCGGTCCACTCCTGGCAGACCACCTCGCGACGCGGGAGCAGCTTCACGACAGCACCCCGAGACGGCTCTCGAGCATCGCCCGCAGGGTGGATCGACCGCGGTGCAGCAGCACGCGCTGGTTGCCTTCCGTCAATCCGAGCGCCTCACACACCTCGCTCGATGACCAATCTTCGACGTCTCTCAACATCACGACCCACTTCTGTTGCTCCGGTAGAAGCCTTACCGTGTCGATGACGTGCGCGATCGTTGCACCGGAGAGCACAACTTCTTCAGGAAGTTCGCTCCAACGTGCCGGGGGCTGGGCCCACGCACCCTTGCCGGGGGGTCCGGCGAACCGATCGGGCGACACGGCGGCGTTCTCGGCGCCGTCGCTGAGCAGCGATCCCATCGGGACGGTACGCCGCTCTTTCACCCCCTTGGTGCGGGCGATGTTGACCAGGATGCGGGTGATCCAGGTCTTCAGTGACGAGCGCTGCTCGAACCGGTCGATGCCGCGGATGACGGCGATCCACGTCTCCTGGACGACCTCTTCGGCCACCGCCACCGAGGGCACGAACGTGCTCGCCAGGCGCACGAGGCCCTGCTGGTGCAGGGTGACCAGGTCGCGGAACGCCCGCGAATCGCCTTGACGGAGCCGCTCCACGAGCAACGCCTCGCCGGCCGGTGGCTGCCACGCCGGAGCGACGATGCTGGGCAGCGGGCCCGCCGGTGGTGGCGGTGGTGGCGGGACACGGACCGCGGAGGGTTGCTGCGGGGGCGGCGGAGGAACGGTCATGAGGTGCGGACGAGCGGCACTGGGGGTTTCGGGGACGATGTCCCGATGCCGCGCGTCATTGACCGTACAACGTCGCGGCGTCCGCACGACGGCCATCGCGCGCCGCGACGGCAGCGCTCAGGCCGTGGAGCCCTTGCCGCGCCTGGCCAGCAGCACGGCGCCACCGATCACGACGATCACGCCGATGATGATCCCCACGACCAGACCGGTGTTCGAGGAATCGCCGCTCGACGTGCTCGGCGCGACCGTGGTGGCGGTCGTCGCGGCCGTCGTGCCGGGGGTCGATGAGACGGGCGATGAGACGGTGGATCCGTCGGTCGTCGCGCCCCCGATGGTGACGGAGGCCGCAGCGTCCGTGGTGGCCGTGGCATCTGCGTCGTCGTCCACGGGCACGGTCAGCTCGTCAGACGTCGGCGGTCCAGCGGTGACCAGCACCATGGGTGCCGGGTGATCGGGCTCGGGTGCGCCGGCCGCCGCGATCTCGATCCACGCCGTCTCACCGGTCGCGCAGGTCTGCACGACGGGGAAGTAGATGGTGCCCGGCGTGGTCGGAGCGGTGAACGCGATCGAGAACTCGTCAGGGGTCTTGGCGTCGAGGTTGCCGCCGGAGAAGGTGATCGTGCCGTTGGCCGCTGCCGTGGTCCAGCCCGTCTTGTCGACCGCCTTCGCGTCGGTGACGCCATCGGGCTGCTTGAACTCGAGCGTCGTCGTGTTCGACCCGTTGCAGCCGTGCTCGACGTCGAAGCTCACCGTGGCCGGCTTCCCGGCCTCGATCGCCGGAGGGGACGCCGCGATGTGCGCGGATGCGGCACCGGCACCCAGCAGCACGGCGACGCATGTCGCGCCGAGCGCGGCGCCGGTGGTCTTGCGGATCGAGCGGTTCATCGGTTCTCCCTGGTTCGGATGTCGCTCACCAGGGTCGCTCGCCGCCGCGGCGAAGTTCCCGGTCGAGGTGCCCGGGTGGAGGTGCCGGCCCGACGCTCCGGCCCGATTCGCCGTCAGCGGAACAGCAGCAGGCCGGCACCGAGGACGAACAGCCCGGCGCCGTAGAACCGCTCGAGGCGGGCTGCGTTCATCCGCAGCGCCGTGCGCGCCCCGAGCCCGGAGAGCGGGATCGATGCGGCACCGAACACGATCGCGATGCGCCAGTCGATGTGCCCCAACGCGGCGTGCACGATCGTGCCGGGAACGGCCAGCAGCGATGCCACCGCGAGCGAGCAGGCGAGAGCGTTCTTGATCGGCAGGGTCAGCACGGCGAGGTACAGCGGCACGAGCAGGAACCCGCCGGAGTTGGCCAGCAGCCCGGCGAGGAAGCCGACGGACAGGGCGACAGCGGCCAGGAGCAGCGCGGGCGGGGCCACCGGGATGGCGTGCGATTCGGTGCGGGCGGCCGGGGGTGCCGGGAGGGTGACGACGCCGCCGCGGGCATCGCGGCGATCGAGGACCGGTCGGGCTGCGTTCGTCGTGTCGGCCGTCGGCGCGGTCGTGTCCGTCTCCGCGGCGCAGGACGCGTGGCGGGACAGGAGCACGCGCAGTCCGAGGCAGGCCACGATGCCGTCGGTGATCGTGACGAGGATGTCGCCACCCACCCAGCGGGTGACGATGGCGCCGATCACCGTCGCCGGTGCGCCGAACGCGACGCTCCAGGCGATGACCCGCCGATCGGCGTAGCCCTCTCGCTGGTACCGCCGGAACGCCACCAGGGTCCCGGGGATCGTGGCCGGCAACGGGGAGGCGACCGCCAGGATCGGTGGCACGCCGATCACGGCGAGGAACGGCGTCGCGATGGCCGAGCCGCCCTTGCCGAACAGGCCGCCCAAGTAGCCGACACCGGCGCCGATGAGCGCGATCAGGATCCAGTGCACGATCTCATGGGACCACGGATCCGAGGTGCCGTCCAAGATCAATGTTCTCTGAGTTCCATAGGCCAGAACTATGGATTCGAACCTGCTCGGTGTAGCCTCAGCCGTCGTGGAGCTCCAGCAGATGCGCTATGCGCTGGCCGTCGTGGACGCCGGCAGCTTCACCGCTGCTGCGGCCGCCTGCCACGTCGCCCAGCCGTCCCTCTCGCAGTCGATCCGCAACCTGGAGCGCGAGCTGGGCGTCGAGCTGTTCCACCGGATCGGCCGCAACATCGTGCTGACACCGGCCGGTTCGGCGTTCGCCGATGCAGCCCGTCTGGCGCTGCGCGCGGTGGACAACGTCCGCGTCGAGGTCGACGCGGTGCGGGGCCTGCTGGCCGGGTCGCTCGACCTCGTTGCCCTGCCGACGCTGGCATCGGATCCGGTCACGCCGCTCGTCGGGGCGTTCCGCGTCGCCCATCCGCACGTCACGGTGCGCCTCGCCCATCCCGACGGCACGGCCGATCTGGTGAGGTCCGTGCTGCGCGGGGCGAGCGAGCTGGGCATCACCGTGGCCGGTGCGCCGGAGACCAACGACGACGATCACCTCACGGTCCATCCGCTCGGCCGACAGGAGATCGTCGCTGTGCTGCCCCCCGGTTCGAAGGCTCGGGCGACCCTGCCCGCCAGTGCGTTGGCGGCGCTGCCGTTGGTGACGAACCCGGTCGGCACGTCGACCCGGGCGCTGCTCGACTCGGTGCTCGAGGCGGCGGGACTGGTGGCCGACATCGCCGTCGAGACCGATCAGCGTGAGGCGATCATCCCGCTCGTGGTCGCCGGTGCCGGCGCGGCGCTGCTGCCCCGTTCGATGGCGGCGACGGCCACGGTGCAGGGGGCTGTCGTGGTGCCGTTGCAGCCACGCCTGTGGCGTGCGCTGGTGCTGATCCACCGCGTCGGGCCGCTGTCGCCGGCCGGTCGCGCGTTCGTCGACATCGCCATCGCGTCCGGCCGCCGATCGGCGTGACGCGGGTCAGTGCGGGTCGGCGCCAGCGCGGGTCAATGATGGTGCTGGTGGGCCGCTGAGGCGGTGATGGTGGGGAGGTCGTCGATCGCGCACCACGGCCCGCTGGCCGAGCACGATTCGCACTCCAGCTCGAGGGTGATGTGCGAGATCGAGAAGCGGGGGCCGATCGTGGTCTTCACCGCGCTGCCGACGACCTGGGCTTCCTCGAGCGTCGGATGGCCGCTGAGCACGACGTGCGCGGACAGGGCGCGGATGTCGCTCGACAGGCTCCACACGTGCAGATCATGGGCCTGCTCCACGCCGGGCACGGCCATGATCGCGGCCGACACCTCGCCGACGTCGATGCCCTCGGGGGTGGACTCCAGCAGCACGTCGGTGGCCTCGCGCAGCAGCTTCCACGCCTGCCAAGCGATGAGCAGGCCGATCGCCAGCGAGACGGACGGATCGAGCCAGTAGGCGCCGCCGGTGAGCAGGATGATGGTGCCGGCCGCGGCGACGCCGACCGAGGCCGCGGTGTCGCCGATGAGGTGCAGCATCGCCGAGCGCATGTTCAGGTCCGAGCCCTCGTCGGTCTTGCTGCCGCCGCCGTGACCATGGCCGGCATGGCTTTCGCGCACGGCCAGCGCGGCGAGCAGGTTGGCCACAGCGGCGATGGCGGCGACGATGACGATGATGCCGCCGCGCACCGGCGCAGGATGCAACAGCCGCTCGATGCCTTCGTAGACGATCCACGCCGTGACCACGAGGATGCTGGCCGCGTTGCCGAGCGCAGCGAGGATCGTGGCGCGGTGGTAGCCGAACGAGTGCTGACCGGTGGGGCGCCGGCGGGCCCAGCGCACCGCGACGAGCGAGGCCAGCACGGCGGCGACGTCGGTGAGGTTGTGGCCCGCATCGGCGATCAACCCGAGCGACTTGGCCACCACGCCGAACCCGATCTGGGCGACCACGATGACGACGTTGAGGCCGAGCGCGAACATCAGCCGGCGCTCGCGCCGTGCGCTGGTCGGGTCCGGCGCCACTGGTTGATCGTGGAGCGCTGTCTCGTGCGGATGCTGGTGATCGGTCATGGTCCTGCGGCCGAGTGTACCGAGCCGGTCATCGAGCCCCCGTCAGACGAGCCCGGCCGCAGGTGACGGAAGCGGTCAGTCGACCGCACCCTCCAGGACGAAGTCGTTGTCGCGATCGCCGGGCTCGTCGTCGAGCAGGGCGGGTGGAACGGCGGGAACATGGCGGGGCGCCCAGGCGTAGACGATGACGGCGCCGACGATGGCCATCGCCGCACCGACCCAGAGCGAGAGCACCCAGCCGTGGACGAAGGCATCCTTCGCGGCGAGCAGCACCCGGGGACCCCGGTCGCCGAGGCTGCCGACCACCGTGTAGGCGCCACCGATGCCCTCCTTGACCGCGTTGGCGGCCTCGACCGGCAGGCCGTTCGTGGCGCCGGCGACGTTGGACTGGTAGCCGCTGTTGAGCACCGAGCCGAGCAGGGCGATGCCGAGGGCGCCGCCGACCTCGCGGACGGTGTCGTTGAGCGCCGAGGCGACGCCCTGCTTGTCCTCGGGCAACGAGCTCGTGATGGCGGTGGTGCCGGGGGTCATCGACAGGCCCATGCCGATGCCGACGAGCAGGAGGCCGGGCAGAACTGACAGGTAGCCGCCATCGACGCTGCCGAACAGCGCCATCTGGACGAGGCCGCCGCCGACGAACAGCGAGCCGGCCGTCAGCAGGGCGCGGACGCCGTAGCGATCGGCGAGCTTGGGCGAGATGGTGGACAGCGGCATCATCATCGCCGCCATCGGCAGCAGGCTCACCGCACCGCGCACTGCCGAGAAGCCGAGCACGGCCTGCAGGAACTGGACGATGACGAGGAACAGCGCCGACATCACGGCGAACGTGATCATCAGGCCGAGCGAACCGGCGGCGAGCATGCGGTTGCGGAACACCGTCAGGTCGAGCAGCGGCACCTCCTGGCGCAGCTCCCAGCGGACGAAGGCGATCGCGGCGACGACGCCGATGACCATCCCGGCGATGGTGGTGGGATCGCTCCAGCCGACTTCGGGACCCTGGTGGATGCCGAGCACGATGCCGCCGACGGCGAGCACGGAGAAGATCGAGCCACCGAGGTCGAACCGGGCGGTGATGTGGTCCTTCGAGTTCGGCACGAACTTCAGCGTCATCGCCAGTGCGGCGATGGCCAGCACGGTCGGGCCGGCGAACAGCCACGGCCAGGTGAAGTTGTCGACGAGCACGGCCGAGCCGACGAGGCCGAGGATGCCACCGGCACCGGCGAAGCCGGCCCAGACGCCGACGGCCCGGCCGCGCTCCTCGGCGGGGAAGCTCGACGTGATGACCGAGAGGGTGACCGGCATGATCATCGCGGCGGCGGCGCCGGCGGCGATGCGGGCGATGATCAACATCGTCGGCGAGCTCGATGCGGCGGCGGCGATGTTGGCCACCGAGAACAGCACGAGGCCGCCGGAGAGCACGTGTCGGCGGCCCCAGCGGTCGCCGATGGCGCCGATCGCGAGGAGCAGCGCGGCGAGGGCGACGGTGTAGCCGTTGATGACCCAGAGCAGCTGGCTCTGGGTGGCGCCGAGATCCGAGGCCAGCTGCTGCTGGGCGACGTTCAGCCCGGAGACCGAGGCGATGACGGCCACAAGGGCGGTGCACATCGCGACGAGGATCAGCTGCCGGCGCTTGGGTTCGGTGACGACGGCCTCGGCCTCGCCGTGTTCGGCGAGCGAGTCGCCCGGTGTTGGTGTTGCGTGCGCCATGAGGTCACGTCCGATCTGGATCGCTGGGTCGAGTCGGCGGGTGGTCGGCTCGGTGGGAGTAACGCTACGATACGGTATCGTTGCGTTATGGACAACGACCATCCCGTGAACTCGATGCGACAAGCGTCACCACTACGCTCCAGAGCCGTGGTCGATGCGCGCGTGGTCCGGTCGCAGGAGTCGTTGCTCAACGCCGCGCGCCAGCTGCTGGTCGAGGGCGGGCCGGCGGCGATCACCGTCGACGCGGTCGCGGCCCGATCGGGTGTGGCCAAGTCCACCCTGTACCGGCACTGGGAGACCCGCGACGAACTCGTGCTCGCCGTGTTCCAGTCGTTGGCGCCGCCGGTCATCGAGCCCGACCCATCGCTGTCCGCCGCCGACGCGCTGCGTGCGTTCGGACGCCAGCTCGCGGCCGTCGCCGGCGATCCGGAGTGGCAGTGCATGATGCCGGCGCTGCTCTCGCTCAAGCTCCACCAGGACGACTACGCGATGATCCAGGCGCAGATGCAGGACGAGCAGCGTGGGGTGATCAACCGCCTCCTCCAGCGCTGCGTGGACGAGGGCCTGCTCCGTCAGGACGCCACCAGCGACACGTCGTTCACGATGCTGGTCGGCCCGTTCCTGATGGCCTCACTGACGGGCGGCATCCCGATCGACGACGTGTTCGCCGACACCGTCACCGACCACTTCGTCCAGGGCCACCGGGTCCAGATCTCCGCCTGACGTCTCGGCGCCGCCGGCCCGAGCCCTCAGGCGCTGGCGATCTCGGCGCTCGTCTGGAACGAGCCGAGCGCGGGCTTCGTCGGCGTCCAGCCGGGCCGCCCGAAGACGTGGCCGAGCTTGTGGCGGAGACCCTTCGCCGACTTCACGTCGCGGACGATCTGCGCGTACTCGTGGTAGGCGATGCGCACCGGGTTGTACGTCGAGATGTTCTTGGTGAGGCCGTACTTGAGCCGGCGGACCTCGGGCTCGAACGTGCCGAACAGTCGGTCCCAGACGATGAGGATGCCGCCGTAGTTCTTGTCGAGGTACTGCTGGTTCGCGCCGTGGTGAGCGCGGTGGTGCGACGGCGTGTTGAACACCAGCTCGATCGGCTTCGGCAGCCGGTCGATGGCCTCGGTGTGGATCCAGTACTGGTAGAGCAGGTTGAGCTGGCCGGCGCGCATCGTCACCTTGGCCGGGAACCCCAGCAGCGGCATCGGCGCGAACACCCATGCCATCGACAGGCTCGACCACGGCTGGCGCAGCGCCGTCGACAGGTTGTAGCGCTCGCTGGAGTGATGGCTGACGTGGTTCGCCCACAGCACGCGGATCTCGTGCATCCAGCGATGGTTCCAGTAGTAGAGGAGGTCCCACAGCACCATCGCGCCGAGCAATGAGTGCTTGCGCGAGCCGATGTTGCTGATCCGCCGCTTGAACATCGTGTGGTCGAGCTTCTCCAGCAGGGTCGCGGTCGCGAACGTCATCGCCACGCTGCCGACGAGCATCGTCAGGCTCGCCGCAGTGTCCTTGCGTTCGTACCCAAGGGGCACGAGCGGATCGGGTGGCAGCTGGCGGCCGGACAACGTCTCGAGGTCCGCGTCGGCGAGGTCGCCGAGCACCCGCATTGATTGACCGCGCTTGCGGCGGCGGCGCAGCACCGCACCTTCGGCGAGCATCGTCACGATGAACAGCGGCACCGACGCCTGATCGATGACGTCGAGCTTCTTCAGCGATGCGGCCATGGGCGAATGCTACGACCGGCGAGCGGTCAGTGGGTCAGCGCGAGACGACGGTCCGCGGCGTCGAGTGGCACCACCCGGCCGCTCGGGTCCGGCCACTCGAACACCATCGCCTCGTCCTGCCCGAGCGCGTGCCACTGCGCGAGGGCCGCGTGCAGCGCCACCGTCACCGGGGTGATCTCGCCGTTCGCCCACGCGCTCGTGTGCAGCCCGGCGAACTGCTCGGAGGCGTTCAGCTCGGCGCGGTGCTGCACGATCACGGCCCGTCCCGGCTTGGTCCGCCGCTGGCCCGTGCTCTTGTAGGTGGCGCCCTGGGCGAGGAGACCCCAAAAGCCCAGCCGGTAGCCGCCCGCACACTCGATGACGAACTGGGTGAGGTCGTGCGGCAGCCCGTTGCCGTAGCCCATGACCGCACCGGGGACGCGCCGCTTGCCGATGTGCGCCGTCCACGCGCAGATCCGTTTGCGCTCGTGGGCCCGGAAGAAGACGACCTGCATACGCCCGACCGTACTGGCGCGTGCGGCTCGGCCGAGCCGGCATTTTCCGGGTCACGCAGGGAGCGTGATCGTGCTGATGCTGCCGTTCGTGGCGACGTCATTCGTGTAGGCGATGGTGGCCGTGGCGGACACGGTGGATCCGTCCGGCAGCGTGACCGTCACGGTCGGGATGGATGTGTAGCCGTGCCCGGGGTCGGTGACGTTGATCGCGGTGACCGTGCCGTCGACCACCGTCGCGGTGGCGGTCGCGGCCTCGTGGTCCCACGTCTGCCCGGCGCTGGCGAGGTACCGGTACGTGTTGGAGGCCGCGTCGAGCGCGTCGTTGGTGACGCCGTACGGGCCGAGCACGGCGAGCAGCGCCTGCTTGTTCAGCTTCACCTGGGCATCGACGGGCGCCGCACCCTTGGCCGGCGTGACGCCGCTGAAGGCCTCGCGGAACACTTCCGGCGCCACCCCGAGCAGCGATGCGACGAGCACGACGGGGCGGCCGTTGTCGCGGGTGTCGGTGTCGTACCCGCCGGTGATCGAGACGTCGACGGTGGTGCTGACGGCGGCGGGCGGGTTGGCGAGCGAGGCGACGGTCGCCGCGGAGGATGCGCCGCCGGCGCTGCATGCCGCGAAGGACAGCGAGGCGAAGGCGAGGGCGGGGATGCGGTAGGTGAGCGTGCTGTTCATGCGAGGCATCGTGAGCGTGGCCGGTAAGCGGTTCGTCCGAGCCCGGTAAGAGTTCGCATCGACCGAACCGGCTGACCGCCGGCACGTGCTTCGTCAGCCGCCCTGGAAGTCGGGCGTCTCCCAGATCCGCTGGGCGAGGTAGCCCTGGACGGCGGCGATGTAGCCGTCGGCCGCCGAGGTGTGCCAGCGACCGGAGAACCACACGCCGAGGCAGCCCCACTGATCACCCGCCGCGTACGGCGAACCCCGCTCCACGGTGTTCAGCCAGGTCAGATCGCCCTCGTAGCAGCTGCGCCACACGGCGTAGGTGTAGTCGAGGTTGTACGCCGATGAGCGCACCGCGTTCTCGTCGGCGAACGCCTCGCCGTGGTACTGGTAGCGGACCTGGCCGAGGCCGACGGACTCCGGGCACGGCCCCGACGACGTGCGCACGGCCGGATCGCAGATCGACTGGTCGCTGGTGAGGTCGCCGCCGGTGTCCTGGCGCCACCACGACTCCTTGGCGATCTGGGCGCGCACGATGTCCTCGTCGATGCCCCACTTGCACGCGACCCACTCGATGATCTCGTCGGTGGTGCCGGTGAAGTCGCCGGTCACTCGCGGGTAGCCGGTGGTCGTCCCGATGCCGGGGGTGTGGTTCGCCGTCGTGTTCTCCGTTCGGCGTTCGGCCATCGGGCGAACGGCGGCCGCGCACTGCGCGTCGGTCGGCAGCGTCGCGCCCGGAGGCACGGTGGTGAAGTGCGCGCTCGTGATCGTCGGCGGCGTGACGCGCACGGCGAGCGCGGTGGCCGTCGCGCCGGGTGCGCGGATGCTGGTGATCACATCTGCGGCGAGCGCCGGGCCGCCGGCCGTCGCCGTCGTGATCGCCGTCGTGATCAGCGCGAGGCCGGTGATCAGGGCGAGCCGGCGGGCGGTGCGGGGACGACCTCCGGACCGGCTGGGCATCACCAGACCGTAGTGCTCACTACGCGACGGGCGGGTCCAGGCGCAGGTAGAGGTCGGCGAGCTGATCGCCCCAGGTGTGGTCGCGGCCCTCGACCTCGTGCTCGATGACTGCGCCGGTCGTGTACCAGTCGAACATCGTCTGCCCGGACAGCTGGCCGCGCTGGGTGTGGATGCAGATCGCCTCGTCGGGGATGTCGGGCGCGAGCTCCTGGTGCACGACGAGCTGCATGATCTCGTTCGGCGTCGGGTCCTTCGGCGCGGTGGCGAGGTAGCCGGCGGCCTGGGCGGCGAACACCATCCGGTCGTATGCGCCGGGCGGCGCGGCCTCGGCGCTGCGCCACAGCGCGTAGACGATCGCGGGCGCGTTCGGGTCGGCGAGGCCGACGTCTTCGGCGGCGATGACGCGCAGCCGGTTCCACAGCATGTCCTCGTGCTCCGCGTCGGTGCGGGCCAACTCGAGCGCGGCGCGGATGCTCTGCTCCAGCCGGCCACGACGGACGTGCTTGTGCAGCGCAGAACGCACCTCGTCGGTGGGCAGCCCGTGCATCGTGACGCGGTCGACGAACGGATCGGTGGAGTAGTGGGGGATCGGCCGGGTCCACTCGCCCGCACCGGGCGCGGAGCCGTCGCCATCGGGGATCAGCTGCTCAGGCATCGACGGCCTCGAGCTGCAGCGACCGGACGTGGCCGGACGCGGTGATGCTCATGTCGCTGTCGACCACCCGCGCCGACGGCCATCTCGTGGTGAGCCCTGCGACCATCTCCTGGACCTCCATCTTGCCGAGCGCGGCGCCCAGGCAGTAGTGCCGCCCGGCGCCGAAGGCGAGCTGGGCCTTGGCCGGCTTGCGGGCGACGTCGAGCCGATGCGGATCTGCGAACACTGCCGGATCGCGGTGCGCCGCGGCGACGCGGACGGTGACGTACGTGCCCGCCTCGATCGGCCGGCCGAGCAGCTCGGTGTCGGTGGTGGCGTACTTGATCGTGTGGCGGATGCCGGGTTCGAAGCGGCCGCACTCCTCGGCGGCGTTGGCCAGCAGCGTCGGATCGTCGTGCAGCACGCGCCACTGGGCCGGGTGGGCGGCGAGGCTGTGCAGCGCGAGCCCAGTGGTGTTCGCGGTGTTGTCGACCGACGCGCTGAGCAGCTCCTCCAACAGGTACAGCGCGTCGTCGGCGCTGATCGCGCCGTCGGCCTCCGCCACGGCGAGGATCGACGCGAGGTCGTCGGCGGGCTCGGCCCGCTTCGCGTCGAGCAGCCACCGGGTGTACTCGAGCAGCTCGCCCTTCGCCGTGCGCACCGGTTCCACCATCCACGGCTCGGCGGTGAACACCAGCAGCAGCGCCTTCGACCACTCGGCCAGCTTCTCGGCGTCGGCCAGGTCGGCGCCGACCATCCAGCAGAACAGCGCGCTCGGCACGCGGTCGGCGAGACCGGACATCACCTCGATCGACGACGTCTCGTCGCCGACCAACGACGACACCAGCTCGCGGGTGCGGGTGCGCAGCTGATCGATCCGGCGCGCCGTGAACCACGGGCTGACCGCCCGGCGCAGGCGCTGGTGGTCCACGCCCTCGCTGTCGGTGAGGGTGTGCCCGTCGACGCCCCACAGATGGCCGAAGCCCTTGTCCTCGAGCAACCAGTCGATGCCGGGCACGAGCGCCGGATCGTGGAACGCCGCGTCGCACGAGTCGTACGAGATCAGCGACACGCCGATGGCATCGGGCACCAGCCAGTCCTGGGCCCGGAGGCGGTCGAAGACCGGATGCGGATCGGCGAGGAAGGCGTCGTCGGCAGTGTCCAGGAAGCGCACCGGGACGAGCATACGAACCGCCCTCGCGAGCTGGCGGGCCGTTCGGTTACGTGTGCGTGAACCGTTCCGTGGCAACGTGAGCCGATGAGCGAAGCACCGTCCGACAACCCCCGGCGCGACGGCGTCGAACCGATCTTCCGACACATGGACGACGACGACATGGGCTGGCGCAACGTCAAGGCCCAGCGCAACGCAGACGGCACCGAGGTGTTCGTGCGCGAGAAGTGGTTCGCGTTCTCGAACGAGCCGCAGTACCTGTCGCTCTACGCCGAGTACGACCCGGGGATGGTGGTGCGGCGGCACGGCCACTTCAGCCCGCACATCGTGTTCGTCATCAAGGGCTCGGCGACGTTCGGCGATCGTGACTGCCCGGCGGGCACGCACATCGAGCTGCCGTTCGGCGCGGCGTTCGGACCCGTCGTGGCAGGTCCCGACGGCGTCACGTTCTTCGAGGTGATGCTCGGCGATCCGCGCAGCTGGGGTGATCAGCCGGAGCTGTTCCAGCAGGCCCTCGCCGCGCAGGGGGCGACGGCACTGCCCGACCCGCCGCTCGACTACCCGGAGTGGCTCCAGGACCTGCGCACCCATTGGGCGGGCGCGGCCGTCGAGCACGCCGACGAGGGTTAGTCCGCGACCGCAACCTCGACATCGGCAGCCGCCTCGGCGGCGCCCGGGCAATCGCTCGGCAGCGGTGGCTCGCCGAGCGCCGCCAGCACGGTGCTGGTGATCCCGCTCAACGCGGTGAGCTGCCCATCGTCGAGGAGGTCGATGAACCAGCGGCGCACATCGGCGACGTGCAGCGGTGCGGCCTCGCGGATGGCCGCTGATCCCGTCTCGGTGATGGCGATGAACGCGCCCCTCGCGTCGGTGGGGCACTCCTGGCGCTCGATCATCCCGCGGCGCTCCATCCGGGTGAGCTGGTGCGACAACCGGCTCTTCTCCCACTGCAGATCGCGGGCCAGCTGGAACGCACGCATCCTGCCGCCCTCGGTCTCCGACAGCGAGGCGAGCACCGCGTAGTCGCCCTCGGAGATGCCGGACTCGCCGGCCAGGCTGCGGTTCAGCTTCGCGAACAGCTGCGCCTGCATCTGCAGGAACCCGCGCCACACCGCCTGCTCGCGGTCGTCGAGCCATCTGCCGGACATGCCCCTGATCCTACGCGAGCATTAGGATCGACGATGTCGAACCCGACACCCGAACCCGACAACGGAGCAGTTCCCAATGCCCAACCCGCAGCATGCAATCCTCACCAACCTCGCCAAGTACCAGTGGTACACCCACCTCAGTCGCACCGAGGGCGCCGATCTCGGCGTCATCAAGGCCGCCATCCGCGATGCTCGCGCTGCCGGTTCGCAGACCGGCGTCACCGCCGTGGTCAACGTCTGCTTCCTCTTCGGCCCCACCCTGCTGGCCGACCTCACCGACGACATCCCCGAAGACTTCCAGCCCTACCCGGGCTACGAGTCGCCCGATGGCAAGGTCGCCAAGGGCACCCAGGAGGAGCTGCTCCTCTGGGTCCACTCCGATGACAAGGACCTCTGCTGGGAGACCCAGTTCAACTTCCGCAACGCCGTCGCCGGCCACATGACCGTCGCCCGTGAGACGCCCACGTTCATCTACCGCAACAGCCTCGACCTCACCGGCTTCATCGACGGCACCGGCAATCCCGAGCCCGAGCACCAGTACGACCGCGGCATCATCCCCGACGGCCAGCCGGGCGCCGGCGGCTCGTTCTGCATCGCCCAGCGTTGGGTGCACGACCTGAAGTACTTCAACTCGCTCCCCATCGAGGGCCAGGAGAACACCTTCGGTCGCAGCAAGCCCGACTCCACCAAGCTCGCCGTCCAGGTGCCCACGTCGCACCTCAAGCACGTCGAGCTGCGCGAGGGCGAGACCGCCGACGAGAGCACGCCGAAGCGTGGCGAGATGGTCCGCCGCTCCACCCCGTATGCGTTCCACGACGGCACCGTCGGCCTCTACTTCATGGGCTTCTGCAAGACCCAGGCCCCGCTGCGCGAACGCATGGAGGCGATGTACGGCCACAATGGTCACGAGCGCGACGCCATCACCGACTACAGCACGCCGGCCTCCGGCTCGTACTACTTCGCACCGTCGGCGGAGCTGCTCGAGACCTTCTGATCTCGATCCGCGCCCGCGCGGCCCGATCCACTCCGGACACTGGGGACACATCGGCTGGACGTTCCAGCGGATGTGTCCCCAGTGACGCGTCTACGGGGAGAACGATCCGCTGAGGTCGACCGCGAAGTCGGCCCCGGACTGGGTGAACAGGCACACCGTGCCGCCTGTGCCGACCTTGACGACGACGAGGTTCGGCGCGGTCGAGCCCTGGACGAGGTTGAGGTTCGACGCGGTCGGTCGCGCCGAGCCGCACGGATACACCGTCACGTAGCCGTTGCCGGTGGCGCCGATGCCCGTCACGTTGAGCACGACGGCGCCGGTGCCCGCCAGGTGGGCGGCGTCCACGGCAGTGACCGTGACGGTCTGCCCGGGCGTCGGCTTGACGCCGGTGTAGCCGACCGTGGGCGGACGGGTGTCGAGCAGACGGACGGGGGTGATCGCGGTGAACGTCGACCCGGCCGTGAAGTACGCGCTGACGTCGGCGAGGAGATCGGCGCCCGACTGGGTGAACAGGCAGACGGTGCCCGCGGCGCTGAGCTTGACCACGACGAGGTTGGGTTCGGTGGCGCCCTTGACGAGGTTGAGGTTCGAGGCCGTCGGCCGGGCCTGGTCACACGGCCACGCTGTGACGTATCCGTCGCCCGTTGCTCCGACGCCGGTCACGTTGAGCACCACCGCACTCGACGACGCCGGCACCTCGGTCGCCCCGGCCCCGGTCACCTGGAGCGTGACGGTCTGGCCGGCCACCGGTGTCGGGCCGGAGTAGCCGATGGGGTTTGGCGAGCGGGTGTCGAGCAACCGCTCCGGCTGCACCGACACGACCGAGCTGCCGGCCGTGAAGTAGCCGCTGACGTCGGCGACGAGATCCGCGCCGGACTGGGTGTAGAGGCACACCGCGCCGCCTGTGCCGAGCTTGGTGATCACCAGGTTCGGCGCCGTCCCACCCTTGACGAGGTTGAGGTTCGACGCCGTCGGCCGCGTGCTGCCGCACGGGTAGACGGTGACGTAGCCGTCGTCGGTCGCATCGACCCCCGTGACGTTCAACGCCACCGCCGCCGCCGTGCCGGGCACGTTCGCCGTTCCCCGGCCCGACACCTGCAGCGTCACCGTCTGCCCCGCCGCCGGCTTCGGGCCGGTGTAGCCGATCTGGCCCACCGAGGCCCGCGTCTCCAGCAACCGCTCCGGCTGCACGGCGACGAACGTCGAGCCGCCCGTCTGGGTGGGCGTCGTCGTCGGAGTCGTGGTGGCCGGCGCTGTGGTGGTGGTCGTGGTCGTCGTGGTCGTGGTCGTGGTCGGCGGCACATACGGGTGCGGCACCGTCACCGTGATCCCGAGGTTGCCGCCGACGGTGCTGCTGTTGACCTTGATCGTCACGCCGGAGGTGTTGTCGGTGTACGTGTCCGGCTTGGGGAACCGGCCGGCGTCGAACGTCGCCCGGTAGAGCGGGCCACAGTGGAGCGCGTCGTACGATGTGCTGTTCGTGTCGTCCACCTGCCCTGGGATCACCCGGACGGGTCCGGCCCCGGTGTTCACGGATGCATCGACGGTGTAGATGAGCAGCCCGGTGTCGCAGAGGTTGGTGTCCTCGTTGATCTGCTGGCGGTTCTCGGCGACGATGGCCGTGGTCGCGCTCGTGCGGATCGCGACGGCCTTGACCGTGCCGTCGTTGTGGGGCACGTTCTCGAGCGGCGACAGTGTGTAGGTCCCGCCGGTGCTGACGCACGGCACCTGGCTGGCAGGGAGCCAGCCGAGGTGCAGTCGTTGCCACGCCACCAACCCCGTTGCGGGCGAGATGTTGTCCATGTGGTCCCACGGACCGACGAAGCGATGGGTGGTGTCGAAGTTGGACACGTTGTCGAACGAGTACAGGTCGGGCAGCCCGAGCGTGTGCTGGGTCTCGTGGGCGAACACCGACGAGGCGTAGTCGGCAACGCCGGTGTAGCGCACGTCGTGGCCGATCGTCGCGCCCGCGGGGATGGGCGTGTGTCCCGTGACCGTGATCGGTGCTCCGCTGCCGCCGATGTAGGCCTGAGACGACGGGAACTCCGCAGACGCTGAGTCTGCGGCGACGACGTAGAGCAGGTCGGCGTTGTTGAACAGCGCGTTGGCATCCTGTGGCGTCATCAGGTTGAGCGCATGCACCACCGCCTCGTTCATGTACGTCAGCTGCTTCGGGCCGGTGATCGACGTGAACCCATACGAAGAGGCGATGCCATCCATGCGCAGCCACGGCGCGCCCGGCATCGTCGAGACGCTCACGTGGAACGCTCCGTATGACACGCGGTCCTCCCATGTGTCGGCCTTGGTGACCATGCTGTTCTCCAGCGTCGTCGTGTTCTCCGCGCCGGGACTGTCGCTGAAGTCGACGAACAGCATCACGGCCTTGAGTGTTCGGTTCGCCGGAGGGAGTCCCTGCGACGCCTGCACGCCGGTGCCGGTCAACGCGCCGAAACGGCCGGGGCCGCTGGGATCCGTCAGTGCGCAGTCCGAGCTGACGCCAGCGTTCGCCGTTCCGCCGGGTACGGCGACGCTGCCGATCGCGGCCACCGCGCCGACCGACGCGACCAATGCCAGCACCACACCGATGCGGCCGAGCGATCGGCCGCCCGTCCCTGTTGTCCCATCCACCGCCGAAGAGTACCGCTCCGCCCGATGGCGCTCGGACGCGGCTCGGAGGGCAGCGCAGCGGCCGCTCGCGCCGTCAGGCGGTGTGGACGGTGTGGCCGCCGACGATGGTGCGGACCACCCTCGCCGTGAGGAGCGACTCGGGCGCGGCGGTGAACGGGTCGCTGTCGAGCACGATGAGGTCGGCGAACGTGCCGGGGCGGATCGTGCCGACGTGGTCCTCGGCGAAGCTCGCCCATGCGGCGTCTCGGGTGGCGTGGACCACCGCCTGCTCCAGTGGCAGCGCGTTGTCGGGCCGGTGCGGCGGGATGGTGCTGTCGCTGGGCAACTTGCGGGTGGCGGCGATGTACATGTTGTGCAGTGGGTAGTGCGGCGCGGTCGGCGTGTCGCTGCCGAACGCCAGGGTGGTGCCGGCGTCGAGGAACTCGCGCCACGCGAAGCCACGATCGGCCCGTGCGTCACCGAGCATCGCCATCCAGTTGGCCAGCCCGGCGGGGTCGGCGTGCGCCGGCTGCATGCTCGCGGTGATGCCGAGCGCGGCGAGCCGGCCGACGTCGGCCTCGTCGGCGTACTCGAGGTGCTCGATGCGGTGCCGGCGCGCAGCCGTTGCGGCGATGCCGTTGACGATGCCGGCGTGCTCGAACGCATCGATCGCGTTGCGCACCGCCTGGTCGCCGATCGCGTGGAGGGCGATCTGGAGGCCGGCCGCGTCGGCCGCCGTGACCACCGGCTGCAGCGCGTCCAGGTCCCAGATGCCCGGGTCGTTCGTGCCATTGGCGTAGGGGTTGATCAGCGCGGCCGTGCACCCGTCGATCGTGCCGTCGACGATGATCTTGATGCCGATCACGCGCAGCCGTGGGGACGGCTGCTCGGCGAGTCGAGCGACGAGCCGCACCACTCGATCGACCTGTGCGGCCTCGGTGACCGGATCGCCCGTGCGATGGATCAGCCAGTGGCCGACGACGCGCACGCTGAGCGCGCCGGCCGTCTCCGCGCGTTGCATCGCGCCGAGCATGTCGCCGTCGAGGGCCATGTCGACGGCCGTGGTGACGCCGGCCGCGTTGTACGCATCGAGCGCGGCGCGCAGGTAGCCGTCGCGAGTGGCGTCGTCGACGTCGGCGAGCATCGGCCACACCATGTTCACGCTCGCGTTCTCGAGCAGGTGGCCGGTGGCCTCGCCGGTGACGGGGTCGCGCACGATCCGCCCGCCGATCGGGTCCGGCGTGTCGGCGGTGATGCCGAGCTCCTCCAGGGCACGCGTGTTGACCCAGTTCGAGTGGAGGTCGCTCGCCTCCGTGTAGATCGGCCGGTCGGTGGAGACCGCGTCGAGCATCTGTCGCGTCGGCACGCCGTCGGGCACCGCCCAGTAGCCCCAGCCGAGCCCGAGGATGCGTGGCGCGTCCGGGCGCGCGTCGGCCCACTCGCGCAGCCGCCGTTGCACCTCGGGCAGGTCCTTGGCCGTGCGCAGCGGCGCCTGCAGCAGCGCATCGCCGGTCATGCCGAGGTGCGAGTGGGCATCGACGAACCCGGGCAGGACCACGCCCGTGCCGACGTCGGTCAGCACCGCATCGGGACCGGCGGCGGCCACGACGTCGGCCAGGTCGCCGACGCGCTTGATGTGCTCACCCTCGATGGCGACGGCCTCGGCCCACAGCCGCTCGGGATCCGACGTGAACACGCGACCGTGGATGACTTCGATCATCGGGTCACAGTATTCGCCGCCGTGGACGGGGCGCGGTTCATCGTGACAGCAGCTCCGTGAACCGCTGCATGGCCGCGTCGACCTCCTCGCGCTCGCCCGTCGCGAGCACGTCGAGCAGCAGCCCGCGGGCGACGGCGACGGCCAACCTGGCGTCGATCCGCGCCCGGTCCGCCGGCGCGCCGCGCGCCTCGAACATCGCCGCCATCGGGCGCACCCAGCTGTCGACGATGTCGTCGAGCAGTGGGGTGGCCCACGTGCGGTGCTGCAGCGCCTGCCCGTAGACCTCGAAGAACAGCCGCTCGTGGCGCTGCACGGCGGGATCGTTGAGGCTCTCCCAGAACCGCCGCCCCAACGTCTCCATCGCCGCCGCGGGATCGTCGGCGTCCGCGAGCGTCGTCACCTCCAATTGACCGAGCGTGTCGCGCTGGCGGGCCTCGACCCGGCGCACCACCTCGACGAGCAAGCCCTCCTTCGAGCCGAAGTGGTGGATCAGCATGCGGTGGCTCGTGCCGAGTGCGACCGCCAGCTGACGCAGGCTGGTGTCGGCCAGCCCGTGCTCGGCGCCGTGCTCGACGGCCGCATCGATCAGCCGCTCTCGCGGCGACACCGAACTGGGTTGCGCGGCCATGTACCAAATGGTACATCTAGAGTCATGCGAGTCGAGAACACCTTTCACATCAACGCATCGCCCGACGTCGTCTGGCCGATCATCGCCGACGTCGCGACGTGGTCGTCGTGGACGAAGTCGATCACCTCCGTGCACCTGCTCGACAGCGGTCCGTTCGCGGTCGGCACCAAGGCCGAGGTGCGTCAGCCGGGCATGCCGGCGGCGACGTGGACGGTGACCGAGCTCGTGCCCGGCGAGTCGTTCACCTGGCAGGCCAACAACACCGGTCTGGTGTCCACGGGCGTGCACAGCGTGCGCGCCGCGGCCGACGGGGGCGCGGACGCCACGCTGGTGTTCGAGCAGCGGGGGGCGCTCGCGTGGCTGATGGCGCTGCTGTTCGGCGGCAAGTGCCGTCGATTCGTGCAGATGGAAGCGGATGGGTTGACGCAGCGCAGCGAGGCGTCGTAACGGATCGCGCTCGTCATCCGACGATCGTGTGCCGAGAAGTATGGTGACACTCGGCCCGGACGGCCGGATGGAAGGATGCGCAGCATGGGTTTGATGAGCAAGATCAAGAACGAGTTCGTCGACATCATCGAGTGGATCGATGACTCGCATTCGACGCTCGCCTGGCGCTTCCCGCGCTACCAGAACGAGATCAAGAACGGTGCCCAGCTCATCGTTCGCGAGGGCCAGAAGGCCATCTTCGTCTACCGCGGGGCGATGGCCGACACGTTCGATCCGGGCAACTACGAGTTGAAGACCGAGAACCTGCCGATCATGAGCACGCTGCAGGGCTGGAAGTACGGTTTCGACAGCCCGTTCCGCAGCGAGGTGTACTTCATCAACACCCGCCCGGTCACGAGCCTGCGCTGGGGCACGCCGACGCCGGTGACGGTGCGCGACCCCGACTTCAAGATGGTCCAGGTCCGTGCCAACGGCATGTGCGTGGTCAAGATCGCCAACCCCGAGATCTTCATGAAGGAGGTCATCGGCACCGACAGCGCGGTCGACGTCGAGGAGATCTCCGAGCTCCTCCGCCGGGTCATCACCCTCGCCTTCTCCGACATGGTGCTCGCCACCAAGGATGCCGACGGCAAGCAGCTGGGCGTGATCGATCTCCAGGGTCGCCAGGTCGAGCTGTCCGACAAGCTCCGCGAGTTCGTGCAGGAGCGCGTCGACGACGAGTACGGCCTCGAGATCCCGTCGATCACGATGACCATCTCCCTGCCCGACGAGATCACGGCCGCGATGACCCGCGGCGTCGCTCGCGGCGTGGAGGAGGGTGGCTACCTCGACAACATCGGACCGATGGACCGCTTCCAGCAGGCCAAGGCCGCCGAGGCGATGGTCGCTGCAGCGAGCAACCCGGGCGGCGGTGCCGCTGGTGCCGGCATGCAGCTCGGGCTCGGCGTGGCGATGGGTGGCCAGATGGCGAACATGATGGGCACCGCCTTCGCCCCGGCCGCTGCTCCAGCGGCCGCACCGGCAGCAGCCCCGGCCCCGCCGCCGCTGCCCGGCCAGGTGCAGTACCACATCGATGCCGGTGGTCAGCCGGGTGGTCCGTTCAACCTGCAGCAGATGCAGGCCGGCATCGCCGGTGGCCAGGTCGTCGGCTCCACGCTCGTCTGGAGCCAGGGCATGGCCGCGTGGGCCCCTGCGCAGAGCGTGCCCGCGCTGCAGGTCTTCTTCTCGGCACCGCCGCCGCTGCCCCCGCAGGCGCCCCCGCCCATGCCGCCGATGCCCCCGGCCGCTCCCGCCGCAGGAGCCTGACGTGAGCGACTCGTCGGGCGCCGTCCCGCCCCTGCCATCCGTCGGCTCCGAGGCCATGGCGCCGCCGCCGATGCCGGCTGCCCCGCCGCCGCTCGACGCGCCGCCGGTGATGGCCCCGCCACCGCCGCCGCTCGACGCGCCCCCGCCGATGGGCGACGGCTCCACGCCGCCACCCGCGCCGCCGAAGCCCACCGATCACGCGTCGTTGCACTCGACCGAGGGCACCCGCACCTACCCGTGCGGCGCGTGCGGCGCAGAGCTGCAGTTCGACATCAAGCTGCAGAAGCTCGCCTGCCCGTCGTGCGGCACCACGTACGACCTCACCGCCGACACCCAGGGCGTCGCCCAGGAGCAGGATCTCCGCTCGGCGCTCACCCACCTCCGCGAGGGACGGCAGACGGCGCCGCAGGCGCAGATGGTGCAGGACAAGGAGGTCGTCTGCCAGAACTGCGGCGGTCACTCCACGTTCAGCGGCAGCCTCACCGCCGAGCGCTGTCCGTACTGCGCCACGCCGATCCAGCGCGACGACGTGCACGACGCCCCCGACCGCCTGCCGGTCGACGGTGTGGTGCCGTTCACGATCGATCAGAAGACGGCCACTGAGGCGATCGAGAAGTGGATCAACAGCCGCCGCTTCGCCCCGACGGAGTTCAAGACCTACAACCGCACCGGTTCGTTCACGAGCATCTACACGGCGTACTTCACGTACGACGCCGACACGGACACGTTCTACACGGGTCGCCGCGGCGACGATCACACGGTCACCGTGGGCTCGGGCGACAACCGCCACACCGAGACCCGCACCGACTGGCACCACGTGTCGGGCAACGTGCACAACAGCTTCGACGACATCACGGTGTTCGCCAACGACGGCTTCGACGCGAAGCGGGTCGCCAAGCTCGAGCCGTGGCCGACGCAGACTGCCAAGCCGTACTCGCCCGAATACGTCGCCGGCCACCTCTGCCGCACCTACGACCACGACGTCGAGGAGTGCCTCACCCAGGCCACCACGACGATGGAGCACGCGATCGATCAGACGATCAAGTCCGACATCGGCGGCGATCACCAGGACATCAACTCCCGCAACATCACGTGGCAGAAGATGACCTACAAGCACCTCCTGCTGCCGATCTGGTTGCTCACGGTGATCTACCAGGAGAAGCCGTTCCAGGTGTACATCAACGGCGTCACCGGCGAGGTCCAGGGCGCTCGCCCATGGAGCAAGGTCAAGATCATCATCACCGCGGTCATCGCCCTGATCCTGTTGATAGCGATCATCGCGATCATCGCCGTGGCGAAGAAGAAATGACCTTCCTGCTGGCCCTCGTGGTCCTGGTCGTGATCATCGCGGCCGGGGTCACGTTCGGGGCGATGCGCAACAAGGCTGCGTTCCAGAAGCAGGGTCAGATCGTGCCCGGCACCGCCAGCCGCGCGCCGGCGGCATGGGCCGGCGCGCACACCCCGGAGGCACTGCTGCACCGCCGGTTGCGCGCCGCCGTCGACGCGGCTCGGGCGCAGGCAGCCGTGCCCGGGTCGGGGTTCGGCGATCTCCAGCAGACGGTGGAACGTGGCGCGGTCGAGATCGACGATCGGCTGATCGCCGCGGCGGCGTTGCCGGAAGCGAACCGCGCAGCGGCGATCGCCGCGATCGAGCCGTCGGTCGTCGCCCTGGAGAACGCGGTCTCCGGCACGGCAGCGCCGTCCGCCGCACCGACACCGGAGCTGGGCACCGCAGCCGCCGATGTGCAGAACCGCCTCGACGCGATCGCCGAGGCGCGCGCCGAGGTCGATCAGCTCGACACCACGCGCACCGCGCCGATGCCTCCGCCCGCGGTCCCGCAAACGCAACCCCAGACGAACCCCCCGCAGCCCCCACCGACCGCCTGAGTGGTTCTCTGCAGGGCGTTGCCCTGCAGAGGGGTTGTTTCGGCGCGGAGAACCTGGGGTGGGTCAGGTGTTGAAGACGTCCGCCGGCTTGCGGGCGAAGATCTCCTGCACCATCGGCTCCCAGTGCTCGAGCGGCTTGTTGGCGTAGGTGGGGTCGAAGCAGTTCTGGTCCCAGTCGGCGCAGAAGCGGACGCACGCGTCGTAGAACGGATGGCCCGCGTAGCGGTCGCGCAGGTCGGGGTCCATGTCGTAGTGGGCGAAGTAGTAGTAGCCCTGGAACAAGCCGTGGTGGTTGACGACCCAGTAGTTCTGCTCGCTGACGTACGGGCGCAGGAGTGCGGCGCCGACCTGGGAGTGGTTGGCGGTGCCGATGATGTCGCCGATGTCGTGCAGCAGCGCGCACACGATGGTCTCGGTGTCGGCGCCATCGGCCTCGGCGCGGGTGGCCGACTGCAGGACGTGATCGAGGCGGGAGATCTTGTACGGCGACGGTCCGTCCATCTGGCGGAGCCAGTCCATGACGCGATCGGCCTGGGTGTCGAGCTGCTCCTGCTCGTGCGCGAAGACGAGCGTGTAGTCGTCCTTGGTGCCGTGCTCCATCGAGGTGAACGACACCGTCTCGAGTCCGTGATCGACGCTCATGACGCCACCATCGCGTCGGTGGCCTCGCCCGTCATCCGGGCCAGGTTGCCGAAGACGTCGTCGACGTCGAAGTAGATGTCCTGCAGGTGTCGCGGCCCGTCCGGGACGAACGCCGTTCGGCTGTGCAGGACCCGGTGGTTGTTGACGTACAGCGTGTCGCCGGCGTTGAGCCGGAACGTGACGTGGTTGGCCGGGTCGCTGATGATCGAACCGAGCAGGCGATAGGCCCGGTACCAGGCGGCGAGGTCGGGATCGTCGTACTCGAGCGGCTGCATCAGTTGGTTGGAGAACCGGAGGTGCAACACGTGCCCGCGACGGTCGCGGACGAGCAGCGGGTTGCGGCTGAAGCCCTCGGCGTCGGTGGAGTACTGGCGATGGCCGACGGGGACCCGAGCGAGCACGTCGGCCGCCGTGGGGTCGGCGGCGATCAACTGCTCGACGACCGACCACGAATCGACGACGACGCTCTCGCCGCCGGTCGCGTCGTTGACGAGCATCGCCAGGACCTGACCGCTGGGCGGGTTGGTGTACTGCGCGTTGTCGTTGTGCGGCGGCACTTCCTCGGCCGTGTAGGCGATGTTGTAGCCGGCGGGGTCGAGCTTCACGTCGAAGATCAGGCCGAGCGACGAATCGCGGATGGTGAGCCCGAGCGAGCGGGTGAGGTCCATGACGGTGCCGGGCACGACAGGGCAGCCGGAGACCACGATCGCGCCGTCGCGACGGAAGGCTTCGTACAGGTGGCGCTTGGTGACAGGGTCGGCGACGGCAGCGTCGTGGTCGAACCGCTCGACCTCGTAGCCGGCGGTCCACGCCCGGCCGGTCCACGAGCCGCGATGCATCGCCCGATCGATGGCGGCGAACGCGTCGGCGGTGAACGCCGACCGGTGCCCGCTGGCCCATTCGACCGTGAGGGCGCCATCGGCGACGGAGACGGAGGTGGCGGTCGGCGCGTCGACGTCGCGCCACGGCTGCCAGCGGCGCTCGTCGGTCTGGATGATGCGGCAGTCGACGCACGGGCAGTTGTCGCGCAGCCAGGATGCGTCGAGCACGACCGCGGACGTGGCGCCGTGTTCGTCGGCGAACGTGACCTCGACGGTGTCGGGCGTGGCCGATGCGCTCACCGGTGTGCCGGCGGGGAGGTGACGCCCCTTCGGCCCGACCTCGACCTCGTGGAACGACGGTCCGTGCACTGTTGCGTTCATCGGTGGCTCTTCTCTCGATGGGCGGCGATTCCTCGTACGACTGTCAGGTTATTCCGTCGGCGGTGGGCGGGTGTGAACGGATGATGAAAGCCCGATCCGAGTGGACCGTGGGCGTGGCTGAACCCGAGCCGGTTCGGGTACGTCGGATCCGATGCACGGAGCTGCCCCGCACGACACCGACTCGCACGGTGCGGCGGCCACACACGACTCGCCCAACGCTGCCGAGGCGGCGACGGCCGAACTGGTGGCCGAGCACCCGGCGCTGACCACCGTCGGCCGCATCGGATGGCTGACCAAGGGTCTCGTGTACCTGATCGCCGGCGTGCTCGCGGTCGTCGTCGCGCTCGACGCGTTCGGGTGGGACCGGGACGGATCCGGCAACGGCTCGGGCGGAGAGGCGAGCCCCACCGGTGCGCTCAAGTCGGTCGCCCAGCGATCCCTCGGTGGCCCGTTGCTCGTCGCCCTCGCCGTCGGCCTGCTCACCTACTCGGGCTGGCGCCTGCTGGCCGCGGCCATGCCCGGACAGCGATCGGCGAAGGTGGTCGTCACCCGCATCGGCTACGTGATCAGCGCGATCATGTACACGTCGTTCGCGTTCACCGCGCTCAAGCTGGTGGTGTCCGATCCGGCCACGACCAACGGCAACACCACCGTCAGCGACATCAGCGCGTCGGTGATGCGCCACTTCGGCGGCCGCATCGCGATCGCGCTCGTCGGCCTCGGCCTCGGCGGCGCGGCGATCTCCCGCGCCGACAAGGGCCGGCGCGCCGACGTGACCGACGAGATGGACCTCACCGGGGTGAGCGAGCGCCGGCTGACGTGGATCCACCGGCTCGGTGCGATCGGCGAGATCGGACGTGGCCTCGCGCTGGCGATGATCGGGTTCTTCCTCGTCCGGTCAGCGCTCGACTACGACCCGCACGAGGCGACCGGTCTCGACGGCGCGCTCCGTCGGGCGTCGACGCACGTGTGGACGAAGGTGATGGTGCCGATCGTGGCGGCCGGCTTCGTCTGCTACGGCGTCTACTGCCTGGTGACGTTCACCCGCCGCCGCTTCGAAGCGCCAGCGTGATCACGAACGGCAGGTGATCGCTGCCCTTGGCGGGCAGGTTCTTGACCCTCAGCGATCGCACCTGATCGTTGACGAGCGCATGGTCGATCCGGGCGATGGCACCGAGCGCGCCGAGCGGCCACACGGACTTGAGCGAGAACGACGGCCGCCAGGCCTCGCCGAGCGAGTCGATGCTGTCGGTGAGCCCGAGCTCGAGCAGCTCCTTGAACTCCGGGCGGTAGCTGGTCGTGTTGAGGTCGCCGGCGATCACGAGCGGCCCGGTGACGGTGGGGATGAAGGCCTTGAGCGCCTCCATCTGCTCCTTCCACGTCGCATGCCCGTTCGGATCGAACGCGGTCATCGGGTTCAGCGCGGCGATCGTGAGCGCGACCCCGGCGACGTCGACATCGGCGACGGCCAGGCTGAGCGGCCCCATCGTGCGCATCACCGACTGGCTCCCGAGCGGCAGCTTCGAGGCGATCGCGACGGCGTAGTCGGTGGTGTCGGATGGGTCGTAGAGGCGGTGCGGATGCGATGTTGCCCCGCCGACCTGATCGAAGTGATCGAGGAACGCCGGGGTCGACTCGGCGATGATGATGACGTCGGCTCCACAGTGCACGAGTTGCTCGGCGGCGGCCCGTGGCGTCGGGTTGTCGATGTAGACGTTGGCGACGGCGAGCCGCAGACGCGGCGCCGAGTGCGCCCACTCCGGGATGCGGTCGGCGACGAGCCGCGGGACCACGAGGGTGAGGTGGTAGCCGACGAGCAGCGTCGCGGCCGTCGCGAGAAGGAGGTGCCCGGACAGCAGCGACCAGATCGCGATCACCGGCGTCGCGCACAGCGCGATCGGCAGCATGTCGTAGGCGAGGGCGACGGCCGAACCCTCGTCCACGGCGAACCACAGCTGCAGCCGGTGGGTGACGACGATGGCGCCGAGCGATGCGCAGATCAGCCAGCCGAGCGCTGGAAGGATCGGCAGCGAGTGGCTGCTGAACTCGTCGGCGCTGCCGTCGAGGTGGCGGGCGATGAGCGGCAACGCCACCACCAACGCCGCACCGATCAACGCTGTCAGGAACGCAGGGATCCGCCGCCGCTTCGGGTCGGCCCGGGTCTTCGGGGTGGCCGCGTCGATCACGTGGGCACTCGGATGGTGACGGCGTGAGGAACGACCTCGACCTTCAACGTGCGCGTGGCCGGCCGTGCGCCGCCGTCGAGCTCGTAGGGCAGGGCTCGTTCCGTCGTCACCTTGATCCTGCTCGCCTGCGTCATCTGCACCAACGGCGAGCGCTCGGCGTGGCCGACCGTCGCCCGCGTGAGAGCTCGCGCCCACTGCCACATCCCGTCGGCCGTCACCACCGCGACGTCGAGCAGTCCGTCGCCGGGATCGGCATGGTCGAAGGCGGTGATCCCGCCGGCGATCGAGCCGACGTTGGCGATCAGCACGCAGCTCGCCTTGCCGCGGAACCAGGTGTGCCCCTCGACCTTGACGGTGGTGTGCACGGGTGACTCGCGCACGTGCCGGGCGCCGGTCCAGATGTACGCGGCGCGACCGAAGCGGTCCTTCAGCCCGGCGTCCGCATCGCGGATCATCAGTGCATCGAACCCGTTGCCGGCCATCACCGCATAGTGCTCGCCGTTGATCCGGCCGAGGTCGAGCCGCCGGTCGTTGCCGTGCAGGCCGACGTGCACTGCGCGCTCGAGATCGATCGGGATGCCGAGGTTGTTGGCGAGGAGGTTGGCCGTGCCGGCGGGGAGGATCGCGATGGTGGCGCCGGAACCGACGGCGGCGTCGAGGCAACGCTGGACGCTGCCGTCGCCACCCCACACGAAGATCAGATCGGCACCACGCTCGAGCGCCTCGTGGACGCGCTTGGGCACCTTCTTGCTCTTGGCGACCTCGAGCCAGATCGGATCGGTGATGCCCTGTTGATGGAGGAGCTCGCGCAGCGCGCCGAGCCCGGCACCCAGCCGCTTCTTGCGGTGGGCGATGACGGCGACCGTGGTCATGTCCCGCCCCCGGCGACGTGGGCGAGCTCGTCGGCAGCGACTTCGTCCTGGGCGTCGGCGACCGGCTTGCCGAACTGCAGGAGGCGGCCACCGAAGGCGATCGAGCACAGTGCGAAGCACCCCCATCCGACGGCCGATCCGGCCATCACATCGGTGAGCCAGTGGACGCCGAGCAGCACCCGGCTGGAGGCGACGGCGACGGTGATCGCCGCGGCGCCCGCGGCGAGCAGGGCACGAGTGCGGCGGCTGCGGCGCCGACCGATCACCAGCGCCATCGCCGCGTAGCTGGCGGCGGCTGCAGCGGTGTGGCCGGACGGGAAGGAGTAGCCGGCGGCGTGGACGAGCCGGTCGATCGACGGCCGGTCGCGGCGCACGATCGACTTGATCAGGTTGTTGACGAGCAGCTCGGAGATGTCGACGACCGCGATGAACAATGGCACGGCCTTGGAGGGCAGGCGCCGGTACTCGACGACGGCGACGACGAGGCCGATCCCGATCACCACGGGTGTGCTGCCCAGCTGGGTGATGGCGTGGACGATGGTCTCGGCGGACCCGGTGGTGTGTGCGGCACCCCAACGCGCCGCGGCGTCATCCCAGCGGGCGAAGCCTTCGTGGTGTTGCACCATCTGGAGCACCAGACCGACCGTGACGGTGGCGGCGGCGATGAACACCAGCGCCGCGCTGAGCAGCAGCCCGGTGGCCTCGTTCGGGTTGCGGCGGCGGACGAGGAAGGCGCGCAGACGTGGATGACGCTTGGCCTCGTGGGCGAGGCCGGCGGCTCCACTGTGCACATCGGTGGGGTCGGCCACCCGGCCGGTCTGCTCGGCGACGGCGATCACGCAGCCCACCAGCAAAGTGGCGACGAGGACAGCGATCAGGACTGGCACTCGACTGGTCTACCCGAGTCCGGATCCGATGAAACGCAGGCCAGCGCCCTCTCCCGGCTCGTTCGCTGTGCCGTCCGCCCCGCTCGCAGCGGCTCATCCGGCCGGTTCGACTCAGCGGCGCGGTTTGACAAGCAGGCGGATCCGGGTAGAGCCGCCCGTGACCTCAGCCGACCGTCGTGCCGTGAAAGTCGGGGCGGTGGTGCTGGTGGTGTTGGTTGGGCTCGGCGTTGCCGTGGGATCGCAGCTCGACGGCGCAACACACCCCGACGACGTGATCTCGAGCTGGTTCGTCCGGCAGCGGACCCCGTTGCTGAACCACGTGACCGCTGCGTTCAGCTGGATGGCCAGCACCGAGGTGGTCGTAGCGATCGCGCTGGCGGTGATCGTCGTGACCGTGCTGCGCCGGCGGCTGGAATCGGCGGTGATCGTGCTGTTCGCGATGGGCGGCGAGATCATCATGTTCCTCACGATCACGGCCTTCGTCGATCGTCCGCGCCCCAACGTCGTGCGGCTCGACTCCGCACCGCCGACGTCGAGCTTCCCGAGCGGCCACACGCTCGCGACGTTCGTGCTCTGGAACACGATCGCCGTGGTCGCCGTGCGGCAGGCGTGGCGGCCCGGCATCGTCGTGCTCGCGCGCGTCCTGGCCGTCCTCATGCCGATCGCGGTCGGGCTGAGCCGGATCTACCGGGGGATGCACCACGCGACCGATGTCGTCGCGTCGTTGGTGCTGGGCGCGGCGTGGGTGGCGGCGACCGTGGTGCTGTTTAGCCCGGCGCCCCATCGGCAATGGACTGCACCGTCAGCGCCGGTGGAACCCGCCTCGGCCGACACCACGGCAAGGAGTGCCTGATGTCCAACGGCCCCGAGTACGTCCGCGATCAATCGTTCGTGGAGACCCAGCTCGATGACGGGCGTGTCATCGTGCAGCAGGCGCCGCTGGCGCCCGTGCGTGCCGTGGCACCCGTCGTCGCGATGGCGCCGGTCGCCACGGCACCCACCATGGCCCGCACGTCGTACACCCGGCGCGTGGCTCCGGACGCGGTCATCGCCGCGATCGTCGGGCTGTTCATCACCATCGTCGGGCTGCTCGCGGTCACACGTGGTGGGTTCGACGGACCGATGAACCGGCCCGTCGTCGACGTGCTCGGCTTCCACCACACGACGGTGCTCGGGCTGATCGAGACCGGCATCGGCGTGTTCCTGCTCATCAGCGGTGCGTCCCGGTCGCGCAGCGCAGCGCTGTTCTTCGGCGCCGTGCTCGGCATCGGCGCATTCGTCGGCGCGGTGCAGACGAAGTCGTTCGTCAACGAGCTCGCGTTGGAGACCGGTTGGGCCGTGCTGATGGTGATCGCTGCGATCATCGTCGTGCTGTCGGCGCTGCTGATCCCCCGGATCCAGACCCGCACCACCACCGTCGGCCCGGCCTGACCCACCGGTCAGGTCGTTTGCGTCAGTTGCTGTAGACGCGCCCGGGCGTCACGAACACCGCGGTGCGCCGCTGCTCGACCATCGTCCGGTCGTAGGCGTCCCAGTCGTCGTGGGTGCCACCGGCCGCGGCGAAGACGTCGCGCAGGATCAGCCGCAGCCGCAGCCGCTCGGCGTCGACGCCGTCGACCGGGTCGTCGGGGCCGATCAGCTCGGTGGAACCCTCGACCGTGGCCCACTGCCAGCCGGAGCGGAACGTCACCGCCATCACCGGTCGGGCCCGAAGGTTGGCGAGCTTGACCTTGCCATAGGTGACGAGCCCGACCACCGGGTCACCGGTGAGCGGGTGGGCCATCGCGGCCGCGTTGACCAGCGATGCCTGCGGGCTGCCGTCGGCGCCCGTGGTGGATACCACGGCCAAGAACTGCTCGCGGGCGGCGAGCGCGGTCACATCATCGAGTGTTGTCACGGGATCCTCTCGTCACGGAACGTCGGTAGATCTCGCCGGCCTCGGCGTCGAAGGCCGAGTGGACCCGCGTCAGCACGACCTCCTGCGCGGTCGGTCGGTACTCCAGACCGATCCAGGCGTTGTGCCAGGCGCGTACCCGGTTCAACCAGCCGAGGGCGAGCACGATCGCGCCGACGACGATCAGCATGCTGATGCCCCGGATCGCGCCGACGAGCAGGAACGCCGCCCCGACCGCGGTGGCGACGACGGCGATGCGCAGCCGCGACTGCCACGTGCGCCACGTGGCTTCCGACACCGGCACCGCGATGCTCACCGTCGGCCGATGGCGGACCTTCGCCCACGCCGTCGTCGCGGTCAGACCGAATGCGATCACCCAGCGGTCGGGATGGGCCAGCGCCACGGCGCGGGCCTGCATCGCGTGGTCCGTGCGCTCACCCGACTTCACGCACACCGTCGGCATCACGTTGCGGCGCTGATCGGTGATCCGCACCACCGCTCGACGCACAACCGGTCGACGATCGAAGAGCCGATCGAGCACGCGTTGGGGCAGTGACCGCCGACCGGGGCGATCCGCCATCAGGCGAACTCGAGATCGCGGTGCAGCCGCGTGAGGGTCATCGCGGCGATCTTCCAGCCGTCGGCGGTGCGGGCGTACGTCTCGTGGTAGTGGCCGTAGCCGTGCATGTGCTTGAGCGGCGACCCCTCCGGCCACCACAGCTCGTCCTCCATCGCCCAGATGCCGGTCGCTCGATCGGGCCCCTCCATCGTGATCTCCGGCATGTGCCCGTGGTGCACCGTCGTGACGGCCTCGATGTTGCTGCGCAGCCACGGCAGGTAGTCCGCCGCCGAGTCGAGCACCCTGCCGCCTTCGGCCATCATGTCGATGTGCACGTCGGCAGTGAACACGGCCTGCAGTCCGTCCCAGTCCTTGGTGTCCATCATCCGGAAGTAGCGCGCCTTGAGCTGCTTGATCTGCTCGATGTCGTCCATGACGCGATCCTGCCAGAGCGGTGGAGCGCCGACGCTCAGTGCAGGTGGATGGTGGACATGTCGGGCGACGACGTGCGGGTGCGCTTGAGCTCGAAGAAGCCCGGCGTGTCTGCCATCGCGATGAACCCGTCCCACAACCGCAGCCGATCGTCGGGTCCCGGGAACTCGGTGATGACCGGACCGAACAGCCCGACTCTGCCGTGGCGCCCGGTGACGGCGATGATCGGCGTCCCGACGTCGTTGCCGGCGAGCTCGAGCCCATCGGCCATCGCCGCCTTGATCGCGCCGTCCCATGCGCTGTCGGTGAGCGCGGCCGCGTGGGCCGGGTCGAGGCCCACCGCCTCCAGCGCCGCCCCGACGTCGAACTGGTCGTTGCCCTCGTGGTGGATGTGCCGGCCGTACTCGGTGTACAGCGCGCCGATCCGGTCCCCGTGGCCGGCGGAGCGCACGGACTCCACCACGCGCAGCAGGTCGCGGGTGCGCACGACGTGCTCGTGGAACGGGCTGTCCGGCTGGGTGTCGTTCTTGAACAGCAGGCTGATCGGTCGCCAGTCGATCTCCAGGTCGCGGTCCGGCGCGATGTCGACGATCCAGCGCGACGTCATCCAGCAGAACGGGCAGATCGGGTCGAACCAGAACTCGACGTGGGTCGACATCAGGCCCTGCTCAGGGTGGTCGCGACGGCCTTGGTGAACGCGGCGAGCGTGAACTCCATCGCCTCGTCGTCGTGCGCCGACGACGACAGCCACGTTCGCCGGTACATGATCACCTGTTGCGCCCGCAGCGCGGACGCCAGACGGAACCCCGCGGCGTCGCTGTTCTCGCGGCTCATCCCGTCGAAGGTGAGCCAGAAGCCGGCGGGGTAGCCCTCGATGGTGACGGCGACGCCCTCGTCGGCGGCAGCGGTGACGAGGCGCCGGCCGAGCTCGGAGCCGAACGCGTCGACAGCTCGGTGCACGCTGCCGTCGCGGGTGGCGTCGACGGTGGCGATCACCGCAGCCATCGCCGCGGCGTTGCCGTTGTAGGTGCCGGACAGGCGCACCTGGTCGTCGGCGACGCCTTCGAACAGCGACGCGATGCCGGCCACCGCGGAGACGGGCCATCCCGAGCCCATCGCCTTCGCGTAGGTGGCGAGGTCGGGCGTGACGCCGAGCAGCCCTGCGGCGCTGCCGGGGGCGAGGCGGAAGCCAGTGACGACCTCGTCGAAGATCAGCACCGTTCCGTGACGCCGGGTGAGCTCGCGCACGGCGGCGAGGTAGCCATCGGCCGGCATCACCCCGCCGAAGATGTTGACCGGCTCCATGATGACGGCGGCGATGGCGTCGCCGCGCTCGGCGAAGAGCTGCTCGAGCGCACCGAGGTCGTTCCACGGGAGCAGGAGCGTGTCGCTGTAGCTCGACGGCGCCTGGCCCTTCGTCGCCGGCAGCGGCCGATCGATGCTGCTGCCCACGGCCACCGACACGCCATCGACCCAGCCGTGGTACATGCCCTCGAACTGCACGACCGAGCTGCGTCCGGTGGCGGCGCGGGCCAGGCGCAGCGCCTGCTGGACGGCTTCGGTGCCGCTGCTGGTGAAGCGAACCCGGTCGGCCCACGGGATGACGCCGAGCATCGCCTCCGTGGCCTCGATCTCGAGCTGGGTCCCCGAGCCGAGGCACATCCCGTTCGCCGACGCGGCCTGCACCGCGGCGAGCACGGCAGCCGGGGAGTGCCCGAGGTACGCGGGACCGCGCCCGAGCATGTAGTCGACGTATCGGGTGCCCTCGACATCCCACAGCCACGGCCCCTCACCGCGCACCAGCACGGTCTCGGCGCCGACGAGACGGGCGTTCGAGTGCACACCGCCCGGGGTGTTCGCCGCTGCGCGGTCGTGCCATGTCTGGTTGCTCTCGGCCGTTCCCATCCCCAGAGACTATGTGCTCGCGGCGCGACGCGAAGTGGAACGATGGGGCCCATGAAACGCAGTCACGCCGACGAGCTCCTGCTCGGAGAGTGGGCGTGCCTCGGCATCCTCGCACTGAAGCCGACGCACGGCTTCGCGATCGCCTCCCGCCTCACGCCGAAGGGCGACGTCGGGCGGGTGTGGGCGATGTCGCGAGCGCTCACCTACCGCGCCCTCGATCAGCTCGCCGCACGCGAACTGATCCGCGAAGTGGGGGAGGAGCCGGGCATCGCCGGCGGCAACCGCACGATCCTGGCGCCGACCCGGCGCGGTCGAGCGGCGCTGCGCGCATGGCTCGCGGCACCCACCCAGCACCTGCGCGACCTGCGCAGCGAGCTGCTCCTCAAGCTCGTCCTGTCCGAGCTCGCCGGGATCGATCAGCGTCCGCTGCTGCTGACGCAGCGCGACCTGGTGGGGCGGATGGCGGACGCGCTCGAGCAGCAGCTCGACCGCACCCAGCCCGGCGGCGACGTCGTGACGATGTGGCGCAGCGAATCCGCCAACGGCGCCCTGCGGTTCCTCGATCGCTTGCTCGCCGACCCGGCCTGAGGCCATGTCTAGCGGGGCGACGGAACGAGAACGGGTCCGGGCATGAGCGATCCAGCGGCACACGGTTCACCGGGCGACGAGTCGTGGGTCGCGTCACCGACCATCATCGTCCTCTTCGGCGCGACGGGCGATCTCGCCGCACGGATGGTGCTCCCGGCCGTGCACGCGATGGCCGGATCCGGCCTGCTGCCCGACGACTGGGCGCTCGTCGGCAACGGTCGTGGCACGGTGTCCGACGACGACTTCCGCGGCCATGTGCGCGATGCGTTGAGGTCGGCCGATGTTCCGGTCGCCGCCCTCGAGGGTGACGCGTGGCAGCGGTTCAGCGAGCGGCTGTTCTTCGCCGGCGGCGGGTTCGGCGTGGACGATCCGGCGACGCTGCTGACCGTGCTCGACGACGTGCGTCAGCGCTTCGACATGGCCGACGCCCACCTGCTCCACTACCTCGCGCTGCCGCCGACGACCTTCGCCCCCATCACCGCGGCGCTCGGCAAGCACGGTCTCGCGCACGGTGCGAGGGTGGTGTACGAGAAGCCGTTCGGCACCTCGCTGGCGGGCTTCGGCGAGCTCGACGACGCCGTGCACGCGGTGCTCGACGAGGAACAGGTCCACCGCATCGACCACTTCCTCGGCAAGGAAGCAGCGCAGGACCTGCACGCGCTGCGCTTCGCCAACGGCCTGTTCGCCGGGATGTGGAGCCGCGAGCACGTGCGCGCCGTGCAGATCGACGTGCCCGAGGAGCTCGACGTGTCCGACCGGGTCACCTTCTACGACCAGACCGGCGCGTTCCGCGACATGATCGTCACCCATTTGTTCCAGCTCGCAGCCGAGGTGGCGATGGAGCCACCGGTCTCGATGGCGCCCGATGACCTGCGCGACGCGCGCGAGAGCGTGATCGCTGCCTTCCGTCCACTCGATCCGGACGATGTCGTGCTCGGCCAGTTCGACGGCTACCGCGACCTCGACGGTGTCGCCGACGGATCGACGACCGACACGTTCGCGGCGGCCCGGCTGTGGATCGACACCGATCGTTGGCACGGCGTGCCGTTCCTGCTGCGCACCGGCAAGCGGATGGCGGCGGGCGCCCAGCAGGTGAGCCTGCTGCTGCGCGGCCCCGACCTCGATCCGTTCGGCCACGGCGACCGGGCCGGCAACGTGCTCGTGTTCTCGCTCGCCGGCGACGGCGCCGTCGAGCTGCGCATCCGGGTCAAGACGCCCGGCCCGGGGCTGGATCTGACGTCGACATCCATGCGGCTGGTGCTCGACGACGTCCGCGGCGGCAGCCCGCTGCCGCCCTACGCGCGCCTGATCCACGACGTGCTCGCCGGTGATCGCTCGCTGTTCACCGATCCGGAGGGGCTGCGCAGCGCGTGGCAGACGGCCGAGCGGGTGTTGCAGGCCACGATCACGCCCGATCGCTACGAGCCCGGCTCGTGGGGACCGGCGCGTGCCGACGAGCTCGCCGCGCCGGACGGTTGGCTGCTCGAGCGCTGACCCGCCGAGTCCGGTCAGCGCGGTGATCGGGCAGCCGCGGCCATCGGGGTCTCGTTCGGATCGACCTGGTACGACGTCACCGAGGATGCGCCCATGATCAGCTCGCCGGCGACGGCCGCGAGCAGTCCGGGGACGATGAACGAGGGGCGCCCGGTGGTCTCGGCGACGAACATCACGGCCGCGAGCGGCACGCGGTAGCCGGCGCCGAGGAAGGCCGCGATGCCGATGACGATGAACAGGTTGGCGTTGCCGCGGTCGATCAGGTTGCCGACGACGGCGCCCGTGAGCGCGCCGCCCACGACGAGCGGGATGAACAGCCCGCCCACTCCGCCGCCGGCGACGGTGGCCGAGGTGGCCGCGCACCGCAGGCCGAGGATGGCGAGCAGCACCCAGATCGAGCGGGTCGGGTCCTGCGCCCAGGCGAGCACGTGGTAGCCGGCGCCGGCGATCAACGACTCACCCGTCAGCAGCCGGCCAGCGGCATACATCGCGCCGAGCGCCACCCCGGCGCCAATGGTGGTGAGGAGATGGTGTGGCGAGCCGCTGATCTGCTTGGCATGCCGGATCATCCAGGCGAACCCTCGGGCGCCCAGACCGGCGATGATGCCGAGTGCCGCTGCGCCGGCCAGGTCGCGGTAGGCGAGACCGCTCATGCTCTCGATCTGGAACAGCGTGTCGGTGCCGTTGACCGCGGCGAACGCCACGTAGCCGGTGGCGCTGGCGACCAATGCGGGCAGCAGCATCCGCCGGGCGAGGTCGCCTTGGTAGGGCACCTCGAGCGCGAACACCGCTCCGGTGGCCGGCGCCTTGAAGATCGCCGCGACTCCCGCAGCCGCGCCGGCCACGAGCAGCACGCGTCGGTCCGCATTGCGGAACACGCGGGGGAACCGCTCCTGCAGGTGCGTGCCGAGGGTGGCGCCGCCGTACAGGGACATGCCCTCGAGGCCCATCGGGTTGCCCAGGCCGAGCGTGGCGATGGCCGCGAGCGTGCGGGCGATCAGCGCCCTCCATCCGAGCTCGTACGAGGGGTCGTGGAAGCTGTGCAGGTACTCGTCCGAGGTGGACGGACTGACGCCGCCTGCGATGCGCCGGATCAGCAGGGCGACGAGCAGGCCGGCGCCGGGCAGGAACGCGATGACCCACGGCGACAGCTCGAGCACGTGGTCGAAGATCACGTCCACCACCAGCCGGTCGAAGCCGGCGACGGCGAACCCGGTGACGAGGCCGGTGATGGCGGCCAGGGTGACGACCTGGTGCGAGCGGTTGGCGAGCGACCGGATCTCGGCCCGCCGATGGTCGGGCAGCCAGCGCGACGTGCTCATGCCCACCCCAGCGCCGACGTGCTCCGGGGCAACTCTCCAGCTGCATCGGCGAAGGCGGTGAGCGCGGTGATCATCGGTTCGCGAGCGTCCGTGGGCACTCGACCGACGATCGAGGCGATCTCCGCGCGCCGGATCTCCGTCACCTCGTCGACCAGCGCTCGACCGGCAGGCGTGAGCGAGATCGACGTCTCCCGGCGGTTGTCACGCTCGAGGGCCCGACGGACCAGCTTCTTCGAGACGAGGCGATCGCACATCCGCGTGGCCGTGGAGGGATGGATCGCCAGCGCCTCGGCGAGCTCACCGACGTGCTGCGGGCCGCGAGTGGACACCACGACGAGTGCCCTGAACTGGGGCAACGTCACCTGCGCGTCGACGGTGGCGAGCGAGCGGGCTGCCACGGCGACCAGGGCCCGCGAGGCGAGCAGCACCGCATCGGTGACGGCCGCGACATCGCCGACCGAGGTGGCTCCCTGCATGTCATGGGTGGTGTCAGTCACATGTGCAGTGTACAAGTGTTGTCGGCTGCAGACATCGACAGGTGACGAAAACGACCGACATCAGATCCGCGACCGTGACACGCGCCCTGACGGAGTGGATCGGCGCTCGATCTGTACACTCGAATACTGAGCGTCGAGTTGGCGCTCCATGTTTCAGAGGAATGCAATGACAACAGGTACTGTGAAGTTCTTCAACGCCGAAAAGGGCTTTGGTTTCATCTCGCGTGACGGTGGTGAAGACGTGTTCGTGCACTTCTCCAACATCGAGGGCAGCGGATACAAGACGCTCAACGAAGGCGATTCGGTCGAGTTCGAGGTGGCCCCCGGCCGCAAGGGCGAAGAGGCCCAGAAGGTTCGCGTCATCTGAGACGCCGTTTCCTGATCTGACGGTGGACGCCGTGGTGGGCCTGGCCCGCCACGGCGTTTCCGTTTTTCGCCGAATCCGCTTCTGGTCGCATCGTGGCTGCGGGCTCTAGTCTCCCGGCATGACCGAGGTGCTGAACGATGTCGGCGGCAACCGGTTCACGGCCACCGTGGACGGGTTCGAGGCCGAGCTGCTCTACCGCCAGGTGGGGCGGCGGTTGGTGCTGATCCACACCGGCGTGCCCGACGAGCTCGGCGGCCGCGGTGTCGGCGGCGATCTCGTGCGCGCCGCCATCGACTGGGCCGAAGAGGAGCACCTCGTCATCGTGCCGACGTGCCCGTTCGCCAACGCGTGGCTGCGCAAGCACCCCGACGAGGCGGCTCGCGTCGACATCGACTGGGCCGCCGCCGAGACGGGCTGACGGACGCCGGTCGGGCTACTCCGCGGGTGCCTCCAGCGCGATCGCGCCCGACGCCACCAGTGCCGAGATCTGCTCGTCCGTGCGGCCGATCTCGCCGAGGATCTGCGCGGTGTGCTCGCCGAGCCGGGGAGCGATCCAGCGCGGTGCCCACGGCGTGCCGTGGAAGTCGGACGGTGAGGCGATCATCGTCGTCGTGCCGTACTCGTCGGGCACCTCCACCAACCCGCCGGCGTGGCGCAACTGCGGATCGTTGACGACCTCCTCCGGCGTCTGCACCGGTGCCCAGAACATGTCGACCTCGGTTTCGAAGATCGTCGACCACTCGTCGAGCGGGCGCTTGGCGAACTCGGCGTCGAGCATCGAGATCAGCTCCGCCGCGTTCACCGCCCGGTCGCGTGCGGTCGCGAACCGGGGATCGTCGATCCACTCCGGATGGCCGACGCAGCGGGCGAGCGGCGGCCAGTGGCGATCGCCCTCCAGGCCGACGACCCAGAACTGCCGTCGGTCGCCCGCCGAGTAGTTGTTGATCGCGACGTTGCCCATCGTCTCGCGGGTGCCGATCGATGGGTGGAGGCCCCAGCCGAGCACCATGTTGAGGTCGAAGCCGATCGTGTACACGCCCTGACGGAGCAGCGACGACGACACCAGCTGACCCTCGCCCGTGCGCTCGCGGCTGAAGAGCGCGGCCGAGATCGCACCGGCGAACGACACGCCGATCGAGTGGTCGCCCATCCCGCCGCGCTGGAACGGCAGTGCTCCGCCCGGAGGCTTGAGCAGGTTGGCGATGCCGGACCGGGCCCAGAACGCGGCGATGTCGTAGGCGGCGCGGTTGGCGTCGGGGCCCTCCAGGCCGTAGCCGCTGATGTGGCCGTAGACGAGGCGCGGATTGCGGGCGAGCAGCGTCGTCGGATCGAGCCCGATCCGGGCGAGCGCGTCGGCACGGATGTTGGTCACGAACACGTCGGCGGTGTCGAGCAGGTCGAGTGCCACCTCGCGTCCCTCCTCGACGGCGATGTCGATGACGATGCTCCGCTTGCTGCGGTTGTCGAGCTCGAACACGGGGTTGTTGGGCATGTCGCCGCCGAGCATCCGCTGGAAGCTGCGAGCCGGATCGCCCCGCGGCGGCTCGATCTTGACCACGTCGGCGCCCCAGTCGGCGAGGATGCCGGCGGCGGCCGGTCCGGCCACCCACACGCCCAGCTCCACGACCCGTACGCCGTCCAATGGTCCGGCCATCTCGATCCCCCTCGCGCCTGGTCCCGGCGCGGGGCCGCGAACTCGTCGCAGTGTAGAATGCCGCATCGTGAGAGCGCCGTGCCATGTCTGACTGGCCGCTCATCGGTCGTGAGCGCGAGCTCGGGCTGATCGCCGAGGTGCTCGGCCGCCCCGACTCGTCGGGTGTGGTGCTCGTCGGGCCGGCCGGTGTCGGCAAGACCCGCCTCGCCACGGAGGCGATGCGCCTGGGCGACAAGAGCGGCTTCGGCACGGCACGCGTCGTCGCCAGCCGGGCCGCGTCGACGATCCCGTTCGGTGCGCTCGCACCGCTGCTGCCGTCCGGTGTGATCGCGATGGCCCAGGGCCTGAACGCGCTGCGGCAGGCCACGATGGCCCTCACCGAGCGGGCGAACGGCAAGCCGTTGATGCTGCTCGTCGACGACGCCCACGCCCTCGACGACGCGTCCGCGGTGCTGCTGCAGCAGCTGGCTGCCACCAAGGCCGCGTTCCTCGTCGTCACCGTGCGCAGCGGCGAACAGCCACCGGAGGGCGTCACCGCGCTCTGGAAGGACCACGATGTCGAGCGGCTCACCATCGAGCCGCTCAACCAGGAGACGTCGGAGAAGTTCATCACCACGATGCTCGGCGGCCCGGTCGACTTCGTCACCCTGTCGACCCTGTGGGCCAAGACCCAGGGCAACGCGCTGTTCCTGCGCGAGCTCGTGCTCGGCGCCGTCGAGGACGGTTCGTTGACCTTCCGCGCCGGCCGTTGGCAGAGCGATGGCGAGCTCGAGCCATCGGACCGGTTGAGCGAGCTGGTCGGCTCACGGCTCAGCGGGCTCGACCGCGCCGAGCTCGACGTGCTCGAACTGGTCGCCTTCGGCGAGCCGCTCAGCGTCGGGATGGTGAGCGATCTGTCCGATGCGACCGTCATCGAGCAGTTGGAGCGCAAGGGCCTGGTGATGCTGATCCACGACGATCGCCGCCAGGAGGTGCGCCTCTCGCATCCGATGTACGGCGAGGTGCTGCGCCAGCGCACACCGGGTCTGCGCGTTCGATCGATCTCACGCGTGCTCGCCGAGGCGCTGGAGGCCACGGGATCCCAGCGACGCGGCGATGCGCTGCGGATCTCGATGCTTCGCCTCGACGGTGGCGGGCTGCCCTCGACCGCGCTGTTGCTCGAGGGAACGGCGCAGGCGATGTTCGCCCACGACTACCCGACCGCGCTCCGGCTCTCGCGCACAGCGTTCTCCGTGCACGAGTCGTTCGAGACGGGCATGACGTTGCTCAGCGTGTTGTACGACTCCGACGGGGGTCGGGAGTGCGAGACGTTGTTCCCGGCCGTGAGCAAGTACGTCACCACGGACCGCGAGCTGGCCACGCTGTCGCTGGCGAAGGCCACCACCCGGTTCTGGAAGCTGTACGACGCGGCCGGTGCCACCGAGGTGCTGCTCGAGGCGCTGGAGGAGCTGCAGTCGCAGCCCGAGCGCGACGAGGTCGCCTCGTTCCTCGCGGCGATGGAGGTGCAGGCCGGCCAGTCCCGCGAGGCCCTGGCCCGCTGCGCCGGTGTGCTCGCCCACGACGACGATCGCCCGTACCTGCTGGTGTCGCTGGCCGCGGTCATCGCGATGTCCATCGTCGGGCGCCCGATCGACGGCATCGCCATCGGTGACCGCGCGCTCGCGATCGAGCCGACACGAGGCGCACCGCTCACCATCGGCCAGCGTGCCCTGTTGACCACGCACCGCTGTGCAGCGCTGAACGAGACCGGGCGCATCGGCGAGGCGTACGACATCGCGATGGTGGTTCGCCGGATGGCGGCCATGTCGAACGACCTCGCCAACCAGGGCTTCGTCGACATCGCGCTGACCAGGATCTGCCTGCACGCCGGTCGGCTCACCGAGGCCGCGCACTGCGCGAACGAAGCGCTCGACATGTTCCGCCGTTGGGGTCACTACGGACCGACCCGGTGGGCGCTCGCCTACGTGGCGCTCGCATCAGCGATGACCGGCGAGATCGACACCGCTGTCGACGCGATCTCCGAGCTCGACGTGCTGCCCGTGCATCCGGCGCAGATGCTCGAGGTCGACATCGAGCGCGCCAGGGCGTGGACGGCACAGGCCCAGGGTCGCCCCGAGCTGGCCAGGGAGATCCTGCGCGAGGCGGCCGATGCGATGCGCGACACCGGGCAGGTCAGCTTCGAGACGCTCGTGCTGTACGACCTCGCCCGCCTCGGGGAGGCCGAGGAGGTGGCCGACCGGCTCGCCGAGATCGTGTCCCCCGAGCAGAGCCCGCTGCACGCGACGATGGCCGCCGCGGCGACTGCGCTGGCCAAGGCCAACCCCGTCGACCTCGTCACCCACGTCGAGGCCTTCGCCGAGATGGGCGCCAACCTGTACGCCGCCGAGCTCGCCGTGTTCGCTGCCGACGAGTTCCGGCGCGACGGCGATCAGCGTCGCGGCGTCGAGTGGTCGCGACGCGCATCGGACCTGACCGCGCTCTGCGAAGGGGCGCGCACGCCGATGCTCATGCAGATCCAGTCGATGACACCGCTGACCCAACGCGAGCGCGAGATCGCTTCCCTCGCAGCTCAGGGGCTCCCCAGCAAGATCATCGGAGAACGTCTGTACGTCACCAGTCGCACCGTCGACAACCACCTCGCGCGCATCTACTCCAAGCTGGGTGTCGGCAGTCGCGCCGAGCTGGCCGAGACCCTCGTGGGATTTGAGTAGCGATTGCTCATGCCCTTCTCCGCCCAATCCTGTTCCATGGCACCATGAACGAGCCACAGTCGGATCTCCCCGATGGCCTCGCCGAGCGGGGCATCCTCGATCGGTCGCAGCAAGCTGCTCGCTTCCTCGACCTCACTCGCCAGCGCGCCCTCGAACCCGAGGAGGCCGATGCCCCGGCCCTGCCGCTCGCGGCGGCTCACCTGCGCAACATCATGGCGGCCGATGCCGCGGGAGCACTCGATGCCGACGACATCGACGACCTCGACGCCGATGACCTCGATGCCGACGACATCCGCATCGAACCGACGGCGTTCGGCGCGATCGGGGTCGGCCGCGTGCCCGCCGATGCGGGTCTCGATGCGTTCGCGTTCGACGACGGCGGCGACGTGTTCGGCGACGGCACCGGGTTCGGGTCCGGCCACCATTTCGGCCACGACGACGATCCCGGCGACGCGTTCTGACGACGCCTCTGCGGCACGCGCGGTCTGCCCGCGCATGCACCCGCACAAGGACCGCCCGCGCCTGAGGGGGCCCTCAGGTCGCGTGTGAGCCCGGCAGGGCGGGGCTCGTGGACGTGTCATCTCCGGGCCGCTGAGCCCGGAGGATCAGCAGGTCAGAGCGCGCGGACGTTCTCGGCCTGGTCGCCCTTGCGACCCGGCACGACGTCGAACTCGACGGCCTGACCCTCTTGGAGGTTCTTGAAGCCGCTGCCGGCGATGCCGGTGTGGTGCACGAACACATCTGCGCCGCCTTCGCGGGAGATGAAGCCGTAACCCTTCTCGGTATTGAAAAACTTGACGGTGCCTGTGGCCACTGGATTTCTTCTTTCAACAACACCGGGTGCGCCGGTGTGACTTTCGTCCGCGACCATATCGCTCCGCCGACTGTCGTGAGTGACGGGGCTTGTAAATTCCGGAGCCGCGATCAGCGCTGTTCGATGGTGATCGGCTGGGCGTACGAGCCGGCCACCGACGGGCCCAAACCCTTCGGCGCAGCGTCGATGCCGAACAGCTCGAGGAAGAACGCCGTGACGGCATGATCGATGATCGGGAAGGTGGTCGCGACCGGCACCGCCGGCGGCGAGCAGCCGTCGGAGCCCAGCGTGCGGAACTGCGGCTGAGCGTCGAGCAGCGGCCCGAGTCCGGATGCCTGGGCGATGCCGATGATGCCCGTTCCGTTGCCGAACGTGCAGAAGTCGTCGAACCCGTTGTGGCCGACGCCGGTGATCTCCCAGAACAGCGATGGCGTCGGCACCGCGAGGAACGCGTCGTGGGTGCGGGCGGGATCGGCGACGCCGTCGACCGAGCCGGAGAGGAAGAAGCTCGGCTTGTCGGGCAGCGCGACGCTGGCGGCCGGGTTGGTGGCGGGGGTCGTCGCGGGTGTCGACCCGGCAACGGTGGTGTCCGCCGCGGTCGTGTCGGTCGTATCGGTCGCCGGCGTCGGGCGGGGGATGCCGGAGGCCATCGACACGTAGCCGTCGATCCGAGGATCGGCGGCGGCCTCGAGCACGGTGCCGCCGCCGGCCGAGTGGCCGAGCGCACCGACGTGGTCGATGTCGACGTGGCCGTCGAACGGATCGCCCGCCGTCGAGCCCTTCGCGGTGATCAGGTCGAGGCTGCCGAGGAGGTCGTCGACCGGATCGGTGACGACGTCGGGGGTGATCCCCGCAACGGTGTGGTACAGGTCGCGCGTCGGATGATCGGGCGAGACGACGATCATGCCCCATGACGCCAGGTGCGACGTGAGGAAGCTGCTGCCCACGTTGATGCCGCTGTAGCCGTGGCTGTTCAGCACCACTGGGAAGTGGCCGTCGGCAACCGCTGCGTCGCGGGTGGCCGGATAGCTGTAGGTGGCCGGGATGTCGGCGGTGAGCAGCGCCTTGATGGCCGGCGCCGTGAAGTCGCGCACGTCGTAGGTCTCGGTGCCGTCGCTGCCGGCCACCGCCGGGTACCAGACGGCGACCTGGATGCCGTTGGCCATCGTGAGCGTCGTGACGCCCACCGGATACGGCCCGGCGGCCTCATAGGCATCGGCCTCCGTGGCCGGATCGGCGGTGGTGGTCGGAGAGTCAATGGTGGGGGCGTCCGTGGTGGACCCTTGCTCGCTCGTCGGGGTGGCCGCGGTCGTGGTGGACGCGGCCGCAGTTGTGGCCGTCGCGGCAGAGGTCGTCGGGGTGGCTGCGTCACCGCTGGAGCAGGCACTCCCGAAGAGCGCGGCGGCGGTCAGGATGGCCGCAACGCGGACCTCTCGTTGCATGCGTGCATGGTGCCAGACCGCATCCGCGCCGAACGTGTCCGACCGTCACGGCGGTGGTTGGCCGGACGAGCCGATAACGTTCCGTCCCGCAGTCACGCGAGTGACATGGCGACGTGGCCGAATGGTTCAGGCAACGGCCTGCAAAGCCGTGTATCCGGGTTCGATTCCCGGCGTCGCCTCTCGGCCCCTGATCTCTGCACGAGGTCAGGGGCTGTTCGCGCATATCGATTCACGGACTGCACGTGATGGATCGATGTGGCGACCGATCGTCTCGCGCCTCATCCGCCCCTCGAACGCTTCGGTTGATCAGGTGGTGTCGGGCATACCTGACATCGGGATGCGCTCTTGCCGGTGTGGGGAACGAAGCCGGCCGTGGTGGCGTGATGAGTTACTGCGCTGGCGTGCTTCTGCGGAGTCGAGGGCGGCGATGGATGGTTGTGAACAGGGCGTACGAGGACCCGTCGGTGTCGTGGCGTTGTCCGTATTCGTCGTAGATGTCTTGCAGGCGTGCCTGTAGCTCGTGGAGGCTCGCCTTGTTGAGGTGGAGTGCGAGTCGGGTGAGGCCTTCGATCTTTGCGCCGGGCTCGTTGATCTCGGCGTTGAAGGCGTCGACGGCGGCGTGGCCGGCGCGTTTGGCTGGTGTCTCCTCGTTGCGCTGCTGACTCGCTTGCTGTGCGCTCGCAGGGCTCTATGGGTAGCGCGCATCAACCTGGAGGACTGGGGGCGGGCTGGCCATTCAACACGATTGCCGCCTCATGGGCCTCTGACGCGACGCGGCTTTGGGTGCCACGTCCTGAGATCCATTGAGAATGGGCGAGCGCCGTACCGTGGACCACCGGCCACGAATGTCGCGCACACCGAGTCACAGCCGCGGTCAAAAGTCGCGTGGGCGGACATCAATGAGTGGTCGTGGTGGTCGAGCTCGTGACCGGGGTTGCGATGATCACGGTCTGCTCGCCCGAGCCAGGATCGGCGGGGTCGCTCACGATGATGAGACCGGAGTCGGTCAGCCCGTACGGGTCAGTGTTCGGGGCGATGCTCCGGACGCTCGCGACGGTGAAAGTCGTCTTGGTTTCGGCGGTTGATGTCCAGTCGATCAAGCTGCCAACGGTGACCGTGCCGAGGTTGTGGAACTGCTGATCGGACAAATAGACGAGCGAGCGGATGTTGTCTGCGTACTGCGGAAGTCCGGTCGTGGAGTCGTGGATGGCAGTCCCGTTGGTGAGTTGATCGAGACGATCCCCGCTGACGCCGTCGACAACGTCGGCGTTGCCATCGATGGAGGGGATGTCGAGTCGGCCGATGACCGGTCTGGTCGACAGGACCGGTCCGGGTTGGAGGGCTGCGAGGGCTGCGTCGATGGAGGGGGTCGGTGCGATAAGTTCCATCCATCGGCGGTTGCCGGGGATCTCCCAGGTAACGAACGTCGGGCTCGATGGGTCCGCAAGGTTCGTGCGCCACCTCCATGCCGGTTGGCCGAGCACGGTGGTCCGCTGCGCAGCTGGTCCGTTCGGCCATCCCATGTAGGGCGGGGCGAGCATGATGCGCAGACTCCAAGGGAACGCCGGATTCGTGGTGTCGGGGCCTGCTGCGGCCGCTGATTCGTCTGCGGGATCGGCGGCGGCGTAGTAGTCACGATTGGTCAGGGTGCGGTCGTTGCCCCACACCGAATCCAGCCGCATCTGTGCCACGGCGCCGTTGGACCGGTATTCGACGGCTGCGGCGACGGTCTGAGCCTGGGTCATGCCGATGCTGCGGATGGTGAGCATCTGGTCGGAGAGCCGCCACTGGAACGTCGTCTGTCCAGCGACCTCGGCCTGATCGAGCCGCGCTGTCCCGACAGGGACACCCACCGGATCACCCGTGAAGGCCGGCAACTGTGGCGAATTCAATGGAAAGGTCATGACGACGAGGATCCGAGACAGCAAGCCGTCGTCGCTGACGAACGTCCTGCCGACCGCTCCAGTCGCAGGGTCGACGTAACCGATGTTGTCGTTTGGTGCGCCAACGGCCGCACTGCTCAAGACATACGGCATGCCCTCTCCTCGGCGCTCCGTCTGATCCGCCGTCAGAGCAGTGGTCGGTGTGGCGGTGTCGATCGGCGCCGCGGTCGTCACGGAGGCGTTGGACGCGTGCGCCGCGTCGGTTCCGGATGCCGCCGCCGGTGCCTGGCCGTGGGTGCTTGAGCGGGCCAAGAGCACTCCGCCCGCGCCGCTCACGGACAGCACTGCCGCGGCGGCGGCGAGCGCGACCCGGCGCCGATGGTTCGGCAGTTGGTGGGTGGTCGGTGTGGGCAGGATGAGATCGCTGAACGAGAACTCGTTCAGGACGAGTTCATCGGCGGTCGCTGTGTAGTGCTCGCGCAACCGTTGCTCGAGTGTTGGCGTGTTCATTGCTGGATCTCCTCTCGCAAGGCGGCGAGCCCGCGACTGATCAATGATCGAATGGTTGCCGGACGCGCACCGAGCGCGTCTGCGATGTCGCGGTCGGACAGATCGCACAGGTAGCGCAACGCCAACGCAGTGCGCTGGCGCTCCGGTAACCGTGTCAGTGCTGTACCGATGTCGCCCAAGCCATCGCTAACCGCGTCCTCGACCGCCGACACTGCGGCGACAGCGTTTCGCTGCTCGAGGGCACGGCGTCGGTGGAACGAATGGCAACCGTTGACCACCGCGACGCGCAGATAGCCGATCGGGTTGTCGAGCCGCGCCCAATGCTGATGCACTTTCAAGAACGCGTCCTGGACGATCTCGTCGGCGACGGCCGCCTGACCGGTCAACACGTACGCAAGCCGCGCCATCGGCATCCGGTGAGTACGGAACAATGCTGCCGCGTCGCCCGGGGCGTCGATGCTCGCGTCAGCTGAGGTCCATGCAGTCATTCGTACGCTCTGACGCACAGCCATACCAGATTGTTGCAACCATCTCCTCACCGCTGCCGGAAGCGGATCGACACAGCCTTCTAGCGCCGGTTACAAGGGGGGATCGTTCTCGTCCCTCAGGGCGCAGGGTCGCCGAGTGTGAAGGCCGTTGGGTCGATGACGAGGTGGCCGGTGAGATCGCGCAGTTGCTCGATCGTTTGTGTCGCTGCGAGGGTGCCGCCGGCCTGCCGGGACATGGTCACGGAGATGTCGGTGTTGGCGTCCCATTGGACACCGACGGAGCAGGCGTCTGGGTCACATCCTGCGGTCTGGGAGTCGTCGACCACGGTGCGTCCGTTGATGGTCCAGCGTTGTCGGTCGGCGAGCCAGTCAGCCTTGAGCCATTGGTCGCCGGGCCGGATGATGAGCTGCAGTGAGGTTCCGTCACCTGTGGTGGAGCGGTAGGTGACCATCCCGTAGAACTGTCGGCCTTGCGGGAAGTAGATCGCCGACTCAAGGGCGAATCCGTTGGGTGGTGCGTCGAGGATGAGGGGTGTGAAGTTGTAGGGGGTGCCGAGCACGTTCGTCGTTGTGGTTGTGGTCGCGCCTGGTGTGGGTGAGCCGTCTGCTGGTGCGGTGAGGCTGGGTGGGTTGGTGCTCGTTGTGTCGGTGACCGGACGGAGGAAGCCGCCGCGGGCGGCGCTGCCATCGCCTGGCGCTCCGTTGACGCCGACTGACTGGACGTCGTCGGGAATGGTGAACAGCGCCCAGGTGCGGCCTGCCTCGGTGACCGTGGTTGGGGTGAGCGATGTTGTCCCCGTCGTGTAGTTCGGGAGGGAGGTGGCGCTGTCGATGACTGCGACGAGGTACCAGTGCCCGTCCAGCACGACGCTCGTGACGGTCAGTGGCGGCACGCCCGCATCGGTGTTGACGGTGTAGGTCCGGCACCGGCGCAGATCGCCGAGCACGACACATTGAACGGCTGGTGAGATCGCGTCCGTGCCGCGCTGCTCGATGGTCACTGGGCCGACCGTTGCCGAGGCGAGGACATCGAGGCCGCTGTCGAGGTCCGTCGATGCAGCCACCTGCGCTGCGAGTTGCGACGGCTTGACTGGCCCGATAGCGGTGAGCAGCGCCGCATCGAGATCGTGGCTGAGGTTGACCAGGCCGATGACCGCACCGAACGGGCTGAGCGCCACGGTGCCGGGGCCGGTGCCGGGCAAGCATCTGTCGCAGACCACCATGCCTGTCGCGTCCCTCACGCCGCCGTAGATGACCGCAGCCGGTGAGAGCGCTGCGAACGAGTCACCGATCGTGACCCGCATCGGGCCTGAACCGTTCCCACCGAGTGCGAGGTCCGCGGCTGTCCGGGCCAGCACGTATGAGGTCACCGCGTGGGTCTCGCCGAGGTGGTGGGCCGACTCGGAGATCAACGGGGTGGTGCTCGACGCCGGGTCAAACCCGTCCTGAGGGTCGGCACGCCAACGCAACCCGTCGAGCAACTTGTTCACGTCGCCGGCCGCCATGCCGTGCGATTCTGCGGTGATGATGCTCCCGTTCTCCTCCCACGTCAGCTGCGGATCGCCGGAACCGCTCGCGCCGACGGCAGCCTGCAGCCCTCGGACGGTTGCCGTGTGCGGGTCGTTGGCCGGGTCGTATCCGGTCGTCGGCGAGATCGTCAGCAGCAAACCATGATCGAGGCGCGTCCCGTCAGCGGTCAACGTGCCGAACAGCTGCTGGGTCGCCGGCTGGGTCAATGTCCCCGTGGTCTGGGTGACGTCCCAGATCTGCAGTCCGTCCGGCAGAGACCCGGTGAGCCCAAGGGACTGCGGGTCGTCGTTGACCGGCGCCCCGTCGGCCGGCACGTACAGGACGACCTCCACCGTGGTCAGCGCGGCGAGGTCCGCGGCCGGGTCGACCGCACCGTCGTGCAGGTCGCCGATCACGATCCCAGGCGGGGCTGTGCTCGACGCATCCCCACCGGTGATCACACGACCGGCGGAGGGAAGCGTCAGCGCAGTGACTGATCGCGCTCGCATCGGTTGCTCGGCAGCGAAGCCGGTGCACTCGGCGGCGGCGTCATCGACGCTGCACGCGACCGAGTAGCCGAGATCCGTGACGAGACGGACCGTGCTACTCGTCGGCTGCACTGCGGTGACGTCACCGACCAGTCCAGTGGCGTCGACCACGGCCATACCGACGTGAACGCCGTCGTTGTCGCCACGATCGATCTCGACACTGGTGCCCGACCCAACCGACGGTTCCGTCACGGTCGCCGGGATCGTCGGGTAGTTCGCCTCCAACCCTGTGGGTGTCGTCGGGGGCGCCACGATCGTCGACGTTGCGCCGCCCGTGGTGAACGTCGGGATTGCCGTCGGCGTCACTGAAGTCGCGGTGGGCTCGGCCGGAGCCGTGGTGGTCGTTTGCCTTGCTCTGCTTCCGACGCCAATCGCGACGACGGCCGCCAACGAGGCCAGCACGGTCACGCCGATTGCCGGGAGCAGCCATCGGGCACGGTGGGTGGTCCGGACGCGTAGCGGCGCCGGGACGCGGACATCGTCCGGGCGCGGTGCGACGGCGGTGATGTCCGCGATCACGGAACGGATCGCGTCGTCGAGCTGATCGTGGATCACAAGACCCTCCTCAAATGGTGGCGCGCCGCCTCAAGGTGGCGGTGCACGGTGCCCGGCGCAACGTCGAGCAGATCGGCGATCTCGCGTTCGGTCATGTCCCCCCAGTAGGCGAGGTACACGACCGCACGCTGGACCACGCTCAGTCGTGCGACGGCCCGGCGGACGTCGATGAAGGTGTCCGGTGCGTCAGCGTGCGTCGGGCCGATCGCAGCAAGGTCACGCGCCCATCGTCGGGTCCGCGTCCGGCGCAGATCGCTCGCCTGGTTCGCGACCGCCCGGAACAGATACGCCCGCGGCTGGTCGACCGTGCCGGCCACGACGAACCGTTCGCTCCGCAGCATCGCCTCAGAGACGATGTCACCGGCGTCAGCTGGACCGACCAACATCGTCGCGAAACGGAGCAGCTCCGCGGCATACATGCGCCACAACGTCTCCGGCGTCACCGGCGCAGGGTTGTCGATCTCAGACATTCAACTCTCTGACGCCGCCGACCCCGTCCCTGCGCGAGCCACACTAAGAAAATCTCGCGATGTTGTATTCGTTGCACTGCTCCCTACCGCCAGTGACGGGACACGCCGAGGAGCCGATCGGTGCTCCTCGCTCGCTTGGTCGAACGCGATGTTCTGCGCTGTGCCTTATGTGCTGGCTCCGCAAGACCCCGGCTCATCATTCTGGTTGCCTGTTCCGCGTTGTCGGGCCGGTCACGCTCGGTGAGCCCACGAGCGTCACTGGGATGCGGTTGACCGCTGAGGATCGGCTTGACATCCAAGAGCTGATCGCACTGCATGGTCATCTCGCCGACGACCTCATCCCGAGGATCGCGCACTGCTGCTGACCACCGACGCGGTCGGTGCCCACGTTGCGCGCGGCGGGTCTGAAGGTCGCTGCCCTGAGCTGCGTCCCGGGCGGTGTCGAGGCTGCCGCGGAGTCGTTTCAGGATTTGTCTGGGTCGGCGTTGAGGTCGGGGGCGGCGCCGGGGCGGGTGCAGCCGATGCTGAGGATGGTTCCGCGAGAGTTGTCGCCGGTGAGGAGGCTTGTCAGTTGGTCGATGTGGTAGGTGCCGGTGCCGTCAGCGACTGCGATCGTGATCGTGTTGCCGTTGTCGTTGATGAGGATCGGCAGTTGCGGCAGATCGAACGGTCGGTGTTGTGAAATGCCATCGCTGCCGATCGTGAGCATGCGCGCGTTGCTGGACACGGTGGTGACGCCGATGTCGAGCGCTGTGTAGCTGAGTGTGCTTCCGGAGCGCAGGATCGACGTGACCAGATCCGTGCGGGCGCTGGTCTCGGCGGGCGCCGATGACCATTGTTCGGTGTCGAGGTCGAGGATGTAGATCTTCGCGGGGTTGGCGAACTCTGATGGTGGTCCTTGTTCGATGGCTGCGGCCACTGCCCCGGCGGTGGCGAACGTGATCGCATCGAAGGCGGAGGTGCCTTGCGGCGTGGCGATGGTGCGGTGACCTCCGTCCGCGAGCGTGAAGATGTCGATCTGGTCGCCGTTGGCGGTCGAGGCGCTGACCGCGACGCGGGAGCCGTCGGCGGCGATGGCGAGGTGAGTGGCGTCGGCAACGGTGCCGATCATGGTCCATGTCGCGCCGTGATCGGATGTGACGACGATGTCGTCTGGTCCCTTGCGGTCGATCGTCGCGGCGATCGTTGATCCGTCAGTGGAGACCGCAGCAAGACCGATGATCGGGTCGGTGGGTGCCGCTGAGGGGTTGTCGTTGACGCCGATCGTGGGTGTGCGCGTCGCGAGGGCGGTCGAGATGATGGTGAGGCTCGTGCCGGCGATCGGTCCGGGGATCGCGTCGCCTTCGATGTCCGTGCAGGGAAGGAGGTACGCGGCGTCGGCGGCCGTTGGGTCAGTGGGCGAGATCGTCGGCGCCCCGACCGGGCTCGGTACCGACGAGTTCGTCGGGGAGGTCGACGCTGTGATGGGCGCGGACGGCGTCGACGTCGCCGCAGTAGTTGGGAGGGTGGCGATGGACGTCTCCGCGGCGGCGGTGACGGGTGGGTGGTAGATGATCCCGTCGTTGAGTGCTCCGACCGTCGAGATCGGGCCGCCGCCCCAGGCGAGCATCTCGCTTCCGGTCCACACGATGACAGGCCCGAACCGTGCGGTCAGACCTCCGCCGGTGAATGTGCGCCACATGGCCGTGGTCGGGTCGAATGCTGTGCCGGTCTGGCCGCCGTCCCATCCCAACACTTCACGCTCGTCCCAGACGCCGTGGGAGTTGAACGCAGCGCCAGCAGGCATCGACGCGAATAGCGTGCCGACGATGCCACCGTCTCGATCGACGAGCGTCGATTGACGTGCTCCGATGATGACGGCCGCCGAGGGGCCGCCGGGAGTGCCGGCCAGGAGGGTGGACTCGACCGTGCCGGTGATCGTCCACGTGTCGGCCGCAGGGTCGTACGCGGCGAGCTGGGTCTTGCCCGCTTCTGGCGTGACCGTCGTTCGAGGGGATGTGTCGGACGCACCGGTCTGGTCCGGTGATGACGCCGGCTCGGTCGGTGCTGGTGCGGTCGTCGCGCCGATGCCGCCGTCGGCCGGTTGCAGGATGGTGAGCGCCCTCGATCCGGTCCAGACCAGTTGCTGCAGCGGTGGCTGCAGGCGGCCTGGTGCGTCGGCGATCGGTCTCCACGTGTTGGTCGTCGGGTTGTAGGCGGCGCCGGTTGCGATGGTGTTGACACCGCCGACAGCGATCGCCTCGGTGCCTGTCCAGACCATCGACAAGGGCTGTGCAGCGGCGGTCAACGGCGGTGTCGGCAGCTGCCGCCAGGTGTTCGTTGTCGGGTTGTATGCAGCTGCAAGGTCAGGGAGTGCCCCGGTCTCGTTGGTGACGACGACGATCATCTCGGTGCCGGTCCAGACGGCCGCGGAGCTCAGGCCCCCGGGAATCGGCGCCGCCGGGACAACGCGCCACGTCATGGTCGCCGGATCGAACGCTGCACCATCGGACATCACCGTGACGCCAGCGTCATTCCGGCCTTGCACGATCGTGTCAGGCGTCTGATGCGTGGATGTCTGGTAGCCGCCCCAGATGATCATCTCCGATCCGGTCCACACCGAGGCCGGCTCGGCGCGGCCCCCGATCGGTGCCGCGGGCATGATCGTGGTCGACTCGGTCCCTGGCGACGAGGTCCCGGCCTGCGAGGCAGCCGTCGTGTCGACCGTCGACGGTGGCACTGCCGTTGCAGCCGTCGCGACCGATGTGTTGGCATCCGACGATGTCGCGGGGGCGACGGTCCGCCGGTCGCTTCCGGTGTGGCGAGCGAACAGCACTGCGGTGGCACCGGCCAGCAGGACCAACGTCGCAGCGATCGCGACGATGTGTGGACGGCGCGCCCGAAATGTCGGGCCGGACGCGTGCTGGACCAGCCGCGCACGGAACTCGTTGACGTCGTCAACCCGCACACCGTCGCCCAAACGTTGCAACGACGCCGTGATCCGTTCGTCGATCTCTGTGTCATCGATCATCGACGTACACCTCCTTCAACACCGCTCGAGCGCGGCTCAGCAGCGACTTGACGGTGCCGGGCCGACACCCCAGCGCGGTCGCGATCTCGACCTCAGACAGCCCGGCGTCATAACGCAGCACGACCGCAGCGCGCTGTTTGGCCGACAGGCCAGCCAGCGCGTCGGTGAACGCGATCACGTCGGTGTCGTTCCACACCGACTCGCTCTGAACGCGAGCCGCGTACCGCCGTTCGACGACCACACGGCGCAGCCACGAGTTGCAGCGACTCATCAACGCCCGACGCAGATACGCCTGCGGATCTCGGATCGACCCCCAACGCCGCAGCACCTCGAGGAACGCATCCTGCACGATCTCCTCCGCCACAGCACTCGACCCAGTCGTGAGCGCCACGATCCGCACCGACCGGCGGTACTGCGCGTCGTACAGCTCGAGAATGGCATGATCGACAGCGACCACCCCCGCCACCCCCATCCGCTGCGCGCCCACATCATCTAGGCGCCCAACCGCCTCGAACGGTTCCATCCTCATTCAGGTTGTCAGAACTGCGCACCACCCCCACGAAAACCGCGGGCTCGCCACTTCCGCCCGAAAGAGTGCGGCACAGAGCAGCTGATCTGCGGCGTCCCCTACCGCCGGTTCCGTCGCCGTCGTTATGCGCTCTCAGCGGTGGCGAGCCAAGTAGCGAAGCTCGGCTGTTCGGGTCGGGAACTGAAATGCGTCCAACTAGCGTCAAAGGCACATGCGTCGTAGTGGTTGGATCGTCCTTGCTTGTCTGGCCACTGCATGTAGCTCTGGGGCTGGAGAGTCGGTCTCGGCGACGACCACGACCAACACGACACTGCGGGCGACGACTAACTCAAAGGCGGCGGCCGCGACAACGCCGGTACCCACCACCGACACGATTGCCCGCTGCTCCGCCAACAACGACGCACTCAGCGCTGCCAAGACATTCGTGGCTGCAGCGGAAGCGGGCGACAAATCCGCGATCACACGGTGCAAATATCCCGCAACGCCCCTCGGCGGAAACCTCATCGCACAGGTTGCCCAAGGTGGATGGCTCCTCGACCAAGCCGGCCCCGTTCAAGCGAACTCGTATCTGAAGATCGGACCCGACTCGGTCGGCTTCGACTTCCCGCTCCCTCCCGAAACAAGGGGCACCATGACCGGCGGTGACGGTCAACCGATCTCGCTCGGACCCGACCTTGAGGGCGGCATGCAGATCGCGGTAACGAAAGAGCCCGACGGACGGTGGTACGTGACGGACCTTCTCTTCTACACCAGCGGATAGTCGGCCCAAGCCAAGACCGAGCGCTGCGGCAGCGCCGAGCGGCAGTTCGGGGCTAGTAGATCCGGCCGGACCACGACGGTTCAGCGTGTCAGGTCGATCCAGTCACATCGAGGATCTGACAGAAATCCACGATCGGCTGGGGGTCAGAGGGATTTCTGTCCGGCTGAAACGATTCATGCGAGGGATGCTCTATCGAAGATGATGCCGCCCTCAACGCCACCGAGCGAACGATCTGCAGCACCGAGGTCGTTTGATGATTTCGCTGCCGATGATGGCGAGCGCCTCGGCAGGGTGCTGGTAGCGCAGTTCGGGGTTGATGTCGGTCGTGACCTGTGCGCTGATGCGATGGCCTATGCCTGGGCGAACTGGAGCGCCGTCGGCGCGATGGCCAATCCGACGGGCTATCTGTACCGCGTCGCCAGGTCATCGTTTCGCTGGCATAGACGGTGGCGGCATCACGTGGTGTTTCCGAACGAACTGCCCGTCGGTGAGCATCACGATTCCAGCAACGACATCTTTCAATCGCTGAAAGCTCTGACTGAAACTCAACGTGTGTGCGTAGTGCTGGTGCACGCTCACTCCAGCTCGTACGCCGAAGTCGCCGAGGTTCTCGGAATCTCGCAGGACGCCGTTCGGAACCATGTGCACCGAGGTCTTCAGCGACTTCGCAAGGTCCTCAAGGAGGAATCCGAATCATGATTGATCTCGAGACCCGTCTGCAGAACGCGGGCAGGATCCTGGACGATGCACGGCGATCGCCGCGCATCTCGCAACCGCCCGCCCGATCCACGGATACCGGCGGCGCATTGGAGAGGGTCGTGATGGCCGAGCAATCGACCGCTCATCCGTCACGGCACAGGGTGCGGGTGCTCCTCAGCGTCGCAGCGGCGATTGGCATTGCTCTGAGTGGGATAGCGGTCGTCCGGTCCCAGCAGAGAACGGATGTTGTGGGACCGGCCCGCGCATCGACCACGCTGTCGAGCGAGTTCACCGAGCCCGTGAGCACGGCGTCGCCGCCGGGGTCGGTTCCGCAGTCTCAGAGCGATCCGACCACGGCAGCCTCGACGGGTCATCTGCCTGACTTGTCGGGGCCGGGCGCCGGGCTCTACATCGACCCGGCCGCGTTGCCCGACGGTATGACCCTCGTTTCTGCTGACTCCAACATCGGCCCCCTCGGCGGCAGCGGCGCACAGTACGAGGTCGCAGAGACACGGCTAGCCCGATACAACCAAGACCGCAGCCGCATCCTCGCAACCGTCAGCATCAGCGTCTCATCACCCGGGACCCAAGAGAACATGTCCACGTGGTACGGCCCGCTCACGCCGACCACGTTGACCGTTGACGGCAACGCTGTCTACGGCACGCCGTCAGGCCTCACGTGGCTCGACCACCATGCTGTGGTGTCTGTGCGACAGCACCCTCAGGTCGACGACCTCGCTGCAATCGTCAGCGGTCTCGTGCTGCGACCGGACGGTGGATACAACGCCGGTGTGCTCCCAGCCGGTATGGAGCAGGTCGCCGTCATCCCGGGAACTCAGCCCGGCAGCGGCACTTCCTGGTTCACGGGTTACAACGCCAAAGGCGCCAACGACACCGACCCGACGGCCCTGGCCGTCCAGATCATCCCTCACCCGGCTAAGACGGCGGAGGCACAGTTCGCAGACGCTCCGTCCGACCAGACGAACGCCCACGCCATCGAGATCGGCGGACGGCGAATGATCGTCACCACCACACGCCTGACCCGGATGGAGGTGAGCTTCGACCTCTCCGACGGCGACGAGGTCATCCTCTATCAGAACGGTGAGGCCTTCCAAGAGGACCAGATGCTCCATTTCGCGGCCGCGCTACGCCGCAGCGACGAAACGGCCTGGACGCGGCTCACGGCTCAGGCTTCGGCCAATCGCGAGCTACTCAACGCCCGCACCTGGACCATTGCACCGTTGAAGGCACTCGGACTCAAAGCCGACCGACCGAGCATCCCCATTCCCGTCGACGACGCAATCACGATCGCCGCGGTACCGGCTGTCGCCGACGACGGGTCACGATCCGCGTGCGAGTTCCTTCATCAACAGCTCGTGGCATGCACCAAGGCATCCGCTCAACCTGTCACGAGCGCGACTCTCGTAACGCCCACGCTGCTGCGAGTCGCAGACGGAACCGCGGGGGAGGCCCAGGTGAGGACCACGAGTGGGGGAACAGCGGGAAGCAGCTTCTTCGACCTCTTCGCCTACAACCTGAGCAACCAGAAAGTCAGCTACATCAACCTGACCCCCGGCGATCACATCCAGGACAGCTGCGTCACCATCCTGACCAATGATGCCGTCATAGGCGGAATCAGAATCGCCGATACACCTGACACGTCGGCACCATGCCCGAACCAGCCAGATGCGCCTTCCACCACCAGCGCGATCAGCCCTGTCAACGCCACCAACTCCTCAGTTCCCGACGTCACCAACGCGTCGGTGACAACATCTCCCAGCGCCAGTGCAGCAGAGGTGACCGTTCCACTCCTGACCGGTCTAATCCTCGACAATGCCAACGAGAAGCTGTCCGAAGTTGGGCTGCGTCCCGACCCGGTCACCTACCAGGATTTCCCGTTCGGCAGCGTCAACGTGAATCGCGTGATCAGCCAGAGCATTGCGGTCGGCCAATCGCTGGCTTCCGGTTCAGCCGTCGGGCTCGTCGTCGGCCGGTCACTCCCCGACGAAACGAGCACCACGTCAGCGGGATGAAGCCACGGCAACGACCTCGCAGCTGGCCGTCACGCCACCACACGAAAGCGAAATCGCCACTCGGCAATGAGGCGGGGAACAGTCGCCCGGGAGACATCAGGCCCTCGACTACCCGAGCAGGTCCTGAATGTATGCCGGGAGCGCCGCAAGATCAGGATCGCGCACAGCGCAGATCACCCGATTTCGGCGCTGTTTTGCAACGGTCCGAACAGCACAGATGACTTCTGCACTGTCCCCTACCGCCGGTTCCGCGCCGTAGCTATGCGCTCTCCGGCGGTCCTCTTCGATTGCTGGAAGATCACAGTTCGGAGCGTTCTAGGTTGTCAGCGGCGCCAGTGTCGGCTTGGTCTCACCGGCTGGTACAAGGTGCAGGGGGATCAGGTTGCTCGATGGCGTCGCGAGGGTTGCGACTGCGTCGACGTTCGGGATTTCGGTGCTGAGTGCGTAGACGAGCTGTTGCAGGCCTTCCGGGGTGGTGGCTGTCGTGGGGTAGAGCCGGAACATTGTGGGCACGGTGCTCGCGCTGACCTGTGCAGCGAGCGCTTCGTCGTTGGCGTACACGCGTCTGGCTTCGGTCTGGGCTTGGGCCGAGTCGAGGTACTCGAGCGTGTTCGGGTCGATGCCGCCGACGCCGGTGCCGATCGAGTTGAGGATTGTTGCTCGTGCAGCGTCGATCTGGCCTGGTGTTGCGTCAGGCGACATGTAGACGATGACGGCGGCACCGCTGTCGAATGCTGAGGGTGACTGGTGCGCCGGCTGGTCCGAGTCGGCGATCGAGGTTGCAGGAGCCGAAGCGTTGGTTGGGGTGGTGACGATTGGGCTGACCCACGTTGACGCCATCCCGACGTCGGCGCTGGCTTTGCCGAGCACGACCAACACGGTGGCGTCGTCGATGGTTCCACCGACCACGGGGATCGGTGCTGGCATCGGTGTCGGGGTGATCGGCGACCCTGCGACGCTGAGGACCTGTGCGACCGACGCCGCGACCTCCTCGCTACCAGGCTCGTAGTAGACGTGCGTGTCGTTGAGCGGTTCCACCGGTGCGATCGCGTTGCTCGAGTCGTGCATCAGAAAGCCCAAGGTAGACAGGTACAAGGTTGCGAACTTGCCGGCTCCGGCTACTCCCGAGGCGTCCGCGATCACGACCTTGCCTGGCGACAGCACCAATGGGCGATTGGCTGTGCTGTTACTCGTTTCGGCTGCCAACGTCGTCGTAGGACCGGGCGTGTTGACGACGGCGGGGATGCTGGCGCTGCTGGCTGGCTGCAGTTCGTTGCGCGTGCTGACCGAACGAGAGCCGACCCAGACAATGCCGAGCACCGCCGGAGCAACGGCTGCGGCGACGTGACGTTGCCGGCGCCGGCGAACCCGACGGCGCACGTCATAGAACGACGGTCCCGGTACGTCAACGAGCTCGGTCCAGGAGCGCAGCGACTGTGCGATCTCGGCATCGAAGTCTTGGTTCATGTGAGTTCCTCTCGCAGGCGGGCGCGCGCTCGATGCAATGTCGACTTGACTGTGCCCGGAGGGATACCGAGGGTCTGCGCGATCTCGGCGTCAGACAGCTGCATGTAGTAGCGCAGCACGACGACTTGACGAAGCGCCAACGGCAGCCCACGGACCACGTCCGCGACATAGTCCGCTCCCAGAGCAGCATCGTCTTGTGGCTGAGGTACCAGACGTCGGAGCAGCGACCGGCGACGCTGCACCCGCCGACAGTTGTTCACAACCGCGACACGCATGTAGGCATCCGGGTCCTTGACGAACCTCCACTTCGGATACGCCCTGGCGAAGGCGTCCTGGACCGCCTCCTCGGCGTGCTCCGTCGTGTCCACGAGCAGCACGGCCAGACGTACCAGCCTTGGATACAGCCGTAGATACGCAGCCTCGACCGTCTCGACGAGACCCACAGCACGCGTCCCGACATCCTCAGAGCGCCAGCCGGAGCCATTCCCGATCGAACCGATCTCCGCCGCAGCGGGCTCCAACGGATCGATCGGCACTCGGCTCATACCCTTTCAGACACCCGAGACGCCCGATCGGTTCTCACAAATCTCGATCATCGTCCAAGACTGCCGCATGCCCGAGTTCGCTTCCTTGGCACTGCCCTCTACCACCGGCTACGGGACGCGCCCGAGGCGCCGTTCGGGTGCGGCATGTGGCTGCCGCCATGTCGTCGTTCTGCGCCGTGCGATATGCGCTATGTCCACCGACGTCGGGGCGTATCAGAGCAGTCACCGATCCCGGGGCGATTCAGTCATCAGCGACATCCTTGGCTGACGTGGCCTACACGGAGTCCGTCAAGTGGTCGCTCGACAGCGCTTTGTGAGCGGCGTCAAGATCTGGGTCCACCAGTCCAGCGGGGTCGATTTGCTCCTTTTCGACCGTCTAGTGTGAATTTTGTGTCATTACTGAAGAGTGTCTCGTTCTGGTCATCCCGGCTACTCTGTGCGTTTGCGCTCCTGACCGGCGCGGCGGTGGTCGTGCTGATGCCGTCGCCTGCGAGTGCCGCCTCGCAGAGCACATCGGGGTCGATTTCGGCGGCGAGTCCGTCCGATGCTCACGTGAACAACGGTGGATGCTCGACCGGTCAGTCGGGGCACTACGTGGCGATCCCATTCACAACGGTGGGCACGAATGCCACGACGATCACCGCGTCGGTGACCCCGCATGGGTTCAGGGCCTTCGTGACGCTGTATCAGGGAGTGTACTTCTCGCCGTTGGTCAACTGTTACAGCGGCGGCGTCGAAGGTTCCGGCTCGGGCGCCACGGTCACGAGCACGAGCAACTTCGGCACGTTGATTGCGCCGTTCACGCAGGAAGGGTGGACGCTCGTCGTCTACGGCGACAGCATCAGCGACGTCGGTTCGTTCGATGTGACGATCTCGTCCTCCGGAACCGGGATCACGATCGGTAATGCTCCACCGCCACCGGCAGACACCACGCCGCCAGTGCTGTCGCTCCCGGCCACGATCACGACGCAGGCAACGAGCTCAGCGGGCGCAACCGTGAACTATTCTGCAAGCGCAACCGACGCGGTCGACGGCTCGGTCGGAATCAGTTGCTCGCCGGCCACAGGGGCAACGTTCCCGCTCGGAACGACCAGCGTCGGATGTTCCGCCCAAGACAGCACCGGCAACACAGCCAGTGGGTCGTTCAGCGTCATCGTCCAGGACACGGTCGGACCGGTCGTCACGGTGCCATCGACGATCACCATGGAAGCGACCAGCGCCAACGGAGCGGTCGTCAACTACGTCGTGTCGGCCAATGATGCGGTCGACGGGGCTCGGCCTGTTTCGTGCACGCCGACGTCGGGCTCGACGTTTGCGATCGCAACGACGGTCGTGCAATGCAGCGCCCAGGACACCAAGGCCGTGATCACGAACGCCTCGTTCAATGTGGTGGTCCACGACACGACAGCCCCGGTGATGCAGCTGCCGACCAGCGTCACCCTCGAAGCGGCTGGCCCGAGCGGCACCGCATACACGTTCTCGCCGGCACCGTCAGCCACCGACCTCGTCACTGGCACGATCACGCCCGCGTGCTCAGCGACCTCCGGCGCCACCTTCCCGATCGGTGAGACGACCGTCTCCTGCCACGCGACCGACGGTGCCAACAACACGGCCAACGGATCATTCAAGGTGACAGTGCATGACACGCTCGCACCGGTCCTGGCCCAGCCGGCCGACATCACCCAAGAGGCAACCGGTCCTCACGGGAACGTGATCGCCTACGCGACGCCCCTCGCAACCGACGCCGTCGGCCCGACAGTGGTCACGTGCAACCCGGCATCGGGCTCCACATTTTCGGTCGGCTCTCACACGGTCACGTGCTCCGCGACCGACTCATCATCGAACACGGGCGCAGTGTTCTTCACCGTGAACGTGGCCGACACCACCAAGCCAGTACTGACCCAGCCAGCGGACATCAGCCAAGAAGCCGTCGGCCCGAACGGCAACACGATCACATTCGCGCTGCCGACGGCGACTGACACCGTCGGCGCCGGGCCCGTCACCTGCGTGCCGGCCTCCGGAACGGTGTTCGCGATTGGATCCCACACCGTGACCTGTTCGGCCATGGACTTCTCGGCCAACGTCGGCACCGTGTCGTTCACCGTTGTCGTCGTCGACACCACCAAGCCCGTGGTCAGCCACACCGACAACATCGTTGCCGAGGCCACGAGCAACCTGGGCGCCCCGGTCACGTTCGCCACGCCAACGGCCACCGACGATGTCGGCGCCACGCCGGTCACATGCGACGCAGCGTCCGGCAACATCTTCCCCATCGGCACGACCACGGTGACATGTAGCTCGACAGATTCTTCGAACAACACCGGCAGCGCCCAGTTCACGATCGCTGTTGCAGATACCAAAGCGCCAACGCTGACCAAGTTGGCGAACATGATCGTCGAGGCGACGGGCCCCACCGGGGCCACAGCTACGTTCGCCTTGCCGACAGCCACAGACGCCGTCGGCGCAGGCAAAGTGGTCTGCGACAGCTCGCCTGGCGGCAATTTCCACCTGGGCGTCACCGTTGTCACGTGCACCTCCACCGATGCTGCATTGAACGTCGGTACGACCTCGTTCACCATCGACGTCACCGACACCACGCCACCGGTGATCGCCCACCAGAACGACATCGTCGCTGAAGCCACGTCCGCGGCGGGAGCCAGCGTCGCGTTCGCGACGCCGACCGCAACCGACGCAGTCGGTGCCGACCCCGTCTCATGTAACCGTGCCTCTGCGACTACCTTCGCACTCGGAGCCACGACCGTCACCTGCTCGACTCACGATGCCGCGGCCCACTCGGCATCGACCAGCTTCGTGATCACCGTTGTGGACACAACCGCACCCGCGATCACTACGCCGACCTCGATCACAGCGGAAGCCACCTCCACCGCAGGCGCAACGGTCAGCTACCTCGTCACGACCGCTGACGCAGTCGACGGCACCCCCACCGCAACGTGCACCCCGGCTGCAGGCTCCACGTTCGCAATGGGCGCGACGAAAGTGACGTGCACCGCCACGGACGCTGCGCACAACACTGCGACCGCATCGTTCTTCGTCAACGTCGCCGACACGACCGCCCCGGTCATCGTCGTGCCGAAAGACATCACCGCAGACGCCACCAGCCCCAACGGTGCGATCGTCACCTATTCGGTCGCCGCGACGGACACGGTCAACGGGCCGGTCCCAACGAGCTGCTCACCGAGTTCCGGGTCGACCTTCCCGATCGGAACCACCACAGTCACCTGCACAGCCAGCGATCCCGTGGCAGAACTCGCAAGTGCGGTACAGAACCTCTTGCGCACCGAAACCGAACCAGCACGGTCCACCGCCCACTTCACCGTCACCGTGTCCGCTTTCGTTGCATCGGAAGCGCCAGCGACTCCCAGCGCACCAGCTGCTTCGCCAACAACCGACCCGAACGTCACACCGACCAACAGCACCCTGCCAGTGACAGGCATCAACATCGCCTCGGCCCTCGAGATGGGACTCGCAGCCATCGGGCTCGGGCTCATCGCAACCCGCCGTCGCAAGCCAGCCACGCAGAGATAACGCCGGACGCCACGACCCCGAGGTCGCCGCCACCTCCGATCATCGCCGCGTTCGTGGACGCTGCGATCCAGTCGGTCGACACGTGGCGCCACCACGCCACCAGGTCATCGAGCGCGAGCACCCGCACCCGTACCGGGCGAGGTCGGCATCGTCGAGGAGGTCACGCCACTTCCTGCTCGCGCCGCGCCTGAAGAACGCAACGGGGTCGAGCCGGCGCCGGTGGCGTCGCGCCCAACGCTCGCCGAGTCGGTAGAGGTAGCCGACAGAATGGTCGAGCTGACGGACGCGCGACCAGTTCCTCCACGCGTACTCCAGTGCCTGCGCGGTCGCATCGCGCCCGGCGTCGCCGCCGAAGCCGGCGACGAGTGCTCGGCGGAGCAACGGTTCGTTGACCCGGAAGAACGAATCGAACGAATCGAGCTCGGGATCCTGTCGTGCTCGCTCAAGCATGGTGCCCCACGCCTATGAAGGCATCGAGTCGCCCGTTTGCACCACCGGCGCCAACCGGACCCACGCGCCGGCGTCGTCGAGCGTTCCGACGACGCGTAGCCCGGTCGCCGCTGCCAGGCGTTCGAGCTCGGTGTCGCCGACATCGCAACCATCGAACACCTGGGTCCACGAGCGGTCGTCGAGCGAGTACGTCACCGATGCCTCGAACCGACCCGGATGCAGCGTGATGTCGTGGAGCCGGATAGTCAACGATCCGATGATGCTCGTCGAATCAGTCGGCACCCAACCCGGCACGTATCGCTGGACGATGAGCACGCCGTCAGCGTCGAGGTGGCGGCGGCACACGTCGAGCAAGCCGAGTCGCCGCTCTCGCGAGACATCGTTGACCAGGTGGCTCAGCGCGAGCACAGCGCCGAAGCGGTCGCCGAGGTCGGGTGTCCAGATGTCGGCGAGCACGGGACGTGCACCGTCGACGTGCTCGAGCATGCGAGCGTCGTTGTCGACGGCCACGACACGATGTCCCGCACCGCTGAGCGGGTTCGCGAGGCGACCGACGCCGGCGCCGAGGTCGAGCACCGACGCGCCCGGCGCGATCACGTCGAGGATCCAATCGATGTCCGGATGCGGGGACAACGAGCGATACACAGAGATCGGTGACCCGTCTGGCGCGACCTCGGACATGGCCCCGAGTCTGACAGTGGCGGCCTGCGCGTGGAACCTTTTGGTGCTGTCTAGGGTCACTTGGACCGTGGAGGCAGATGAGGCGATGGAGACGACACGCATCGATCCAGTCATCGCGGTCGTCCACGCTGACGGCAACGAGCGCGAGCGACTCGTCGCCGATCTGTATCGGCTCCACGTGGACCGTCTCACGCGGATCGCCGCGTCCATCACCCTCAACCGTGCACTGGCCGACGAACTCGTCCACGATGCCTTCGAAGGGTTGCAGAGAAAGCTCGACGTCGTCGATGATCCCGTGGCCTACCTGCAGCGATCGGTCATCAACCTGAGCCTCAACGTGCTCCGTCGGCGGCGGACAGTGCGCCGCCACCCGCCACCGCCGATCGCCTCGACCGTGAACCCGGAGGTGGACGAGACATGGGTGGTCGTGTGTGAGCTCCCTCCCCGGCAGCGAGCCGTCGTTGCACTTCGCTACTGGCACGACATGAGCGAGTCGGAGATCGCCCGAGTGCTCGACTGACCGGTCGGCACCATCAAATCCTCGCTTCATCGAGCGCTCAGCACTCTGAGAGATCGGTTGTCACCATGACGAACCTCGATGACCGCCAGCTCGGAGACCTGTTCCGTGAGTCCTTCGACGCGATGATGCCCGGTGTCCTCGAAGGGTCGGAGCTCGTCGGCGGCGTCGCGTTCGCGCGCGGCTCCTCAACGTTGGGTCCGGCAACGGTGGTGCAGAGGCCGCGTCGGCTCGTTTTCGTCATGGCCGCCGCCCTGGTCGTCGCGGTGGCAGCCGGTGTCACGGCGTTGGGCATGCGCACCACCCCTGCGCAGGTACCTGCTGATACCGCGCCGCCGCTTGCGTCGGTGTCGACGCTGCCACCGAACCCGGTGGTCGCGCCGACCTCCTCCGCGGGTACCCCGATCGCCATCGACTCCGACGCATCGACGACGCAGACGTCGATCACCGGTGCGCCATCTCACGGACCTCGGCCTGGTCAAGCGCTCACGTTGCCGGACGAAGGATGGATGACCTTGTTCGCACAGACCTTCGAGATCGTTGTCCAGGGGTGCATGACCAACCTCGGGTTCGATTACACCCCACGACCTCCCGTTGGCACGTCGCCCGAGGCGCAGGCCGCCGCAGACGAGTGGGAGCAATGGCGTCAGCAGCAGTTCGCAACGGTGCCCGGGTACGAGAAGGCCCTCTACGGCGTCGATCCGGAGACCGACCCCGGCTGTGAACTCGACGCGTTCCCGGTGATGTTTCCCGGCAGCATCCGCAGCGATCAGATTGCGGCCAACTTCGAGAGCGCTCACCAGTCGGAGTGGCGTCACACGGCGCTGCAGGACGAGCAGCTCGCCCCCGATATCGCCGAGCTCACGACGTGCCTTGCCCGAGACGGCTACTCCGTGACACCGACGCGTGATGTGCTGCGCGCGGCGGGCCAGTTCGAGAAGAACACCGGCACGCCACTGAGCACGATCTGTCCGGTGTGGACCGAGTTCACCGAACGACTCGCCGATCTGACCGACGTCGTCGAGCAGCAATGGTTCGCAGCCAACCCTGAGGCACTGGCGAAGATCAAGGACCGCTACGCAGCCGACATCGTCAGGTTCGAGCACATCGTCGCCACGAGCACCTCTGGCTGATGCCACGCGCGGCCGGCCACCCCTACTCGAGGGCGAGCGCGGCGACGGCTGCTCCGCCTCACGCACGTCCGCTGTCAATTCGTCCGCGCCTCGCTCACCCCTCAAGCACCCTCGGGTAGCGTTGATCTGTGCTCTGACCCGGTACGGAGTGTCAGGGGTAACCGTTCTGCAACGCCGTGTATCCGGGTTCGATTCCCGGCGTCGCCTCCAGTGTTTGCGTGTGTGGCCTCTCCGGGAGGTCGTGCTGTTCGACGCGCAGCGTGGTAGCGAGCTCGCCGAGGAGCCGGTCGAGGTCGCGTGCAGGCAGTCAGATCGGCGTCGTTCAGGGCCGCTGGCGGACCGCGTCCCACGCGGCGTCGGCCAGCGCGCCCTGCGCGTCAAGGAGCTCGGTGGTGCTCGTCGGTCGCGCCATCCACAAACGCGCGTACTCGAGCGTCGGGCCCATCCAGAGCGACTGGAACATCCGCGGCGACAACGCCCGGATGTGCCCGGCCCGCACGTGACCTGCGAGCCAATCACTCGCCGCGGCGTAGAAGCGCTCGTTGAGGCCGGTGAGCGCCGGGTCGCGGCGGTCGATCACCTCGAGCTCTCGCCAGTTGAACACGTAGCGAGCTCGGTCCCGGTTGTCCGCCACCCACCGCAAGTGGGCGCGCACCGAGCCGGTGATGCCGGCGCGCGCCGAGCGGCTCGTGGTCAAGGCCGCAAGGTAGGCGTCGTGATGGTCGGCGAGCGTGTCGAGGTACAACTGCGCGGCGAGGCCGTCCTTGCTGCCGAAGAAGTGATAGATGCTGCCGACGCTGGCGCCCGAGCGCTGCCGGATGTCGTCGACGGTCGTGGCCGACACGGACTTGGCGAGGAAGCATTCCAGCGCGGCATCGAGGATGGCGGTGCGACGTGGCGCGGTGGCGACCATCCGCCGAACTGTATCGGTCGGCCGGGTTGACTGGAAGGATGTTCTAGAGGAATATTCTTGTCATGATCGACATCGATGATGCTCTCACCCAGCTGGAGGCCGACGGCTACGTGGTGCTTCCCGATGCCGTGGATGCCGACGTCGTGGCGCGGATCCGCGGCGAGCTCGGCCCCTACCTGACGACGGCCCCTTTCGGCCGAAACGACTTCGAGGGCTTCCGGACCCAGCGCCTCTACGCGTTGTTCACGAAGGCGCCGTCGACGGCAGCGCTCGTTGCCCACCCCGCGGTGCTCGCGCTCGTCGACCACTACCTCGCCCAGCCGTGTCTGTTGTCGGCCAACATCGCCATCAACGTGCACCCCGGCGAGACCGCGCAGGATCTGCACCCTGACGACGGCTATTGCGGCGTGCCCCGTCCGCGCCAGCCCTACGGAGTGTCGGCGATCTGGGCCATCGACGACTTCACCGCGACCAACGGCGCCACCGAAGTGCTCCCCGGCAGCCACCGCTTCGGCGGCGGACCCGCTGCCGCTGCCGACGATCCACGCATCCGCTCGATCGAGATGCGCGCCGGGTCGGTCCTCGTGTTCCTGGGTACGACGTATCACCGGGGCGGCGCCAACCGCAGCGATGGCATCCGCCTCGCGATCACGCCGCAGTACTGCTCGCCGTGGATGCGCCAGATCGAGAACATGGCGCTCGCCATCCCGACCGAAGTCGCCGCGGCCTTGCCCGAGCGCGTGCAGGACCTGCTCGGCTACAGCATCATGCCGCCGTTCATCGGATACGTCGACGGCATGCACCCGAGGCACGTGCTCCAACCCGACAGCCTGGCTCGCCGTCGGGCGGTCACGCAGGCGCCATGACGAGGCCGAGTGGTTCCTCTCGAGGACGTTCGAGATCAGAGATGCAGTTGTTCCGGTAGTCCGTCAAGGGGTGATCGGGTTGTCCCGGTCATCGGTGGTCAGCCGGTGTCGGCGGCACCAGCGTGCCGTTGCTGGCGCGCGTGATGGTGGGACAATCGGAGCGCGTCTCGGGGAGAGCGGGCGCACCTGGCCGGAAGGCGTGGCGGATGTCCGAAGGCGGATCCGGCTGCGAGCTCAGTACATGCGGAGTGTGACGGCATACCCGCAACCGACCGCGGCTCCCGAGTGTGCAGCGTTGCTGCGGAGGAACTGATCGGCGTCGAAGTCGCCGTCAAGACCGTCGATGTAGGCCCGGTGAGCGCCGAGCGATTGGACCGCTGCGTCCATCGTGTCGCTCACGTCGACGAAGTGCGTTGGTTCGCTCGCTCCGAACGCATAGGTCGCTCGAACTCCCGACCACGCTGCGCCGACCTCGGGGAACACCCAGCGATTGGCGGCATCGCGCACTGCGTCGATGGTCGCCAACCCGACGGCGCGATGATCGGCGTGGTTCACGGACCCGCCGGCAACCGTCTCGAACGTCATCGTCAACACCATCTCCGGTCGACGGTCGCGAATGACCCCGGCGATCGCGCGGCGCAGCTCGATCCCACCGGTGACCGTCCCGTCGGGCCAGCGCAAGAACTCGACGTCGCTCACGCCGACCCGTGCCGCGCCCGCTCGCTCCTCGGCTTCCCGACGTCGCCCGCAGATTGCGGGCTCGAGCGCCTGGATCCCAGCCTCGCCGCTGGTCACCAGCAGGTACGTCACCGTCTTGCCCTGAGCGGTCCAGCGAGCGATCGCACTCGCTGCGCCGTACTCGAGGTCATCGGGATGCGCAACGACTGCGAGGCCGCGCTCCCACCCCTCCGAGACCGGCTCCATCCGTGCACCCTACCCCTCGCCCGGACAACGCCAGTCAGGTCTCGATGCGCCGCACACGCTCCCCACGGTCCGCGGACATCCGGGAGTATGTCGACACGCAAGCATTGGCGCGAGCCGCCGAACCGGACTCTCTCTCCAATGCCTGACCCGCCACGTTCCGCGACCTCGTATCACCGCGAGACGTCGGTCCGCTGTGCCGATTCCGAGTGGGAGGCATGGCGACCCCTCGGCTCGGGTACCAGCGGCGGTATGAACGTCTCCACCGTCATGGCCCAATTGATCGTCTCCGATTTGGATCGATCCGTCGACTTCTACACGCGGCTGTTCGGGAGGGCACCCGACTCCAACCCGATGGAGGGGCTGCAGGAGTGGTACTTCGACAACGCTGGAGCGATCCAGGTGTACGAAGAGGCCGAGCGCGCCGGTCAGTCCGGAGCGACGATCAACGTGAACGACCTCGACGCTGAGGTGGCTGCGCTGGATGCAGCGAGGATCAGCCATCAGCCGCTGGCGGAAGCCAACTACGTCCGATTGGTTCAGCTCGCGGATCCTGACCAGAACCGGATCGTCTTGACCGGGACCAAGTAGCGGCCCTGCGAACCTGCGCATGACGGTGCCGTCGTCGACGTTCTTTCGCCTGGAATGCGAGACGTGGATTCAGCGCTGCGGTCTCGTGGCGACGACTCTGAGCTCGAACACCGCCTCGGTCTCGAAGAGCTCGGTCACGCCGACTGCACTCCACGCCGGGTACGGCTCGGACATGAACTCGGCGGCGACCTCGAGCACCAGCTCGGCTTGAGCGCAGAGTCCCACGTGATACGTCGTGATCTCCTCGACGTCGGTCCAGCTGCATCCTGCGGCAGCGAGCGTGTCCGTGACGTTCTCGAACGTCTGGCGCAGCTGCTGCATCGGATCGGCAGGGAAGGAGCCGTCAGGCCGCGTACCGGTGTGTCCGCTCAGTCGAACGGTCTGACCGGCGCTGACGGCTGCGGGGACGCCCGTTGCGTCGTAGAAGTCCTGCCAGAGTGGGGTGACGATCGCCTCGCGCATGGTGACCATTGTGCCCGGCCCCGGCCCCGGCCCCGACCTGCGATCCCGCGCTCGCTCCGGTGCTCGCCTCGCACTCGGGTCTATGACGAGGGGACCGACGGCGTGCTCCCGGACGGGGGGTCGACCGGCGAGGTCCAGTAGTCGTGTCGGGTCTCGTAGCTGACGTTGCCGTACAGGGGGAGGTACTGCTGATACCTGGCCGTGTCGGTGAAGACACTCGCGGGGTCGGCGTTCGCCGCGGTGAACTGATCCACCGCAGTGCCGGAGTCGAGCTTGACGCCTCGCGCGACCACGAGTTGCGGCACATCCTTGCCGTCGACCCAATCGGCCCCGAACTGGCCCAGGCCGTATCCCATCAGGGACCATGCGAAGGCGATGCTCAGCTTGTATGCGCCGCCGGCCTTGATCAGATCGAGTGCGTCGCCGTCGCCGTCGACGCCGGACAGGAACATGTCGTCGGTGAGCTTCCCGCTGTCCTTCAGCGCCTTGTAGGCGCCGACGACGATGGTGTCGCCGCCGAGCACGACCTTGATGTCCGAGTGTGACTGCAGTGCGCTCATCATCGTGTTGAAGCCCGAGGCGGTGCTGATGTCGGCCACCGTCAGATCGCCGACCACCTGGATGCCACCGCCACCAGTGGCGAGCCCATCGAGGACGCCCTTGTGGCGGAGCTTCAGCTGGGACGACGCGCTGTCGAGGTTGAAGTACAGCACCTTGGCATTGCCGCCGAGCGCAGCCGTGACGTAGTCGGCCGCTGCCTTCCCCTGGTCGTAGCCGATCTGGTACTGACTGGCGACGACCTGCATGGTGCTCGGCGCGGTGATGATGCCCTGGGTGCACACGCCCTTGTCGATCGCCCGTTGGAGGACGAGGCTGTCGGCATCGGGGTTGAGCGGCTGCATCGCGAGCGAGCCGACACCTTGCGTCAGGAAGGCGTTCATCTGGTCGACGTGCTTGGTTGGGTCGTTGCCCGAGGTTGCGGTCACGTAGTCGACACCGCGTTCAGTCGCGGCCTGCTGCATGCCGTGCCCGAGGGCGAGGAAGAACTCCGAGTCAGCGGTCGACGCCCAGGCGATCCGTGACGGGAGACCGGTGGCATGAGCCTTCGAGCGCTTCGAGTCGAACGCCTTGAGGGCGTTCGGGTCGAGGACTGTCGGCCTTGCATCGCTCCCGCCGCACGCCCCCAGCAGCTCGGATGAGAGGAGGCCGACGGCGCCGGTAGCGCCGAGCTTGAGCATGCTTCTTCGGGACAGGATCGACAACGAGGACCTCCGGGTCGCGGCGATCGTAACCGTGCGAACCCTGGGGCACTCAACGAGACGGGAGGCGGACCACCGTGATGAAGAAGTCGTCGATGGCCCGGACCGCGGCAACGAACTGCTCGAAGTCGACCGGCTTGCGGACATAGGCGTTGGCGTGCAGGTCGTAGGCGGCGATCACGTCCTCCTCCGCTTCGGACGTGGTCAGGATGACGACCGGAATGCGACGGAGATGGGGATCGCCCTTGATGTCGAGCAAGACCTCGCGCCCGTCGCGTCGCGGCAGGTTCAGGTCGAGCAGCACGAGGTCCGGTGTGGCGACGTCGGCGAAGCGACCCTGCTTGCGCAGGTAGGAGATCGCATCCTCCCCGTTCGAGACGACGCTCAGCCGGTTGGCGATCTTGTAGTCGCTGAACGCTTCTTGCGTCATCAGCACATCGCCGGGATCGTCCTCCACGAGCAGGATCTCGATGGGCTGCGAGGGTGGTTGCTCAGGCATGGGCAGGACTCTCCTCCATTGGAAGCGTGAACGAAACGCAGGTGCCCCCGAACGGGGCCGGCAGCACCCGGATGGAGCCACCGTGGAACTCGACGACCTTCTTCGCGAGGGCCAGGCCGATGCCGGTGCCCTCGTACTCATCGCGACCGTGGAGTCGCTGGAAGATCACGAACACCTTCTCCGCGTACTCCTCGGGGATGCCGATGCCGTTGTCGGCGACGTCGACGCGAACCATCTGACCCTGCGCCGTCTCCTCCGCCGTCGCCGTGACGTGAACCACGGGAGCCAGGTCTTGACGGCGGTACTTCAGCGCGTTTCCGAGCAGGTTGGTGAGCAGCATCTGGAGCAGCGACGCATCCCCGTGGACGCGTCGTGAGCGCTCGTCGATGTCGACCGCGAGCTGCGCGCCAGTGGTGCGCGCCTGGTCCTCCAGACCGCCCCAGGCCTTGTCGACCGTCAGCCCGAGGTCGACGGAGACGAACCCCTCGCTCGTCCGACCGACGCGACTGAACGTGAGCAGGTCGGTGATCAAGAGCTGCATGCGCTTCGCGCCGTCGACAGCGAAGGCGATGTACTGGTCGGCGCGATCGTCGAGCTTGCCGCTGTACCGCTGCTCGAGCAGCTGGCAGAAGCTCGCCACCTTGCGGAGCGGTTCTTGGAGGTCGTGGGAAGCGACGTAGGCGAACTGCTCGAGGTCGGCGTTGGACCGGGCGAGCTCCGCCGCCTTGCGTTCCAGGCCTCGCCGCTGGCTCTCGACCTCGGCGAGGACACCGACGAGCTCGAGCCGCATGGACTCGACACCCTCGCCCACCTCGCGGATGTCAGGAGGCCCGTGCGGTCGGATCGGCGCGCCGTGTTCGCCGCGAGACACCACTCTGACCTGCGCGGCCAATTGATCCATGGGCCGCAGGATGGAGCTCTTCAAGGCCCGCTGCAGCCCGACGACGGCCACGACGACGACCACGGCCATCAGGCCGAGCACGATGACGACGACGTGTCGGTCGCGGTTCGCCGCGTCTCGAGCACTCGTCAGCTGGTTCGCGAGTTGAGCGTCGAGGTCGGCATTGGTCTGTCGCACCCTGTCGAAGAGCTGTCGGCCGAACTGGATGGATGCGTCCGTTCCGGTGCCGGTGTCTCCTGCGGTGCGCAACGAGGCGTATTGATCGCGCCATGCCGTGATCGCCGCGTCGACGGTCAGGAGTGAGAGCCGAGCAGGGTCGTCGGCCCCGATGAGGCGATCGAGCTCGGCTCGCGCTGCCTCCTCGTCGATCAGGCCCTGTCGATACGGCCCGAGGAACTGCTCGTCGCCCGTGAGTGCGTACCCGCGCAGGCCCGTCTCCTGATCGACGAGCGATGCCAGCAGCTGGCTTGCGGCAAGGCGCGCCGGGTACGTCCGCTGCACCTGCTCCGACAGCGCACGGTCCGCCTGGTGCAGCACCACGACGAGCGTGACCCCGGTGAGCACGAGCAGCACGGAGAGCCCCACGAGCACTGTCCGCAGCCGACGGGCGAGCGTCCAGTCGGACCATCCGCGCCGGTTCGGCACGGTCAGAACCACCATCCGGCGCTGCCCACGAGCAGCACCGCGACGTCGTCCGTCAACGGCCCGCCGTTGCACCGTTCCGCCTCGGCGAGCAGCGTCGCGGCCACGGCGTCACGAGAGATCCCAGCGGCGAGCACCGAATGCAGCTGCCGCACGAGCTCGTCGACGCCGAAGCGAGCGCTCGCACCAGGCGTCGCCCGTCCTTCGACCAGGCCGTCGGTGAACAACAGCAGACCCCAATCACCGTCCAGGTCGACCGTGAACGGCTCGATCGTCCTGCCCTGCAGGAAGGTCAGGATCGGCAGCGACGGGCCACTCAGCTCGCAGACGTCGTTGCCCCGGATCAGCAAAGGCGCGGGGTGGCCACACAGCAGGACTTCGGCCTTGGTCAGCTCGGGGTTCAACGAGACCATGGCGATGGTGGCGAAGCGCACGTCGTGCCGCTCGGCCAGCAGCACCATCTCGACCCCGCGCACGACCTCGGCTCCGGTGTGCCCGACCAACACCAGTGCTCGCCACGCGATGCGGAGCGCGACGCCCAGCGCCGCCTCGTCGGGGCCGTGACCACACACGTCGCCGATCAGCAGGTGCACGCCGGTCGCCGTCTGCACCACGTCGTAGAAGTCCCCGCCGAGCAGGGCCCGGTCGCTCCCGGGCCGATAGAAGGTCGCCAGGGCGACGTCGGAGGTGTCGATGAGCGGGCTGGGCAGCAATCCCCGCTGCAGACGCGCGTTCTCCTGTGCCCGCAGCTCGGCGGCCATGAAGTCGCGGCGATCGAGGGCCGCTCGTCCGCGCTCCACCGCATACCGCAGGGACCTCTCCAACCGCGGGCCGTCGACCTGACCCTTGACGAGGAAATCCTGAGCCCCCGCCGCTAGGGCCTCCGGCCCGATCCCATCGTCGATGCGGCCGGTCAGCACCACGACCGGGACGTCCGGGATCTGCGCGCGCAGCTTCACGAGCGCCGACAGCCCCATCGCATCCGGGAGACCGAGGTCCAGGAGCGCACAATCAGCGTCGGCAGGCCACGCTTCCAGCGCCGACTGCAGCGTGGTGAAGCACATGAGCACGATGGCCGGATCCACGTCCAGCAGCATCTCCGTGACCAGCAACGTGTCACCGGCATCGTCCTCGATGAGCACGACCGATCGCCCGTTCATGCCCCTCCCTCGTGTGACGTCGACCAGGGGCTCGGTGCCCGGACCTTTCGTGACCGGAGCGTAGCGGTGCACCCCATTCGCGGCGCGATCGACGATGTGGGACGGTGGGCTGCGGGGACAAGCAGCGGTTCATCGAACGTGTCGGCGCGTGAGACGCGCCGGGTCTGCGGCGACGTCGCTCAGCCGACGGAGTGACCGCTGGTTCCGGCGCCGGATCAGGGGCTACGTCAGGTGTCCGGGATCGCGATGGGGCCGAAGCCGACGGCGTGCGTGAAGTCGCTGCCAGGCCGAGGCCATCCGCGGGAGACCTCTCGGATCGTCTTCGTCCCGACCAGCCAGTCCGGGTAGGTCGTCGGGTTCACGAGGATCGCGAAGAGTGCTTCGGCGGGCGTGCGGAAGGTGCGTTCGGTGATGGTCATGGCGGGCAGCTGCCCGATGGGTGCGGTTTCGAGCCCTGGACGGTCCGGCTGCGATGGACGTCACGCCGGCGGGTCGTCGTTGTGTGCTCGCCGTTACGTGCGCTGAGTCGGCCCGCTCACGGTGACGGCGCCCGATGGCGCCCATCGTGGCAGCACGACTCGGCCGGATGGCCTGAACCGGAGGCACACGGATGAGCGACGACAACGCGAGAGCCCGGCGATCGACGCGACCCACATGGCAGAGGCTGGCGGTCACGACGGCCGTCGCCGCGACCGCGCTGGTGGTCGGACTCGCGTCGAATGGGGCGCCGACGGCGTTCGCGGCCCTGGAGACCGATCTCAGCGGTCCCGCTGGCAGCGGGTTCTTCGGCGGCGACGTGCTGGTGTTGTCGAACGGCAACCTGGTGGTCGCCGACCCGTCCTTCGACAAGGCCGGCGTGAGCAGTGTCGGCGCCGTCTACCTGTACGACGGTGTCACGCACCGGTTGATCAGCACGCTGACGGGATCACGGTATTCAGATGAGGTGGGCATCCATGTCGAGGAGGTCGGCAGCAGTGACTTCGTGGTCACCAGCCCGTACTACAGCGACGGCGTTCACAGCGCGGTGGGTGCTGTGACGTGGATCGACGGAACGAATGGCCTCAGCGGCGTGGTCGGGCCCTCGAACAGCCTCGTCGGAACCGTCGCGGCAGAGTTTCTGGGCTCGTTCGCGCCGGTCGTCCTCACCCATGGGAGCTATGTGGTCAACGATCCGTACTGGACCAACAGCGCGGGCCACGAAGTGGGCGCAGCCATGTGGGTGAACGGCCGGACGGGCGCGACCGGCTCCATCACACCGGCGAACAGCTTGATCGGCTCCACTGACGGCGATGAGGTCGGCTTCCGCGTCACAGCATTGACGAACGATCACTACGTCGTCGACAGCCCCATGTGGCAGACGGGTGGGTTGGGCGGCGTGGGTGCGGTCACGTGGCAGGACGGCAGCACCGGTGGCGCTCGCACGTTCGGCGCCGTCAGCGGCGCGAACAGCTTCGTCGGGACGAACGCGAACGATTCGATCGGATCCGGCGGGGTCGTCGCACTGCCGAACGGCAATTACGTGATCAACAGCCCGTACTGGGAGCGAGGCGGAACCATCTCGAACGCGGGTGCCGTCACCCTTCGCGACGGCAGCCACCCCCAGACCTCGACCGACAACCAGGTCAGCTCGACGAACAGCCTGGCCGGCTCGGTCGCGGACGAGCAGGTCGGCTCGGGCGGGATCACGCCGCTCACGAGCAGCGACTACGTCGTCTCGACGCCGGCCTTCGCCAACGGCACCGTCGCCACGGGTGCCGGCGCGGTCACCGTGCGGCAGGGCTCCGACGCGGTGGACGCGGACGGGGCGACGGTCTCCACCAGCAACAGCGTCTACGGCTCCACCAAGGACGACTCGGTCGGCTATGGCACGTCGGGTCGAGTCGTTGCCCTGACGGACGGCAACGCGGTTGTGAGCAGCCCGAGTTGGGACAACGGAACCGTGGTCGATGTCGGCGCGGTGACGCCGTTGCCGGGCGTTCCCGGTGTGCACCACTCGGTCACCGCGACCGACAGCCTCATCGGGTCTCACGCTGGGGACCTGGTTGGCGGCGCCGGTGTCGAGGCGCTGGCAGCCGGGGCGTACGTCGTCGACAGCCCGTTGTGGACGAACGGTGCGGTGACGCACGCAGGTGCCGTGACCCTGGGCAGCGCTGGTGGCGCGGTCGTCGGAGCGATCACGCCGGCGAACTCCATCGTCGGCGACCAGCACGGCGACTCCATCGGCGCCAGTGGAGTCACGGTGCTCGGCAACGGGGACTACGTCGTGGCCAGCTCCAGCTGGCACGGAGCACGCGGCGCGGCGACTTGGGCGGGAGCGACCGGCGGTGCAACCTTCGGTGTCGTGTCCGCGGCGAACAGCTTGGTCGGTTCGGTGGCCGGTGATGCCGTCAGCGCCGGCGGGGTCACGGCGCTCGCGAACGGCAACTACGTCGTGTCCAGCCCGCACTGGAACAATCAGGCCGGCGCGTCGACGTGGTCGAGCGGAGCATCCCCGACGCTCGGACAGATCTCGGCGGCGAACAGCACGGTCGGCGACGCCGGCGACGAAGTCGGTTCGCACGCCTCCGCTCTGCCCGATGGGACCTACATCATCCAGAGCACGCTGCCCAACGCCACGCCGTTCGCCGGAGCGTTCACACTCGGTGAGGTCGGTGGGTCGCGTGGGCCGTTGCTCGCCCAGCACACCGCGTACGGCACCGGAGGTTTCAACGTGGTCGCCAGGTCGTTCATCGCCGATGGCTCCGTCGTGTTGGGCGTCCTCGCCCGAAACCTGGTCATCCTCATGCACCCCGACACCACGCCGCCGACGTTCGCGTCGGCGCCGGCGAACGTCGTGGTCGCAGCCGCACCCGGAGCGACGTCGGCCGTGGTGACGTATCCGACGCCCGTGGGCGCCGACGATGTCGGCGTCCCGTCGGTCGCATGCCTCCCGGCGAGTGGGACCGCGTTCGCGACCGGGACGACGAAGGTCACGTGCACCGCGAGGAACACCGAGCTGCAGACGGCGACCACGTCGTTCACCGTGACGGTGAACGCAACGGCGGCACCCGGCGGAACGGGTGGCGGGGGTGGCGCCGGTGGCGCCGGAACCGGCAGTTCGGCGGCGCACGAGTACGTGCCGCTCCCGCCGGCCAGGCTCGCCGACACCCGTCCCGGCGGGACCACCGTCGACGGATCGTTCGCCGGCACGGGTCGGCTCGCGGCCGGGTCGACGATGCAGCTCGCGGTGGCCGGCCGAGGTGGCGTGCCGGCGGATGCCGCAGCCGTGGCCTTGAACGTGACGGTGACGGAGGCTGCTGGAGCGGGTTACCTGACGGTGTACCCGTGCGGCGCGGCGCAGCCCACGGCGTCCAACCTCAACTACGACGAGGGCGCGACGATCCCGAACGCCGTGGTCACCAAGATCGGCGATCTCGGCCAGGTGTGCCTGCACACGCAGCAGGCCGTGCACGTCGTGGTCGACGTGAACGGTTCGTTCCCGCCGAGCTCGACGTACACCTCGATCAACCCCGCACGGCTCCTCGACACCCGACCCGGATCAGCCACCATCGACGGACAGGACCAGGCGGGTGGCGCTGCGTCGGCTGGTTCGGTGACGGTCGTGCACGTCGCCGGACGCTCGGGTGTGCCTGGCGACGCCTCGGGTGTCGTCCTGAACGTCACGGTCACCGGTCCGGTCGCCGCGGGATACGCGACGGTGTATCCGTGCGGCGAGCAGCCGCCCACAGCCTCGAACCTCAACTACTTGCCGGGACTCACCATCCCCAACCTCGTCGTGTCGAAGGTCGGCGGCGGCTCGGTGTGCATCTACGCCCAATCGCCGACCGATCTCGTCGTCGATGTCGATGGCTACTTCCCCGCCACGACCGGCTACGTCGCGCTCGACCCGGCTCGGCTGCTCGACACCCGGCTCGGCGCCGTCACGGTCGACGGTCGATCGGCGGGTGCCGGGCCGCAGCCGACCGGGAGCGTGACGATCGTGTCGGTGGCCGGGCGCGGCGGAGTGCCGGGTGCCGCGACGACGGCCGTCCTGAACGTGACGGTGACCGAGCCGACGGGCAGCGGGTACGTCACGGTCTATCCGTGCGGCATCGACCCGCCGCTCGCCTCGAACCTCAACTTCTCGGCCGGCCAGACCATCCCCAACGCCGTGGTCACCGCGGTCGGCGCCAACGGTTCGATCTGCATCTACAACAGCCAGCCGACCCAGTTGATCGCCGACGTCACCGGCTACTTCGGCTGAACGATCGCGGCAGACGTCGATCAGGGCCGGGGTAGCACGACCTGTCGAGTGCGGCGAGCACGATGTCGGGCGTGGCGGCGTCGTCCTCCGATCGGTCGGTGACAGCGATTGCGTACCGGCTCCGATCGACGTCGCGGTCGCATTGGCGCACCACCCCAACGGAGTCCCCGGCGACCCAGTGAGCCGGCATGTGCGCCGACCCTCGTGGTCCGGCGCAGACCGCCGACGCTGTGACTAGGTGTACTCGGCCGGGACGTTGGTGACGTTGACGGGTTGACGCGGTGAAGACCTCCGTGTGCAGTGGTGATTGCTGTCAATCACTGAACTACGGAGGTCTTCGATGTCTCACGGTAATGCCCGT
>JAOBWK010000016.1 GCA_025463305.1 Ilumatobacteraceae bacterium
GCGCTGCGCATCGTCGCCAAGGGCATCCGCGAGGTCAAGACCGATCGCCCGTCGCTCGGCATCGTGTTGATCACCCACTACCAACGGCTGCTCAACGAGCTCCAGCCCGACCGCGTGCACATCCTCATCGACGGTCGCATCGTCGCATCGGGGGGCATGGAGCTGGCCGAGAAGCTCGAGGCGGACGGCTACGAATCGTTCAGAGGCTGAGCGGGAGACGCGCGCCATGACCCTCGACACCGCCCTGGTCCGCAAGGACTTTCCCATCTTCGATCGGCTGATCAACGACAAGCCGATCGTGTACCTCGACTCCGCCAACACCGCGCAGAAGCCGCGCCAGGTGATCGACGCGATGACGCACTTCATGGAGACGTCGTACGCGCCGATCAACCGGAGCGCCTACCAGCTCGCCGCCGAGGCCACCGACCTGTTCGAGGGCGCACGCGCCAAGGTCGCCCGGTTCGTCAACGCCAACCACGCCGACGAGATCGTGTTCACCAAGAACGCCACCGAGTCGCTCAACCTCGTCGTCTCCACGTGGGGCAAGGCCAACCTGCAGGCCGGCGACGTCGTCGTGCTCACCCACATGGAGCACCACGCCAACATCGTGCCGTGGCACATGCTGGCCGCCGAGCGAGGCATCGTGCTCCGCTGGGTGCCACTCACGACCGACGGTCAGCTCGATCTCACCGAACTTCCGGCGCTGCTCGACGGCGCGAAGGTGTTCAGCTTCACCGCGATGAGCAACGTGCTCGGCACCATCAACCCGGTGAAGGTGCTGTGCGACGCCGCCCATGCGGCCGGCGCGATCGCCATCATCGACGGCTGCCAATACGTGCCGCACAACGTCACCGACGTGCAGGCGTGGGGCGCCGACTTCGTCGCGTTCAGCAGCCACAAGATGTGCGGCCCGAGCGGCGTCGGTGCGCTGTGGGGCCGCGCCGCGCTGCTCGACGCGATGCCGCCGTACATGGGTGGCGGCAACATGATCGCCGACGTCCGCCTCGACGGCTTCACACCCGCTCCGGTGCCTGCCAAGTTCGAGGCCGGCACGCCGCCGATCATCGAGGTCATCGGCATGGGCGCCGCGGTCGACTACCTCACCGACCTCGGCATGGCCAACGTGCGCCGCCACGAGATGGACCTCGCCGGCTACGCCATCACCTCGCTGACCGAGCGCTACGGCGACGACATCACCATCCACGGCCCGACCAACGTCGAGGTGCGCGGCGCGACACTGAGCTTCGCGTTCCGCGACATCCACCCGCACGATCTCAGCCAGGTGCTCGACCAGCGCAACGTCTGCGTGCGCGCCGGCCACCACTGCGCCAAGCCGCTCATGCGCGAGCTCGGGGCCACCGCCACGGCCCGCGCCAGCTTCTACATCTACAACGACGAGTCCGATGCCGATGCGCTCGCCGACGCCCTCGAGGGCGCCAGCGATATCTTCGGCTTCTGACACCATCCGAAAGGGTTGACGGTCCCACCATGCCCGGCCTCGAAGACCTCTACCGCGAGATCATCCTCGACCACTACCGCACGCCTCGCAACCGCGGCGAGCTCGCCCCTCCCGCCGTGCGCGCCGAGGGCCACAACCCGCTCTGTGGCGACGAGATCCAAGTGTACCTCGATGTCGTCGACGGCACGGTCAGCGACATCAAGGTGTCCGGCCAGGGCTGCAGCATCAGCCAGTCGTCGGCGAGCATGATGAGCCAAGCCGTCAAGGGCAAGGACCTCGCCGAGGTCCGTGCACTGGTGCGCCGGTTCAAGGGGATGATGAGCGTCGACGACACCGAGTCCGACGATCTCGCCGCCGACGCCGCCGTCAAGCTCGGCGATCTCGAGGCGCTGCAGGGCGTGGTCAAGTTCCCGGTGCGGATCAAGTGCGCCACGCTTGCGTGGAACACGCTGCTGCAGGCGATGTCGGAGCTGCCCACATCCGCATGAACGGCGAGCGACCGGCCGGTGAACGGACGGTTCTGACACCATCGCTGGCAAAACCGGTCTGCTAGAAGATCGGGCATGATCAGAACGCGCGCAGCCGCCGCCCTCCTTGTCGCCATCTCGATCGGGGCCGCCTCGTGCAGCAGCGATTCGAAGTCCTCGTCCACCACGGCAGCATCCGCCACCACGGCCGCCGCCAGCGACACGTCCACGGTCGAGGACGTCGTCGAGGTCCCGGCCACGCTCCCGACGACGGCGGCGACCGCCGCGACGACGGATGCCACCGACACCACGGTCGCGGCGACGGAGCCGGCCACCACCGAAGCGCCGGCGACGACCGAACCGGCCACCACCGAAGCACCCACCACGACCGCCGCGCCGAAGGTGCTCGAGGTCCTCGTCACCAACGACGACGGCTACGCCGCTCCCGGCATCGATGCGATCGTCCAGTACCTGCGCACCCGCCCCGACGTCCACGTTTCGGTGTGGGCACCGCTCGCCAACCAGAGTGGCGCAGGCGACAAGTCCACACAGGGCTCCACCCCGGCCGTCACGGACGTGATGACGGTCAGCGGCTATCCGGCCAAGGCCGTCGACGGCTTCCCTGCCGACTCTGTCAAGGCCGCGCTCGCCAGCGGTTACAAGCCCGACTTCGTCGTCTCTGGTTCGAACCTCGGCCAGAACTACGGACCACTGACGAAGGTCTCCGGCACCGTCGGAGCTGCCGCGACTGCGGCTCGCACCGGCATCCCCGCGATCGCGATCAGCCAGGGCTTCCCGGCCGCCGGCGCCGACTTCGACTTCCCGTCGAGCGTCGCGGTGCTCAGCGCCTACCTCGACGCGAGCATCGCCCATTTCCTCGACGGCTCGGCCCCCGCGCTCGTCAGCATCAACGTGCCGACCTGCCCGGCCGGCGTGGGATTGCTGCCCACGGTGGACATCGTCTCCGCGTCGAGCGACAACGGGCGCCAGCTGGGTGCACCGACCGCATGCGATGGCAACCCGGCCAATCCGGTCGACGACGTCGACGCTTTCGACGCCGGGCACCCGACCGTCAGCCAGCTGGATCCGACGACGCTGGCCGGGATCGCCCCGTAGGCATCAGGGGCGCCGGATCACGGACGGTAGCCCTTCATCATCTTCGTGCCGAACGGGCGCCCGGCGGCCACCTCGACCACGGGCTGGGACATGATCTCGTCCCAGTGCGCGGCGACGGCCTCGGGCGTCATCGGCCGCTCCTGCACGCCCTCGGACGTGGCGAGCACCACCCGGGACACCAATCCGCCACCGACGTTGAACAGCTCGCCGGTGGTGGTGCACGACGGATGCGCGAGGTACGCGACGAGGCCGCTGATCTGCTCGGGCGACAGCCACTCGGCCAACGCCGGCGTCCACTTCAACGGGCCGAAGTCGCTGCCGCGAACGCTCGCCTGCGGGGCGACGACGTTGACGACGATGCCGAGGGGACGGCCCTCCACAGAGAGCGCACGGGTGAGGCCGACCACGCCGAGCTTCACGGCGCCGTACATCGTCATCCCGCTGATGCCGATCAGCCCGGACCCGCTGGACAGGTTGACGATGTGCCCGCCGCCCTGGGCCACCATGTGCGGCCACGCAGCGCGGGTGACGTGCATCGTGCCGAGGATGTGGGTGTCGGTCATCGCCCGGCACTTCTCGTCGGTGTAGTCGGCGACGGGCGCCTGGCGGACCACGCCGGCGTTGTTGATCACGATGTCGACCCGGCCGTATGCCTCGATCGCGGTCGCGATGACCGGGCCGGACGGATCGACGATCGAGCTCTCGTCGAGCACGGCCTCGCCACCGGCAGCGATGATCTCGGCCACGACCTGGGTCGCTGGGTTCACCGGCGGCGCGTCGACCAGACCGTCGGTGTCGCTGATGCCGACACCGAGGTCGTTGACCACCACCTTCGCCCCGCGGGACGCGAGCAGCAGCGCGTAGGCGCGGCCGAGGTTGCGGCCGGCACCGGTGACGACGGCGACCTGACCGTCGAATCGGAGCTCGGCGGGCTGGGCGGTCGAGGAGGCGGTGTCGGGCATGGCGCCAGCGTGGCACGCCTGCTCCGTTTCTGACGAAGCGTCAGAAGTGTGCTCAACTGGGCCCATGGGGGCAACTACCTACAACCTCGCTGACCTGTTCGAGCAGTCCGTCGATGCATGGCCGGACCGTGACTACATCGTGTCGGGCGACATCCGCCGCACCTACGGCGAGATGGAGGCGCGGGCCAACCAGCTCGCCCACCACCTCGCCGCCAACGGTGTGAAGCAGGGCGATCACGTCGGCATCTACGCGCTGAACTGCCCGGAGTGGGTGGAGACGGTCTGGGCCGTGTTCAAGCTCCGTGCGGTCTGGGTGAACATCAACTACCGCTACGTCGAGGACGAACTGGCCTACATCTTCGACAACGCCGACCTCGTCGCGCTCGTCGTCGCCGAGGAGTTCATCCCTCGTGTCGAAGCCGTCCGCGAGCACCTCCCGCTGCTCGAGCACGTGCTGGTCATCGGCGACGAGTACGAGGCGGCGCTGGCCGCGCAGTCGCCGGAGCGCGACTTCGGCCCACGCAGCTCCGACGACCTCTACATCCTCTACACCGGCGGCACCACCGGCATGCCCAAGGGCGTCGTGTGGCGCCACGAGGACGTGCTGATGGCCCTCGGCGGCGGCATCGACATCCGCAGCGGCCACGTCGTGCAGTCGCCCACCGAGTTCATCGACAAGGGCCAGGGCTTCACGATGACGAGCCTGCCCACGATGCCGCTCATGCACGGCGCGGCGCAGTGGAGCGTGATGGGCGGCAGCTTCACCGGCAACCGCATCGTGCTGCTCGACAAGTTCGACGCCGCGACGGTGTGGAAGCTGATCGGCGAGCACAAGGTCAACCTGCTGATGATCACCGGCGACGCGATGGCCCGCCCGCTGATGGACGACCTCATCGTCAACCGCGATCAGTACGACCTCAGCTCGATGCTGGCGATCTCGTCGACAGCCGCACTGTTCAGCCAGAGCCTCAAGGACGCGTTCCTCGAGCACCTCGAGAACATCATCATCACCGACGCGATCGGCTCCAGCGAGGGCGGCGCCAACGGCATCACCGTCGTCACCAAGGGTGCGCCCGTGCAAGGCGGGCCAACCGTGACCGCGATCAAGGAGATGGTCGTGCTCGACGACGACTACAACCCGGTCGGCGTCGGCGTGATCGGCAAGCTGGCGCGGAGCGGCAACCAGCCGATCGGCTACTACAAGGATCCCGAGAAGACCGCGGCCACGTTCATCACGGCGCCGAACGGCACCCGCTACGTGGTCCCCGGCGACTTCGCCCGCATCGAGGAGGACGGCACCATCACGCTCCTCGGCCGCGGCTCGGTGAGCATCAACTCCGGCGGCGAGAAGATCTTCCCGGAAGAGGTCGAGAACGCGCTGAAGAGCCACCCCGACGTGTTCGACGCCGTGGTCGTCGGCATCCCCGACGAGCGCTTCGGCGAGACGGTCACCGCTGTGGTCAAGCTGCGCGACGGCGCCACCACGACGCTCGACGACCTCAAGGAGCACAGCCGCAAGCACATCGCCGGCTACAAGGTTCCCCGCCGGATGACGACGGTCGACGAGATCGTCCGCTCCCCCGCCGGCAAGCCCGACTACCGCTGGGCCAAGGACATCGCGCTCGCCGACCAGGCCGCGACGAAGTGATCTGAACGGAGGTCGTGCGCACGACCTCCGTTCAACCGATCAGGCGGAGGCCCGTTTGGTCAGCTCGCGCACGTTGTCGCGCATGATCAGCTGCCGATCGGCGGCGGAGAACTTGTTCAGCTCGGGGATGTAGTCGAGCGGATCGGGCATGCCCTCGATGTGCGGGAAGTCGCTGCCGAACAGCACGCGATCGGCGCCCATGATGGCGGCGGTCTCGTTGGGGTCGTCCTCCCAGAACGGGTTGATCCACACGTTCTGCTTGAACAGCTCGATCGGGTTGTGCTTGAAGTAACCGGGCATCCGACCCTCGTAGCTCTTCAGCTTGCGCATCAGGTCGGGCAGGAACTCCGAGCCGTTCTCGACCGACGCGATGCGCACGTTCGGGAAGCGCTCGAACAGCTTGTCGAACGCCAGCGTGATCAGGAAGTCGTACGCCGCGCGCTCGATGTGGAACGCACGCACGTTGGGGCCGTAGCCGCTGGAGAACGACGAGGCGAAGCCATCGACGGCGTAGCCGTTCGACGAGTAGCCGCTGTCGCCGGCATGGATGACGGTGGTGATGCCGGCCTCGTTGACGCGGGCCCAGAACCCGTCGAACATCGGGTCGCTGACGCGCCGCGGGCCGGCAGCAGTGGTGGGTGCAGCGGGGCGCATCACGATGACGCGGGCATCGCGACCGAGCGCCCACTCCAGCTCCTTGATCGCCCACTCGGGGTCGGCGAGGGTGATGTACGGCGCGGCGAAGATGCGGTCGTCGAAGTTGCAGCCCCAGTCCTCGTCGAGCCAGCGGTTGAACGCGGCGAACGTGGTCGTCAACGCCTCGATGTCGTGCTTGAGCACTTCCTCGTACAGCACGCCGAGCGTCGGGAACATCCAGCACGCCTCGAGACCCTGCTGGTCGAGCGTCTTCACTCGAGCCTCGGAGCCGCGGTACGCGTCCGGGATGGGCTCGCGATCCTTGAGCATGTCGAGCGGGTTGCGACCGTTCGGGTTGCCGCGGAAGTACTCGTACATCGCACCGGCCTTGGCGATGGGCGTGAACGTCGCGTTGACCACGGCGCGGCTGAGCTTGCCACCGACGACGTGGTACTTGCGACCGTCGACCTCGGCCCACTGCACGCACCGCGGCTGCATCGCCTTCGGGACGTGGCGGGTGAAGGCGTCGAGGCCCTCGTAGTAGTGGTTGTCGGCATCGAAGGCTCGGTAGCCGAGATCAGCGTTGATGTAGTCACCCATGCCGGAAACGGTAGTCCTCCTGGCACGACAAATCTGACGCAGCGTTAGATTTGCGCGATGGTCGACCCCTTCGCCCCGTCACCCGCTCGCGCCGCGCTGGGGGCTGCCGTCCGTCGCCTGGCCCACGACGTGGTCGGCCACCAGCCCGACGACGAGTTGCTCGACGAGCTCACGGCCACGCTGAACGCCTACTCGGAGCGCATCGTTCCGGCGCCCTCCCGGTCTCGCGAGAACTCGGGCTTCCACGAGCACTGGGAGAACCACGTAGGGGAAGGCGAGCCCGTCGAGAGCTACGAGTACCGGCCGTTCTCAGGTGCCGCGAGCCCGTGGAGCGTCGATCCCGACATCCGTCGCGATGGCGAAGGCGTGGCGGCTGCGCTCACCTTCGGCTCGGCCCACGAGGGCGCACCCGGTCGCTGCCACGGCGGTATCGTCGCCGGGCTGTTCGACGACGTGCTCGGCTCCGTGCTCAGTGTGACCGGTGACGGCGGCTTCACCGGCGAGCTCACGGTGCGCTACCTCATCGGCGTGCCCCTGCACCTCGAGCTCACCATGCGCTGCTGGGTGGACCGTCGCGAGGGCCGCAAGCTGTTCCTGCTCGGCGAGCTCGTGCGCGGCGACACGGTCTTCGCGACGGCGAAGGCGGTGTTCATCCGCCCGAGGGATGCGCCGACCCAGTCCACGTTCGACCCCGCGTGACGGCTGACCGTCGGGTGCTCAGAGCCCGACGGTGAAGAAGTTCGGCCGGTAGCGCGGGGGCGCGTCGTCGGCCCCGAGCACCAACGGGATCTGGCTGAGGCTGACGATCAGCTGCCCGCTCGGGTCGAGCCACGGCAGCACCAGCGCGTGATAGGTGACGAGGTTGTCCGCCGGGCCACGCGGCGTCGCCGGCAGCTCGAGCACTGTCCTGTACGGGCCCCACGGCTGGTCGGCGACGTCGATGGTGAAGGTGCTGCCCAGGAACCCGTTGACCTTGGTGGCCGAGATCCACTGTCCACCGATGTGTTGGGGCAGCATCGAGTTCTCGGTCCAGAAGCGACTGGAGATCGGCTGCGCATCGCCCGCGACGCTGCTCCAGTCCGTGCCCGTCCAGTAGCTCGGCGGCGTGTCGAGCTGACCCTGCGGGACGCGAGCGAGGTACATCTTCGTGGCCGAGTGCGGGCCGTCGTCATAGCCCCCTTCGAGCGCGAGGTTCTGCTGGTAGGTGTTGCCGAACAGGTAGCTCCAGCCGTCGGAGTCCACGACGGTGTAGCCCCAGACCGGCGTGACACCCGGGTTCGGAGCCGGCACGAACGACAGCCGCTGCATCGTCGAGATGTCGTAGGTGGCGAGCCAGGTCGCCTCCGGATGCAGTGACAGCCCGTCGAGCGGACCGCCGACCGTGTGGTCACGCACCATCTGCATCCAGTACATCTCCAGCTTGCCGTCGCGCACCGAGCCGCCCGCCGGCCAGAAGTAGTGGTCGAAGTCGATCAGCCCGGTGCCGATCTCGAACGACTGAGCGGTCTGGCCGTCGCCGCGCTGCAACGACGTGAAGCAGTTGCCGTCCTGGATCAGCGCCGTGCTGTTGGCGTAGTTCATGTGTGCGAACGACTTGATCCCGCCGATGTAGTCGATGAACGTGTCCTGCAGCATCCACAGGTTGCGGCCGTCGCCGAGCGGATAGATGCGCGGGCCGTCGAACCCCTGGATCGCGCCGAGCGGTTGGGCGAAGAACGCGGCGAGGCCGGCCGCCGAGAGGTCAGATGCGCAGCCGGCGTCACCCACGACGTAGTCGGGCGAGAGCTTCGCCTTCCAGTTCGGGTCGAGCGCTGTCGCCGTTGCGGTGGTGGTCGGCGCCGACGGGTCGACGGTGCCCGTCGTGGCCGGTCCGGTCGCCGGGGTGGGTGTGGTCGTGGCCGGAGCGACCGTCGTCGGCGCGGCGACGAAGGGAGGGATCGTGCCCAGCGTGGTCGCGGCGGTGACCGTGGAGGTCGACGAGATGTCGATCGCCGACTCGTCGATGTGGTCCGACGCGGCGTTCTCCAGGTACGGACTGGTGATGGCCGACAAGAACAGCGCGGCGAACACGATGCCGCGACGCACCATCGGCGCGCGCCTCACCGGAGCGGCCGACGGCGTCGATCCCCTCACGGTGTCGATCTCCGGCTGCTCTCGCTCTGGTTGTCCTGCGTCGTCCGCCACGTCGCTCACGGTGTCGAAGCCCCCGCCTCAGAACCTTGGTGCCCGGTCACCGTACCGAGCGTTCGTTGTTTGTGCAATCCGGCAAGACGCCCCCTCCTTCGGCACGCACCGTGCCCAGAAAAACCGTTCTGTTACACAACTGTCACAAACCCTCCGTCATCCCTGGTGACGGACGACCTCTGGATCGTTGGACGGCCCGCAGCAGAACCCACAAGGAGAACATGATGCGTCGGATACCCAGCTTCCTCGTCAAATCGGGGATTGCCACTGGATCAGCAGCACTGCTGCTCATCTCGGGAGCATCCAGCTCCAGCTCAGCCAGCAGCCAGCCCCGTACTCAGCCGCGCGACCTGCCACTGTGCGCGGTGGTGAACGGCGTTCCGGTCGTCAACGACCTGTGCAACACGGTCAGCTCGGCCCTGCCGGCGGTGACCCTGCCGACGTTGCCGGCGGCACCGATCACTCTGCCCGCCACCTCGACGCCGGCTGCCGCGCCAGCCCCGACGCTGCCCGCGATCACGATCCCGGCGCTCACCCTGCCGTCATTGCCCGCCACCGGGTTGCCGATCCCGGCCGGCAGCCTCCCCGCAGCCCCCGACCTCACGCTCCCCGCCGTCCTCGCGTCGCCCGTCACCATCCTCACCAGCGCACTGTCGGATCCCACGGCGGCCACGCTGCCCGACCCGACGCCGATTCTCGCACCGGTCGTGGCCCCGGTCATCGTCGCGTCCGCCCCGGTCCTCGCCGCCGCCGGGGTGACCCCACCGAAGATCACCACCAGCAACACCGGCCTCGTCGTGGCCGCCACCCTGCCGGTGGTGCCCATCCAGCTCTGCGTCGCCGTCGTGCTCAACGGTCCGGCCGTGTGCCCCACCAACGACAGCGTGCCGACGAACGGCAGCGTGCCCACCAACGGCAGCGTCCCGACGAACGGCAGCGTCCCGACGAACGGCAGCGTGCCCACCAACGGCAGCGTGCCGGCCGGCAGTGACGGCTCGGGCGGCTCGGGTGCCGCCGGCACCACGTCCGCCTGCGACAGCAGCACGCCCACCAACGGCAGCGTCGTCGACACCACGACGCCGGCGACGGCGGCCCCCACCACCGCCGTGACCAACAGCAGCGTGCCGGCCGGCCGTGCCGCGCCGGAGGCCGCCACCAACCAGAGCGTGCCCGACACGGCCACCCCCACCACGAGTGCTGCCGCCAGCTGCGCTCCAGTGGCCGAGAGCCAGGGCTTCGTCAGCACCAACCACGCCGCCGTCGCTTCGTCGGGTTCCGGCTCGGGCAGCCTGCCCGTCACGGGCCTCAGCATCATTGCCCTCGGCATCGCCGCCATGGCCACCCTCGGGTGGGGCGTCGTCGCCCGGCTCATCGCATCACGGAAGCTCGGCCGCTCGACAGCAGCGTGACCTGTCAGCGCACCAACGGAAGGGTGGCGGCGCATCGTGCGCCGCCACCCTTTCGCGTCGGTCGATGTCGACCCGCGGGTCGGCCTCAGCGCCTGAGGTCGACGACGGTCCCGCCGCTCGCGGCGACCAGATCGCCGGGGGCGATCGAGAACACGTCGTGCCAGGTGCCGGCCGCGGCCCAGACCTCGTCGTACTGCAGCAGGTCGGGGTCGATGAACACCCGCAGCGCCGTCTTGGAACCGAAGGGTGAGACACCACCGATGGGGAACCCCGTCACGGCGCGCACGGTGTCGGCGTCGACCCGAGCACACTGCATCCCACCGGCCGCAGCAGCCAGCTTCCGCTCGTCGAGCTGGTTCGATCCACTCACGTACGCGAGCACGACCTCACCATCGACCGCGAAGATCAGGCTCTTGACGATCTGACCCACCGCGACGCCGATCGCGTTGGCGGCCTCGACGGCCGTCTTGGTGCCGTCGGGGAAGCTGCGGGTGCGCAGTTCGAGGCCCTGCTCACGCGCCGCGGCGAGCACCCTGCTGACGTTCGCATGCACCTCGGCCATCCACCCACTGTATGCAAGCGCGCGCGTCGGAGAGCGGGTGTCAGACCAGCTTGTCGATGGAGTCGGCCAGCCGGTGGTCGCGGTCGGTCACCGTGCTGCCGGTGTCGTGGCTCATCGAGGTGACCGTGACCTTGTTCCACGAGATCGTGATGTCCGGATGATGGTCCTGGCGTTGCGCCAACAGAGCGACCTGGGTGACGAACGCGAACGCCGTCACGAAGTCGGCGAACTGGAACTGGCGGGTGAGCGCGTTGTCGGTCTCGGTCCACTGCGACGATGCCATGAGAGCTCCTTCAGTTGCGGCTCGGCGGCATGCCGAACAGGTCGTCGAGCGCGCTCGACGTCGCATCCTCCGGTTCCCCCTCGAACGCGGCGTAACCATCGCGCTCGAGCACGTCGACCAGCTCGGGTCCGCCGGACGACACGATGCGGCCCTTGACCAGGATGTGGACGACGTCGGGCTTCAGCTCGGCGAGCAGCCGGCTGTAGTGGGTGATGACCAGCACGCCCAGGCCGTCCTCGTTGGTGGCGGCCTCGACGCGGCGCGAGCAGTCGCGCAGCGCATCGATGTCGAGGCCGGAGTCGAGCTCGTCGAGGATCGCGATCTTCGGGCGGAGCATCGCCAGCTGCAGCGTCTCGTTGCGCTTCTTCTCGCCGCCGGAGAGATCGACGTTCAGCGAGCGGGCGAGGAACGCCTCGTCGAAGTGGATGCGCTCGGCCTCGGCCGACAGCTCGGCGCGGATGTCGGCGGTGGAACGGCCACGCGCGGCGTATGCCTCGGACAGCACGTCGACGACGGCGACCCCGGGGACCTCCGTCGGGTACTGCATCACCAGGTGCAGGCCGGCCTGGGCGCGCTGCCACGTGGGCAGCGCGAGCAGATCGATGTCATCGAGCATCACCGAGCCGGCCGACACGGTGTAGCCGGGCTTGCCCATCACGACGGCGGACAGCGTGCTCTTGCCGGCGCCGTTCGGGCCCATCACGGCATGCACCTGACCGGAGGAGACCTCGAGGTCGATCCCGTTGAGGATGGTCTTGCCGGCCACGGATGCGTGGAGCCCGGCGATCTTCAGCGTGGTCATGATGTGCTCCCGTCGAGGGTGTCGACCGTGACGACGATGTTGCCGTCGACGACGGCGGCGTCGTACACCGGCACCGGTTGGGTGGCCGGCAGGGTGAACGGCTCGCCGGTCTCCAGGCTGAACGCGCTGCCGTGCTTCCAGCACTCGAGCTCCTTGCGCTCGACGAGGACCTCGCCCTCGCTCAGTGAGACGTCGGCATGGCTGCACGTGTCACCGAGGGCGTACACGTCGTCACCGATGCGCACAACTGCGATGCTGTGGCCGTCGATGTCGAAGCGGCGGGCGGTGCCGGACGGGAGCTCGTCCAGACGGCAGGCGACGTGGTCGCTCATGCCGGCACCGTCTCGGGCACGATCGCGGTGTGCAGCTTGGCTGAGATCCGTTGACGCAGCTCGCCCGCCATCGAGCCGACGGGCAGCTGGGCGAGCACCTCGTCGAAGAACCCGAGCACGACGAGCCGCTCGGCGATGTCGGGCTGGATGCCCCGGCTCTCGAGGTAGAAGCGCTGCTCCTCGTCGATGGGGCCGACCGTGCTGGCGTGGCTGCACTTGACGTCGTTGGTCTCGATCTCCAGGTTCGGCACGCTCTCGGCCCAGGCGCCGTCGCTGAGGGTGAGGTTGCGGTTGGTCTGGTACGCCACCGTGCCCCGCGCCTCGGGCCCGATCTTGATCAGCCCGGTGTAGACGCTGCGCGAGGAGTCGTTGACCGCACCCTTGAACAGCAGATCGCTGGTGGTCTTCGGGGCGATGTGCTCCTGCGTCGTGCGGAAGTCGTGGGTCTGGGTGCCGTCGGCGAAGTAGAGCGCGACCTGGCGGGTGCTGGCGCCCTGGCCGACGAGGCGGGCATGGGTGCGCACCCGGGCGTAGTCGCCGCCGAGCGCCACCGTCGACAGCAACGTGCTGGAATCGCGCTCGCCGAGCGCCTGCTGATCGGCGATCTGCCAGACGTGGCTGCCGAGCTCGTTCACCGACAGGTACTTGACCCGCGCCGCCTGCCCCGCACGGATCCGCAGCACCGGCACGACGAGGCCGGAGACGCCGTCGTCGGACACGAAGCGCTCGATGACCGTGACCTCGCTGTCGTCGCCGGCGTCGATGACGAGCCGAGGGAACGCGGCGGCGCCGGCGGTGTGGAGGGTGTGGGTGATGACGATGGCCTGCTCGAGCACGGTGCCGCGCGGGATCCGGAGGTGGATCAGCGACATGAACGCCCGGTTGAGATCGCCGAAGAGGTCGAGCTCAGCCGCGTCGTCGGGGATGTCGGTCGTGCGCACCGCATCAGCGCCCACGATCGTCGTGGTGAGCGATCCGAGGCTGAACGTGTCGAGGGCGAGCTCGGTGATCCGGCTGTAGCGCCAGAGCTCTTCCTGGGGGCTCGGCGCTGGCGCTGCAGCGAAGCGCTGGAGCGCCGCCAACCGCAGCTCGGTGTCGGTCTCGTGCATGCTGCGCACGGCCTCTGGGGTGAACGAAGGCACGGCGGAATTCTACTGTCCGCGTAGGAGAAATTCGCCGGGCGCCGTGGAGCTCAGCGGCGGCGCTTGAAGAACCGGCCGAACCGGCCACCCTCCGGGGGCAGCGGCGGCTTGCCGGCCTGCATCTCGGCCATCACCTGCTTGCCGATCTCGTTGATGAAGTCCTCGGCGTCGTCGAGCACGGCAGCCGCGGATCCGTCGTCGAGGCCCGGCGGCTCGGCCGGTGTCGGCGGCGGCGCGAGCGAGCCATAGGCCCACGCGGCGTCGGCGAGGCGCCGCTCGTAGCCCGTGCACGATTCGGGGCAGCGCCACGGCGCGTCGGGCGCGAGGTCGAGGTTGCACTTGCGCACGGTCTCACCGTTGGCATACGTGCGGCTCTCGAAGTTCTTGCACTCCTGGCGCATCGGCATGCCGGAATTCTGCCAGCCCCGCCAGCCTCTGCGGTGCGCGCCCAGTCGGGTCGCAACGAGTTCTTACCCTGCGCCGTTTGATCGGCTCACGCACGCAGCAGATGTCCGCCTCAGGCGGACATCTGCTGACAGCGAGCAGTCAGCCGACGCTGCCTTCCATCTGGAGCTCGATCAGGCGGCTCCACTCGACGGCGTACTCCATCGGCAGGGTGCGGGTGACGGGCTCGATGAAGCCGTTGACGACCATGCCCATCGCCTGCTCCTGGGACAGGCCGCGGGACATCAGGTAGAAGAGCTGCTCGTCGGCGATCTTCGAGACGGTGGCCTCGTGGCCGATCTGGGCGTCGCGCTCGCCGACTTCCATGTACGGGAACGTGTTGCTGGTGGACTCCTCGTCGAGGATCAGCGCGTCGCACTGCACGTGGCTCTTGCACCCGTGGGCGCCGTCTTCGATGCGCACCAGGCCGCGGTAGGTGGTGATGCCACCGTCCTTGCTGATGCTCTTCGACACGATCTTGCTGGTGGTCTCCGGCGCTGCGTGGACCATCTTCGCGCCGGCGTCCTGGTGCTGGCCGGCCCCGGCGTAGGCGACGGAGAGGACCTCGCCCGTGGCCTTCGGGCCCATCAGGTAGACGCTCGGGTACTTCATCGTGAGCCGGCTGCCGATGTTGCCGTCGATCCACTCCATGTGGCCCTCGGTCTCGACCCGGGCCCGCTTGGTGACCAGGTTGTAGACGTTCGGCGACCAGTTCTGGATGGTGGTGTACGTGACCCGCGCACTGGGCTTGACGATGATCTCGACCACGGCCGAGTGCAGCGAGTCGTTGGTGTACACGGGAGCCGAGCAGCCCTCGATGTAGTGGACCTGGCTGCCCTCGTCGGCGATGATCAGCGTGCGCTCGAACTGGCCGGCGTTCTCGGTGTTGATCCGGAAGTACGCCTGCAGCGGCATCTCGCAGTTGACGCCCGGCGGCACGTAGATGAACGAGCCACCGCTCCACACCGCGGAGTTGAGCGCCGAGAACTTGTTGTCACCTGGCGGGATGACCGTGCCGAAGTACTGCTTGACCAGGTCCGGGTACTCGCGCAGGGCGGTGTCCATGTCGCAGAACAGGATGCCCTGCTCCTCGAGCTCGACCCGGTTGCGGTGGTACACGACCTCGGAGTCGTACTGCGAGGTGACGCCGGCGAGGTACTTGCGCTCGGCCTCGGGGATGCCCAGCTTCTCGTACGTGGCCTTCATCTGCTCGGGCAGGTCGTCCCAGTCGTCGGTCTGCTCCTGGCTGGGGCGCATGTAGTAGTAGATGTCCTGGTAGTCCAGGTCGGGCATGTTGACGGCGAACCACGGCTCCATCGGCTTGCGATCGAACGTGCGCAGGCTCTTCAGGCGGAAGTCGGTCATCCACTTCGGCTCGCCCTTCCACCAGGAGATCTGATCGACGACGCGGTCGTTCAGGCCCTTCTCGGACTTGAACGAGTATTCGACTTCGTCGTTCCAGCCGAGGCTGTACTTGCTGAGATCGAGATCAAAGGCTGTCATCGGAGATGCTCCCAAACCGTGGTGGCGCGACGGGTGATTTCCACTACGGCCATAGTAACAATTCCTCGCTCGATCTGGCTGCGCCCGATCACGGCGTGAGAAGAAGTTCACTGCCCGACCAAACCTGACCACGCACCGCGGCGTGTCTCCTCCAACGGGCAACTGGACCACGGTCCACAGGAGGAATGACATGAACCGAATCTCACGTGCAGCCGCAACCGCGTTCTGCGCCGGATCGCTCGCACTCGGGGGCCTGACGATCGGCGCCGCCGGCGTCAGCCACGCGACCGCACCACTCGACACGCCGTCGGCCCGGCAGGTCTTCGCCACCTCGGCAGTGCTCACCGCGTCGACGCCGGTCGCGACCGTGACCACCCTCCCGCTGCTCGGCGCACCGCTGGTGGTCGACGTGACGTCGGCTCCGGGCGGCACGCTGGCGAGCATCGACGTCAGCCCGTCGACCGGGCTCACCGCCACCACCGACCGGCCGGGGCGGGTGCGGTTCGTCAACACCGACGGCACCGCCAAGGTCGAGGTGTCGGCGCGTGGCGGCGGCCAGAGCGTGGACGCGAGGGCCGGCCAGCTCAGCGATGTCGCCGGCCCGGGCAGCTGGAGCGGCGACGTCTTCGGCACCGGCGCCGCCACGACCGTGAACTTCACGACGGTGGCCAATGCCGACGGCTCCCCCGGCATCACCGGCGTGACGTCGTCGGACAGCACGGCCCAGATCGGCACGGTGCAGACACACTCGCACGGTGACTCGCAGGAGGCCGACGTCAGCATCCGCTTCACGAGCGGGATCCAGGCGCGCACGCTCACCATCCGCGTCTCGGCCGGCAACCACGACGGCGCCAGCCAGGCCCGGGTCTCGGTGTCCCTGGGCCGCCTCACCGGCCAGGCGCTGCCGGCCGCCGACGTGGTCGGTGCGCACACCTGGAACGGGACCCTGTGCGATGGCACCGCGGCCTCCATCGCCTACACCATCAACGCCGACGGCTCGATCAGCGGTGCCTCGGCGACGCCGACCGCGACGATCGACGCGCAGTCCGGTCAGGGCATCAACGTGACGTTCGCCGACAAGGAGTCGGTGCGCATCCGCGTCCGGGCCTCGGCCGACAACGCGACGTTCCGTGTGTCGGTCGACGAGCGGATCCGCTGCGACGCCGCCGACCCGGCGGTGAACACTCCCGTCTCGACCAGCATCCCTGACGACAACCACGGCAGCGTTCCCGGCGGCGACGATCAGGGCGGCGACAACCACGGCGGCCAGCCCGGCGGTGACGACCAGGGCGGCGACAACCACGGCGGCCACGGTGCCGACGACCCGACATCGACCACGACGGCTTCGACCACGCCGGGTTCGACAGCGACCACCACGCCCAGCAGCAGCACGCCGACCACGGTCGACGACCACGGTGGTCGCAACGGCGGAGGCGGCTCCGACGGCAGCGGCAACGGTTCCGGCCACGGCAACGGCGGGAGCAACGGCGGCAGCGGATCATGACCTCCGTTCGGCCGGCGCGGTGGCTCTCCGGAGCCACCGCGTTGGTGGTCATCACCGTCGGCGCCGGCTGCAGCTCGGGCACGTCGATCTCCGAGCCGTCCAGCACCACGTCGCCGGTCGTCGCGGCGACGGCTGCACCGGTGGTCACCACGCTCGCTCCAGCGCCGTCGGTCGACGCCACCGCCACCACGGCACCGGCAGCGCCAGCGGTCCCGGCGACCACACCGGTCGATCCGGCCGCCACCACCGCACCGGTGGCAGCACCGGCCGCACCGTCGACCGACGGGGCAGCGTTGCTGTCGGCTGCGGTCGCGGCGATGTCGCCGGGCTACCACTTCGACACCACCTTGACGGTCAACGGAGCGGTCGCGCTCACGGCCGACGGTGACAAGGTGGGTGACGGCACCCGTGTCGGCGTGACCCAGGGCGAGGAGTCGGTGCAGTACGTCATCACGCCGGCCGGCAGCTGGGTGCAGCCCCAGGGAGGCGACTGGCAGCAGCTCGATTCGGGCACCGGAACGATCGATCCGGTCGCCGCGCTCGCCGCACCCAGCTCCGTGCAGGTGACGGGAACCGACGGCACGGCCACGCTCGTGAGCGCGGCGGTGCCGGCCACCCAGCTCGGACTCGTCGACGGACCCGCGGTGACGCTCTCGGCGCGGATCGACAACGGCGCGATCACCTCCGTCGGCTACTCGACCACGGTCGACGACGAGCCCGCGACGATGGTGGCCAGCATCGGTCCGGTCGTGAACGGCTCGCCGGTCGTCGCGCCGGTCTGATCCGGCCGGCCTGGACACCCGGGCACGCGGCCGCCGACATCTCCCTTCGGGGTGATGGCGGCGGCCGCTACCCTGTCCGCTCTATGTCAAAGGTGCTCACGTCCCTGCCCGTCGGCGAGAAGGTCGGAATCGCGTTCTCGGGTGGGCTCGACACCTCGGCCGCGGTGGCGTGGATGCGCGAGAAGGGCGCCCTGCCCTGCGCGTACACGGCCGACCTCGGCCAGCAGGACGAGAGCGATCTGCCCGGCGTGCCCGACCGCGCCAAGCAGTACGGCGCCGAGCTGGCGCGCATCGTCGACTGCCGCGCCGAGCTCGTCAACGAGGGCCTGATCGCGCTGCAGTGCGGCGCGTTCCACATCACCACCGCCGGCAAGACCTACTTCAACACCACCCCGCTCGGCCG
>JAOBWK010000078.1 GCA_025463305.1 Ilumatobacteraceae bacterium
AGACGTTGGGCGATCTGCTCGGCGTGCTGCGCGATGCGTACTGCCGCACCATCGGCATCGAGTACATGCACATCCAGGACACCGAGGAGCAGCACTGGATCCAGTCGCAGGTGGAGGGCGTGCGCTCCACGCTGTCGAAGGACGACAAGTTCCGCATCCTCGAGCGCCTCAACGCCGCCGAGGCGTTCGAGAAGTTCCTCGCCACCAAGTACGTCGGCGCCAAGCGCTTCGGCCTCGAAGGCGCGGAGTCGGCCATCCCGGTCATCGACTCGATCCTCAACGACGCCACCGATGCCGGGCTCGACTCCGCCGTGCTCGGCATGTCGCACCGCGGCCGCTTGAACGTGCTCGCCAACCTGATGGGCAAGAGCTACGAGAAGATCTTCAAGGACTTCGAGGGCCACGTCGATCCGACGTCGGTGCAGGGCTCCGGCGACGTCAAGTACCACCTCGGCGCGACCGGCAAGTACGAGAGCCGCAGCGGCGCCGACATCAAGGTCGAGCTCGCCGCGAACCCGAGCCATCTCGAGACGGTGGACCCGATCGTGCTCGGCATCGCCCGCGCCAACCAGGACTTCATCGAGCCGATGGGCTCGTACCAGTCGCTGCCGATCCTGATCCACGGCGACGCAGCGTTCGCCGGCCAGGGCGTGGTGGCGGAGTGCCTCGCGATGAGCGACATCAACGGCTACCGCGTCGGCGGCACGATCCACCTCATCATCAACAACCAGATCGGCTTCACGACGAGCCCGAAGTTCGCGCGCAGCTCGCTGTACTGCAGCGATGTCGCGAAGACGGTGCAGGCGCCTATCTTCCATGTGAACGGCGACGATCCCGAGGCGTGCGTTCGCGTCGCGCAGCTCGCGTTCGCCTACCGCCAGCGCTTCCACAAGGACGTCGTGATCGACATGGTGTGCTACCGCCGCCACGGTCACAACGAGGGCGACGATCCGAGCTACACCCAGCCACTGATGTACAAGGCCATCGCCGAGCACCGCAGCGTCCGCAAGCTCTACGTCGAGGCGCTCGTCAAGCGCGGCGAGCTGACGGTGGACGAGGCCGAGAGCGCGCTGCAGGACTTCCAGAGCAAGCTCCAGATCGCGCTCGACGAGACCCGTGCGCACGCCCCGGAGACGGTGAAGGTGGCCAAGCCGCCGAAGCCCGTCGGCGTGCTGCCCCACGTCGAGACCGGCGTCGACCGGGCCACGCTCGACACCATCTTCGATCATCTCACCGACTACCCGGACGGGTTCACGCCGCATCCGAAGCTGATGCGTCAGTTCGAGGCGCGCGCCAAGCTGTACCACGACAGCAACCTGGTCGATTGGGCCACCGGCGAGGCGCTCGCGATCGGCTCGCTCGTCAGTGAGGGCACCCCGGTGCGGTTCACCGGCGAGGACACCCGGCGCGGCACGTTCAGCCAGCGCCACGCCGCGTTGATCGACTACGAGAACGAGGTCAACTGGATCCCGCTCGGCGATCTGCCCGGCGCCACCGGCAAGTTCTGGATCTACGACTCGCTGCTCAGCGAGTACGCCGCAGTCGGCTACGAGTACGGCTACGCCCACGCCAACCACGACGCACTCGTGGTGTGGGAGGCCCAGTTCGGCGACTTCGTCAACGGCGCGCAGATCATCATCGACCAGTACATCGTCGCCGCCGAGGACAAGTGGGGCCAGGGCAACGGCCTGGTGCTGCTGCTCCCGCACGGCTTCGAGGGCCAGGGCCCCGAGCACAGCTCGGCCCGCATCGAGCGGTTCCTGCAGTCGTGCGCCGAGGACAACATCCAGGTCTGCAACGCCACCACGGCTGCGCAGTACTTCCACCTCCTCCGCCGTCAGGTGCGTCGCACCGTGCGCAAGCCGCTGGTGGTGTTCACGCCGAAGTCGGCGCTGCGCATCCCGCAGAGCCGCTCCTCGGTCGACCTGCTTGCCTCCGGCTCGTTCCAGGAGGTGCTCGACGACCCGACGCCGGGTCTCGACCGCAACGCCGTCCAGCGCCTCGTGTTCTGCAGCGGCAAGGTGGCGTGGGATGCGTTCGCCGACCGCGACAAGCGCGCGGCAGCGGCCGCCATCATCCGCGTCGAGCAGCTGTACCCGTTCCCGCAGGAGCAGATGCTGTCCATCGTCGAGAGCTACCCGAACGCCAAGGAGCTCGTCTGGCTCCAGGAGGAGCCCGAGAACATGGGCGCCTGGAACTTCGTCGAGGCCCGCACGTGGAAGATCAAGCAGCGCGGCTACGACCTGCGCCACGTCTCCCGCGTCGAGAGCGGCAGCCCCGCCACCGGCTCGAAGACGATCCACGACCAGGAGCTCGCCGACCTCATGGAAGAGACCTTCGCCGGCCTCTGAGCCACTCCCCGTGGTTTCGCGCAGGTGCTTGCCCGCAGAGCGGGCAAGCACCTGCGAAGAACCGATCGTTCAGCCCAGCGGCAGGTCGAGGATCCGGCTCAGCTCGGCGAGCGCGACGTCGGGATCGCCGACCTTGATCGTGGTCATGCCCATGGCCGCGGCCGGCTTGAGGTTGATCCCCAGGTCGTCGAGGAACACGCACTCGCTCGGCTGCACGCCGAGCAGCTCGCACGCGATCTCGTAGAAGCGTGGCTCGGGCTTGCGCACGCCCACCTTGCTGCTCTCCACGATCGCGTCGAAGCGCGCCATGATCCCGGCCACCGCCGTCGAGCGGTCGTCGGCCACCACCAGTCGCTCCAGATTTGGCGCCTGCATGTCGTGGCTGACGACGTTGTTGGTGAGGCACGCGGTCTTGTAGCCGGCGGCCCGGACCGCGTCGAGCGCGGCCACCATCTGCGGGCGGACCTCACCGGCCAGCAGTGCCAGCACATCGGCGCCGCGCACCTCGTGGCCCAGCGCGATCGAGTCGTCGGCGAAGGCCTGGTCGAACGCCTCCGGTGTGATCTCGTTGCGCTCCAGCAGCGCCCACGCGTTGGCGTGCGGGTTGGTGGCATTCACCGAGCGGATGAAGTCGCGGGGCAGGCCGGCCGAGGCCTCGAAGTGGTTGAACGCCTCGAACGGGCTGGACAGGATGACGCCGCCGAAGTCCCAGAGAACAGCTGTGAACACCGGATGATCGTAGGTGCGGACGCGCGGAGATGCTTGACTGACTGTGTTATGCCAGCACACGTCATCGTCGACGGCTCGAATTTGGCCACTGAAGGCCGAACCATGCCCAGCCTCAAACAACTCAACGAAGCGATCGCGTCGTATCACTCCGACCATCCAGACGCCCTGATGACGGTGGTGGTGGACGCCACGTTCGGGCACCGGATCGATCCGAAGGAAGTGCCGGAGTTCGAGACGGCGATCGAGACCAACTCGTTCGTCGCGCCGCCGGCCGGCGCTGTGGGGCGTGGCGACGGCTTCATCCTGAGCATCGCCCAGAAGGCGAATGCGTCGATCCTTTCGAACGACAGCTACCAGGAGTTCCACGGCGAGTACGCGTGGCTGTTCGACGAGGGCCGCTTGATCGGTGGCAAGCCTGTGCCGCACGTCGGATGGGTGTGGGTCAACCGGGTGCCCGTGCGCGGACCCGTGAGCCGGCGCTCGGTCAAGGAGCAGAAGATCGTCGAGAAGTCGCCCGGTCGCCGCCGCGGTCAGAAGCCGAGCACGGCCGACCTGCCCTCGATCTCGGCGGACGGCCCGATGCCGATCCCGACCATGCCGCCCCCGAACGCGGTGCTGCCCGGCCAGAAGCCGCCGAAGGGCGATCAGCGCAAGGGGAGCAAGAAGGATCACGAGGCCAGGCAGGAGTCCGGCCGGCAGGAGGCTGCGAAGCACGACGCCGGCAAGCAGGACACGTCGAAGCCGGACGCCAAGACCACCAACGATCTGCTCTCGTTCCTGTCGTTCGTCGAGCACTTCCCGGTCGGCACGGCCGTCACCGGTGTTGTGGAGACCTACTCCTCGCACGGCGCCTACGTGCTCATCGGCGACGTGCACGGGTACGTCCCGCTGCGGCTGATGGCCGAGCCCGCGCCGCGGAGCGCCCGCGAGGTCATGGACCTCGGCGAGACCGTCACCCTCGTGGTGAGCAGCTTCGGTCCGGCGCGGCGCAGCATCGATCTCGCCGTGCCGTCGATGGCCCCCGCTGCACCGGCCGCACCGACGGCTGCCCGGGGATCGACCAAGAAGTCGGCCCGTCAGGCCGCTGCCATCACCGAGTCGGTCGTTGCCGAGGCACTCGCCGCAGCGCCCGCTGCCGAGGTCGAGGCGGCCATCGCCGCGCCGGCCGGCAAGCGTCGGGGCACGAAGAAGGCTGCCGCCGCACCCGTCATCGTCGAGCCGGTCGCACCCGCCGCCGTCGAGCCCGCGCCGAAGAAGTCGCCCAAGCACGGGCGTGGCGGGCGTGGGGCCACAGCAGCCGTCGTGCCGCAGCCCGTCGCCGAGCCCGTGCCGGTGGCGCCCACACCCGAGCCGGGCGCGCCGAACAAGCCGTCCGGCAGGACGCCCGGCAAGTCGGCCGGCAAGACCCCAGCGAAGGCGCCAGCGAAGGCGGCCACCAAACGGGCGGCGAAGGCCGCCCCACGGGTCGCCCGGTCCACGGCAGCCGAGCCCGCCGCTGTCGCACCGGTGACGGAGCCGATCTCGTTCGAGACCGCGTTCGCCGACGTCCCGGCCTCGCCGACCCCGGCGCGCAAGCGGGCGCCGAAGCAGGCAGCGCGCAAGGCCCAGGCCACCGCGCAGCAGGAGACGCTCGAGGTCCCGTCGTGAGGGTCGCGACTTGGAACGTCAACTCGCTGAAGGCGCGCATCGGTCGGGTCGAGGAGTGGCTCGCCGACGTGCAGCCCGACGTGCTGTGCATGCAGGAGACCAAGCTCGCCGACGACGCGTTCCCGGCGCTCACGTTCCAGGCGCTCGGCTACGAGAGCGCCCACCACGGGCAGGGCCAGTGGAACGGCGTGGCCATCTTGTCGAAGGTGGGCCTCGACGACGTCGTCGCCAACTTCGCCGACGGCGGTGAACCCGACGCCGAAGCTCGGTTGATCACCGCCACGTGCGGCGGGGTGCGGATCACGTCGGTGTACGTGCCCAACGGTCGGGCCCTCGATCAGGATCACTACCAGTACAAGCTCGCCTGGCTGGCCCGCCTGCAGGCCCACGTGGCCGCGCAGTCCACCCCGTTGGACCCGGTCATCATCACCGGCGACTTCAACATCGCTCCCGACGACCGCGACGTGTACGACCCGGGCAAGTTCGTCGGCGCCACCCACGTCAGCCCGCCGGAGCGGGCCGCGCTCGCCGAGCTCTGCGACTGGGGCATGACCGACGTCTTCCGCCACCTCCATGACGACGACAACGTCTACTCGTGGTGGGACTACCGCGCCGGCGACTTCCACCAGGGCCGCGGGCTGCGCATCGACCTCATCCTTGCCACCGCACCCGTACTGGCCCGCAGCGAGTTCTGCATCGTCGACCGCAACGCCCGCAAGGGCACCTCGCCGAGCGACCACGCGCCGGTCATCGTCGACCTCAGCGCGGCATGACGAGCGCGTCGGGGCTGCCCGCCGACCATCCGTTCGTCGGCACCGAGGGTCCGGCCAACATGCGCGCCGCGATCAACGAGCGCTTCGTCGGCCACATCCACGCGACGGGGTCGCGCGCCGAGCTCGCCGAAGCGACGCGCACGATCATCGACGAGCTGATGCGCAGCACCGCCGACGACTCGGACTTCGATCAGGCCGCGCTGCTGGTGGTGCAGGCCGCGCAGCTGCTCAGCGACCGGAGCCACGACCGCAGCTACGTCGGCGGCGAGGCCTCCTTGCTCGAGGGCCAGCAGAAGTTCATCGACTTCAGCCCGTTCATCGGCGAGCTGAACCCGTTGGCGCCGCCGATCTCGGTCCGCTTCGAGGGATCCGAGGTCATCGGTACGTGCACCTATGGCGCCGCCTACGAAGGCCCACCCGGATGCCTGCACGGTGGCTTCATCGCGGCGGGCTTCGACGAGATCCTCGGCTTCGCCCAGGCGTTCTCCGGTCGGCCCGGCATGACCGGCAACCTCGACATCTCCTACCGCTCGCCGACGCCGCTGTTCCAGGAGGTCACGTTCCTCGGTCGGCTCGACGAGGTCGACGGTCGCAAGATCCGTGCGAGCGCCACGCTCAGCGTGGGCGACCGGTTGTGTGCCGAGGCGAAGGGCCTGTTCATCTCGATGAAGCCCGAGGTCTTCGAGCGGCTGATGGCCCTCAGGGCTGCATCTGGTGCGACGCCACCGCCCGGTTGAGCGCATCGAGCATGCGCGGCGCGACGCGCGCCGCGGCGAGCGGACCGAGATCGGTGAGCATGGCCACGGATTCGACGGTGCTCGGCCGGGCCTGGGCCACCGCGCGCAGTGAGTCGTCGGAGCAGATCGTGAGCGGATCGACCTGGGCGACGCGTGCCGCCACGGCTCGCCAGGCGACGAGCGCGGTGTAGATCGGGTCGGGAGCCGGGCGTGGTGCCCGGCGGTGCGGCGGGGGTGCCGGCGGATCGTCGGCGCCCGCGGCGGCCAGGTCGGCGATGAGCGGTGACGGACGGGAGATGCGGTCCTTGCGGCGTGCGGCCCAGCTCACCGTCAACTGCTCGCGGGCACGCGTGCACGCCACGTACAACAGCCGCGCCTCCTCGTCACGCTGCGCGGGCGTGACGGCCGAGGTGTGCGGGGCGAGGCCGAACTCGGCCCCGATGACGAAGACGCGCTGCCACTCACGACCCTTGGCGGCATGGAACGTGAGCAGGTCGACGGCGTCGTCCTGCTCGGCATCCTCGATGTCGTCGAACGGTGAGTGCAGCTCGACCCAGTTGCGGAAGGTGATGCCCGGCTGCTGGAGCATGTAGCGGTCGGCCGCCTCGGCGACTCGTGTGCGGATCGAGCCGGGTGCGTCCTCGGCCATCACCCGTTCGATCCAGCTGCCGAGCTCCGTGGAGCCGCGCTGCACCGATGCCTCGCGGATGGCGTTGCCGAGCGCGCGCTCGTTGCCGACGCGGCCCTGCAGTGCGATGGGCACACCTGCGGCCACGAGCGCGTCGCCGGCGGCGTCGAGCTGCGCGCCGGTGCGGGCGAGGACGGCACAGCTGTGCCAGGCCTGGTTCGAGCCGACGGTGTCGCGGATCAGCCGGGCGATGCCCTCGTTCTCGGCGAGATCGGTGGGGAAGGCGAGCACGCTCACGCCCGGCCCGTCGTCGGCGACGGCGATCGAGTCGTCGCTCTGCTCGGCGTGCTCGAGCACCGTGCGGGACGCGTTGATGATCTGCGGCGTGCACCGGTAGTTGCGCTGCAGGCGGACGATCGTGACGCCGGGATAGAGCCGCTCGACGCCGTTCATGATGGCCGGATCGGCGCCGTTGAAGCCGTAGATCGCCTGGCGCGGATCGCCCACGATGCAGAGGTCGGGTCGGTCGCCGCGGATGGACTCGAGCACCGCGTGCTGCAGCGGGTTGAGGTCCTGGCCCTCGTCGACGAACAGGTGGCGGTACCGCCAGCGCACGCCCTCGGCCCAGAGCCGGTCCGTCTGCATCAGGTGCGCGGTCTGCTCGAGCAGGTCGTCGAAGTCGAGCACGCCACGGCGGCGCTTCAGCGTGCTGTACGCCTCGTGCACCGACGCCAATTGGGCGCCCGTGACGTTGGCGCGTCGGCCGGCGCGCTTCGCGGCCACCGCGTAGTCGCCGAAGCGCAGCCGCCGGGCCCGTGCCCAGTCGAGCTCGGAGGTGGCGGTGAAGGCGTCGAGCTTCACGCCGGTGGTGCGCAGCGCCTCGTCGAGCAGACGGCGGCGATCGCTGACGATGTTCACCGTCGGCTGGCCGTTGTCGACCGCTCGCTGGCGGAGCAGGCGGAGCGCGACGGCGTGGAACGTGCCGGCTTCGATGCGGTCGCGGAGACCGGCCCGACGTAGCCGCCGGTGCAGCTCGCTGGCGGCCTGGTTGGTGAACGTCAGCGCGAGCACATGCTGCGCGTGGACCTCCGGATCGACGGTGATCCGGTACGCGATCCGCCTGGTGAGCACGGTCGTCTTGCCCGACCCGGGTGCCGCGATGATGGCGAGCGGGCCACCCGGAACCGTGACGGCCTCGCGCTGATCCGGGTCCAGCCCGGTGAGCAGATCGCCGACGTCCACGGTGGAACGCTACGTCGCGGATTCTCGTTCGCGCGCCGCGTATAGTGACGCGCATGCCGTACCCGAAGAAGCTGCTCAACGCCGACGAGACTGTCGCTCTGGACCTGCATCCACACTGGTGGTACTTCTCCGAACCCGCCGCAACGTTGCTCGTGGTGATCATCGCCGCCATCGTCGTGCTGGCCAAGGTCGACAACCACGCAGCGCACATCGCGGTCCTCATCGTGCTCGTGCTCGCCGCGCTGTGGCTGCTCGGTCGCTACTCGAAATGGGTCACCACCAACTTCGTGATCACCAACGACCGGCTCATCTTCCGCCAGGGCGTCATCGCCAAGAGCGGCATCGAGATCCCGCTCGACCGCGTCAACAACGTCAACTTCCACCAGAGCATCTTCGAGCGCATGCTCGGCGCGGGCGACCTGCTGATCGAGTCCGGCGGCGAAGACGGCCAGCAGCGGTTCACCGACGTGCGCAAGCCGCAGAACGTGCAGAACCTGATCCACGCCCAGGTCGAGGCGAAGAACCGCCAGCGCGGCACGTACGCCGCCCCGGTCGTCGCCGCTGCGCCCGTCGATGTCGCCGGCCAGCTGGAGAAGCTGGAAGGCCTGCTGCAGCGTGGCTCGCTGTCGCAGGAGGAGTTCGACGCGCAGAAGGCCCGCCTGCTCGGCGGCTGACCGGGCGTCGAGGCTCAGCTGCTGCCGGTTGCCGATGCGTAGCCGGTGAAGGCGCCGTCGTCGGCGCGCAGCACATCGCGCGCACGTCGCACCGCGGCGCGGTCGATCGGCCCGTACACGTGCGGGAACTGCTCGGCCAACGGCACCGCGTCAGGGTCGCCGCCGGGGATGTGAGCCGGGGCCTCCCAGATGCACGCGCTGGTGAGATCGGCCACCTCCACGTCGAGCACGACGAACGAACCGGGCACCGCTCGATAGAACGCGTTCGCCACGGCCAGCAGCACGGTCTCGTCGTCGGTGCAGTGGATGAAGCCCTCGTTCTCCAGCGACGGGTTGGTGATGGGCTCCTCGGGCACGAGGCGCTCCCACTCCGCACGGGGCATCAGGTGGAGGACGGTGGTCATCGGCGCACGCTCACCGCGCCACTCTGTCACGTCGATCGGCTGCGCCGGGCTGCTCAGGTGTTGAACGGGTCGGCGACGGCGCCGTCGACGGCCCGGACCGTGAAGCAGCCGTCGGGGAGGCCGGCCACGTCCCGCGCGTCGGCGATCGCGACGACGCAACCGCCGAAGCCGCCGCCGGTCATCCGTGCGCCGTGCACACCGGGCACCGCAGCGAGCTCGAGCACGGCTGCGTCCATCGCAGCGGTGCTCGTGGCGAAATCGTCGCGCAGGCTCGCATGGGATGCGGTCATGGATGCGCCGGCTGCGGACCGATCATCGCGGCGGAGCGCATCCGCGAAGTCGCGCACGCGCTGGTTCTCGGTCACCACATGGCGGGCGCGTCGTCGCACCGTCTCGTCGCCGATGGTGCCCACCGCGGCGAGGTCTGCCCGGCGCAGCGGACCGATCAACGCCTCGGCGGACTCGCACTGCGCGACGCGTGTGGCGTACTCGCTGCCGTCGAGCGTGCGGTGCTGCACGAACCGCACGATCACCGCCAGGTCGTCGGGCAGCTCGACCGGATCGATGTCCAGCGTCGTGCAGTCGATCAGCAGGGCGTGACCGGCGCGACCGGCGGTGATGCAGAGCTGGTCCATGATCCCGCACGGCACGCCGCTCGCGCGGTGCTCGGCGCGCCGGCACAGCTCGGCGAGCGACCGCTCGTCGCCGGTGTAGCCGAGCGCGAGGGCTGTGGACACCTCCAGCGCCGCACTGCTCGAGAGGCCCGCGCCGAGCGGGATGTCCGTCGCGACCGCGGCGCGCAGCGCCCGCGCCATCGGGCCCATCTCGATCGCGACAGCGGCAACGAAGCGCGCCCATGCGGGACGGACGGCGCGAGCGTCCTCGACCAGCAGATCGATCGACGCTGGCTCGGGCTCGGCCGTCGAGGTGAGCTCGATCGGACCGTCGTGGCGGACACCTTCGATGACCGTCCATCGATCGATGGCCATCGGCAGCACCAGGCCGCCGGTGTGATCGGTGTGGTCGCCGATCAGGTTGACCCGCCCGGGCGCGCGGACGCGGACGCGATCGCGCTGCACGGGTCAGCTCAGCCGCAGGGCGACGCTCAACCGTTCGATCGCGTCGAGGTCGAACGGTGCACGCAGGCCGATGTTCACCTGATCGGCGCCCGCTTCCACGTACTCGCCGATGCGGTCGAGCACCTGCTCGTCGCTCCCGGTGAGGCAGCCGGTGCGGGCCAGCGGGGCCAGCTCGCCGAACTGGGCGAGCAGGCTCTCCTCGGTCCAGGCCAGTGCGACGTTGACCGCGCAGCGGATCTCGCTCGGATCGCGCCCGACCGTGTCGCAGTGCTGGAGCAGCACGCCGCGCTTGCGTGCGAACGTCTCCGGAGGCACGAACGGCACGTTCCAGCCGTCGGCGTACTTGGCCGCGATCTTCAGCGTGCGCTTCTCGCCGCTGCCGCCGATCCAGATCGGGATGTGGTCCTGCACGGGTCGGGGCTCGTTGCGGGCCTCGCGCAGGGTGAAGTGCTCGCCGGCGAAGTCGCTGACCTCGTGGTGGAGCAGGCCGCGCAGCACCTGCACGCCCTCTTCGACCTGATCGAGGCGGGTCTTCGCGTCGGGGTACTCGATGCCGTAGGCGTTGTACTCGACCTCGGCCCAACCGGCGCCCAGGCCCATGTCGGCGCGCCCGTTGGAGAGGTGATCGATCGCCGTGATCATCTTCGCCAGCACGGCGGGATGGCGGTAGCCGATCGAGTAGACGAGCGAGCCGACCCGCACGCGCGACGTCTCCAGCGCGAGCGCAGCGTGCATCGCGACGGCCTCCAGGCACTCGGCATCGTCGGGCCTGCCGGTGGCGCCGTAGAAGTGGTCCCAGATCGAGATCCATCCGTAGCCGAGGGCCTCGATGCGTCGCCACGAGGCGCGCAGATCGTCGGTGCTGATGCGCTGCAGGCCGGTGTGGACTCCGAAGACCGTCACGTGCGAACCGTACCCCGTCCGACGCGGCGAACCCGACGCGACCAGCTCAGCTCGACCGGCCACCTTGACCGGCCACCTTGACCAGAGCGTGGCGGCCCCACGAAACTCGACCGAACGTCCAGTCGGGAGAGCACATGTCAGGTCCACTCAGCGGTTACCGGGTCATCGAGATCGCCGGCATCGGGCCCGGTCCGTTCGCGGCGATGATGCTCAGCGACATGGGCGCGGAAGTCATCCGGGTCGAGCGCACCCAGGCCGTGCGCGCTGGTTCCGGCGGCTCACCCAACGGCGACATCCTCCAGCGCAACCGCCGCAACATCGGCATCGACCTGAAGTCCGAGGGTGGGCGCAACACGTTGCTCCAGCTGATCGAGCGCTCCGATGCGCTGATCGAGGGCTTCCGCCCCGGCGTCATGGAGCGGCTCAGGCTGTCGCCGGAGGTCTGCTTCGAGCACAACCCGAAGCTGATCTTCGGGCGGATGACGGGCTGGGGCCAAGAGGGTCCGTACGCGCAGGCCGCCGGCCACGACATCAACTACATCTCCCTCGCCGGTGCGCTCGCCCACTTCGGCCGCGCGGGCGAGGCGCCGGTGCCGCCGCTGAACATGGTCGGCGACTTCGGCGGCGGTGGGATGTTCCTCGCGTTCGGCGTCGTGTGCGCGCTGCTCGAGGCGCAGCGCAGCGGCACGGGGCAGGTCGTCGACGCGGCGATGATCGACGGTGCGGCGACGCTGATGACGATGTTCTGGGCGTTCAAGGAGATGGGCGTGTTCGACGAGAACCACCCCGGCACCAACCTGCTCGACACGGGCGCGCACTTCTACGACGTCTATGCCTGCAGCGACGGCCTCTACATCTCGATCGGCTCCATCGAGCCCCAGTTCTACGCGCAGCTGCTGCAGATCACCGGGCTCGACGGCGATCCCGAGTTCGCCCAGCAGATGGACCACACCACGTGGCCCGCGCTGAAGGACCGCTTCACCGCGGTCTTCGCCACCAAGACCCGCGCCGAGTGGTGCGCGCTGATGGAGCACACCGACGTCTGCTTCGCCCCGGTGCTGACGATGAGCGATGCCGCCAAGCACCCCCACAACGTGCAGCGCGAGATGTTCATCGAGTTCGACGGCGTCGTCCAGCCGGCGCCCGCGCCGCGCTTCAGCCGCACCAAGCCGCTCATCACGCTGCCGCCGTCGCGGCCCGGCCAGCACACCCGCGAGGTGCTCGGCGATTGGGGATTCGACCCGACGGTGATTGACTCGTTGTTCGAGTCGGGTGCTGTGAAGTAACGCCCGCAGCGGCTCGCCGATCGCCTGACGGGCGTCGGAACGACGCCAAGGAGCACATGTGGGAACCCTCGTTGCATTCCATGCACATCCCGACGACGAGTGCATCGGCACCGGCGGCACGCTCGCGCGGGCGGCTGCCGAAGGCCACCGCGTCGTCTTGGTGCTCGCCACCAACGGCGACTTCGGCGAGGTGCCCGACGATCTCGCCACGGGCGAGACACTCGTCGAGCGCCGGCGGACGGAGGTGCTGCGTTCGGCCGAGGTGCTCGGCGTCCATCGCGTCGAGTGGCTCGGTTACAAGGACAGCGGCATGACCGGCTGGGAGCAGAACGCCGATCCGGACTCGTTCCACCTCGCCGACGTCGACGCCGCGGCCTCGCGTCTCGCCGCCATCTTGCGCGAGGAGCACGCCGACGTGGTCACCACGTACGACTGGCACGGCAACTACGGCCATCCCGACCACATCAAGGTGCACGTCGTCGGCAACCGCGCCGCGGAGCTCGCCAGCACCCCCGCCGTCTACGAGATGACGGTCAACCGCGATGCGATCATGCGCCAGGTCGCGGCGGCGCGTGAAGCCGACGACGGCAGCGCGTTCGGTGGCGACGACTTCGACCCCACCGGCCCGGCCGACGACGGCAACCCGATGGGCATGCCCGAGGCCGAGATCACCCACGCCGTCGACGTGCGCGACTACATCGGTGCCAAGCGGGCGAGCATGCGCTGCCATCGCAGCCAGATCACCGACACCAGCTTCTTCCTGCAGATGCCCGAGGAGGTCTTCGCCGAGGCCTTCGGCACCGAGTGGTTCATCAAGCACGGCGCCGAACCTGGCATGCGCACCGGCTGGCTGTTCGAGTGACCCGGCTGTACCTCGTCCGTCACGGCCGCGCAGCCGCCGGCTGGGACACCGACCCGGATCCCGGCCTGGATCCGCTCGGCGTGCACCAGGCCGAGCGGATGGCCGATCAGCTCGCACCGCTCGGGCCGCTCGATCTCGTCTCGAGCCCGCTGCAACGCTGTCGGGAGACCGCCGCCGTGCTCGGTGGCCGTTGGGGCGTGGAGGCCGCCATCGAGCCACAGGTGGCCGAGATCCCCTCGCCCGAGGGCGTGCCGATGGGCGAGCGGGTCGAATGGCTGCGCACCGCGATGGCGGGCACGTGGTCGGCGTTGGGCCCGCGCTACACCGAGTTCCGCGACGGCGTTGCGGCGTTCCTCGTCGCGCTGCCGCGCGACACCGTGGTGGCCAGTCACTTCGTCGCGATCAACGCGGCCATCGGTGCTGCACTCGGGGAGGACGCCGTGCTGATCCGCAGCCTCGACAACTGCTCGGTCACGGTGATCGACGTCGTCGACGGCCGGTTGCAGCTGGTCGAGGGTGGCCACGAGGCCGACACCCTGATCCGTTGACCGGTCATCCACCGAGCCGGTCCATCGATGGGGCCGTCGAGGATGACGCCCTGATGCGGGTGCGATCCGGCAGACTCTGCCGATGAGCGCCACCCGTCTGCTGTCCGTGGTCGCCGTGGGCGTGAGCCTGTCGTTGCTCGTGGTCGCGTGCAGCAACGACCGCGACGGAACCACCAGCCTGACGACGTCGACCACCACCTCGACCGTGCTGCCCACCACCACCATCGTCCCCACCACCGTGCCGGTCACCACGGTCCCGGTCACCGAAGCGCCCACCACGCTGGCGCCGACCACCACGTCGACCGTGGCACCGACCACCACCGAGGCGCCCTCGACCACGACGACGCCGCCCGGCGCGTCATTGTCGCTGCGCTTCGACGGTGTCGGCGAGGCCAGCTTCGGCACCAGCCCCGACGACGTCATCACCTACGTCAGCAACGTGCTCGGCCGGCCCACCGCCGACACGGGATGGGTCAACGCCGGCGGCGTGGGTTGCTCGGGTGGCCAGGCCCGCATCGTTTTCTGGAACGACCTGCGCCTGACGTTCGGCGACTCCTCGAACATCTCGTCAGAGCGACGGCACTTCTTCGCCTGGCGCTACGGCCCACCCGGCGGCACCTCGATCGATCCCGAGGGGATGACCACCATCACCGGGCTGACGGTGGGATCGTCCGTGACCGACCTGCAGAAGGCCTATCCAGCGGCGACCCTCGTCGCCGGCGATGCCACCAACACGCCGTCCGCGAAGCTCAGCGACGGACTGCTCGCGTTCTTGACCGACACCAGTCCCACCGGGGTCGTCACGGCGATCCTCGGCGGGCAGAACTGCACGGACTGACGTGGATAGGCTCTCGCTGTGAAGAAGATGCTGCCGGTTGCCGAACTGGCCCGCGACGAGCGTTTCCAGCACGTGCGCATCGAGGACACGGTCTTCGATCCGCGCAACGTGCACCCATCGGCGCAGACCAACGGCCTCGCCATCACCGCGCCGAACGCCAGCGACAACGCACGCGGCCTGATGCACGGCATCTTCGTCGGTGAGATCCAGGCGCTCGAAGGTGCCGGTCGCACGTGCTTCGACTTCGAGACCGGCAACGGCCGCGATGAAGCGCCGTTCGCGATGAAGGTCGACATGGCCCGGCAGTGCTGGGACGAAGCCCGTCACGTCGAGATCAGCTGCATGCTCGGCCAGCACATGGGCAGCGAGATCGGCGAGTTCGCCGAGCAGACGATGCTGTACGAGGCGGCGTGCAACACCGATCCCGTGCTGCGGCTCACCGGCGTCAACCGCGCCCTCGAAGGACTGGCCATCGACGTCTTCACGACGATGAAGAACTTCGGCACCTCGCTCACCGATCCCGTTCTCACGTTCTGCGAGGACTGGATGCTCGCCGACGAGGTCACCCACGTGAAGATGGGCAGCGACTGGCTGCGCAAGCTCACCGTCAACGATCCCGAGCGGCAGAAGAACGCGCTCGAGTTCCAGCGGGCCGTCGACAAGCTGTTCAGCTTCGGTGGCCTGCGCGGCGAGGACGCCGAGAGCCCCGTGCACCTCGCCCGCAACTTCCGTCGCCTCGCCGGGTTCGACGACGCCGAGATCGCCGACCTCGTCGACATCGCCGCCGAGGCGTACACCGAGGCGCGGGCCCGCTCGCACGAACGCGCCGCGGCCGTCGCCGTCGGCAACTGAACAACCGAAGGCGTTGGTCGCTCTGACAGCTCTCGCGCTCTACGACCTGCACCGGAACTGGGCATGGTTCGTGATCATCGGCAACGGGTTGGCCGGCGTCTGGTCCCTGTTCGCCCACAAGTACCACGCGCTGCGCACCCGCGCGCTGTGGTGGTTCATCGGCTTCGCCGAGGTGGCCATCTTCATCCAGGTGGCGATGGGCGTCGCGCTGGTGAACAAGTACAAGTACACGTTCCCCAAGTTCCACGCGTTCTACGGGTTCGTCGCGATCATCGCCGTGGCCATCATCTACAGCTATCGCCCGCAGTTGAAGGGCAAGACGTACCTGCTCTACGGCGGCGGCAGCATCTTCCTGATGGGCCTCGGCATCCGGGCGATGATCGTCGGCCAGTGATCGTCCGCCGATGATCGCCGGGTCTACGGTCGGTGCGTGACCGTCGACATCCAACGCTCCAACCGTCGCCTGATCCGCCGTTCGGGCACCCTCGCCTGGGCCCTCGGCATCGTCGTGCTCGCGGCGTCCTGCAGCAGCTCGAACGATGCGATCCCGGCCACGTCCGCTACATCCGCCACGGCGGTGCCCGCCACCGTGTCGTCGACAGCGACGTCGGCGGCCGCCGGCACCACGCTGCCCGTCTCGGTCGCGACGCCTCCTGCCATCAGCGAGCCGGCCACCTCAGCACCGCCCTCGACCACGACGGTGCCGCCCACCGTGCCGCAGAGCACGGCGACGCCGGACACCACGCCTCGCGCCGACCTGCCGCCCAAGGCCGTGCTTCCTGCCGGGGTCACTCCGCACTCCGTCGTGTTCCCGTCGGTGATGGACGGCTGGTACTCCGGCTTCACCGATGGCAGCGCTGCGAAGCTCCTCCGAACCACCGACGGCGGCGTCACCTGGACGATCGTCCCGGTTCCTGCGCCGTTGGTCGATTCAGGCGCCCAGCTCGATCTCGCCTTCAGCGATCCGTCCGACGGTTGGATCCTCGGTTCTGATGCCGCCGGCAACGCCGCCCTGATCGAGACGCATGACGGCGGAACGACGTGGGCACCCGTCGTCGTGCCGCAGGTCGATGGTGCCGTGGCGACGCCGTCCGCGGTGCGGGCGAGCGCCACGCAGGTCCACATCGTCGCGATCGTCTCGACCGACAGCGGCACATCGCTGCGATTCCTCGACGGTCGGGCGGCCGGGGGAGCGTTGACGGCCTCCGCGACCGGGTTGACCGTCGGCGCCGGTCCGGTGTTCGACGCGTCGACCGCGTTCGCCGGCGACGCCGGATGGCTGATCTACAACGACCGCGCGGTCTCCGGTGGAGTGCGTCTGCAGCAGGGCGCGTGGTCCGACTGGTCGGCCACCGTGCCGTGCTCGAGCGCCGACACCAGCGCCGACACGGGCATGGTGGCGGCCGATCCAGCAGCGACCGTCGTCGCGGTCGCTTGCTCGCCGTCAGGCTTTGCCGGCACACCCGGGCCGTTGCGCGTGTTCGTGTCCACCGACGGCGGCACGACGTTCGCACCGACAGCCGGCCTGCCCGGCGGCGACGCCCCCGCCACCGGCGGCGACACCCAGCCGGCGCTCCCCAGCGTCGCTTTCGTGCAGTCGATCGCGCCCGCCACGCTGGTGGTCGGCTACACCCGCAACGACGGCGACACGTCGATCGTGCGCTCCACCGACGGTGGCGCGACGTGGACCGAGGTGCAGCACATCCCCGCCGCGTCGATCACGAGTGCGTTCGAGTTCGATGCCGGCGACGACCTCGTCTTCCAGACCGGTCCTGGCCAGGGCATCGTCAGCCGTGACGGCGGCGAGACCTGGTCACCGCTGCTCGCCGACGCCGGCTGACCGGCACCCACCCCGAAAACGGCCACTGCCCGCGTGATGTCGTCCGTGGGACGACATCGCGCGGGCAGTGACGGCAGTGCGGGAACCCGCTCCGCAGCTCAGGCCTTGGCCAGGTTGGCCTCCAGGGTGTCGAGCGCGATGACGAGCTCGTCGGGCAGTGCATCGCCGAACTGGGCGAAGTGCCCGCGGATCTGGGGGATGGCGGCGGTCCAACCGTCGGCGTCGACCGACAAGAGCGTGCTGAGGTCCTCGGCGGCCACGTCGAGGCCCTTGATGTCGAGATCGGCCTGCTCGGGCAGGTAGCCGATGGGCGTCTCGATCGCATCAGCGGTGCCGGCGACGCGCTCGAAGATCCACTTGAGCACGCGGCTGTTCTCGCCGTAGCCGGGCCACAGGAAGCGGCCGTCCTCGTCGCGACGGAACCAGTTGACGAAGAAGATCTTCGGCAGGTTGGCGGCATCGGTGCTGCCACCGATCTTCAGCCAGTGGGCGAAGTAGTCGCCCATGTTGTAGCCACAGAAGGGCAGCATCGCCATCGGGTCGAAGCGCAGGTTGCCGACGGCGCCGGCCTGGGCCGCCGTGGTCTCGGAGGCCATGATCGAGCCGAGGAACACGCCGTGCTCCCAGTCGAAGGCCTGGGTGACGAGCGGGACCGTGGTGCGACGACGACCACCGAACAGGATCGCCGAGATCGGCACACCGGCCGGGTCCTGCCACTCGTCGGCGATCGACGGGCACTGCTCGGCCGGCGCGGTGAAGCGGGCGTTCGGATGCGCGGCCGGGGTGTCGGTCTCGGGCGTCCAGGCGTTGCCTCGCCAGTCGATCGCACGGGCCGGCTTGGTGTCGCTCATGCCCTCCCACCACACGTCGCCCTCGCTGGTGAGCGCGGTGTTGGTGAAGATGCTGTTGCCCCAGAGGGTCTCCATCGCGTTGGCGTTGGTGTCGTACCCGGTGCCGGGGGCGACGCCGAAGAAGCCGGCCTCGGGGTTGATCGCGTACAGCCGGCCGTCGGCGCCGAACTTCATCCAGCAGATGTCGTCGCCGATGGTCTCGGCCTTCCAGCCGGGGATGGTGGGCTGCAGCATCGCGAGGTTGGTCTTGCCGCAGGCCGACGGGAACGCGGCGGCGATGTACTTGTGCTCGCCGGCCGGGTTGGTGAGCTTGAGGATGAGCATGTGCTCGGCCAGCCAGCCATCGTCGCGGGCCATCACCGAGGCGATGCGCAGGGCGAAGCACTTCTTGCCGAGCAGCGCGTTGCCGCCGTAGCCGGAGCCGTACGACATGATCTCGCGGGTCTCGGGGAAGTGGACGATGTACTTGTTGTCCGGGTTGCACGGCCAGGCGCTGTCGGCCTCGCCCTCGGCGAGCGGTGCGCCGACGGAGTGGACACAGGGCACGAAGATGCCGTCGGTGCCGAGCACGTCGAGCGCGCCCTGGCCCATGCGGGTCATGATCCGCATGTTCACGGCGACGTAGGCGGAGTCGCTGAGCTGCACGCCGATGTGCGCGATCGGCGAACCGAGTGGGCCCATGCTGAACGGCACGACGTACATCGTGCGGCCCTTCATCGCGCCCTGGTACAACCGCATCATCTCGGCACGCATCTCGGCCGGGTCACGCCAGTTGTTGTTCGGGCCGGCGTCGGCTTCGGCCTCCGAGCAGATGAACGTGCGGTCCTCGACGCGGGCGACGTCGCCCGGATCGCTGTGCGCCCAGTAGCTGTTCGGCCGCTTGGCCTCGTCCAGCTTGGTGAACGTGCCGCTGTCGACGAGTGCCTGGCACAGCGTCTCGTACTCCTCGGCGCTCCCGTCGCACCAGGAGATGCTGTCGGGCTGGAGCACGTCCGCCCAATCCTTCACCCACTGCTGAAGACGCTGGTTGCTGCTGGATCCACTCATGGGAACGAGTCTCCTTGTTGACGTTCGGTGTCGCCAAATGGGTGCGCGAAGGGCACCCGGCTCATTCGTAGCCGGGAGTCTTCATGTCGATTTCACTGCCGAGACGGAGCTGCGTGGCCCGGCCGTCGGCATCCAGGGCGAACACGATCCGCTGCCCCTGACGGAGCATGCGGAAGATCGATCCCTCGAGCGCGTTCGCGGCGAGGTCGTAGTCGGCCAGGTCGGTGTCACACAGGATGACGCCGTCGCCGCTGCTGGGATCGTAGGACTTGATGACACCCTGCATCGCGGCTTCTCCTGGTCTGTCTCAGCTGGCCTTGACGATCTTGCCGGACTTGATGCAGCCCGTGCACACGTTCATGCGCGTCGGCGTCTTGCCGACGACCGCGCGAACCTTCTGGATGTTCGGGTTCCAGCGCCGCTTGGTGCGACGGTGGGAGTGCGACACGGACATGCCCCAGGAGGGGCCCTTGCCACACACTTCGCAAACTGCTGCCATGAGATTCTCTTTCCCAGAAAGGGGCGTTCAAAGTCGTCAAAGGCTATCAGCGGGTTTTCTGTCTGCACCAAGTGATGGCAGCGATACCGGTGATCATTCTGAGAGATGGGTGTTCCGGATCGGGTTCTGACATGCGCTGACGTGGGAGTGCCGGACGTCGCAGCCGGGGCCGTACGATGCTGCGGTGCCCACGCTCGAACGGCTCTCGGCGGATGCCCTGCGCAACACGGTCATCTCCTTCCGCGACACCATGAAGTTGCATGCCGCCGGGATCAACCGGTTGAACGTGTACCCGGTGCCCGACGGCGACACCGGCACGAACATGGCGCGCACGCTCGATGCGGTCGTCGCCGAGCTGGAGCAGAGCGACCACGCCCTCGAGCCGACGTGCGCAGCCATCAGCCACGGCTCGCTGATGGGTGCCCGCGGCAACAGCGGCGTCATCCTCAGCCAGATCCTCCGCGGCATCGCGAACACCCTGAAGGACGGCACCACCGAGGGCACGGCGAGCAAGGTCGCGGAGAGCTTCAAGAACGCGTCCGTCGCCGCGTACCAGGCGGTGCTGAAGCCGATCGAGGGCACCATCCTCACCGTCGTGCGCGAGACCGCCGATGCGGCGCAGACCTCGGCCGCCGGCGGCGCGTCGCTCGTAGAGATGCTGCGCGCGGCTCGCACGGCTGGGCGCGCCTCGCTCGACCGCACGCCGGACCTGTTGCCCGTGCTCAAGGACGCCGGAGTGGTCGATGCCGGCGGTGCGGGCTTCCTCCTGTTGCTCGACGCTGCCATCCACGTCGTCGACGGTGAGCCACTGCCCGAGCCCGACGACATCGACGATGGCGAGGTCGGCGGCATCGCCAACTTCGACTCGGTCGCGCACCGCGGCGAGGGCGACGTGAGCGATCTGCGGTACGAGGTCATGTACTTCGTCGATCTGCCCGACGAGGACATCGAGGCGTTCAAGCAGTCGTGGGGCGCGATCGGCGATTCGATCGTGGTCGTCGGCGGCGACGGCATCTGGAACTGCCACGTGCACACCAACGACATCGGCGCGGCCATCGAGTCCGCGCTCGACAACGGCGGCCGCCCGCACAAGATCCGGGTCACGGACCTGTTCGAAGAGGTCGCCGAGGAGCACGCCCAGCGCGAGGCAGCGCTGCAGGGCGCGATGGCCACCGGGCCCGCAGCGGCGCGGCCGCACGCCGGCCTGATGCACTCGAGCATGCCGGCCGTCACGTGCGCGATCGTCGCGGTGAGCAGCGGCGACGGCCTCACCGATCTGTTCGCCCAGCTCGGGGTGCAGGGCGTCATCGCCGGCGGTCAGACGCTCAACCCGTCGACGGCCGAGCTGCTCGACGCGGTCGAGGCCGTCAACGCGCAGCAGGTCATCGTGCTGCCGAACAACAAGAACATCATCCCCGTCGCCGAGCAGCTCGACGCGCTCACCTCGAAGACCGTGGTCGTCGTGCCGACGCGCAGCATGCCCGAGGCACTCGCCGCGCTCGTCGTCTACGACCCCGAAGCCAGTGCCGACGCCAACGGCGCCGAGATGGGCGAGGCGGCCGAATCGGTGGCCACCGGCGAGGTCACCCAGGCCGTGCGCGACACGGCCAGCGATGTCGGCCAGATCACCACCGGCGACTGGATCGGCATCGTGCGCGGCGACGGCATCGTCAGCGTCAACGGCACGCTCACGGGCGCCGCCACGAAGTTGCTCGACCAGCTGATCACGCCCGAGCGCGAGATCGTCACGGTCATCGAGGGCCTCGACGCGACGGCGTCGGTCACCGATGCGCTGCGGGCGTGGCTGTCCGACGAACGACCCGACGTGCAGGTCGAGGTGCACCGCGGCGGCCAGCCGCTGTACCCGTACCTGTTCGGCGTGGAGTGAGCCTCCGGTCGCCATCGTGTCGAACGGGCTGACCCTCCGCGAGCTGCAGGCCATTCCCGTCGATCGGCTCAAGGGCGTCGGCGACAAGAAGCTGGCGTCGCTGCGCGAGGTGGGGGTCGAGACCGTCCTCGACCTGCTCACGACATATCCGCGCCGATGGGTCGACCGCACCAACGAGGCGCGGGTCAGCGATCTGCGACCGGGCGTCGAGGCGCTCGTGCTCGTCACGGTCCGCACCGTCACCAAGCGCACGATGCGCAACCGGCGCACGATGGTGGAGGCCCAGGTCGGCGACGGCTCGGGCCGGCTGCACATCGTGTTCTTCAACCAGCCGTGGCGCGAGCGACAGCTGCGCGAGGGCCTGCAGATCATGCTGTTCGGCAAGGCTGACGTGTACCGCGGCGGGCTGCAGATGACGAACCCGATCGTCGACCTGATCGGCGATCGCACCGGCAAGATCGTGCCGATCTACCCGCAGAGCGAGAAGGCCCAGCTGTCGACGTGGGAGATCGCGGGGTGGGTCGAGAGCGCACTCGAGCGGTGCTCGGCGCGCGGCTTCGCCGATCCCGTGCCGTTCGAGATCCGGCGCGAGCTCGGCCTCATCGATCGGCACTCGGCGATGCGTCAGATCCACCTGCCGGAGACGATGGGGGAGAAGGAGCAGGCCCGCCGCCGGCTCGCGTTCGACGAGCTGCTGCGCGTGCAGACGGTGCTGGTGATGCGCAAGCGCGCGTTCGAGCGCGAGCAGCGCGGCATCCGCCACGACATGAGCGGCGAGCTCGTCCGTCGCTTCCACGCCGCGCTGCCGTACTCGCTCACCGGAGCGCAGGCGCGGGCGGTGGCCGAGATCGACATCGACCTCGCCGGCCCGCACCCGATGCACCGCCTGCTGCAGGGCGATGTGGGTGCCGGCAAGACCGTGGTCGCGTTGAGCGCTCTGCTCGCGGCCGTGCAGGGTGGTCACCAGGGCGCGCTGATGGCGCCCACCGAGGTGCTCGCCGAGCAGCACGCGACCGGCATCCGGTCGATGCTCGCCGGGCTCGAGGTGCCGGATCCGGGCAACCTGTTCGGCGATCGTCCGCTGAACGTGGCGCTGCTCGCCAACCGGGTCACAGGCCAGCAACGGCGCGACGTGCTGGCCGGGTTGGCAGATGGGACGATCGACATCGCCATCGGCACCCACGCGCTCATCCAAGAGGACGTCGAGTTCAAGAGCCTCGGCTGCGTGGTGGTCGACGAGCAGCACCGCTTCGGTGTCGAGCAGCGCGCCGCGCTCAGGATGAAGGGCTCTGGCGACGGCGACGATCGCGTCGTGCCGGACGTGCTGGTGATGACGGCCACGCCGATCCCGCGCACCGCGGCGATGACGGTGTACGGCGATCTCGACGTGAGCGTGCTCGACGAGCTGCCACCGGGCCGCACGCCGATCAAGACGTTCTGGGCGAATGGCCCGCTGATGGAGATGGCCGCGTGGGGCGACGTCCGCGAGGCCGTGTCGAACGGCCAGCAGGCCTATGTGGTGTGCCCGCTGATCGAGGAGAGCGAGAAGCTCGAGGTCGCCTCGGCCCAGGAGACCTACGAGCGGCTGGTGTACCAGGATCTGAAGGGGCTGCGCATCGGCCTGCTGCACGGGCGGATGGCGTCGGCGGAGAAGGAACAGGTCATGAGCCAGTTCCGCAACCGCGAGCTCGACGTGCTCGTCGCGACGACGGTGATCGAGGTCGGCGTCGACGTCCCGAACGCCACCGTGATGGTCATCATCGACGCCGACCGCTTCGGCATCGCCCAGCTGCACCAGCTGCGCGGCCGTGTCGGCCGTGGTGCGGTCGCCTCGATCTGCTGGCTCGTCACCGCCGAGCTCGAGGGCCCCAGCCCACGGGTCGAAGCGCTTGTCGGATCCACCGACGGCTTCGCGCTCGCCGAGATCGACCTCGACCTGCGCGGCGAGGGCACCCTGATGAACACCGCGCAGAAGGGCAAGAGCGACCTCAAGCTCGCCTCACTGCGCCGCGACCGCGAGCTGGTGCACCTCGCTCGCAAGGCCGCGTTCGACATCGTCGACCCCGACCCGACGCTGGAGCACCATCCGCTCCTCCTCGACGAGATCCGCCTGATCCTCAGCGCCGAAGACGAGGCGTTTCTCTTCAAGAGCTAGTTCTGGCTCGACTCATTCCGGCACTGTGCTTCAATGTCGCGGCATGGGTGTCAGCTTCGCGAGATCTGTCAACGTTGGCCAGCTCCGGTTCAACCTGAGCGGCTCCGGGATCGGGATGTCCACCGGCGTGAAGGGCTTTCGCGTGGGCACCGGGCCGCGAGGCGGTTACATCCGAGCCGGCCGAGGCGGGGTGTCGTATCAGCACGCGCTCGGTCGCCCACGACAGGGCGCGGGCGAGGCCAAACCTGCGCCGGTTGCCGTCGCGGAGCCCGACGGGACGGGGAACTTGGCGGGGGCAGAGATCGAGACGCTGGTTGCGTCGTCTCGGAGCGACATCGCTCGCCAGATCACCGAGGCAGCGCAGCTCCCGCGGCCACGATGGACGGCCAATCCGCTCTCCTACGGGAGGCGCAAGAAGGAATGGCACGCGCAGCGGGTCTCCGGGAACGCGAGCCTGAAGGGCCACGGTGGCGCCACCAGCTTGCTGGCGCGGACGCCGCTGTCGATCGCGCAACGATCGCCTCGCGCTGCGGCGACGAACTTCGAACCTCTCGCCTTCGACGGCAATCGCCGCAGCATCTACTTCCTGCCCGACGTGTTGCTGCTCGAGCAGGGGACCACGTACGCCGCGCTCTCGTATGACGGCCTGTCGGTGAACAGCACGGTCGGGCGGTTCATCACATCGGTCGTCCCACCCGGCGTCACCCCGATCGACTCCACGTGGAAGTTACGTCAACAAGGCCGGAGGCCCGGACGGTCGGTACAAGGAGAACCCGCAGATACCGATCATCCAGACCAGGGAGATCGACCTCGAGCACACCGACGGGTTCGCCTTCCACACGGCGTTCACCGACGTCGCCGCCGTCGAGCGGTTCCTCTCGGCGCTCGCATCGTTCCGGCGGGTCGTGCCGGCAGCCTGAAGCCGATCCAGGGATCCGGCGCGCCGCGCAGATCGCTCACGCGTGCGCGAATCGAGCGACCGCGGTCGCACGGATCACGTACGCGTGAACGGTTTGCGCGGGCGGGCCGAAGTGCTTGCAGGAGTTTGCAGGAAAACGTGCGCTCTGCCGGGCGAACACCTTCGGGGAACCGATCAGTCGGGGCGGGCGTCGTCGGTGTCGGGGAGGACGAGGTCCCAGCGGTCGAGGCAGTCCTGGCAGCGGTAGGAGACGATGTCGCCGGGGAACCAGGTGCCGTCCTCGTTCGGCTGGGTCAGCAGGAAGCAGCGGCCGCCGCAGTCGACGCACACGATCTCCTGCTCAGGGGTCAGGTCGGGGGCGGGGGCGTCGTCGAACATCGCCCCTAGTCTTGCCGGGATGCGAGTGATTGCGGGCGAGTTCGGTGGACGGAAGCTGATCGCGCCGGAGGGGCTGTCCACGCGGCCCACCACCGACAGGGTGCGCCAGGCGGTGTTCAACTCGCTCGGCAGCATGGGCGTGCTCGAGGACGCGACCGTGGTCGACCTCTACGCGGGCAGCGGCGCGCTCGGGATCGAGGCGTTGTCCCGTGGCGCCGAGTCGTGCGTTTTCGTCGAGCGCGACCGCGCCGCACTCGCCGCGCTGCGTGAGAACCTGAAGACGCTCGGCCTCGAGGACCGGTCGCGCGTCGTCGGGTCCGACGTCCTGGCGTACGTGCCGGGCATCACCGGTGTCGACATCGCGCTCGTGGATCCGCCGTACACGTTCGACCACTGGCCGGAGCTGCTGGTCTTCCTGAAGGCGGGTCTCGTGGTGGCCGAGTCGGCGGACGAAGTGCCTGCCCCGGACGGTTGGGTGCAGCTCAAGACCCGGCGCCACGGACGCACGGTGTTCACGATGCTCGAACGCCTCCCGTAGCTGTCCAGACGGTGCGAGGCGTCCCCGGTGCGGGGCTCGGCGAGCATTACCGTGTGCACCGATGAACGCACCGTCAACGTCCGACCGGGTCGTGCTGTACCCCGGCAGCTTCGATCCTGTGCACCTCGGTCATGTCGACGTGATCGAACAGGCGGCGGAGCTGTTCGGCGATGTCGTCGTCGGCGTCATGCACAACCCGGCCAAGCCCAGCGGGCTGTTCACCATCGCTGAGCGGGTGGCCATGCTGGCGGCCAGCGTCGAGCACCTCCCGACCGTGCGCATCGAGCCGTTCACCGGCCTCGCGGTCGACGCCGCGAAGGCGTGCGACGCCGCGTTCATCGTCAAGGGGCTGCGCAACGCAGGCGACTTCGAGATCGAGCAGCAGATGGCTCACATGAACCATTCGGTGGCCGGCGTCCGCACTGTCTACGTGGCATGCCGGCCCGATCGGGTGTTTGTGAGCAGTCGTTTCATTCGAGAGATCGCGCAGTACGGTGGGGACGTTTCGCACCTGGTACCTGCCACCGTTGCCAGCGAACTCGCCCGACTTGCGGAGGCCACCTCATGAGCGACCAGTACACCGACGACTTCGACGACATCACGGATGACACGGATGCCTACTCGCGCGTCGGCCAGGTCGGCGACGCCGAGACGCTCGTGCGCCGTGCCGCCGACATCATCGCCACCGCTCCGACGATGCCGCTGTCGTCGTCGCCGCGCATCGACCGCGACGAGATCAACGATCTGCTGGAGTCAGCACTGGAGCGGTTGCCCGACGAGCTTCGCCAGGCGCGCTGGATGCTGAAGGAGCGCTCCGAGTTCGTGGCCAAGACGCGCCGCGAGGCCGACGAGCTGCTCGAGGCGGCACGCGTGCAGGCCGAGCGGATGGTGCAGCGCACCGAGGTCGTCCGCGCCGCCGAGCAGCGGGCGCGCACCATCATCGAGGCGGCCGAGGCCGATTCGCGCCGGCTCCGCCACGAGACCGAGGACTTCCTCGATCAGCGTCTCGGCAGCTTCGAGATCCTGCTCGACAAGCTCGGCAAGACCGTCAACGCGGGTCGCTCGCGCTTGTCCATCGGCGCCCACCGCCAGCAGGCCGTCGACGAGGAAGATCCCACGAAGGGGTTCTTCGACCAGGACCGCGGATGAGCGGCCCCGAGGGCTCCGCGCGAGTCGCGGCGCGGGCGCTGTTGATCAACGCGGCCGAGCTGCTCCGGCGTCCGGGCTCCGAGCGCACGATCGAGCTCGAGGTCGGCACCGAGGCGCTCGGCCTCACCGACGCCCGGTTCCGCCCGGGCGACCAGGTCGGCGTGCACCTCCGCCTGGAGGGCCTCACCGACGGCATCGTCGTGCTCGGCACCATCGACGTCCCGTGGCACGGTGCGTGTCGCCGGTGCCTGCAGCCGCTCGACGCACACACCGCCTCCGAGGTCGACGAGGTCTACCAGACCGTGGTCACCAACCCCGACGCGTTCGAGATGGTGGGCGATCAGCTGGACCTGCTTCCGATGGTCCGCGAGCTCGCCTTGCTCGATGCGCCCGAGGCCCCGCTGTGCCGGCCCGACTGCGCCGGCCTGTGCCCGGTCTGCGGCATCGACCTCAACGAGTCGACGTGCGAGTGCGAACCGCCGGTGCTCGGGTCGGTCTGGGACGTCCTCGACCAGCTCAAGGTGCAGGTCAGCGACCCCTTGGACCAGGTCACGGGCCCGCCGGACACAAACTGACGAAACCCGGTTCGTGCCCGCTACGATTCAACGGTCGTTTCGTCGAGTCGCTCAAACGCGACATCAGTGTTGGAGTCCTACGGTGGCTGTCCCCAAGAAGAAGAAGTCGAAGATGAAGACCCACAGCCACCGCGCTGGCTCGTGGCGCCTCGCCGCGCCGGCCCGCAGCGTGTGCCCGCGGTGCGCTGCAGCCAAGCTGCCGCACACCGTGTGCCCGTTGTGCGGCTGGTACAAGAACCGCCCCGTCCTCGACGTCGGCTGACCCCACTGACTGCCCCCTCGGCGATGCTGCCCATCGCGGTCGACGCCATGGGCGGCGACAAGGCTCCACATGAGATCGTGGCCGGCGCCCAGCTGGCCGCCGATCTCGGCATCCCCGTGCTCCTCGTCGGCCCCGCCGATCTCGCCGGCGTCGGCGACATCCCGCTGATCCACGCCAGCGAGGTCATCGAGATGGACGACGATCCCGCCAACGGCGTGCGCCGCAAGAAGGACTCCAGCCTCGTGCGCGCCGCCGAGGCCGTGCGCGACGGCAAGGCCAGCGCGATGATCTCGGCCGGCAACACCGGCGCCACGATGGCGTCAGCACTGCTGCGGATGGGCCGCATCAAGGGCGTCAACCGCCCGGCCATCGCCACCATCGTCCCGGTCCCCGGTTCCACGCCCACCGTGCTGCTCGACTCCGGCGCCAACGCCGAGGTGCAGCCGGAGTGGCTGGTGCAGTTCGCGCTGATGGGCTCGGTGTTCGCAACGCACCGATTCGGCGTGGAGAACCCGCGGGTCGGCCTGCTGTCCATCGGCGAGGAGCCCGGCAAGGGCGACACGCTCCGCAAGGAGGCGTTCCCGTTGCTCGCGGCGGCGCCCGGCATCAACTTCATCGGCAACGTCGAAGGCCGCGACATCATGACCGACGCGGTCGACGTCGTGGTCACCGACGGCTTCACCGGCAACGTCGTGCTGAAGACGCTCGAGGGCGCGCTGCGCACGGTCGTCAAGGCGGTCCTCGACGCGTTCGCCAGCGATCCCGCCAACAAGCCGCACGCCGACGCGCTGCTGCCGTCGCTGCTCCCGTTGTACGCGACGCTGGATCCCGAGAGCTACGGCGGTGCGATCCTGCTCGGCGTCGACGGCGTGTGCATCGTGTCCCACGGCTCCACGTCGGCGAAGGCCATGCTCAACGCGATCAAGGTCGCCAAGGAGATGGTGGAGGTCGGCATGGTCGACGAAATACGCGCTGCCATCGCCGCCAACGCATAGGCTCCTGCGTGCTGTTTCGGGCGTGCACCGTGTGCGCCCCATGTCGAGGAGCCAGACCGTGTCTGCCGATACCGAATCCCCGTTGGACCGCAAGGCGGTGTTCGCGATCGTGCGTGACAACCTTGCCGAGATCCTCGAGCGCGAGCCAGGGACCATCACCGAGGGCCAGTCGTTCAGCGACGACCTCGAAGCCGACTCGCTGGCGTTGATCGAGCTCGTCGAAGCGCTCGAGGAAGACCTCGCCGAGCGCTCGATCGACCTGCGCATCGAGGACGAGGACCTCGAGGATCTGAAGACCGTCCGAGACGCGGTCGACTACGTGTACGCCAGGGTGCTGGAGGCCTGAGCTGGCCAACCACGCGCCCCGATCGATGACCAGCAGCCGGGCCGGACTCGCCGAGCCCGACCTCGACGCGCTCAGCGAGCGCATCGGCTACACGTTCAACGATCCCGGCCTGCTGCGCCGGGCGATGGCACATCGCTCGTGGTGCGCGGAGGTGGCCGGCGACGAGGGGTCGAACGAGCGGCTCGAGTTCCTCGGCGACGCGGTGCTCGGCTGGATCGTGGCCGACCTCGCGTTCCGCCAGTTCGCCGATCTGCCCGAGGGCAAGCTGACCGATCTGCGCAAGAGCGTGGTCAACGCGTCGGCCCTCGCCGACACGGCCGCCGAACTCGACATCGGCACCTACCTGATGCTCGGGCGCGGTGAGGACGCAGCCGGAGGGCGCTCGAAGCCGTCGATCCTCAGCGATGCGTTCGAGGCCGTGCTCGGCGCGATCTACATCGATTCGGGCACCGAGGCGGCGTACGCCTTCGTCGAGCGGGTCATCGGGGATCGACTGCTGCAGGCGGTGCTGCAACTCGACCGGCTCGACTACAAGACGATGCTCCAGGAGCTGGCGGTCCGCCGCTTCGACGCCGCACCCGTGTACATCCTCAGCGAGGACGGGCCCGACCACGCCAAGCAGTTCTCGGCCTCGGCCATCGTCGCCGGGCAGATCTACGGGCAGGGCCAGGGTCGCTCGAAGAAGATCGCCGAGCAGGCCGCGGCCGCCGAGGCGTGCCACGCGCTCGGCCGCGCCGCCGCCGACGACGTACCGGGCTGAGCGCGCCGGATGCCCGAACTGCCCGAGGTCGAGACGGTCCGACGCGGCCTGCAGCAGCGCTTCGTCGGACGACGCATCGAACGCGTCGAGGTCGGTCGCGAGCGCACGGTGCGGCGCACGTCGCGCGAGGCATTGATCGACGGCCTCACCGGAACGACGGCACTGAGCGCGCAGCGGCGCGGCAAGTACCTGCTGCTGCCGCTCGACAGCGGTGACTCGATGATGATCCACCTACGGATGAGCGGTCGGGTGCTCATCGAGCCATCGGACCGGCCACGCCTCGATCACACCCACGTCGTGCTGCACCTCGCCGAGCCGGCCGGCGAGGAGCTGCGCTTCGTGGATCCGCGCACGTTCGGTGAGGTCGTGGTGTTCGATCCCGAGAACGCCGAGGTGGAGATGCCCGAGCTCGCCCGGCTCGGTGTCGACCCGATCACCGACGGCCTGGAGCGCAACCAGCTGGCGAAGATCCTCCGTGCCCGGTCGCGCCAGATGAAGGCGCTGCTGCTCGATCAGCACGTGATCGCCGGCATCGGCAACATCTACGCCGACGAGATCCTGCATTGCTCGGGCATCCGCCACGATCGGCTCAGCGACTCGCTGAAGCCCGCCGAGATCACCCGGCTGCATGCGGCGATCGGCGACATCCTCACCGCAGCGATCGAGGCCGGCGGCTCGACGTTGAAGGACACCCAGTACGTCGACATCGGTGGCGAGGGTGGCTGGTTCCAGGTGTCGCACCGCGTCTACGACCGGGGCGGACAACCGTGCCTGACCTGCGGCAAGGCGAAGATCCAGCAGGCGACCTCCGGTGGGCGCACCACCTCGTTCTGCCCCCGCTGCCAACGCTGAGCTCGGCACTGAGGACCGACGGCGCCCGACCCACTAGCCTCGTCACGTTGTGTTTCTCAAAGCGCTGACCCTCAAAGGCTTCAAGTCGTTCGCCGACACCACCGTCATGCAGCTCGAGCCGGGCGTGACCGTGGTCGTCGGACCCAACGGCTCGGGCAAGTCGAACGTGGTCGACGCGATCGCCTGGGTGCTCGGTGCGCAGGCCCCGAGCGCGGTGCGCAGCCAGAAGATGGACGACGTGATCTTCGCCGGCACCGCCAAGCGCCCGGCGCTCGGGCGCGCCGAGGTGATCCTCACGCTCGACAACGCCAAGGGCGTGCTGCCGATCGACTTCAGCGAGGTCACCATCAGCCGCACGCTGTTCCGCACCGGCGAGAGCGAGTACGCGATCAACGGTGTCAGCTGCCGGCTGCTCGACGTGCAGGAGCTGCTCAGCGACGCCGGTGTCGGCCGTCAGCAGCACGTCATCGTCAGCCAGGGCCAGATCGACGCGGTGCTCAACGCCCGCCCCGAGGACCGGCGTTCGATCATCGAGGAGGCGGCCGGTGTGTTGAAGTACCGCCGCCGCAAGGAGAAGTCCGAGCGCCGGTTGGAGGCCACCGAGGCCAGCCTGCTGCGCGTCCAAGACCTGCTGCGCGAGGTCCGCCGGCAGCTGCGCCCGCTCGAGCGCCAGGCCGAGGCGGCGCGTCGGCACGGCGAGCTGGTCGGCGAGCTCCACGCGTTGAAGGTGTTCGTGGCCGGTCGCGAGATCGGATCGTTGCGCACCCGCCTCACCGCGCTCGCCGGCGAGCGGCTCGGCAGCGACGACGCCGAGAAGGCGTTGCGCACCGAGCTCGCCCGTCTCGACACCGAGGTGGCCGCCGCCGAGGCGGAGATGACCGCCCGTGGCGACACCGACATCAGCGACGAGCTGATGCGCGTCGAGCAGCTGCGCGAGCGTGCTCGCGGCCTCGCTGCGGTGCTCGTCGAGCGGCGCCGCTCGATGGAGCGCGACCGCGGCCAGTTGATGGACGCGGGCGTCGTCGCCAACCTGGAGAACGATGCAGCCCGCTTCGCCGGCGAGCTCGCCGCGGTCACCACCGAGCTGGCCGCCCTCGCCCCCGAGGCCGAGGCGCTGGCCGAGGAGGAAGAGCTGTTCGCCGCCGAGCGCGACCAGATCCGCTCGGTGCTGCAGACGACGTCGTCACCCACCACCGCAGCCAGCGCCGCCGCCGAGGTGCGCGGCGAGCTGCGCTCGTTGGCCGCTGGGCTGGAGCGCGGCGAGGGCGAGCTGCGCCGCCAGACCGGGCGCCGCGACAACCTGCTCCAGCGCATCGAGCGGCTGGAGTCCGAGGCCACCCGGCTCAAGGCGGAGTGCGAGCAGTCGCAGACCACCGAGGAGCCGCTCGTCGCCCAGGTCGAGCAGGCCGAGTCACGCCGGCTCGCTGCCGTCGCCGCGTCCGACACGGCCACCGCCAACCGCCAGGCGGCCTCCGAGGAGCGCTCGCGTTGGCGGGCTCGCGCCGATGCACTGCAGCAGGCGCTCGACAGCGCCCGTGCTCGCGCCGGTGCCGAGAAGCTGGCCACGCTCGATGGGGTCGTCGGCACGCTGCTCGAGCTCGTCGAGATCGACACCGGCTGGGAGATCGCCGCGGAGGCAGCGATGGGGGAGGCCCTCCTCGCGGTGGTCGTCGCCGACCCGAAGGCGGCCCGCAGCGCGCTCGAATCGCTGCGCAGCTCGAAGACCGCGGGCGCGGTCATCGCGCTCCGCACGGCCACCGCGGCGTCGCCGACACCCTCGATCGGCGAGCCGGTTCGGGCCCACGTGCGGGCTCACGCCAGTGGCCACCGGGTCGAGATCGAGGCGCTGCTCGACACCCTGCTCGGCGGTGCGGTCCTCGTCCGGGATTGGTCCGAGGCGATGGAAGCGGCCGAGCACCATCCCGGCGCCACCGTCGTCACCGAGGCGGGCGATCGCTTCGGCCGCGCCGGCTGGCGCGTCGGCGCCTCCGGCGGCGGTGCCACCGCAGCTGCGCTCACGGAGGCGCTCGACCGGGCCGCGCAGGCGTCGGCAGCGTTCGAACGGACCGACGTCGAGCTCCGCGCCGCGAAGGCCGAGGTGCAGGCCGCGCAGCACGCCGAGAACGAGCTGACCCGTCGCCTCGACGCCAATGATGCGCGGTTCACCGCGGCCTCGGAGGCGTTGGCACGGGTGCAGGGCGACCGTCGCGAGGCCGCCACCGAGATCGAGTCCGTGGAGCGAGCCGTCGTCGAGGCCACCGAGCGCGTCGAGCGTGAGCGCGGCCGGATCGCCGAGCTGCAATCGCTGGTGCCCGACCTCGAAGCCGACGAGCAGGCCGAGGCCGCAGCGGCGCGCGCACGCGGTGAGGCCCGGGCGCGCATCGAAGGGCGCTCGGCCCTGCTCGCCTCGCGTCGCAAGGACCTCGAGGTCCGCAACGCCGGCCTGCACGAGCGCCAGCAGTTCCTCGAGCGCCGCATCGAGGAGACCGAGCGCCGCCTCGAAGCCGATGCCGTGGCCCGCGCCGCTGCCGCCGAGCGGCGCGTCGCGATCGAGCGCAGCCTCACCGCCGCCGGGCGGCTGAGCGAGCTGGTGGAGCTGCACCGTGGCTCGATCGAGGGTCGCCTCGCCGAGCTGCACGAGCAACGCCGTCGCCAGAGCGAGGAGGTGCGTGCGCTGGTCACCCGGCTCGAGGAGACCCGTCGTGCGCGTGCCGCTGCAGAGAAGCAGCTCGACGAGACCCGCGAGCGCGCCCGCCGGGTGGAGATCGAGGAGGCCGAGGCGCGGATGCGCCTCGAGGCCGCCGTCGAGACCTTGCGTCGCGACCTCGATCTCGAGCCGGAGGCGGCGATGGAAGCCGAGCTGCCCGAGCTGCCCGAGGGCACCAATCCCGCGGCGCGCGTGCGCGACCTGGAGCGCGAGCTGCGCCTGCTCGGGCCGATCAACCCACTCGCGCTCGAGGAGTTCACCGAGCTGCAGGAGCGCCACGTCTTCCTCGAGGCCCAGCTGGAGGACGTTCGCAACACGCGGCGCGAGCTGGCCCGGGTGATCAAGGCCGTCGACTTCGAGATCCAGACCGTGTTCGCCGCGGCCTTCGCCGACGTCAGCGTGAACTTCCAGAACCTGTTCGGGATGCTCTTCCCGGGCGGCGTCGGCCGGTTGGTGCTCACCAACCCCGACGACCTGCTCGGCACGGGCATCGAGGTCGAGGCCAAGCCGAGCGGCAAGAACGTGAAGAAGCTGTCGCTGCTGTCGGGCGGCGAGCGATCGCTGACCGCGCTCGCATTCCTGTTCGCCGTGTTCCGCAGCCGGCCGTCGCCGTTCTACGTGATGGACGAGGTCGAGGCCGCGCTCGACGATGTCAACCTGCACCGCTTCCTCGGGCTGATCACCGAGTTCCGGCGCGACGCGCAGCTCATCGTCGTCAGCCACCAGAAGCGCACGATGGAGGCCGGCGACAGCCTGCTCGGCGTGAGCATGCAGCCCGGTGGCTCGTCGAAGGTGGTCACCGAGCGCCAGTCCGCGCCGGTCTAGACAACGCCGATCACGTCGACGCGCCGCCCCCCGCCTCGCGGCGGACGACGAACGCGGCGACCAACGGCACCATCGCCGGCGGGATCAGCAGCGCCCAGGACGAGCCGACAGCGGCCGCCAACGCTGCGCCCCCGACGTAGCTGACGAGGACCGTGCCGAGCACCGCGATCGTGCGGCGGCGACGCACGTTGCCGGTCCGCTCGGCACCGCGCAGGGCGAGCGCCACCTTCTCGCCGAGGCGCACCACGGCGCCCGTTCCGTAGGTGGTCGAGACCGCGACGTCACCGACGCGACGGAGTGCGACGGCCTGGATGCCCATCGCCGTCGCCCCGATCACGACGACGAGGTAGTCGATCGGCTCGATGGTCGCCGAGTAGGTGATCGACGCGGTGGCGATGATGACCGGCAACGACGCCAGCAGCACCGACTCGAGCAGGAGGAGGACCACCGCGTTCGGCACCCGGTCGCGCCGGACGTGGCGATCGACGAACGAGGTGGCGATCACGACGCCGAGGAAGAAGCCGCCGAGAGCGGCGAGCGAGCCCTCCGCGGCATGGCCGGTCACGGCGCCCGTCGCGATGCCGAGCCGGATCAGGTTGCCGCTCATGTTCGCCACGAACACGGGAGCCACCCGGACGAAGATGAACGCGTCGACGAAGCCGGCTGTCGCGGCGAGCGCGATCGCCAGCGCGAGCGGGCCCGACGTGTGGTGACGCGCCTCGGACGTCATCGTCCGGCGTCGTCGTTGTGCATCGCGACATCATCACCCACCGCCAGGCGCGCGGCCAGATCGGCCAGATCCGCCTCGGTGCGCTCGCCGCCAACGGGCCGGAGCGACGTCGCTGGCGATTCGCCGCCGCCCCTCGTGGCGGCGACTATCGTTGCCGGATCGTCGAACGGCGAGCGAACCAGTGGGAGTGGTCCGGCATCGTGAGTGAACCCGTCGCATCGACAATCGAATCGAGCACGACCATCCGCACCTCGCCCGCGATCCAACTGGTCCGCCTCCGCAAGACGTTCAGCACCTCCGGCGGATCCGCAGGCAGCGCCGACACGGCCACCGTGGTGGCCGTCGACGACGTCGATCTCGAGATCGGCCAGGGGGAGTTCTTCTCGCTGCTCGGTCCATCGGGCTCGGGGAAGACGACGGTGCTGCGGATGATCGCCGGGTTCGAGCTCCCGACGGGTGGTGCGGTGCTGCTCGACGGCGTCGACGTCACCCAGCGCGCCCCCTACGACCGCGACGTCAACACCGTGTTCCAGGACTACGCGTTGTTCCCGCACATGACGGTGCAACGCAACGTCGAGTACGGCCTGAAGGTCAAGGGCGTGGGCAAGGCCGAGCGACGCAAGCGGGCCGGGGAGATGCTCGAGTCCGTGCGCCTCGGCGGCTACGGGAACCGCCGCCCGACGGAGATGTCGGGTGGCCAGCGTCAACGCGTCGCGCTCGCACGGGCACTCGTCAACCGTCCGAAGGTGCTGCTTCTCGACGAGCCGCTCGGCGCGCTCGACCTCAAGCTGCGCGAGGAGATGCAGGGCGAGCTGAAGGCGATCCAGCACGACGTCGGCATCACGTTCGTCTTCGTCACCCACGATCAGGGCGAGGCGTTGAGCATGAGCAGCCGCGTCGCCGTGTTCAACAACGGTCGCATCGAGCAGGTGGGTACGCCACGCGACATCTACGAGCGACCGACGACGTCGTTCGTCGCCAACTTCGTCGGCACGTCGAACGTGTTGCCCTCGGCGTTGTCGCAGCGGTTGCTCGGCATCGCCTCGGCGCACACGCTGCGGCCGGAGCGGATCCGGCTGGTCACGGATGGCGACGGCATCGCGTCCGACGAGGTGGCGATCGACGCGATCGTCGACGACGTCCAGTACCTCGGCGCCGACAGCCGGGTGCGGGCGCACACCGACGACGGCTCCGTCCTCATCGCCGCGGTGTCCAGCGACGGGTTGGGCGCGATGTCGCTCGGCCAGTCGGTGCGGCTCGCTTGGTCCCGCGCCGCGGCCACGGTGGTGGTGGAGAGCGCACCACCGATCTCGAACCACGAACTCGATCCAGCACAACAAGGGGAGAACCAATGAGAAAGCAACGAATCGTCGGTGCCATCGGCACCTCGATCGCGCTGTTGCTCGCGGCTTGCGGCAGCGACTCCAAGTCCAGCAGCAGCACGGCTGCCACCACGACGGTGGCGGCGACCACGGCCGCTTCGACAGCGGCGACGACGGGCGCGAGCACGGCGGCAACCACCGCTGGTTCGACCGCGGCGTCGACGGGCGGCTCCGCTGTACCGGCATCGGGCGCGCTGCAGTCGCTCGGCAAGGGCGAAGGCGAGCTCGACATCATCGCCTGGGCGGGCTACGCCGAGGATGGCTCCGACGATCCGACGGTCGACTGGGTCACCCCGTTCGAGAAGGACACCGGCTGCAAGGTCAACGTCAAGATCGGCAACACCAGCGACGAGATGGTGCAGCTGATGCAGACCGGTGAGTACGACGGCGTCTCCGCGAGCGGCGACGCGACGACCCGGCTGATCGACAGCGGTGAGGTCGCTCCGGTGAACACGGACCTCGTGCCGAACTACGCCGACGTCTACCCGGGCCTGAAGCTGCAGCCGTGGAACAGCAAGGACGGCGTGGCGTACGGCATCCCGCACGGCCGTGGCGCCAACCTGCTCGTGTACAACACCGAGGCGTTCCCGACGCCGCCCGACTCGCTCAGCGTGATGTTCGACAAGAGCGCGGCGAGCGGCAAGCTCAGCGTCTACGACAGCCCGATCTACATCGCCGACGCGGCCATCTACCTGATGTCGACCCGCCCGGACCTGAAGATCACCAACCCGTACGCGCTCGACCAGGATCAGTTCAACGCCGCCATCGATCTGCTCAAGAAGCAGAAGGCGATGACGACGCAGTACTGGTCGCTGTACACGGATCAGCAGACGGCGCTGGAGAGCGGCACCGTGCTCGCCGGCACGACGTGGCAGGTCATCGTCGGCCTCGCCCAGGCCGACAAGGCGAAGATCGCCGCCGTCAAGACCAAGGAGGGCGCCACCGGCTGGTCCGACACGTGGATGATCTCCTCCAAGGCCAAGCACCCGAACTGCATGTACATGTGGATGAACCACATCATCTCGCCGGAGGCCAACGCCGCCGTGGCGCAGTGGTTCGGTGAGGCGCCGAGCAACGCCAAGGCGTGCGCGCTGGCGGCGGCCGGCTTCTGCGACGACTACCACGCATCGGACGACGCCTACTGGAAGGACGTGTGGTACTGGACCACCGCCACCGAGAAGTGCCTCGACGGTCGCACCGACGTGAAGTGCGTGCCGTACGCCGACTGGGTCAAGGCCTGGACCGAACTGAGGGCCTGAGCACCATGGACGCGGTGGCGGTCGGGAGCAGCGGCGTACCCACGCGGGTCAGCCGCTTCTTCCGCCGCCATCGCCGGTTCTCGCTGTTCGCGACGCTCGGCGGCCCGGTGGCGTGGATGCTGCTGGTCTACGTCGGGTCGCTGCTGGTGCTCGTCGCGGCGGCGTTCTTCAAGATCGACAGCAACAGCAAGGTCACCACCGACTTCACCACGTCGAACGTGTCGGCGGCGTTCAGCACCGGCAGCTTCGTCCAGGCCGTGGTGCGCAGCGTGCTGATCGCCCTCGCCGTGACTGCGCTCTGCTTCGCCGTCGCGCTGCCGATGGCGTTCTACATCGCCAAGGTCGCCAAGCCGCGCTGGCGGCGCGGGCTGATCGTCGCCGTGCTGCTGCCGCTGTGGGCGGGCTACCTCGTGAAGGGCTACGCGTGGAAGTCGATCTTCACGCCCGACGCCGGCAAGTTCGCCGCCCACCGGGGTGGCGGGTTCCTCGAGGCCACGATCGGTTGGACGCCCGGGTTCGGCAAGCTCGCGATCGTCATCACGCTCGCGTACCTGTGGCTGCCGTACATGGTGCTGCCGATCTACGCCGGGCTCGATCGACTGCCGGCGTCGTACCTCGACGCGGCCGGCGATCTCGGCGCGCGACCGTTCCGCACGTTCCGGTCGGTCATCATGCCGATCCTCATCCCGTCGATCGCCGCCGGATCGATCTTCACGTTCTCGCTCTCGCTCGGCGATTACATCACCCCGCGCATCATCTCCGGGGGCAAGGAGCAGATGATCGGCAACCTCATCGATCAGCTCCAGCAGCAGAACCAGGCCCTCTCGGCTGCGCTCACGCTGTGGCCGATCGCGATCATCATCGTCTACCTCCTCGGCATGAGCCGCCTGCACGCCTTCGAGAACGTCTGATGCGCCTGTCGTTGCTGTCCCGCCTCGGCCTCCGCGGCATCACCGTGCTCGGGCTGATCTTCCTCTACGTGCCGCTCGTGGTCGTGGTGATCCTGGCGTTCAACAAGTCCGACTCGACGCTGTGGCCGCCGACCGGGTTCAGCCTCGACTGGTGGCGTCAGGCATGGCACACCTCGGCGCCGAAGAACGCGTTCGTGCAGAGCGTCGAGATCGCGTCGGCTGCCACCGCGATCGCGCTGCTGCTGGGCACGCTCGCCGCCTTCGCGATGACCCGGTTCGCGTTCTTCGGCAAGAGCACGATCTCGTACCTGCTCGTGCTGCCGATCGCACTCCCCGGCATCGTCACCGCGGTGGCGTTGAAGAACACGTTCCTGCGCCGGATCGACCTCGGCTTCGTGTCGTTCAAGGTGGGCTTCGGTGTCCACTCGATCATCATCGCCCACACCACCTTCTGCATCGTCGTGACCTACAACAACGTCGTGGCCCGGCTGCGGCGATCATCGCCGAACCTGCTCGAAGCCAGCGCCGACCTCGGCGCGCACGGCCTGCGCACGTTCTGGTCGGTGACGTTCCCGCTCGTGCGTTCGGCCCTCGTCGCCGGTGGCATCCTCGCGTTCGCGCTCAGCTTCGACGAGATCGTCGTCACCTCCTTCACCGCCGGCCCGGGCGATCAGACCCTGCCGCAGTGGATCCTCAACAGCTTCGGGCGCAGCAAAGGCGTGCCCGTCACGAACGTGATGGCCACGGTGGTGATGGCGCTGTCGATCCCGCTCGCCTGGCTGGCCCAGCGCTTGAGCGATAGCACGGAGACCATCGCCGGCCGCTGAGGTCAGCGGACCCTGCCGATAGCGTTTCGGCGTGATCTATCTCATCCTCGCGGTCGTCGTCATCGTCCTCGGGCTCGGCGTGGTGGTGCTCAACCGCCGCAGCGCGAAGCCCGAGCTCCCGCCGGTCGCCAAGGGTCCGCAGCCGTCGATCGCACGCACGCCGAAGCCCACCAGGGCCGTGCCCGCCGCGCCGGTGGCCGATGCGCCACCGGGTGCCGTCGACACGCTCGAACCGTCCGTCGTGGAGCCGACGGTCGAGACCGCGCCGGAGCCAGAAGTCGAGGTCGTCGAGAGGCCGCGGTTCCGCGACCGGATGTCGAAGTCGCGCGCCGCGCTCGTCGGCGTGTTCGCCGGTGTCCGCGGCCGCACGGGCATCACCGATGACACGTGGGACGATCTCGAGGAAGCGCTGCTGCGCGCCGATGTCGGCGTGCGCGTCACCACCGAGCTGCTCGACGGGCTGCGCGCCCGGGTGAAGTCGAAGGAGATCGCCGCCCCCGATGCGCTGCTCGATGCGCTGCAGGCCGAGATGGTGGGGCGGCTTCAGGGTGCCGACCGCTCACTGCACTTCGAGCCGGGCGAGCCGGATTCGCCGAACGTGTGGCTGTTCGTCGGCGTCAACGGCGTCGGCAAGACCACCACCATCGGCAAGCTGGGTGCCGCCCAGCGCGCCCTCGGGCGCACGGTGCTGATGGCGGCGGGCGACACGTTCCGCGCCGCGGCGGCCGAGCAGCTGGGCATGTGGGCCGAGCGTTCCGGCAGCGAGCTCGTCCGCGGCAGCGAGGGCGGCGACCCCAGCGCCGTCATCTTCGACGGCGTCGAGGCGGCCAGCGCGCGCAAGATCGACCTCGTCCTCGCCGACACCGCCGGACGGCTGCACAACAAGTCGAACCTGATGGAAGAGCTGCGCAAGGTGCGCCGCGTCGCCGCCAAGGGCAAGGGCCGGGTCACCGAGACGCTGCTGGTCATCGATGCCACCACCGGCCAGAACGGCCTCGCCCAGGCCCGTGAGTTCGGCGACACCACCGACGTCACCGGCGTCGTGCTGACCAAGCTCGACGGCTCGGCCAAGGGCGGCATCGTCTTCGCGATCGAGACCGAGCTCGGGCTGCCGATCAAGCTCGTCGGCCTCGGCGAGACCATCAACGACCTCGTCGCCTTCGACCCCACCGAGTTCATCGAAGCGCTGTTCGATTCCTGATTGTCTCGCGATGCCCCTCCGGCCGCAGGCGGCCGTTGGTGCTGCTCGAGATCGCTGCCGCTCGGTCGGACAAATCCTCCCATCGCTCCTCCGGTGCACAGGTCCCACCGCCGAAGTCGGGGGTTCATCGGCCGGTAGCGTGACGGGCGCATGTTCGACACACTGTCCGACCGCTTCGACGGCATCTTCAAACGACTGCGCGGCAAGGGCCGGCTGACCGACGACGACGTCGATGAGGTGCTGCGCGAGATCCGCACCGCGCTGCTCGAGGCCGACGTCAACGTCACGGTGGCGCGCACGGTCGTGTCGCGGATCCGCGAGGCGGCGATCGGTGCCAAGCTGTCCCAGGCGCTCGACCCGAGCCAACAGGTCATCAAGATCGTCAACGCCGAGCTGGTCAACATCCTCGGTGGCGAGACGCTGAAGATCAACTACGCCAGCCGTCCGCCGACGGTGATCCTCATGGCGGGTCTCCAGGGATCGGGCAAGACCACCAACGCGGCCAAGCTGGCCCGCTGGTTCAAGAGCCAGGGCCGCCAGCCGCTGCTGGTCGGTGCCGACCTCCAGCGTCCGGCCGCCGTCGAACAGCTGCGCACGCTCGGCCGCCAGATCGACGTGCCTGTCTTCAGCGAGGCCAGCGATCCGGTCACGGTCGCCTCGCGCGGTCTCGCCGAGGCCCGCCGCCTCGGTCGCGACGTGCTCATCGTCGACACCGCCGGCCGCCTGGCGATCGACGCGGAGATGATGGAGCAGGTCCGTCAGATCAACGAGGCCGTCGAGCCGAACTACACGTTCCTCGTGATCGACGCGATGACCGGTCAGGACGCGGTCGGCGTCGCCGAGGCGTTCCACCAGACGCTGGCCATCGACGGCGTGATCCTCACCAAGCTCGACGGTGACGCACGCGGCGGTGCCGCGCTGAGCGTCAAGGAGGTCATCGGGCGACCGATCGCCTTCGCCTCCACCGGAGAGAAGCTCGACGCCTTCGAGCAGTTTCACCCCGACCGCATGGCCAGCCGCATCCTCGGC
>JAOBWK010000086.1 GCA_025463305.1 Ilumatobacteraceae bacterium
AACGGATCTCGACAACAGCGTCGAGCACAGCACGCGCGATCGCATGCTTGTCGGTGAGGCCGATGGTGACCATCGGGGCCTCGGGCCGGAGCAAGCATACGGCATTGGTGTCGTGTTGGAAGCCGACGCCGGGTGCGCTGACGTCGTTGGCGACGATCAGATCGAGGTTCTTGCGCTGCAGCTTGCCGCTCGCGTTGGCGACGAGGTCGTCGGTCTCCGCTGCGAACCCGACCAGCACCTGACCTGCAGGTTTGGTGCTGCCGAGTCCGGCGAGGATGTCGGGCGTCGGCTCGAGGACGATGTCGGGGATGCCGTCGCCCTTCTTGATCTTGTTCGCCACGACCGCCTTCGGGCGGAAGTCGGCGACGGCGGCGGCCATCACGACGACGTCGGCCGTGCGCGCCGCCGACTCGACAGCCTGTTGCATCTGGGCGGCGGTCTCGACCTGCACGAGCGAGACACCGGCCGGCGTCGGCAGTGTCACGGTGGAGATGAGCGTCACGGTGGCGCCGCGCGCTGCGGCCACCGATGCGATCGCGTAGCCCTGCTTGCCGCTGCTGCGGTTGGCGATGACGCGCACGGCATCGATCGGCTCGCGGGTGCCACCGGCGGTGACCACCAACTGCACGCCGGCGAGATCCTGCTCGGCGACGGCGCGCTCGACCGCGGCGAGGATGGTCTCCGGCGCCGCCAGGCGGCCCTTGCCGCTGTCGCCGCCGGCCAGGCGGCCCTCATCGGGCTCGACGATGATGACGCCGCGGGCTGCCAGCACGGCGAGGTTGTCCTGCACGGCCGGGTGCTCCCACATCTCGGTGTGCATCGCCGGGCAGATCACCACGGGGGCGCGGGTGGCGAGCAGGGTGTTGGTGAGCAGGTCGGTGCTCAGCCCGGCGCGATATGCAGCGATCAACCGCGCGGTGGCCGGCACGACGAGGATCAGGTCGGCGCTCTGGCCGAGTCGGGTGTGCGGGATCGGCGAGGCTTCGTCCCACAGGCTGGTCTGCACCGGTTCGCTGCACAGCGCCGAGAGCGTGGTGCGACCGACGAAGTGCTCGGCGCCCGCCGTCATCACCGGCACGACGTGCGCGCCGGCGTCGACGAGCCGGCGGCAGACCTCGACGGCCTTGTACGCGGCGATGCCGCCGGTGACACCGACGACGATGGTCTTCCCGGAGAGTGCCGATGTCATGGCCGAGGACCGTTGCGTGACGCCACGAAGCTCAGCTGGACGTGACGTCCGCTCAGACGGCGGCGTCGGCCTCGTCGGAGGGGACCTCGGGGACCACGATGTCGATCGGGACGATCTTGTGGGCGGCGATCTCCTCGAAACCGATGCTCAGCGGCTTGCGCGCGACCGACGACACCTGCGGCGGCACCATGTGGCCGAGGCTGTCGCCGAGCTGGTTGAAGTAGGAGTTGATCTGACGAGCCCGGCGTGCGGCCAACGTGACGAGGCTGAACTTCGAATCGACCGTGCCCAGCAGGGCCTCGATCGGTGGGTTCATCATCGTGTCGTTCGTACGCGCCATGGTGTGGTCTCCTGTTGTCGAGCCGGGCAAGCCTAGCGGGACCACCGGCGGTTGCACCGGATGGCCTGCGACGTGACGTGCACCGTCAGGACGGCGGGATCGCTCCGCTGGGCGCGGCCGAGGCGCGGCAGCGGCGGATGATGTCGAGCATCTCGTCGATGGTGCGCTCCAGATCGTCGTTGGTGACCACGAAGTCGGCGAGGTCCTTGCCGATCGGCTCCTCGAGCTCGGCCTTCTGGAGGCGTTCGGCCACCTTGTGGTCGGCGTCGCCCCGCCCACGTAGCCGACGTTCCTGCTCGGCACGGGTGGGCGGGAGGACGAAGATGAGGATCGCGTGCGGTTCGAGCGCCTTGACCTGCTGGGCACCGTCGACCTCGATCTCGAGGACGACGTCGCGTCCGTCGGTGATCTCCGGGTTCGGGGTGCCGTAGTAGTTGCCGAGGAACTCCGTCCACTCCAAGAACCCGCCCGCGGCGATGCGGGCCTCGAAGGCGGCGCGATCGGTGAAGACGTACGCCGCGGCAGATTCGCCGCTGCGCTGGCTGCGCGTCGTCCAGCTCCGGGACAGCCAGAGCTGCGGATCGCGTTCGACCAGAGCCGTCACGATGGTGCCCTTGCCCACGCCGCCTGGGCCGGACACGACGATGATGAGTGGATCCGCCACCGTCATGACAGCACGGTCACGAGAGCCGGCAGGGCACTATTTGCCGAGTTGCTCGAGGAGCGACTGCTTCTGCTGCGCGCCGAGGCCCTGGACGCGGCGGTTGTCGGCGATGCCGATCTCTTCCATGACCTTGCGGGCCTTGACCTTGCCGACGCCGGGCAGGGACTCGAGGAGCGAGACGACCTTCAGCTTGCCGACGGTGGAGTCGGTGGAGGCGAGTGCCTCGGCGAGGGTGACCGAGCCGAGCTTGAGCTTGGTCTTGAACTCGGCGCGAGCGGCGCGGGCCTCGGCGGCCTTGGCCAAAGCGTTCGCGCGTTGTTCCGGGGTGAGTGCGGGAGGTGTTGCCATGGGCCCATTCTATAGCGCCTACGCTGCTGCTTTGGTGATCACCCCCTCCAGCGCACCGGCGACAGGGGTCACCCGGGCGGGTGGCTGAGCTCGCTGAGCGACCTGATACCCTCCGCCTCCGACCAGCGGATCAGGCCCTCCAGAACGTGCCACGGGGCCCGCGGATCGGCGAAGGTCGCGGTCCCGACCTGCACCGCTGAGGCCCCCGCGATCATCAGCTCGGCGGCGCTCCAACCGTCGGTGACTCCGCCCACGCCGATGATCGGCAGGGTCGGGATCGCGTGGTGCACGTCGAACACCGCGCGCACCGCGACGGGGTGGATCGCGCGGCCGGACAGCCCGCCTCCGCCGTTGCCGAGCGCGGGTCGGCGAGTGGCCGGATCGATCACCATCCCGAGCACCGTGTTGATCAGCGTGACCGCCTCGGCACCGGCCGCGACGACGGCCTCGGCGACGTCGACGAGGCGATCGGTGTTCGGGCTGAGCTTGGCCCACAGCGGCTTGCCGCACACGGCGACTGCTTCGATCACCTCGGCGCTGAGCGCCGCGTCATGGGCGAAGATGCCGCGCCGACCCTCGAGGTTGGGGCACGACAGGTTGACCTCGACAGCGAGCACCGAGTCGCTCGTCGGGGCGGCAGCGAGCTGCTCGGCGGCCGCCGCGTAGTCGGCCACGGAGCGACCCCAGATGCTGACCACCGGGCGCGCCCCGGCGGCGACGAGCCCGGGCAGATCATCGGCGAGCCACGCCGGCACACCGGGACCCTGGAGGCCGACCGCGTTGATCATCCCCTGCGCCGTCGGGTGGACGCGCGGCGACGGGTTGCCGGCCCAGGCGAACGCGGCGAGCGACTTGGCGACGAAGGCACCGAGTGCGGACAGATCGCCGTACGGCGCCAGTTCGGTGCCGTGGCCGGCGGTGCCCGAAGCGGTCATCACCGGGTTGGGCAGCGTCACCGACCCGATCCGGACGCTCGTGTCGAGCGAACCGGTGCGACGCTCGGCGCGCCCGTCAACGAGCGGCATGGTACTCCTGCAGGGAGCGCACCTCGATCGGCCGTCCGGCCTGCTCGGCCAGGCCCTGCACCGCGGCGAGGCCGGCCTCCACCGTGGTGACCGAGCTGACCTGGTTCACGTTCGCGGCCTTGCGGATCCGCTCGCCGTCGGTGCGACCGCCCCGCCCCTGAGGGGTGTTGATCACGAAGCTCACCTTGCCATCGGCGATGAGGTCGACGGCCGTGAGCGCGGCTCCTTCGTTGACCTTGCCGACCACCTGATCGACCGGTAGCCCGAAGCGGGACAGGTACTCGGCCGTGCCGACGGTGGCGGCGATGCCGAGGCCCAGCTCGCGCAGCCGCTTGGCCACGACGATGCCGGCCGGCTTGTCGCCATCGGCCAGGGACAGGAACACCGTGCCCGACGTCGGCAGCAGCGTGCCGGCGGCCAGCTCGGCCTTGAAGAACGCCTGCCCGAACGTCGTGGCGATGCCCATCACCTCGCCGGTCGAGCGCATCTCCGGGCCGAGGGCCGTGTCGACCTCGGGGAACCGGCTGAACGGCAGCACGGCCTCCTTGACGCTGACGTGGCCGCCGGACACGGGCGGCACCAGCAGGCCCTCCTCGCGCAGCTCGGCGAGCGTCGCGCCGAGTATCACCCGTGTCGCGACCTTGGCGAGCGGGACACCCGTGGCCTTGGCCACGAACGGCACCGTGCGGCTGGCGCGCGGGTTGGCCTCGATCACGTAGACGGTGGTGCCGAGCACGGCGAACTGCACGTTGATCAGACCGCGCACGTCGAGCGCGGCGGCGATCGACTCGGTGTAGGACTCGATCACCTCGACGACCCAACCTGGCAGCGTCTGCGGCGGGATCGCGCAGGCCGAGTCGCCGCTGTGCACGCCGGCTTCCTCGACGTGCTCCATGACGCCGCCGATGAGCACCTCGCCGGTGTGGTCGCGCACCGCGTCGACGTCGACCTCGGTGGCGTCCTCGAGGAAGCGATCGATCAGCACCGGCCGCTCGGCGGACAGGCCACCCTCCTTGCCGAGGCTGCCGAAGCCGGAGAGCTCGGCCATCGCCCGGGCGAGGTGGTTGCGGTCGTGGACGATCTGCATGCCGCGCCCGCCGAGCACGTAGCTCGGACGGACGAGCACGGGGAAGCCGACCTGATCGACGATGCCGAGCGCCTGCTCGAGATCGATCGCGGTGCCGCCGGGTGGCTGCGGGATCTTCAGGCTCTCGCAGAGCGCGGCCCACTTCTCACGGTCCTCGGCGAGATCGATCGACGCCGGCGACGTACCGGCCACGAGCTCGACGGGCAACAGGCCGGCGAGCTTCAACGGCGTCTGGCCGCCGAGCGACACGATGACCTTCGGCGCCACTCCCCCGCTGGACAGCGTCTCGGCGGCGATCACGTTGAGCACGTCCTCGCGCGTCAGCGGTTCGAAGTAGAGGCGGTCGCTCGTGTCGTAGTCGGTGCTGACGGTCTCCGGGTTGCAGTTGACCATGACGGTCTCGAAGCCGGCGTCGCGCAGGCTGAAGGAGGCGTGCACGCAGCAGTAGTCGAACTCGATGCCCTGGCCGATCCGGTTGGGTCCGCTGCCGAGGATGATCACCTTCGGGCGGTCCGACGGCTGGACCTCGTTCTCGTCCTCGTAGGTGCTGTAGTGGTACGGCGTCTTCGCCGCGAACTCGGCGGCGCAGGTGTCGACCGTCTTGTAGGTCGGGATCACCCCGAGTGCCTCGCGGGCGACGCGGACCGCGTCCTCCGTCGTGGCCCACAGATGGGCGAGCTGGCCGTCGCTGAACCCGAGCCGCTTGGCGCGGCGCCACTGGGCGCGGGTGAGCTCGAGCGGACCGGCATGTTCGGCGAGCACCTCGCGCTCTTCGATGATCATGCTCATCTGGTCGAGGAACCACGGATCGATCCGGTTGGCGTCGTGGATCCGCTCGATCGACACGTGCCGGCGCAGCAGCTCACCGACCTGGAAGATCCGCTCGGGCGTCGGGATGCCCGTGGCCGCGAGCAGTGCCTCGTCGGACTGCTCGGCGTACTGGGCCTCGGCCGGATCGCAGTTGAGGCCGAGCCGGCCCTGCTCGAGCGAGCGCAGGCCCTTCTGCAGGCTCTCCGGGAACGTGCGCCCGATCGACATCGCCTCACCGACGCTCTGCATCTGGGTGCCGAGCACGCCGCTCGTGCCGGGCAGCTTCTCGAACGCCCAGCGCGGGATCTTGGTGACGACGTAGTCGATGCTCGGCTCGAAGCTGGCGGGCGTCATCTTGGTGATGTCGTTGGGGATCTCGTCGAGCGTGTACCCGACCGCGAGCTTGGCGGCGATCTTCGCGATCGGAAAGCCCGTGGCCTTCGACGCCAACGCGGACGAACGTGACACGCGCGGGTTCATCTCGATGACGACCTGCTCGCCGGTGAGCGGGTTGACGGCGAACTGCACGTTCGAGCCGCCGGTCTCCACGCCGACCCGACGGATGCAGGCGAAGGCGGCGTCGCGCATCTGCTGGTACTCGACATCGCTCAGCGTCTGCGCCGGGGCGACGGTGATCGAGTCACCGGTGTGCACGCCCATCGGGTCGAAGTTCTCGATCGAGCAGATGATCACGCAGTTGTCGTTGCGGTCGCGCATCACCTCCAGCTCGTACTCCTTCCAGCCGGCGATGCTCGTCTCGATCAGGATCTCCCCGATCGGACTCGCGGCGATGCCGTTGGACGCGAGCTGTTCGAACTCGGCCTGGGTCGAGGCGATGCCCGTGCCGCGGCCACCGAGGATGTACCCGGGCCGGATGATGCACGGGAGGCCGATGTTCTTGATGACCTCGAGTGCCTCGGCCATGTCGTGGGCGACGCCGCTCTTGGGCACCGCGAGGCCGATCTCGATCATCGCCACCTTGAACTGCTCGCGGTCCTCGGCCGTGGCGATCGCCTTGGCGTTGGCGCCGATCAGCTCGGGCGTGCCGGGCACGCCGACGAGGCCGCGCTCGAACAGCGTCATCGCGATGTTGAGCGCCGTCTGCCCGCCCATCGTCGGGAGCACGGCGTCGGGCTTCTCGCGCTCGATGATGCTGGCCACGACCTCGGGCGTCAGCGGCTCGATGTAGGTGGCGTCGGCGAAGTCCGGGTCGGTCATGATCGTCGCCGGGTTCGAGTTGGCGAGGATGACGCGGTAGCCCTCCTCGCGGAGCACGCGGCAGGCCTGGGTGCCGCTGTAGTCGAACTCGCAGGCCTGGCCGATGACGATCGGTCCGCTGCCGATGATGAGGATGCTGTGGATGTCGGTGCGCTTGGGCATCAGACCACCCCTGACCCGACGAGGCCCTGCTCGGGGACGGGCAGGCCGCTCACGCGCGACGGTGGTGTACGCCGGATCAGCGGCTTGCCGCGCCAGTCGTCCGGGTCGCGCATCATCTCCTCGAACACGCCGAACAGGTAGCTGGCGTCGTGCGGACCGGGGCCGGCCTCGGGGTGGTACTGCACGCTGAACGCCGCCTCGCCACGCACCCACATGCCTTCGTTGGTGTGGTCGTTGAGGTTGAGGTGGGTGACCTCGATCCGGTCGCCGAGGCTGTCCGGATCGACGCAGAAGTTGTGGTTCTGGCTGGTGATCTCGATCTTGCCGCTCGCCTCGTGGCGCACCGGGTGGTTGCCGCCGTGGTGCCCGAACGGCAGCTTGAACGTGCTCCCGCCGATCGCCAGGCCGAGCAGCTGGTGGCCGAGGCAGATGCCGAACACCGGCACCCGGCCGACGAGCTCGCGGATCGCGTCGACGGCGTAGTCGACGACCTCGGGATCGCCGGGGCCGTTCGACAAGAAGACGCCGCTCGGCGCGAGCGCGAGCACCTCCTCGGCCGTTGTCGACGCGGGCACGACCGTGACGGTGCCCAGGGTCGCGAGGTGATCGACGATCGAGTACTTGATGCCGAAGTCGTAGGCGACGATCCGGCGCTCGCCGGAACCCACGGTGTAGGCGTCGGGCGTGGTGACCTGGGCGACGAGGTCGACGCCGTCGGTGCCCGGCTCGGCCTTCGCAGCGGCGAGCAACGTCGCCTCGGATGCGCTGCCGAACGCACCGCTCATCGCGCCGGTGTCGCGGAGCAGTCGGGTCAGCCGGCGGGTGTCGATGCCGGCAATGCCGCTGATGCGGTAGCGCCGCAGCGTCGCGTCGAGGTGGGCCTCGGAGCGGTGGTTCGACTCGCGCCGGGCGAGGTCGCGGACGATGACACCGCGGCAGAACAGCCGGCGCGACTCGAAGTCGGCGATCGACGCGCCGTAGTTGCCGATGTGCGGGTAGGTGAACGTGATGATCTGGCCCGCGTAGCTGGGGTCGGTCAGGACCTCCTGGTAGCCGCTGAGCACCGTGTTGAACACGACCTCGCCGCTGGCCACCCCGTCGGGCGCGACCGCGCCGATCAGCTCACCCTCGAAAACGCTCCCGTCGGCGAGCACGAGCGCGCCTTCGATGATCTGTTGCCGGCTCATGTGCGACCCGTCCATTCGACATCCTCTTGCATAACAATCCAGTCTAGTGCATGAACATTCATCGTTGCGCCCTATCGCTGGGCATCGCCGTCGATGACGGTGGGCACACCACGGAGCACGGTGTGACGGACCTTGCCGCGTACGGACCGCCCGGCATAGGGGGTGTTGCGGCTCTTGCTGGCGAGCCCGCTCGCCGTCACCGTCCAGCTGAGGTCCGGATCGAAGACGGTGATGTTCGCCGGCGCACCCACCTCGAGGTCGCGGCCGTGGCGATCGGCCACCCCGGCGATCGCGGCGGGCCGCGACGACAGCAGGGCGACGATCTGCTGCAGGTCGAGGCCGAGCTCGCTGATCGACAGCGCGAGCGAGGTCTCGAGGCCGAGCATCCCCGGCGGTGCCTGATCGAGCGGCATCTCCTTCGACTCCGGCGGGTGCGGTGCGTGGTCGGTGGCGATCGCGTCGATGGTGCCGTCGGCGAGACCGCGCTTCACCGCATCGATGTCGGTGCGCTCGCGCAGCGGAGGGTTGACCTTGAAGATCGGATCGAAGCCCGTCAACGACTCGTCGGTGAGGGTGAAGTGGTGGGGCGCGGCCTCGGCGGTCACGAGCAGTCCTTCGGCCTTCGCGGCACGGACGAGGTCGACGCTCTTCGCCGTCGAGAGGTGCAGGAAGTGCACGGGTGCACCGGTGAGGCGGGACAGCTCGATGTCGCGGAACACCATCAGCTCCTCGGCCACCGACGGCCAGCCGGGCACACCGAGGCGCGAGCAGCAGCCGCCCTCGTGCATCACGGCGCCTTCGGTGAGCCGGCTGACCTCGCAGTGCTGGGCGAGCACGATGCCGAGGCTCTTGCCGTACTCGAGCGCGCGACGCATCAGCAGCGGATCCTGCACGCCGGTGCCGTCGTCGGTGAACAGGTGCACGCCGAACGCGGCGAGCTCGGCGAGCGGGGCGAGCGTCTCGCCGAGGCGACCCATCGTGATGCAGCCGCTCGGCAGCACCTCGCACAGCCCGGCCTCCTCGCCCAGCCGACGCACCATCTGCACCACCGCCAGGCTGTCGTGCGGCGGCTCGGTGTTCGGCATCGCGACGATCGCGGTGAACCCGCCTCGAGCCGCGGCCCGCGAGCCGGTCTCGATGGTCTCGGCCTCCTCGCGGCCGGGCTCACGGAGGTGCACGTGCAGGTCGACGAAGCCCGGGCTGACCATGCAACCGCTGGCGTCGAGCACCGTGTCGCCGGTGAGGTTGCTGCCGACCTCGGCCACGACCCCGTCGACGATGCGCACATCGGCGCGCTGCTCGCCGCGACGGTCGAGCACCGTCCCGTTCTTGATGACGGTGCTGTCGGTGTTGGGACTCATGCTTCTCCTCCGAGGCCAGAACCAGAACCCAACAGATGGAACAGCACGGCCATCCGCACCGCCACACCGTTGGTGACCTGCTGGGCGATCACCGATCCGGGCAGCTCCGATGGATCGACCGCCATCTCCACCCCGCGGTTCATCGGGCCGGGGTGCATCACGAGCGCGTGCTGCTGCAGCCTGTCTGCCCTCGCCGGCGTGAGGCCGAAGTGGGCGGTGTACTCGCGCAGGCTCGGCACCAGCGCCTCGTGCATCCGCTCGCGCTGCATCCGCAGCATGTAGAGCACGTCGACCTTGTCGACGACGTCGTCGATGTGGTGCACCACCTCGACCGGCCAGCCCTCGAGCGACGGTGGCAGGAGCGTGATCGGCGCCACGAGCGTGACCCGCGCCCCGAGTGCGGCGAAGGCCCACACGTCGCTGCGCGCGACGCGGCTGTGCTTGATGTCTCCGACGATCGCGATGTGCAGCCCGTCGAAGCCGTCCGGGCGGTTCAGCGCGGTACGGATCGTGTAGCAGTCGAGCAACGCCTGCGTCGGGTGCTCGTGCCAGCCATCGCCCGCGTTGACCACGCTCGCCTCGGTCCAGCGGCTGATCTGCCACGGCACACCGCTGCTCTTGTGGCGCACGACGAACGCGTCGACCCCCATCGCGGCGACGGTCTCGATCGTGTCGCGCAGGCTCTCGCCCTTGTTGACGCTGCTGGTGCCGACGCTGAACGTCATCGTGTCGGCGCTCAGCCGCTTGGCGGCGGTCTCGAAGCTCAGCCGGGTGCGGGTGCTGTCCTCGAAGAACAGGCTCACGACGGTCTTGCCGCGCAGCGCCGGCACCTTCGGGATCGGCCGCCGGTTGATCTCGGCCATGTGGTCGCTGAGGTCGAGCAGGTGGCGCAGGCCGTCGGTGCCGAGCTCGTCGATGGATCGGAGGTGCTTCATCGCACGGCCCGCTGCGACCGCTCGCCGATGGTGACGCCATCGGGGCTCACCCGCACGTCTTCCTCGCTGCTGCTCGGCAGGTTCTTGCCGACGAAGTCCGGGCGGATCGGCAGCTCGCGGTGGCCCCGGTCGACCAGGACGGCGAGCTGCACCATGCGTGGTCGGCCGTACTCGTTGATCGCGTCGAGCGCGGCGCGCACCGTGCGACCGGTGTAGAGCACATCGTCGACGAGCACCACCACGGCGTGGTCGAGGTCGACGGGGATCTCGGTGACCGAGCCGGGCGAGATCGGGCGCAGCCCGATGTCGTCGCGGTACATCGAGACGTCGACCGAGCCGACCGGCACGGTGGCGGCCTCGATGCGCGAGATCGCCTCGGCGAGCTGCTCGGCGATCCACACGCCACCGCGCTGCAGGCCGATCAGCACGACGTCGGTGAGGCCACGGTTGCGTTCGATGATCTCGTGGGCGATCCGTGTGATGGCCCGACGGACATCGTCGCCGCTCAACACGACCTTGTCGTGCGTCGGCGCGTCCCGGGCCACAGCAGGCTCCTGGAAAAGGGAAAAGCCCCCGTCGGGGGGCGTCGCGGCATTCAGGTTCGAGTCGGGCATGCGTTCATGGTCTCCTCCGTACGAGCCTCTCGGGACACGTTTCACGGCTGGACAGACACTAGCAGGCGCCGATCCGAGCGCGCCGCGAAAACCGATCAGCTGCAACCACTGTCGGGCGGCGGAGCGCCCTGATGGAGATCGGTCAGGGTGATGCCACCGGCCTTCATCTCCAGCGAGAGCCGGTTCTGGTCGGTGAGCCGGACCGCTGCGTGGATCGCGCCGTCGACCACGAGCGCCGCCGAGTCCTTGCCGACGACGATCGCGAACTGATGCTCGGCCGTGTCGCTCGTGGCGGTGGACACGTCCTGCGGATCGGTGGTGTCCGATGTCGTATCGGATGTCGTGCCCGCCGACGGATCCGCGGCACCGACCGTGCCCTCCCCCGCGATCACCTGACCGGCGGGCACGTCGGCCGGATCGACCGTCGTCGGCGTCGAGCTGTCGAGCGGCTGCTCGAGGTAGGTGCTGTCGTAGAGCGCGCCGTCGTCGCCGGAGAACACCTCGGTGTCGGAGATGTTGAGGCGCATGTGCGGCGCCGTCCCGTCGGCGCTGTCGAACAGCAGCGACATGAACGATCCGCCCGTGCCGGGCGTCAGCCGGTACGTGCCGGAGATGCGGGTGCACAGCGTGGTGCTCAGCCGGAGCAGATCGGTCTGGGACGGCGTGGCGTCGGCCGGCCGCGCCGCCACGCCGCGACCGACCGTCCAACTCGACCCGGGCGCCGTCGCGGTGGGCGTGGTGACCGCACCCGCAGCGCCGCGGAGGACCGCGTCGGCCTGATCGTGGCGGAGGTAGATGTTGTAGTCGGATCCCTCGTACGACTCCTCGAAGCCGTTGCGCACATAGGCCGCGAACGGGGTGCCGTCGGACAGCGGCAGCGCGGTCTCCTCGAGGAACACCGCCGGGTTCGACTCGGCCATGTCGTCGGCGAACCACTGCCAGGTCTTCGGCAGCACGTAGTCGGTGCTGGTGCGGCCGAGGTAGATCTGGCCGAGCATGAAGCTCTTCCAGATCCAACGGGTGGCGGCGGTGCGGTGGAACTGCAGGTACTCCCACGGGAACTCGGTCCACACCAGCAGCGGATCGTTCTGACGGGACACCAGGTCGAGCACCGCGCGCACCGTTCGTTGGGTGCCGGGCTGGTTCTTGTCGCGCTCGACCGCGGTCTGGTGCACGGACGAGTAGCTGCTCGCCGCCTCGAGGCCCATCGTCAGGTGGCCGCCGCCGTTGAACGCCACGGCGAGCAGGCACGCCGCCAACGGCCAGGCCACCGCCGTTCGGAAGTCGCCGCGCACGCCCGCGACGAGGCGGTAGACGTGGCCGATCACCGCGGCGGCCATCAGCGCCGTGGGGAGGGCGAGGATCGAGTAGTAGTGCGTCGAGTAGCGCTGGCCGGCCACGAGCTCGGCCCACGCGCCCACGAACCACAGGCAGAGCGCGAGGTGCACGAAGCGCTCCTGGCGTGACATCGCCCGCCACAGCCCGATGGTGATCGCCACGAACGCGACCACGATGACGAACGACACCGGCCAGGCGCGGTAGTAGCGGAGCGCGACGTCGCGTCCGTACACCAGCTGGTTGGCCAGGCTCCGTCCGGTCGCGAGGTTCTGGTAGACGTTGTACGTCCAGTAGTCGCTCCAGAACTGCTCGAACTGGCCGCGGACGATGTAGTACGCCGGGACCGCGACGAACACGGCGATCGGCGTGAGGACGAGGATCTGGCGGCTCGCTCGGTACTCGCGCTCGTCCTCCACGGACTCGATGCTCGCCAGTGAGATGATGGCCACGGCGATCGCGGCGATCGTGCAGACGAACAGCAGCTGCACCGCCAGCCCGAGCAGGATGCCGACGACGAGCGCCGACCAGCGGGCCCGGCCCGGCAGCCACCAGCGCTTCCCCAGACCGATGATCACCGCCGCAGCGAAGAGCCCGACGATCATGTTGCGCGCGTACAGGACCCCCGCGTAGTCGGCCTTGCCGAGTGCGAAGTGGTAGAAGACGCCGATCCCGATGGCGATGCCGAGCATCCGGTGACCGCCGAAGAAGCGGACCACGGCCGACGCCGCCCACGCGAGCACCCCGCTGACCACGAGGACGAGGAACGAGATCGCGTACCAGAAGCCGTCGTAGGAGGTGATCGCCTCCGCCAGCCGGTACACCATCGGCTCGAGCACACCCTTGTTGACGAGGCCGTTCTCGTAGAACGTGCCACCGAAGTGGATGGCCCGATCGACGTTGACCCGGGTCTGCATCGGGTCCCAGTTCTGCGACCGGAACTCGTTGTGGAAGAACGCCGCGACCGCCATCCCGCCGACGAGGAACACGGTGGCCAGCACGCAGAACCGGCGCAGGTTGCGGGTGAGCGTCATGCCGGCACTCCGTCCGAGAGGGCGGCCGCCTTGCGCGCTGCGCGTGCCGTGCGGATCCACTCGACGCCCGCGTCGAGCCCGACGCCGAGGCACAGCACCATGATCAACGCCATGCGCGCAAGGGGGCCGACCATGTGGCGCTGCACCTCGACCGAGTCGCCGATGTAGGAGATGTAGAGGTCGACGAACGTCGACACGAGCAGCAGCCCGAGCACGATCGACTGCCGGCCACGGCGCCGCCACGCGGCCAGTCCCAGCCCGGCCACCGACAGGAGCATCCACACCAGCAGGCCCTTGCGGGTGGTGGGCCCGTTGATCTGCGCGGGCGCAGCGTCGGGCAACCGTTCGGCGACGGTGAACGCGTCGTAGCTCGACTGGTCGGCCCGCAACAGCAGCGGAAGGTCGTCGTACAGGAGGTGCGTCCAGTGCGGTGCGAAGCGCACGTACGACTCGAGCATCACCCGCTGGCCGCTGCCCCTCGCCCATGCCCGGAAGGTGGCCAGGTCCGCGCTGTCGAGCATGTCCCAGTTGTCGGTGAAGCTGTCGTGACCCGTCCGCGCGAGCAGCGCCGCGTCGACCGGCATGCCCTGGCCCTCGAACCAGTGCAGGATCTCCGGATCGGTGAGCACCCGGGTACCGACGTTGTTGATCGTCGGATAGCGGTTGCGTCCGTTGGCGGCCTGGGTGAGCGTGACGCCGATGCAAACGACGAGGGTGACGATGCCCCACGTGCGCAGCGCGCGGCGCATCGATCGATCGGCCGAGCGCCACCAGAACGACGCGATCAGCAGTGCGGGCACCCCGATCGCCACCCACGGCGGCACGTTGGAATCGCGCACCGTGAGCCACGCCACGGTTGCCAGCCCGGCGAGGTGCAGGCGACGTTGGCTGCTGGTGGCCGAGAACCGCCACCAGGCGATGACCGACAGCACGGCCAGCGTCTGGCCGAGCGACTCGCTGAGGATGTGCGTCGTCCACAGCGCGAACCGCGGCTCGACGGCGATGCTGAGCACGAGCAGCACGATCACGAGCTTGGCCTCGCGCTGGATCAGCACCCGGCACACCGTCATCGCGGCGAGGAGGTAGACGGCCCCGTACAGGAACGTCTGCACCACCACCGTCACGACCGTGCTGCGCCCGAGGAGGAACAGCAGCGTCGGGAACGCGATCGGTCGTTCGGATGCGTAGAAGCCGGGCGAGAACGGGGTCAGCCGGGCCGCGTTGAGGAACGAGAACGAGTCGGGGAAGAAGATGGTGAAGTGCTTCGGCCATCCGGCACCCAGCACACGGACCATGAAGACCATCAGCGCGAGGACGGCCACGATGGACAGCGCCTGGCTGCGACATTCCTCGCTGCGCACGCGCGGGATCACCGCCCGGCGGGCGAAGCGTTCCACAGCAGTCGTCACGCGCCCGCTCCGCGGCGCAGGGGGCTCGCCCATCGGCCGCACGCTAGCAACCGGACGTGACCGCGGTGGGTGCAGTCGGGCAGCCGACCGAGCCTGCTCAGCGAGCCGAGCGGAGCTTGGCGGCGACCGCCGAGAGGACCCCGTTGACGAACTTGCCGGAGTCGTCGGTGGAGAACCGCTTGGCGAGCTCGACGGCTTCGTCGATGATGACGGCCACCGGCACATCGGGGCGACCGAGCAGCTCGAACGTGCCGATCCGGAGGATGTTGCGATCGAGGGTGGGCATCCGCTGCAGGGTCCAACCCTTGGCGTGGGTGGCGATCAGGTCGTCGATCTCACGACCGTGCACCTCGACGCCCACGACAAGTGACTTGGTCAGCTCGTCGGGACGCAGGACCTGACCCTCGACGACATCGCTGGGCGCCATCGACTTCGACTCGGCCTCGTACAGCAGGATCAGCGCGCGTTCGCGCGCATCGGACCGTTCGTCTTCCACGCCGACGGGGCGGGCGCGGCGAGCCATGCGTCAGACCCGCGTCATGTATTCGCCGGTGCGGGTGTCGACCTTGACCTTGTCACCGGTGTTGATGAACAGCGGGACCTGGACGATCTTGCCCGTCTCGAGCGTGGCCGGCTTGCGGCCGCCCGTGGAGCGGTCGCCCTGCACGCCGGGCTCGGTCTCGGCGATCGTGAGCTCGACGGACGCCGCGATGTCGACGGACACGATCTCACCCTGATAGACGGCGATCTGGGCCATCATCGACTCGATCATGTAGTCCGCTGCCTCGCCGAGGGCGGCGGGACGCACCGTCATCTGGTCGTACGTCTCGGTGTCCATGAACACGTAGTCGTCGCCGTCGCGGTAGAGGAACTGCATGTCGGCGCGGTCGAGGATGGCCTGCTCGACCCGGATGCCGGCGTTGAACGTGCGCTCCAGCATGTTGCCGCTCTTCAGGTTGCGCAGCTTCGTGCGCACGAACGCACCACCCTTGCCGGGCTTCACGTGCTGGAACTCGACGACCTGGAAGAGGCCGTTGTCGAGCTCGAGCGTGATCCCGTTCTTCAGGTCGTTGGTGGTGATGGCAGGCATGGTGAATCCTTGGGCGTCTTGGTGAGGGGCAGGCATCCGTCGGTGGTGACGACCACCATGTCTTCGATGCGGACTCCGCCGAAGTCACCACGATAGACGCCAGGTTCGACAGTCACCACGTCCGCGACACGAAGAGTGTCGTCGTACGACTGCGTCAACCAGGGCGATTCGTGGATCTGCAGCCCGACGCCGTGGCCGGTGCCGTGGGTGAACCAATCGCCCCATCCCGCCGCGGTGATGTGGTCGCGGCACACGCCGTCGAGGGCCCGCCCGCCCGCGCCTGGGGCCACACTGCGCACGCCGGCGCGCTGCGCCTCGAGCACGACGCCGTACACCTCCTGCTGGAGCGATGTCGGATCGCCCATCGTGAACGTGCGGGTCATGTCGCTGTGGTAGCCGTCGAAGAGTGCACCGAAGTCGATGACGACGGTCATGCCCTCGACGATGCGCGTTTCGTCGGGATGGTGGTGCGGCAGCGCGGCGTTCGCGCCGGCGGCGACGATGGTGTCGAAGCTCGGTCCGTCGGCGCCGTGCTGGCGCATCGCGGCCTCGAGCGTGTCGCGGAACTGGGCCTCCGTCGGCTCGCTGTGCAGGAACGGCAGGGAGACGGCCAGCGCGATGTCGGCGATGTCCGATGCACGTTCCATCCGCTCGATCTCGCCTGCGTCCTTGGTGCGCCGGCCCTCCTCGACCACGCCGGCGGTGGCGGTCCACTCGGCGTCGACGGCCGCGCTCAGCGATGCGTGCTCGGCGTAGGAGATGTGCGCGCCCTCGAACCCGACCCGGCGTCCACGGACCGCTGACTCGAGGTGGTCGGTCATCGCCTGGCGCGTCGAGCCGACCCGCACCGCGCCGTCGATTCCCGCTGCCGCCATCTGCGCCGCGCCCTGCTCGCCGTAGCGGCCGTCGGTGATCAGCACCAGCTCGTCAGGGGTGACCAGCACCCATCCGTTCGACCCGGTGAAGCCGGTGAGCCAGCGGATGTTGTCGTGGCTGGTGACGACGAAGTGGTCGTACGACGCCGCCGCGAGGTGGCCGCGCATCCACGCGACCCGCCGCGGGTGGTCGAGCGGTGTCATGCCGTTCGCTCGGCTCCGAGCCGATGGGCGATCGCCTCGACCGCGAGCACGTAGCCGTGGATGCCGAGCCCGACGATGGTGCCGGTGGCCACCGGCGAGACGACGCTGGTGTGCCGCCACGCCTCACGGGCGTTCGGGTTGGAGATGTGCACCTCGATGATCGGTCCGCCGAACGCAGCCAGCGCATCGTGCAGGCTCCACGCGTAGTGGGTGAAGGCGCCGGGGTTGATGATGATCGCCGCCGACTGCAGCCGGGCCGCGTGGATCGCGTCGACGAGGTCGCCCTCGTGGTTGGTCTGGATCGCGTCGATCGTGAGGCCGAACGCCTCGGCGGCCAAGGTCGCGGTGGCGACGTAGTCCTCGAGCGTGTTCGTGCCGTAGATGTGCGGCTCGCGCTGGCCGAGCAGGTTGAGGTTCGGTCCGTGGAGCAGCGAGATCCTGATCGTCGTGTCAGCAGTCGTCGCCTCAGTGGTCGTGTCAGCAGTGGTCGTCGTGTCGGTGGTCGTCATGTCGGTCCCTGCCACGTCAGTCCTTGCCCGGGCGGCGGCCGTGCTCGGCCCGAGGGTCACCGCTGTACCCCGACGGCAGGCTGGCCGCGAGCTCAGCGTCGGTGGGGTCGTGCTTGCGGCGCGCCTCCGGCGGGAGCAGCGCACTGATGGCCTTCATCAGCTTCTTGGTGTCGGCGTCCTCGCTGACGTGCTTGAGCGAGACTGCCGGCCCGACGCGCACGGTGACGAGGGGCGGATCGGTGAGGTTGAGCAGGTTCGGCAGGCGTGCGTTGCGCGGCCACACCTTCTCGGTGCCCCAGAGCCCGATCGGGATGACCGGCGCGCCCGACAGCGCGGCGAGGCGGGCAGCGCCCCAACGGCCCTGCAGCACCGGATCGAAGAAGGCCATCCCGCGCGGGATGGTGCCCTGCGGCATCATCGCCACCACCTCGCCGGCCGCGAGCGCATCCGCGGCGGCGCGCAGCGGCTCGTCGCTGCCGGTGCCGCGCTCGACGCGGATGCCGCCCATCGCCGAGGCGATCTGGCCGACGATCGGCGCGTCGAACACCTCCTTCTTGCCGAGGAAGCGCACCGCCCGACCGGTCTTGGCGATCGTCAGTGCGATGGAGGCGACGTCGAAGTAGCTGCGGTGGTTGCCGCAGAGCAACGCCGGCCCGGTGGCCGGGATGTTCTCCCAGCCGGCGATGTCGAACCGCGCGTACGGGAACAACTGTGGCCGGGTGAACGCCAGCGCGATCTTCTGCAGTTCCAGTCCGACGACGGGCACCTTGGCAACGCCGGGCGGCACGTCGAGGTGCAGGACCGGCCAGCGCCGCGCCGTCGCGAGCAGCTGCAGCCGCGGATCGGGGTTCACCGCGTGCGGATGGCCGACGGCCGACAGCAGCGGCGCGTCGTAGACGCTGTCGCTGTACGCGTAGCTCTCTGCCATGTCGGTGCCGTGACGCTCCGCCCACTCCCGAACGGCCGCGAGCTTGCCGGCGCTCCACACGAACGGGCCGGCGAGCGTGCCGTCGTAGGTGCCGTCGGCGTTGACCCCGTAGCGGGTGGCGACGACGTCGTCCAGGCCGAGCAGGTCGGCGAACGGCTTGACGAGGTCGTAGGGCGTGGTGGTGGCCAGCACGATGGGCCGGCCGGCCGCACGGTGCTCGGCGAACAACCGGGCCGCGAACGGCTGGACGCGCTGCACCAGCTCGGCGGCGACCGACGCCGCTGCGGCCTGGACGACGTGCTGCTGGCGACCCTTGGCGAGGGTGACGGCCTGGCGGGCGAGCGCCATGCTCGGCAGGGTCTCGCCGATGGTGTTGAACAGGTTGTAGAGGAGCTTCTCGCCGGGGATCGTGCGGGTGATCAGCCCAGCGGTGCGCATCGCCCCGCTGAAGACCTCGCCGGACGCCCCTGCCAGCAGCGTGCGATCCAGATCGAAGAACGCCGCCCCAGATCCCATGCGCCGCATGCTACGCCCACTCCGTCGGCGGCTCATCCCGAAAACGGGAAAGGTCCCGCTTGGGGGAAGCGGGACCTCTCAACCTTGGAACCCAGATGTTGGGGGAACATCCGTGTGGGTTCTTGTCGAGCAACTCGTTTGGGGGAAACGAGCCGCTTCGATGTATGTGAAAGTATGCACGTGAACGAGTGATCTTGCAAGCCGAACGTGAAGATACGCGCTATCTTTTTTGGAGATGGATCTGCGCCAACTCTCCGCCCTCGTGGCGATCGCCGACCACGGCTCGTTCTCATCGGCCGCGCGGGCGCTCTACACGGTCCAGTCGAACGTCTCCGGGCACATCGCCCGACTGGAGAAGGAGCTCGGCGTGACGCTCGTCGACCGCCAGCGCGGCGGGCTGACCGAGGATGGCGGCCAGGTCGTGGAGCGGGCGCGGCGGATCCTGCGCGAGATGGACGACATCTCCGCCGACATGGCCAGCCGCGGCGATTCGGTCAGTGGCGACTCGCGGCTCGGCGTGATCGGCACGACGGCACGGTGGCTGATGCCGCAGTTCCTGCCGCTGCTCGGCCAGGACCATCCACTCGTCCACGTCACCATCTTCGAGGGCAGCACCTCCAACCTGCTCCCCCGCCTCGCGGCCGGCCACCTCGACGCGTGCATCGTCCACCTGCCCGTCGACGACCCCGAGCTGATCATCGAGCCGCTGTTCGCCGAGGACCTCATCGTCGTCGTCCACAGTTCGCATCCGTGGGCGACCGAGGACGAGCTCTCGCTCGCCCGCGTGGCCGCCGAGCCGTTGCTCATCCCGCCGAAGGGCACGGCCATGCGACGCATCCTCGATCGCGCGGCTGCGTCTGCCGGCGCCACGCTGCGCGCCCAGGCCGAGATCGACGGCGTTCGCCTGCTGACCTCGCTGGCGATGGAGGGCTACGGCCCGGCGATCGTGCCGTCCACCGCAGTACCACGCTGGCTGAAGGGCGACTTCACCCGCATCACCGTGCCGGAGCTGCCGCGTCGTGTCGTCGGTTGGGTGCAGCGCCGCCGCCCGGCGCCGGGTGCCCCGACCAGGGCGGTGCTGAAGACGATGCGCGAGACGCTCGAGACCCGTGGTGCGCTGCAGCACGGCGTGCACGTCGGCCATGACGCGTTCCCGCTGGGCAAGCTCAACTGATCAGCGGGACTCCTCGCTGATCGACTCGGTCGGCCTACAGTCTGCGCCATGGTGTCACTCGGGCTGACCTCTCCCCTACCGGTTCGGGCGCAGGTGCCCGGCGCAGCCCGCGTCGACGTGCGCGAGCTCGGCGGGCGCACGGTCGTGTGGCTCGATGTCGACGCCGCCGTCCGCAAGGGTGCGCTGTCGTCAGCGGCCTCGTCGATGATCGAGGCGGCCGCCGACACCGCACGGACCAAGGGCTACCCGCTGGTCGCGACGATGGACTCGTCGGGCGCCGACATCGCCGAGGGCTTCAGCGCTCTGCACGGATGGGGCCTCGCCGCGAAGGCGCTGACCAGCTGCAGCGGCGTCGTGCCGACGATCATCATCGTCGACGGTCCGGCCGTGTCCGGTCCCGCGCTGCTGCTCGGCATCGCCGACTTCGTGGTGATGACCGAGGCCGCCTACGCGTTCGTCAGCGGCCCGACGATGGTGGCCGAGTTCACCGGCGTCGTGATGGACAACGAGGAGCTCGGCGGTGCCGCCAGCCATGCCCGCTACAGCGGCGCCACCAGCCTGGTCGCCCCCGACATCGAGACCGCCATCACGCTCGTCGAGTCGCTGCTGTCCTACTTGCCGGACGACAACGACGAGGAAGCGCCACGCTTTCCCACCGACGACGATCCGCACCGGCTGACCCCGGAGGCCGGCGAGCTGATCCCGCCGTCGTCCACCGGTTCGTACGACGTGCGCAACGTCATCCGCGCCCTCGCCGACGACGGCGACATGTTCGAGGTACGTGCCCGCTGGGCCTCGAACGTCGTCACCGCGTTCGCCACGTTCGCCGGCCAACCGGTGGGCATCGTCGCCAACCAGCCGATCTCGCTGGCCGGCACGCTCGACATCCCGGCGTCGCAGAAGGCAGCCCGGTTCGTGTCGTTCTGCGATGCGTTCAACCTGCCGATCCTGACGTTGGTCGACACGCCCGGCTTCTACCCGGGCAAGGACCTCGAGTGGCGGGGCATGATCCGCCACGGCGCCCAGCTGGTGTTCGCCTACGGGCGGGCGACCGTGCCGCGCATCTGCGTGGTGCTGCGCAAGAGCTACGGCGGCGCGTACATCGTGATGGACAGCAAGAAGATGGGCAACGACCTCTGCATCGCCTGGCCGTGGGCCGAGCTCGCCGTCATGGGCGCCGGCCAGGCCGCGGCGATCCTCCAGCGCCGGGCCACCCCCGAGGAGAAGGCCGCTTTCGAGGCCGACTACGCCGAGCGCCTGCTCAACCCCTACATCGCCGCCGAGCGCGGCTACATCGACGCCGTCATCGAGCCCGCCGACACGAGAGCCGCGATCTGCGACGCCCTGGCAGCCCTGGCCGACAAGCGCGAACGTCTCGTCAGCCGAAAGCACGACAACACCCCCCTCTGACCGCGCAGACCAGGAGGGCTTCGTTGCTCCCTGCCGCCGAGCGCGAATAGGCCGATTCGGAAGGGTGAGGATTAGTCTCCTCGCCGGGGAGAAAGCCCCGCCTTCTTATTCGTGTCACCTCGAGGGAGCAACGTGCCCGACACCATCACCATCACCGACGACCGCACCGGCAAGACGGTCACGGTCCCGATCACCGACGGCGTGTTTCCTGCGTCCGCGGTCCGCGAGCTCGATCCCTCGCTGTTCATCTACGACCCGGCCTACATGCAGACCGCGGCCTGCAAGAGCGCCATCACGTACCTCGACGGCGACGCAGGCATCCTGCGCTACCGCGGCTACCCGATCGAGCAGCTCGCCGAGCAGGCCAGCTTCCTCGAGGTCGCGTGGCTGCTCATCTACGGCGAGCTGCCGTCCGAGGAGGAGCTCTCGACCTTCAAGGGCAAGATCCGCAAGCACACGATGCTCCACGAGGACTTCCGCGAGTTCTTCCAGGGCTTCCCGACCGACGCCCACCCGATGGCGGTCCTGTCCAGCGCGGTGAGCGCCCTGTCGACGTTCTACCAGGACAGCCTCGACCCGTTCGACCCCGAGCACGTGGAGTCCTCGACCATCCGGCTGCTCGCCAAGATGCCGACGATCGCGGCCTACGCGCACAAGAAGTCGGTCGGGCAGCCGTTCCTCTACCCGGACAACAACCTGGGCTACGTCGACAACTTCCTGCGGATGACCTTCGGCGTCCCCGCCGAGGAGTACGTCGTCAACCCGGTCGCGTCCAAGGCGCTCAACCTGCTGTTCCTGCTGCACGCCGACCACGAGCAGAACTGCTCGACGTCGACGGTGCGGATGGTCGGCTCGTCCAACGCCAACCTGTTCGTGTCCATCAGCGCGGGGGTGTCGGCGCTGTTCGGGCCGCTGCACGGCGGCGCGAACCAGTCCGTGCTCGAGATGCTCGAGCAGATCCAGGCG
>JAOBWK010000094.1 GCA_025463305.1 Ilumatobacteraceae bacterium
GCACCCGCCGACCTGCGGGCCCGACGCGCGGATGCGCACCGCCGGCCGCGCCGCGGTGGCCGCCCCCGTGATCCGCGTGGGTGCCGCCGCCGTGGCGACCGCGATCACACCGACCGAACCGGTCGCCAGCGCGAGCACCGACACGAGGAGCCACCGACCGCGCACGCCCGTCGAAGGTAGTACCCGCAGGTAGATTTGTCGTCGGGCCGGGAGCCCATGGCACGGAGTACGCACCAACGCGATCCATTCCGCAGGACCGCACCGGAGAAGCACCATGGCGATTTCGATCGAGAAGTTCCAAGAGCAGGGCGGTCGGCTGAAGACCGACGACATCGACTTCGAGAGCTTCCGCGACAACCCGCTGTCCCCCGACGTCCTGCGTTGCATCTCGTACATGCACGACATCGAGTACCAGACGGTGCTGTACACCCGCGAGCTGCTGATGATGCCGCAGTGGAAGGATCCCCAGTTCACCGGGTTCCTCACGCTGTGGAACTACGAGGAGTACTGGCACGGCAACGCCCTCGGCCGCATCCTCGCGATGCACGACCAACCGGCACACGATGCCCGCCTGTCCGAGATGCGCGACTTCAACAAGCGCTACCTGTTCTGGAGCCCGGCCATCTTCTGGGCGCTGGGTCACGGCGTCCGCAAGTTTCCCGCCGTCCACATGACGTGGGGTGCCATCAACGAGTGGACCGCCAACGCCGCGTACAACCGCCTGGGCGCCATCGCCGATCACCCCGTGCTGACCGAGCTGCTGACGCGCATCATGCGCCAGGAGGGCCGTCACGCCGGCTACTACGCCAGCTACGCCCGTGAGCTCCTCGAGGGTGATCGCAAGGCGCAGAAGGTCACGTCGTGGTTCCTCCGTCACCAGTGGGCGCCGGTCGGCAACGGCGACGTCCCCAAGATCGAGACCTCGTTCGCCACCGCCTACCTGTTCGGCTCCGGCGATGGCATGGAGCTGATCGACCGCATCGAGGATCGCATCGATCTGCTGCCGGGCCTGAAGGGCCTCAACCTCGTCCGCACCGGCATCGCCAACGCCCGCGAGCACGTCATCCAGGAGGAGGGCTTCCTCCCCCCGCCCCCCAACCGCGAGGGTGGCGAGCGCAAGTCCGGCGCCGACGACGAGACGGTGCTGCAGGGCCTGTAGGCCCCCTCGACCGGGCGCACCTCAGTCGACAACGCACGAGACCCCGGAGCGGTTGCTCCGGGGTCTCTGTCGATCGAACCCCAACCCAGCCTGAGCGGAGACTCGACGAATGCGGATCCGCCGCCCGAGGGAGGCAGGCGACGGATCCGTGATCGTCAGCCGCTGATCAGGCGGAGACCGCCATGTCCAGCTTGGCGAAGGTGTCCGGCACCGGGTAGTTGCCGAGCACGAAGTTGAGGATCGCCGCGTGCTGGGCGTCGATGATCTGGATCGACCCGGCCAGCAGGATGGCGTCCTTGTCGGTGATCTTCGGCACGGCGCTCTGGTAGGTGGCCGCAGCGATCTGCTCCAGCATCAGTGCGAGGGTGGCCGCACCGGTGACGTCGGTGACCTTGGCGAACGCTGCGTCCACCGTCGGCTTCAGCGTCGCGTTCGGCGCGGTGACCGCGGTGCCGCCGGCGCCCGTGATGACCTTGTTCCAGGCGTCCAGCTGCTGCTGGTGCTGGTCCATGGCCGTCTGGACGAAGGTGGCGACGGCCGGGGGCACGGTGCCGAGCGAGCCGGCCGTGGCGGCGTCGAGCGCTGCCTTGTACGTGCCGACAGCCAGCACCTCGAGCCCGGCAGCGAGCTGGGCGATGGCGACGTCGTCGCCCCCGCCTGCCGTCGATGCAGCGGTCGTGGTGTCGGTGCCGCCGGTGGTGGCGGTGGTGTCCATCGTCGACGTGCCCGTGGTGCCCGCGGTGGACGTGGCCGTGGTGTCGACGGTGGAGGCGCCGGTGGTGGCACCCGTCGTCGCTCCGGTGGTGGCCGCCGTGGATGACGACGTGTCCTTGCTGTCCGAGCCACACGCCGCAGCGACGAGCGCTGCGCCGAGCACACCGGCACCGGCCAAGAGGCGGCGCCGCGTGAACGGACCCGCATTGGTGATCGAGCCGAGGGCCGAGTGGATGTCGCGGTTCATGTTGGGATCGAGGTCTTCGTTGTTCACTTGACGGCTCCTTCGTCTGCGGGGCTTGCCATCGTGGTGGGCTCGAAGGCATCGGGGAATGAGACGTTGCCAGCGGCTGCGGGCAGCTTGGTGACGTCGGTCGGGATGGCGATGAGCGCATCAGCGCCACCGGAGAGCAGCGCGGCAACGGCGCGCAGCGTGGCGAGGTGCTGGCACTCGACGCCCATGATGCTGGCGAGGAGGGCCACCGCCGTCTTGTCGCTGAACATGTTGCACTCGTTCAGGTACGTGTTCGTGGCGACCGTCTCGAGCGTCATGGCCAGGTTGACCACATCGAGCGGGGCCTTCAGCGTCGGCTTCGCAGCCTCCACGATCGGTGCGTACTTGGGGTTCGGCATCGTCTGCTCGGCGCCGCCGAGCGCCTTCGCCTGAGCGTTGAAGGCGTCGTCGTGATCGTCGTGCTGCTTCATGGTGGTCTGCGCGAACTTCAAGATCACGGGGTTGCCGTTGGCGATGAAGTCCAGCCCGATCGCCGCGCCGTACGTGGCGACGGCGAGGATCTCCAGCGATGCGTTGGTCTGCAGCATCTGGATGTCGAGCGACGTGTCCGCCGCGACGGGCCGGGCGAGGATGGTGCCGACGGCTGCGCCGACCACGCCGATGCCGGCGACGCCCATGAGCTTGGCCCGCAGGTTCGAGCGGGACTCCTCGAGTGCGCGGATCTCGTCGGGGGTGATGATGGCACCGCCGGACCGGCGCCGGTCGGCGGCATGGTCACGGAGGTCGGGGATCACAGTGGACACCTGCTTGATGGCGTCCGTGTGCTGATCTTGGGATTCCTCGATCAGTTCATTGAGTCTCTTGTCATCGATGAGCACGGTGACGTCCTTTCTGTGAGGCCCGAGAGGTTGGATGGCTGTTCACGTTCCAACCGTCCCCTGGCCCTCACCCAATAAACGTCATCCAGAACATCACCCGCTCCGTAGGGACCCGCTCCGCCCCAGGTCAGAGCCCCAAAACTATTTTCCGGCGGCGAGCGCGCGGCGGCTGTCGAGCCGTCGCTCGCCCTGTCCGACCACCCAGTCGCCGAGCCGCCAGACCCACGGCAGCAGCACTCCGGTCGCGACGATCACGACGGCCATCATGATGACCATCCCGCTCGGCGGGTGGACGAGCACGAAGTAGTTGCTCAGCGGATCGAGGTACAGCGCGAGCGCGAGGAAGGCCGCCATCGCCGCGACGAGCACCATCTTCCACATCACCAGTGGGCGGGCGACGCGGGCCAGGACGAGGATCGCGCTCGCCGCGAGCACGACGGTGGCCACGGTGCGCTGCTGGGCGAGCGACACGCCGCCGGTGTGGCGCGAGATCGTGTAGGCGATGTACGTCGCGAACGACGCGAGCACACCGCCGGGCAGCGCGATCCGCAGCACGCGGCCGACGAAGCCGGCCCTCACCGGTGTGTCGTTGGGGGCGAGCGCGAGGAAGAACGCGGGCACGCCGATGGTGAACGTGCCGACGAGCGTGAGGTGGCGGGGCAGGAACGGTGCGTCGGCACCGCTGATGACCGTGGCGATCGCGAAGAACAAGGCGTAGACGGTCTTGACGAGGAACAGGCTGGCGACGCGCTCGATGTTGTTGATGACGCGGCGGCCCTCGGACAGCACGCTCGGCAGCGACGAGAACGTGCTGTCGAGCAGCACCAGTTGGGCGACGGCGCGGGTGGCCTCCGAGCCGCTGGCCATCGCGATGCCGCAGTCGGAGTCCTTGAGCGCGAGCACGTCGTTCACGCCGTCGCCCGTCATCGCGACGACGTGGCCGCGCGACTGCAACGCCTTCACCATCTCGCGCTTCTGGTGCGGGCTGACCCGGCCGAACACGGTGGATGCCTCGACCGCGTCGGCGAGCGCCTCGGGATCGGTGGGCAGCTCGCGGGCGTCGATCAGGTCCTCGGCGCCGGCCAGCCCGACCCGCCGCCCGACCGCGCCGACCGTGCGCGGGTTGTCGCCGGAGATCACCTTCAGGGTCACGCCCTGCGCGGCGAAGTAGGTGAGCGTCTCCTCGGCGTCGCTGCGCACCTGGTCCTCGAGCATCACCAGCGCAGCCGGGCGCAGGTCGTCGGGCAGCGCTTCACCGCTCAGCGCGCCGTCGCAGGTGGCCAGCAGCAGCACCCGGTTGCCTGCGTCGGCGGCGGTCTCGACCTGGGAAGACATCGCGGCGTAGCCGTCGCCGCTCATCATCATCTCCGGCGCGCCGAACACCCACGTGCCGTTGTCGGTGAACGACGATGCGCTCCACTTGCGGGCCGACGAGAACGCCACCGAGCCGGTCGACGTCCACGACGACGCCTGCTCGTAGCGGCCCTGCAGCGCCCGCTGGGTGGCGTTGGGGTTGGGATCGCTCCACGCCAGGGCAGCGAGCGCGTCCTCCGCGCGGTCGGAGTCGCCGCCGGCGCCGAGCGTCTGGACGTCGGCCACGTCCATCGAGCCGGAGGTGATGGTGCCCGTCTTGTCGATGCAGATCACGTCGACCCGGGCGAGCACCTCGATGGCCGGCAGCTCCTGCACCAACGTGCGCTTGCGGGCGAGGCGGACCACGCCGACGGTGAAGGCCACGCTCGTCAGCAGGATCAGGCCCTCGGGCACCATCGCCACGACGAGGCCGACGGAGCTGACCACGGCGTCGCGCCAGCTGGCGTCGCCGGTGAGCTGGCGGATGAACAGGGCGATGCCCGTCGGCACCAGCGCCCAGGTGACCAGGGTGACGATGCGGTCGATCGAGGTGCGCAGCTCGCTGTGCACCAGCGAGAACTTGCGGGCCTCCTCGGCGAGCTTCGACGCGTAGGCATCGGCGCCGACCTTGCTCACCTCGGCGCGAGCGTTGCCGGCCACCACGAAGCTGCCGGACAGCAGTTCGTCGCCGGGCTGCTTGACGATGGGATCGGCCTCGCCGGTGAGCAGCGACTCGTCGACCTCGAGGTTGCTCGCGGTGATGACGGTGGAGTCGGCGACGATCTGCTGGCCGGGGAGGAGGTCCATCACGTCGCCGAGGACGAGCTCGTTCACCGCGAGGGACGATTGTCTGCCGTCGCGGATCGTGTTGACCTTGGGCGCGTTGACGACGGTGAGCTGATCGAGGGTGCGCTTGGCGCGCAGCTCCTGGATGATGCCGATCGCGGTGTTGGCGACGATGACGCCGCCGAACAGGCCGTCGCGGTACTGCCCGGTGATCATCACCAGCACGAACAGCGAGCCGATCAGCGCGTTGAACTTGGTGAGCAGGTTGGCCCGGAAGATCTCACCGACCGTGCGCGACGGCGCATCGGGGACGTTGTTGACCTCGCCCCGGGCGACCCGCTCGGCGACCTCTGCGGACGTCAGCCCGGTGTCGGCTGGAGTCGCGGCGCGATCGGGGACGACAGTCGGCTCGGTCACTCGGCGAGCGTAGCGTTTGCCGCCCGAGGGCCGACCGAACCGGCCGGTAGCGTGCCGTCATGCGATTCGAGTCGCGCCGCAAGCGCCGCCAGCGAGAGCTCGACGAGATCGAGTTCACGGATGCGTGGCGGGCCGAGCTGGTGGCCCGTTGGCCGCTGTGGCAGCGCCTCTCCGACGACGAGCGTTCGCGCCTCGAGGACCTGGTCAAGGTGTTCGTGCACGAGAAGCGCTGGGAGGCCGCCAACGGGTTCGAGGTCACCGAGGCGATGCGCGTGCTCATCGCCGCGCAGGCGTGCTTGCTCGTGCTCGAGCTCGACGGCGACCCGTACCGCGGCGTGGGCACGATCCTCGTCCACCCCACCACACTGGTGCTCGAGGGTCCGCGCAGCACCGGCACCGGCGGACTGGTGAGCAGCGACCCGTATCCCATCCTCGGCCAGGCCCAGTTCGGCGGGCCCACCGTGCTCGCGTGGGACACCGTCGCGTACGAGGCGCGTCACCCCTCCCGCGGCCAGAACGTGGTGTACCACGAGTTCGCGCACAAGCTCGACATGCTCGACGGCGTCATCGACGGGACACCACCGATCCCCGACGCGGACGCCCGGCGGCGTTGGGTCGAGGTCTGCACGCGCGAGTTCACCGCGATCCAGCGTGGGACCGGCGGGTTCCTGCGCGACTACGGCGGCGAGAACCCCGGCGAGTTCTTCGCGGTCGCGTCCGAGGCGTTCTTCTCGGCGCCGGTCGCGATGCGCGAGCACAAGCGCGACCTGTACGACGTGCTGGCCGGCTTCTACCGGCAGGATCCGGCCGCCCGGTTTCCCGCGGTCGGTGAGACCTCTTCGGGCGCACCGGGGCTGCTCGCCTGACCACCCTGGTCGGCGGATCCGGCCGGCGCGGCTGAGCGGACCGTCCCGGCGCTGGCGGCGATCACGCAGCCGATGGCCAGGATCTGGATCAGCTGCAGGTGCTGGCTGAGCACGACGAATCCGGCCACCGTCGCGGCGACGGGGCTGAGGCTCATCAGCACGCCGAAGGCGCGAGCCGGCACCGTGCGCAGCGCGGACAGCTCGAGGCAGAAGTTGATCACGGACGACAGCAACGCGACGCCGGTGCCGGCGAGCAGGATCGACGGCTGGAGCAGCGTCATCCCGCCGGACGCGATCCCGAACGGTGCCGAGATCAGCGCCCCCACCGTGATCGCGAGGGCCAGGCCGTCGATGCCGTCGGAGCGCCGGCCGGTCTCCCGGCTGAGCAGGATGTAGCCCGCCCAGCACCCCGCCGCGATCAACGCGCACGCCACGCCGACGCGGTCGATGTGGTGGCCGGACTCGCCGAGCAGGACGACACCGACGATGGCGAGGGCCGTCCAGCCCAGCTCGCGCAGGCGGCGTGACATCGCGACCGCGAGGCCGAGCGGGCCGAGCAGCTCGAGCGTGACGGCGAGCCCGAGCGGCAAGCGCTCGACCGCGGCGTAGAACGTGAGGTTCATCGTCGCCATCAACACGCCGAACACGCCGGTCAGCAACCAGTCGCGCCGTGCCCGCCCGCGCAGCGCAGGACGGGAGACGCCGAGCAGCACGATCGACGCGAAGCCGAGCCGCAGCAGCACCATCCCGGCCGATCCCACGCGGTCGAACAGGCTCGCGGCGAGGGCGGCGCCGAGCTGCACGCTCACGATCGCGCCGATGATCTTGGCGGTGTTCAAGCGGGTGTCCGTGACGGTGCTCACGACTCCACGATGCGCTGGTCGGTGATGCATGGGAAATGCCGATCGATGCCTGGTTATGCTTTCAACGCATGACCGTCGAAGCTCGTCACCTGCGCTGCTTCGTCGCCATCGGCGATGCCGGCAGCATCACCGGGGCGGCCGCGATGCTGCACGTCTCGCAGCCCGCGCTGTCGCGCACGTTGACCCAGCTCGAGCACGAGCTCGGTGTGCAGCTGGTCGCTCGGTCGACGCACCACCTCCAGCTCACCGCAGCCGGTCGCCGGTTCCGCACGTCGGCCCAGAAGGCGCTGCGCGAGCTCGATCAGGCGATCTCGTCCGTCGCAACCGACGTCCCACCGCTGCGCTTCGGCCACACCTGGGCATCGGCGGCGCACACCGCGTCCATCGCGCGAGCGTGGAACGCGGCGCACCCGACGCGGCTGCTGCACCTGCTGCGCGGCGACGATCGCACGGCCGGGCTGAGCAACGACGACGTGGATGTCGCGCTGACCCGAGGCCCGATCACCGACCCCGCGATGCGGGTGGCGGTGGTCGACGAGGAACGCCGCCTCGCGGTGCTGCCCGTCGAGCACCCGCTCGCCCGGCGCAAGCAGGTGCGCCTGGCCGACCTCGCCGGCGACCCGCTCGTCGTCCACACCACGGCCGGGATGACCACGCCGGCGCTGTGGCCCGCCGGCTCACGTCCCCGCGTGGGCCGCAACGTGACCACCACCGACGACTGGCTCATCGCGATCGCCACCGGTGCCGGGATCGGCGTGAGCGTCGCCTCCACCGCGGCACTTCGCCCGCATCCCGACGTCCGCTACGTCCCGCTCACCGATGCGCCCCGCGTCCCGCTGCTGCTGGTGTGGCCGAGCGACGATCCGCATCCGCACGTCCGCGAGTTCGTCACCCTCGCCCAGCGCGCCACCGAGCACCTCCGCCACCCCTGACCGCGTGATGTCGTCTGCGGGACGACATCACGCGGTCAGTGAGTTCCGCCCGACGGTTTGACCGCGGGCGGTCGTCTGCGGGACGACATCACGCGGTCGGTGAGTGGGACGGTTGACGGGGGCGGGCGGTGTCGTAGGCGACCTTCGCGACGACCACGGCGGCGACGATGCAGAGGGTGGCGACCAGGCCGAGCGCGCCGCCGAGCAGACCGGCCGCGACGACGAGCGCCGCTGATCCGTAGGCCACCAGGTCGCTGCGATGGTGATCGCCGTGGAGGAGCGGCCGCATCAGCGCGAGCAGCAGCAGCGCCAGCCCGACCGGGACGGCGAACGCCATCGTCTGGCCCATCGTCGAGAGCGCGCCGTGCTCGCCGCTCGATGCGAGGTCGGCCAGCAGTGCGATGCCGGCGCCGAGCGCGGCGATCGAGGCGAACAGGAAGTAGTGCCCGTAGCCCCACACCCACGAGAGGTGCGGTCGCTCGCGCAGCATCTCCTCGGCGGACAGGCCGAAGTACGTCCACCAGATGCCGAACATCGCGACGAGCCCGGCGCCGGCGACGACGATCAGCCGCCCGGACACGCCGCCCGAGCTGATCGCGGCGTCGGTGGCGACGAACGCCGACAGCACGCACTCGCCGAGCACGATGATGGTGAACAGCCCGTACCGCTCGGCGATGTGCTCGGGATGCCAGGTGGTCATGTTGTCGCGCCGCTCGGCCCAATACGGTCCGGCGATCTCGACCGCCACGAGGAAGGCGAACGTGAAGTAGCCCCACGATGCCGGCAGCGAGAGCCGGATCACCCAGCCCGCCTGGGTCACCACGAGCGCGGCGACGTAGCGCAGCGGCGTGCGCCGGTGCGCCGGATCCTGGGCCGCGGCGCGCGACCACTGCGCCGTCAGCGCGAGGCGCATGACGACGTAGCCGACGGTGATCGCGGTGAAGTTGCCGTCGAACGCTGCGTGCACACCGGATGCCAGGATGAGCACGCCGACGATCTGCAGGAACGTCAGCAGGCGGTACGGCACGTCGTCGGTGTCGTAGGCCGAGGCGAACCACGTGAAGTTCAGCCATGCCCACCAGATCGCGAAGAACACCGTGACGTAGCCGGCGATCGCGTGGCGCACGTGATCGACGCCGACACCGTGGTGGAGCTGAGCGGCTGCCTGGGAGACCGCGACCACGAAGCAGAGGTCGAAGAGCAGCTCGAGCGGCGTCGAGGTGCGATGCGGTTCGTCGGGATCGCGGCTGCGCATCGTGCGCAGCAGGGGAACCGTCACCGCCATGTCGTCACAGCCATGTCATCACAGCCGTCTCGTCACAGCCAGCGACAGCCGTCTCGTCACAGCCAGCGCAGCGGTTCGGGGGCGACGTCGGAGGTCGCGTCCGGACGGGTGACCTCGCCGCCGTCCACCGTGGTCGCGCACGTCGGGCACCACAGCCGCACCTCGACCGCCGAGCCACAGGCGCGGTGCCGGTGCGGTTCGCCGCCGGTGCGCCGCGCCGCCCACGTCGTGAGCGCCGGCAGCAACGCCGCCAGCTCGCGCCCGGACTCGGTGAGGTCGTAGACGAACCGGCGCGGCCGCTGCGAGTACAGCGACGCGCCGATCAGCCCGTGCCGCTCCATCCGCCGCAACCGGTCGATGAGGATGTTCGGGGCGATGCCGCCGAGATCCGTCACCAGGTCGCCGAAGCGACGTGGACCGTCGACGAGCGCACCGAGCGCGAGCAGGACCCACCGGTCGCCGGCGATCTCGACCGCCTCCTGCAGCAGGGGATCCGTCATCGAGCCATTCTCGCGTTCGGGAACGGGGTGCGAAGCATGTTGCCGAGTGTATAGTCAGTTGCAAATCACAAGTGACTACGAAGAATGAGCAGTCACCACCGACAGGAGCCGCCATGTTGCAGGATCTCGAGCACACCATCCGAACCGTCGCCGAGGCGACCACACCCGCCGTCGTCAGCGTCGGTCGCAACGGCCGCGGCAGTGGCTTCGTCGTCGCCCCCAACCGCGTGCTCACGAGCGCGCACAACCTCCGTGACCAGACGGTCGCGATCACGTTCGCCGACAGCCACGTCGAACAGGGCAGCGTCCACGGTGTCGACGCCGACGGCGATCTCGTCGTCATCGATGTCGCCACGGGCGACATCGCCCCGCTGGAGTTCGCCGACGCACCGCCGACGCTCGGCGCCGCCGTGGTGGCGCTCTCCCGTGGCGGCCACCGCGCCCGGGCCACGCTCGGGTTCGTGAGTGGCGTCGACCGCTCGTTCCAGGGCCCACGCGGGCGGGTGGTGCGTGGCAGCGTCGAGCACACCGCACCGTTGGCCCGTGGATCCTCGGGCGGCCCGGTGTTCGACGCCGCCGGCAAGGTGGTCGGCATCAACACCCACCGGGTCGGCGACGGCTTCTACCTCGCCCGCGTCGCCGACGATGTGCTGCGGGCGCGCATCACCGAGCTCGTCGACGGCAAGTCCGTGCTGCGCCGCACCCTCGGCGTCGCCGTGGCACCCGCACACGTCGCCACCCAGCTCCGCCAGGCCGTCGGCCTCGCCGAGCGCGACGGCGTCCTCGTGCGCGGCATCGACGAGTCCGGTCCCGCTGGTCGTGGTGGCGTGCAGGTGGGCGATCTCATCGTGCGGATCGGTGATCGCGCGATCACCACGGTGGACGATCTCCAGGACGCGCTCGAGCAGCTGTCGACCGACACGGTCGAGGTCGCGCTCGTGCGTGGCGCCGACGAGGTGACGGTCACCGTCGGCTTCACGGCGCCGGCCACACCGGCGGCCGAGTAGGCGCTACCTGACCCGGGTGCCGGCGATCACGACCTGGTCGAGGATCGGCGCACCCGCGGCGAGGCAGATCTCGTCCGGGTGCGGGCAATCGAGCACGATCAGGTCACCGCGCTTGCCGACGTCGAGCGAGCCGCACGACTGTTGGCGGCCGAGGGCGTAGGCGGCGTTGAGCGTGGCGCCGACGATGACCTCGCCCGGCGTCATCCGGAACCACGGCGCGGCGGTGGCGAGCGTGCTCAGCAACGACGTCGCGTGGATCGACGAGCAGTAGTCGGTGGCGATGGCCACCGGCACGTGCTGGTCCACGAACAGCCGGGCATTGGCGCGGCGGTCGGTCATGTAGATCAGCTCGGCCACGGGCAGCAGCACGGCGACGGTGTCGGTGGCGCCGACCTCGAGGATCTCGTCGTCGGGCGTGTACGTGAGGTGCTCGGCCGAGATCGCGCCGCCCTCGACCGCGGTGCGCCAGCCCTGCGACGTCTTCCATGCGTCGGCGTGCACGCGCACCGGCAGGCCCAGCTCGTGGCTGCGGCGCATCAGCTGCAACGCCTGCGCCGGCGTGAACAGCCCGTCCTCCACCGTCACGTCCTGGAACTCCGACAACCCTTGGGCGACGACGGCCGGCAGCATCTCCCCGTCGATCAGGTCGGTGTAGTCCGTGGCCCGCTGGGCGGCGTCGGCAGCGAGGTCGCCGGGCACCTCGAGGTAGCGCGGCACGACGTGCGCTCCGAGGAACGTCACGGCCAACTGCAACGGCGTCGACTCTCGCGATGCCTCGAGCAACCGCAGGGCGCGCAGCTCTTCGGCAACGGTGAGCCCGTAGCCGGACTTGACCTCCAGCGTGGTGACGCCGCCGGCCAGCACGCGCGCATACGCGACGGCGAGCCGCCGGAGCAGGGTCGCGTCATCGGCTGCACGTGTGGCCACCACGCTGCGCCAGATGCCACCACCGCGGGCCGCGACCTCGGCCAGGCTCGCGCCGCCGAGCCGCTCGGCGTACTCGTCGTGGCGCTCGCCGTCGAAGATCGGGTGGCTGTGGCACTCGACCAGGCCGGGCAGCACCGTGCGGCCACGCGCGTCGATCATCGGCACGTCGTGGTCGAAGTACTGCGACAGGACCGAGTGGGTGTCGCCGACCGCGACGATGATGCCGTTGCGGATCGCGATCGCACCGTCGGTGATGACGTCGAGCCGACCCTGGGTCGAGCCGCGTCGCGCGCTGCCGGCGTCGTGCACCTGCGCGAGCGCAGTGGCGTGGACGATGTTGAGATCGCCCGTGCTCACACGCACCAGCCGCGGATCATGGCCTCGTAGACGTCGACCGCTTCGAGGTACTGGGCCTCGAACACGTACTCGTCGGCGAAGTTGTAGGGCGGGTCCCCCGGGCCGAAGTTGACGCCCGGGACGGCGAAGTCCTTGAGCGCGACGATGTCGCACCAGAACGGCACGCCCTGGTACTCCGGCTCGCGCCCGGTGACGGCGCGCACTGCGGCGTCGAGCGCGGCGACGACCGGCGCGTGCGCGTCGATCTCGTAGGCGTGGCGCGGGCCGGACAGCCAGTGCTCGCTGAACTCGACCACGGCGTCGATGCGCGGGTCCACCTCCAGCCGCAGCTGCTCCACCATCGCCTCCACTCGCGCTTTCACGTCGTACGGATCCTGGCTGGGCAGCAGGCGGATATCGAGGCTGACGGTGCACCGGTCGGGCACCTGGTTGTGCTTGGTGCCGCCGACGATCGTGCCGATGTTGAGGATCGGCCCGCCGGGCAGCAGCTCGTGCGGCTCGTACGGCAGCTCGGACTCGAGCCGGCGCAGACCGGCGAGGATCGGTTCCATCGTCTCGATCGCGTTGAGCCCGAGGTGCTTGTAGGTGGTGTGCGCCTGCTTGCCGCGCGTCGTGATCGTCAGGTAGGCCGCACCGCGGTGGGCGATGCCGATGGTGTTGCTCGACGGCTCGCAGTCGACCGCGGCGTCGCCGACGAAGCCGGCGTTGCACAGCGACCGCGTGCCGACGCCGCCCTCGAAGTGGCACGACACGCCTTGGAAGACCACGTCGCCCGCCGGCCGCTCGCCGCTGAGCGCGATGCGCCGCACGGCCGCCAGCGCTGCCGCGGTGCCGGCCTTCATGTCGGCGATGCCGGCGCCGTAGACGCGTGCGCCGCCCGGTCCGTCCTCCACGGTGGGTGCGAACGGGTCGCGGGTCCAGTCGTTGCTCAGCTCGTAGATGTCGATGTGCCCGTTGAGCACCAGGGACTTCCCGCCACCGGTGCCGCGCAGGCGCGCCCCCACCGACGGGCGGCCCGGCATCGACTGCACCAGCTCGACTTCGTCGCAACCCCAGGAGCGCAGCTGCTCGGCCAGGAACTCGGCCAGCTCACGCTCGCGACCCCAGATGGAATCGATCGCGCAGACGTCGACGAGCAGCGCCGTGTCGGGGTGGATCGAGCCCGGCTGTGTCATGCCCCGGCGCTCGACTGGTCGAACGGCGTGGACCCGCCACGGGCCTTCTTCGCCGAGAAGCCCTTGCCCAGGGCCATCTCGGCGAGGCGCTGCACGTAGAGGTCGTCGCGGAAGTGGAGGGTGAAGGTGCGCGCGTCGCGCATCATCTGGCCGAGCGGGTAGCGCTCGTGCGCCGCGCGGGCCCCGACGATGTCGAAGCCCTCGTACGGGATGGTGAGCACGGCGTTCTTGCAGAGGTGCATCGTGCGCACCGCGTCGGCCTCGGCGGCGTCGTAGTCGTCGCCGCGGTCGAGCCGGGCGGCGGCAGCGGCGAGGCCCGAGCGGGCGGCGTACAGCTGGGCGTCCATCCGGCCGAGGCGCACCTTGACGGCCTCGGAGTCGCGCAGGTCGGGACGGTCCTTGACGTAGTCGCAGATGAAGTCGAACGCGGCCTGGGCCGAGCCGAGGTGGTTGGCTGCGTAGGCGCACGAGAAGGTGCGCGGGTCGTTCTCGATCCAGCCGCCCGGCTCGCCGACGACGTTGAAGTCGGGGACGAAGACATCGTTGAACTTGATGCCGCACGACACCGTGGAGCGCATGCCGAGCATCTCCCAGTCGTCGATCATCTCGACGCCGGGGGAGTCCTTCGGCACGACCGCGAACACCATCCGCGACGCATAGGCGCTGTCGCCCTCGACGGCGCACCACACCATCAGGTACGTCGCGATGGCCGACACGGACGTGAACGCCTTGCGGGCGTTGAGCCGGTAGCCGCCGTCGACGCGCTTCAGCTCTGAATCGAGGTTCTCCGCGCCGTTCTCGTAGATGTGCGCCTCCGAGCCGAGTGACGCGCAGAACGCGCCGCCGACGATCTCGGGCATGAAGTGGCCGCGCTGCTCGGCGTTCGAATGCCAGGCGATGATGCCGGCCGCGTGGTTGTGGACCTGCAGCAGCTGGGCGGTGTTCGAGTCCCAGTAGGCGAGGCGCTCGAGGATCCGGTACAGCCCACTGAACTTCTCCGGCATCCAGTACCCGAAGCCACCGTCCTCGACCGGCACGCACAGGCGGTTGAGACCGGCTTCGATCGCTTCGGCGAAGTTCTGGAACGGGAACGTGGACGTGCGGTCGAGCTCGCGCATCCGGCTCCGCCACACCGGCCCGAGCTCGTCCACCCGGCGGAGCAGCTCTTCGGTGGTCGGAACGTCGGTGCCGGTCCCGGTCCCTGTCTCGGTGCCTGTTTCGGTCATGGTCATCGCAGTCCTCGGTGTCGTGTCTTCTCGTGATCGTGTCGTCGTGATCGAGGAAAACCGTAACATCGCTGATCCCATAGGATTCTTCTATGTCCGAGCTGAACCTGCGCCAGATCCGCTACGTCGTCGCGATGGCCGATGCCGGCAGCATCTCGGCCGCGGCACGTGTCCTCCAGGTCTCCCAACCGACGCTGTCGAGCAGCCTGCGCGAGCTGGAGCAGAGCCTCGGCATCGCCCTGTTCGTCCGCTCGCCGGGCCGCCCGCTGACGGCGACGGCCGAGGGTCGGGTGCTGTTGCCGGAGATCCGCCGCCTCGCCGCGCATGCCGACGACGTCGCCCAGCGCGCGTCCGGTCTGGCCGCCCCGGCCACCGGCACGGTCCGACTCGGTTCGCTCGTCACCGTGGCCCCCGTGGTCGTCCCACCGCTGATCCGGGAGTTCCGCAGCGATCAGCCCGACGCGGCGGTGGCCGTGAGCACCGCCGATCAGCAGGCGCTGCTCGAGGGGCTGCGCACCGGCGATCTGCACATGGCGCTCACCTACGATCTCGACATCGACGAGGGCGTCGACTTCGTGCCCATTGCTGCCGTCGCCCCGAAGGTGCTCCTGCCCTCTGCCCATCCGCTCGCCGGCCGCCGCTCGCTGAAGCTGTCGGCCCTGGCCGGTGAGCCGTTCGTGCTGCTCGACCTCCCCGTCAGCAGCGACTACTTCCAGGCCGTGTTCCTCGCCGCCGGGGTGAGCATGCGCCCCGCGATGCGGTGCAGCGACCTGAGCTTCGTGCGCGGACTGGTGGCCGAGCACCTCGGCTACTCGGTGGTGAACCTGGTGCCGTCGCAGCGCGGCGACGACGGTCTCGCCTATGTCTCCATCGACGGGCCAGTGCCGCACCTGCAGCTCGGGCTGGCGATGGCCGATCGGCCGCTGCCGGCCGCCGCCCAGGAGTTCGCCGCGCTCGTGCGTGCCCGGCTGCCGAAGCTGCTGACGACGCGCACCGGCCGTCGTGGCTGACCGGCGGCCGAGGCCGGTTCAGGTGCAGGCGTTCAGGTGCTGGCGTTCAGGTGCACACGCCAGCGATGAGCGGCGCCAGGAAGTCGAGGCACGCCTCGAGTTGCTCGATCGACACGTGCTCGTCGGGCCGATGGGCCACCGCGATGTCGCCGGGTCCGCAGATCACCACGGGCGCGTCGACCGCCGCCGCGAACAGCCCACCTTCGGTGCCGAAGCCGAGGGGCACGGTCGGGCCTCGGTCGGCGACGCGCTCGACCAGGCGCACCATCGCATCGGCGCGGTCGGTGAGCAGCGCCGGGTAGCGGGTGATCTCCTCGACGTCGATGCCGCCGCCCACTGCTTCCAGCGCCTCGCGCTCGCGGTCGATGGCCGCCCACACCGGTGCCAGCAGCTCGTCCGGATCGAACGCTGTCGTGTGCCGTAGCTCGAACGTGATCTCGCACTGCTCGGCCAGCACGTTCAGTGCCGTGCCACCGTGGACGGTGCCGACGTTGACGGTGACGTCGGCCGATGCCTCACCCGTCGCGTCGCGCGTCGCCGACGACCGATGCGGCTCGGCCACGGACTCGAGTGTGGTGATGAGGTGCACCGCCGATCCGATCGCCGAGGGGAGGAACGGGGAGAGGCTGGAGTGCCCGGCGCGTGCGGTGCAGGCGATCCGGAACGCGACCTTGCCGAGATGCGCATGTCGTGGGCGCATCATCGTCGGCTCGCCGATCACGACGAGGTCGGGGCGGACGTCCCCGCGCGACGCGCCGCCGCCCAGCTCGTGCAGCAGCCCCCTCACACCGACGCACCCGATCTCCTCGTCGTAGGAGAGCGCGACGTGCACCGGCCGCGTCAACGTCGCCGGATCGAGCGCCTCGACGGTGGCCAGCACACACGCGATGAAGCCCTTCATGTCGGCCGTGCCGCGGCCGCGCAGCACGTCGCCCGTGCCCGTTCCGGCTGCACCCGATCCGCTCGTCGCGGTGAGCTCGTACGGCGGCGTCGCCCATCCGTCGCCCGCCGGCACGACGTCGGTGTGCCCGGACAGCAGGATCCCGCCACGGCCCGTCGGACCGACGGTGGCGAGCAGGTTCGCCCGGCCCGCCTGCCCGGCGATGATGCTCACCTGGGCGCCGAACGTGTGCAGGTGATCGGCCGCCCAGTCGATCAGCGCGAGGTTCGACGACCGGCTCTCGGTCGGCATCGCCACGAGGTCGGCGAGCAGGGCACGGACCCGCGTGATGCCGGCTGGCTCGATCGAGCGGGCATCGGCGGTGGGCATGGGCGCCAATGTACCCATGCCGGCCGGGCCCGATGAGTAGGCGCTCGGGCGCGAATGAGCATCCGGTGCTCAGGCCCCACCGCCGGATCGGTGGTCCTCTGACACCATGCCCACCAGCCCCCTCCTCGCACCTCCGTGTGCGCGCGGCCCACGCGCCATACTGGTGCGATCACTGCGGCCTCCATCCCCTTCATCGCGAGCCCGGGCCCGATCGGGTCGTGGCCGTGCATCGGTCGCGCCGCCATCGTCGCACGCGTCGTCGCTGCGGTCGGCCCGCCTCGGTCGTCCGGTCCGACCAGCTTCCCGCGCATCGGTGCTGCCCTCATCCGTGGTCCGCTCGGCGGTGGCAAGACCCGATTCGTCGACGAGGTCGTGCTCGCCCTCGACGCGAAGGGTCGGCTCGTGCGCCGCATCGTCGCCACGTCGGCGACGTCGGCCGTGCCGTTCGGTGCCGTCGCCCACCTCCTGCCGTCCGGCGCGCGTGACAGCGCCGATCCGCTCATGCTGATCGGCGCGCTCCGCGACGTCCTCGCCTCGGACTCCGACCAGCGGCCGGTGCTCGTGATCGACGACGTCCCACTCCTCGACGTTGCCACGGCCGGCGTCATCGCCACGCTCGCCGTCGCGGGCACCGTCCACGTGATCGCCTCGGCGCGCGACGACGAGCCGCTGCCCGATCCACTGGTCGACGTGCTCCTCGGCGACGGCGCGTTCGGCGTCGCGCTCGGCCCGCTCAGCGAGGACGACATGGACACGCTGCTGCACCTCGTGCTCGGCGGGCCGGTCGACGGTGCCGTGCTGGTGTCGATGCGCGACCGCAGCGAGGGCAACCCGCTGTTCCTCCGCGAGCTGATCCGCACGGCCCTCGACTCCGGCGCGCTCGCCGAGGTCGGCGGCGTCTGGCGGTTGCGCGGCGACGCCCCGACATCCGCCCGTCTGCGCGAGGTCGTCGAGAGTCGCCTCGACGTCGTCGAGCCGTCGACCCGGCCCGCCCTCGAGCTGCTCGCGCTGTGCGACCTGGTCGATCTCGACGAGCTCGAGTCCCTCGTCGGGCTGGAGGCGATGGTCGACCTGGAATCACGCGGACTCCTCCGCCTCGTCATCCGCGACACCCGTCCGTTCGCGACGCTCGGCCATCCGCTCCACGGCGAGGCGATCCGGATGTCGCTGCCCGCGATGCGGTCGCGGCTGCTGCTGCGCGGCCACGTGCAATGGGTCGAGGAGCACCGCGCCGTGCACGGAGCCGATGCCCTGCAGCTCGCCATCTGGCGCCTCGACGCCGGCCTCTCGACCGATCTCGACAGCCTGCTCCACGGCGCGCGGCTCGCCGCCGTGATGCACGACTCGCGCAGCGTGCTGCGGCTGGGCCGCCCACTCTTCGCCCAGCGTCCCGGCGCCGAGGTCGGCTGGCTCGTCGCCGACGCACTGTTCCAGACCGGACAGTGGGCCGAGGCGTTCGTCGTCCTCGATCAGGCGAGCGCGCTGCCCGGGCCGTCGCAGCTGCGGGTCGACCTCGCCGTCGCCCGCGCCACGATCCTGCTCTGGGGCCTCGGTGATGCCGCGTCGGCCCTCGCCGTGCTCGATGCGCTCCGCCACGACACCGAGATGACGGCGACCGATCTCCAGCGGCTCAGCGCCGAGTACGCCTCGGTGCTGGTGTACGCCGGCCGGCCCGCCGATGCTCGCCGCGAGCTCGAGGAGGCCGTCAACAGCGATCACCTCCAGCTGCAGCTCGGTGCGTTCGTGTCGTACGCGAACTCCAGCTCGATGGCCGGCAAGACGGCCGACGCGCTGGTCAGCGTCGAGCGCGCGCTCGCTCTGCGGCCCGCCGAGGTCGTCAGCGGCGTGGCCGATGTCGACGCCGTCTACGTCGCCAAGGCGTTCGCGCTGATCGAGTCGGGACGGGTCGCCGAGGCGATCGAGATCGCCCAGCGGGAGTACGAGAACGCCGTCACCGGTGGTCGGCCGCTCAGCCAGTTCTGGTTCATGCTCATCCTCGGCCGGGCCCACGTCCTGGCGGGTGCGGCCGCCTCGGCGCTGCGTTTCTTCACCAACGCCCGGGCGCTCGGTCTCGACGCCGGCCTGTCCGGGCCGACGCGCTCGGCGCTCACCGGCGCGATCATGGCCCAGGCGCTGCTCCAGAACAGCGCAGCGGCCGACGCCGCGGTCGCCGAGTGCGAGGCGCTCCCGCCGTTCGACTTCCTGCCCCAGGAGCAGCTCCTCGCCCAGGCCTGGGCAGCGGTCGCCCGCGGCGATCTCGCCGGGGCCCGGACGCGGATGCTCGATGCCGTCGCGCCCGCCATCGATTCCGGTCACATCGCCAATGCGATCTGGCTGCTGCACGACATCGCCCGCCTCGGCCGGCCCGCCGACGTCGTCGATCAGCTCGCCGAGCTGGTGGCGCTCACCGACTCACCGCTCACCGCCGCTCGCCTCGGCCACGTGCAGGCACTCGTCGCCGGCGACCTCGCCGGGCTCACCGACGCAGCCGACCGGTTCGAGGCGATGGGCGCGAACCTGCTCGCTGCCGAGGCCGCCGTCGCGGCGTCCGACGTCGCCCGCCAGCGCGGCGATCAACGCGCCGCAGCAGCGATGACCGTCCGCGCCGAACGACACGCCACGCTGTGCGAGGGCGCGAGCACACCGGCTCTCGTCGTCGCCACCGGCACCGTCGATCCGCTCACCGACCGCGAGCGCGAGATCGCCTACCTCGCGGCGAGCGAACTGACCAGCCGGGAGATCGCTGATCAGCTGTTCCTGTCGTACCGCACGGTCAACAACCACCTGCAGCACATCTACGACAAGTTGGGCATCCGCGGTCGCTCCGAGCTGCGCCAGTCCCTCGGCCTGGGGCAGGAGTAGTCGTGGACGCAGCCAGCATCGCCCTGGTCCAGTCGACGTTCGCCGCGGTCGCGCCGATGGCCGACCGGTTCTCCACCGTCTTCTACGACGAGCTGTTCGTGCTCGATCCGTCGCTGCGCTCGATGTTCTCCACCGACCTCGTCGCCCAACGGCAGAAGCTGGTCGACGAGCTCGTCGCGATCGTCGAGACGCTCGGCCGGCTGCCCGGCCTCGTCGCCCGCACGACGGCGCTCGGCAGCCGCCATCGCGACTACGGCGTCGAGCCGCACCACTACGACCTGGTGCTCGACGCGCTGGTGCACGCGTTCGGCGTGTGCATCCCCGCACAGATGACCGACGAAGCGGTCGTCGCCTGGCGTCGCGCCTACCACCTGGTGGCCGAGACGATGCTCTACGGGGCGGCCCACGGCCCGCGTTAGCGCTGCTCGATCGCGCTTGTGCGATCGTGCATCGCCGAACCCCTGGTCCGGGCTGGCTAACGTCACCCGGCATGAGCACTCCTCCACCACCCCAGGGCAACACCGGCATCGAGATCACCGCGAAGTTCTTCGTCCTCGCGTTCATCCTCAACTTCTTCAAGCCGGTCTTCACGATCGACGGCGTGGCCTCGCAGCAGAAGTGGCGCACGCCGACCTTCATGCCCACCACCCCCGGCCAGCACCAGGTGCAGGTGCACTTCCCGTACCTGCTGATGAAGACGTGTGGCAAGGCCAACACCGCGGTCGACGTCGCCCCCGGCCAGGTCGTCAAGCTCGCCTACAACGCCCCCTGGATCCTCTTCCTCGGCGGCAAGCTGAAGACCGTCGCCTGACCGACCTCGCCGGATCGGGTCCCCCGAAGGTGCGCTGACTATGTTGTCGGCGACATCAACGAGGGGGACCCCATGAACAGGTTCGACGACCGCCGCATCATCGTCACGGGTGGGGGTTCCGGCATCGGTCAGGGCACGGTCAAGCGCCTCCTGGCCGAGGGCGGAACCGTGCACGCGATCGACGTCAACGCTGCCGGGCTGGACACCACCCTCGCCGCGGCCCAGGCCGACGGCAACGCCGACCGGCTGACCGTGGGCACGCTCGACATCTCGAACGAAGCCGCGGTCAGCGCGCACGTCGGCGAGGTGATCGAGCGCCTCGGTGGACTCGAGGTGCTGGTCAATGCAGCCGGCATCATGCGCGTCACGCACACGCTGGAGTGCTCGCTCGACGTGTGGAACCAGGTCATCAACGTCAACCTCACCGGCACGTTCCTGATGACACGTGCGGCCCTGCCGGCACTGCTCGCCACCGGTCGCGGCGTGGTCGTCAACTTCAGCTCCACCTCGGCCAACTTCGCCCATCCGTACATGGCGGCCTACGCGGCGAGCAAGGGTGGCGTCGACTCGTTCACCCACACGATCGCCGTCGAGTACGCGAAGCAGGGCCTGCGCGCCGTCGCCGTCGCCCCGGGCGGCATCGTCAGCGGCATCACCGACGACGCCGCGCACATGATCCCCAAGGACGCCGACTGGTCGCTGTTCGCGAAGATGTCGGCGATGATCTCCGGCGGCATGGGCGAGCCCGCCGACGTCGCCTCGGTGATCGCGATGCTCGCCAGCGACGACGGCAAGTGGATCACCGCCACCGCCGTCCGCATCGACGGCGGCGCGCACGGCTGACGTGCGATCGGTCGATCGGAACGGTCGCTGACGCTCCGAGTCCCGACTACTCGGCGCCGAAGGGCTTCTTGGCGAGCATGACGTCGGCGCCGAGGAAGGGCTCGAGGAAGGGGCCGAAGTCGGGGCCGCGGCGTAGGCCATGGCCGCCGTCGACGGCGATCGCGGTGCCGGTGATCCAGCGCGAGTCGGGACCGATGAGGAACCGGGCGAGCGCGGCGACGTCTTCGGGCTGGCCGACGTCGCCCATCGGGGTCTGGGTGATGTAGCTGTCGTACACCGGGCTGTCGCGGGGGATGCCCTCCATGATCTCGGTGGCGATGAAGCCCGGCCGGATCGCGTTGAAGCGCACGTTGACGGCGCCGTACTCGTCGGCGGCGTTGCGCATCATCTGCTCGATGCCGGCCTTCGACACGGTGTACGCACCGAAGTAGGGGTGGGTCACGTAACCGGCGATCGACGACATGCCGACGAACGATCCGCCGCCGGCGGCGACGAGGTGGGGCACGGAGTGCTTGATGCACAGCATCGTGCCGACCACGTTGAGGTGGAGGGTCTCGACGAACTGCTCGGTCTGGGTGAGGTGGTACGGGCTCATCCCGCGCGAGCCGCCGGCGTTGGCGACGACACCGTCGAGTGCGCCCGTCGGCTCGACGGCCTTGGCCACCATGCGCGCGACGTCGTCCTCCTTCGTGACGTCGCCGGCGACGTACTGCGCCGAACCGCCGTTGCCGGCGGCCTCGGCCGCTGCTGAGATCGTGGCGACGGCGGCTGCGAGCGAGGACTCGGTGCGCCCGGAGATCGTGACGGCGGCGCCGTCGGCGGCGAGGCGGACGGCACATGCCGTTCCGATGCCGGTGCCGCCACCGGTGACGAGCACGGCCGAGCCCTGGAGGCCGCCGCTGGGAATGGTCTGCTGGGTCATGGGTGGCGACGGTAGTCCGACGACCGGCCTCGGCATGATACGAAAGCACGCAGCACATGCGAAAGGGATCGACGATGAGCAACAACTGGGGACGATGGGGCGACGACGATCAGCGCGGCACCCTCAACCTGATCACGCCCGAGGCCGTCAAGGCATCGGCGCTGCGCCGCCGCACCGGCAAGGTCTACTCACTGGCGATCCAGCTCAGCCAGGCCTCCGTGCCGGCCGTGCACGACCGCCCGCTGATCGAGCGCTACACGCTCTCGTCGTTCGCCGACATCGGCCGCGTCCCGCCGTTCTTCGAGATCGGTGAGGGCGTCGGCGCGAACGAGGACGTCATCGTGATGCCGAGCCACGTCGGCACCCACATGGACGCCCTCTCGCACGTCGCGTCCGAGCACACGATGTACAACGACACGCCCGTCGGCACCTTCACGCCGCGCGGTGGTGCGGCGAGGCTCGGCATCGAGAACACGGGCAGCTTCGCCGGACCGGCCAAGCTGCTCGATGTCGCCGGCCACGTCGAGTCCACCACGGGCGCGCCGATGCCGATGAGCACCAGCATCGGCGGCGAGCTGCTCCAGGCGTGCGCCGATGCCCAGGGCACCACCATCGATCAGGGCGACATCCTCCTCGTCCGCACCGGCTGGATCGAGCACCGCAACGCGCACCTGCCGCCGGAGCAGGCGTGGATGCAGGCCGGCCTCGGCGTCGACTCGGTCGAGTTCATCAAGGACCACGGCATCAGCGCGGTGGGCAGCGACAACTCGGCGATCGAGCCGATCCCGTTCGATCAGAACAAGTTCCTCATCGTGCACATCGAGCTGCTGCAGCAACTCGGCGTGACGCTGATCGAACACCTCTGGCTCAAGGACCTCGCCGACGATCAGTGCTACGACATCCTGCTCGCCGTCGGCGGGTTGCTGGTGACCGGCGCGACGGGATCGCCGGTCAACCCCATCGCCATCGGCTGACGCCCGACGTTCTCCCCCGGGCCGGGAGCGGGCCGACCGCTCCGGCCAACGGCGCCCGTCCGACAGTGACCGGTGTCACGAACCCGTGTTACGGTGCCCCCACCAACACACTGGTCTCGGGGGGGATTTCATGCGTCGTCCTGGTTATCGCTGTGCAGCCGTCTCGGTTGCACTCGCTCTGCTCGCCGCCTCGTGCGGCAAAGATCGTCAGGAGTCGTCCTCGACGACGGCTCCACCGACCACGGTCGCGGCCGCCACCACCACGGCGGCACCGACCACCGTGGCGCCGGCCGGGTCGACACCGGCTGCCGGCTCGACGGCTTCGTCGGACGGGTCGAGCGGCTCGGCGGCCACCGTCGCCACCGATGCGCCCACCACCACGGCGGCCGAGACCACCACGACGGTGCCGGCGGCCGACATGTTCGGCGATGCGCCGTGGCCGTGCGGCAAGGGCGACGGCAACAACACCGATGACGGCACCGAGGTCGGTGTCACCAAGGACTCGATCCAGATCGCCACCGGTGACGACGCCGGTTACTCCGGCTCGCCCGGACTGAACAGCGAGATGACCGACGCGATGAAGGCCTCGGTCGCCAAGTGCAACGAGCTCGGCGGGATCAACGGTCGCCAGATCGTGCTCAAGTACTACGACGCCGCGTTGTTCAACGTCGGCCCCGCCATCCAGAGCGCCTGCGACGACAAGAACTTCTTCCTCGTCGGTGAGGGCTGGGCGTTCGACTCCAACCAGGAGGAGATCCGCCTCGGTTGCGGCCTGCCGGCCGTGCCGACCTACGCCACGAGCGCGGCGTTCGCCCACGGCAAGGACGTCTACACCGCGCTGCCGACGCCGTCGGACGAGACACCGGCCGGGCTCTACGTGCAGTTCGCCAAGCTGTTCCCGGACGGGGTCAAGAAGGCGGCCGCACTCGTCGGCGCGTTCGCGGCGACGCAGGAGTCGCGCGACCGGGCCATCGCCGCTTCGGAGCAGTACGGCTGGACGTGGGCGTCGAAGACCATCGAGTACAACCCGGTGGGCGAGGCCGACTGGACGCCGTTCGTCAAGCAGATCCAGGACGCCGGCGCCGGGGTCGTCTACTGGTCGGGCACCTGCCTGCCCAACCTGCAGTTGTTCATGCAGGCGGCCAAGGCCAACGGCCTGGACATCCCGGTGCTCACCGAGGCGAACCACTACGCGTCGATCTGCGCGGCGGCGAACACCGACGGGGCGATGGACAACGTGTACGTCCGCGTCGCGACGATCCCGTTCGAGGAGGCCAACGTGAACAAGGCCACCCAGGACTACCTCGATCTGATCAAGCAGTACGGCGGTCAGACCTCGCTGCTGGCCACCACCACCGTCTCATCGTTCCTGCTGTGGGCCCAGGCTGCGTCGGCCTGCGGCGACACGCTGACCAGGGCGTGCACGTTGACGAACCTGTCGAACATCCACAGCTGGACCGGTCACGGCCTGCACGCCGAGTCGGATCCGGGCGGCAACCATCCCGCGTCGTGCAGCGCGTTGTTGAAGCTCGACGGCACCAAGTACGTGCGGGTCGTGCCCACCCAGCCGGGCACGTTCGAGTGCGAGGACGGTTGGATCGCGAAGATCGACACGCCGGCGCTCGACGCCGCGAAGCTCGACGCCAACCGCATCTCCCAGCAGTTCGCCACGGGGGGCTGAGTCACCCGCGATCGAGACCAGAGGTCGCTCAACCCTTGTGAAACAAGGTTTCTGATGCTCCGTCAGTTTCTGACGGAGCATCAGAAACTGTTACCGTCGCCCGACCAATCACAATGTTCGGGAGATTCTGGATGCGAAAGACAAAGGTTCGATTCCTTGCTGCCTTCACGGCGCTGGCCCTCGTGGCGAGCGCGTGTGGCAAGGACCGTGACGCCGCGAGCAGCACCACTGCAGCGACCACCACCACCGCTGCAGCGACGACGACGGCCCCCGCCACGGCATCGTCGACCAGCGACACGACGGCCGGCAGCACGGCGGGCACCACCGCCGGCTCGACGGCCGGCACGACTGCAGGCACCACCGGCGAGACCACCACCACCGTGCCGGCCGGGCCGATGTTCGGCGATGCCCCGTGGCCGTGCGGCAAGCGCGACGGCAACAACACCGACGACGGCACCGAGGTCGGTGTCACCAAGGACACCATCCAGATCGCCACCGGTGACGACGCCGGCTACTCGGGTTCGCCCGGCCTCAGCCACCAGGTCACCGATGCGATGAACGCGCTCGTCAAGAAGTGCAACGAGCTCGGTGGCATCAACGGTCGCCAGATCGTGCTCAAGTACTACGACGCCGCGTTGTTCAACGTCGGTCCCGCCATCCAGAGCGCCTGCGACGACAAGAACTTCTTCCTCGTCGGCGAGGCGTGGGCGTTCGACTCCAACCAGGAGGAGATCCGCCTCGGTTGCGGCCTGCCCGCCGTGCCGACCTACAGCGTGAGCGCCGCGTTCGCGATGGGCAAGGACGTCTACCAGGGCACGCCGAACCCGGCCGACCAGACGCCGGCCGGTGTGTTCGCGATGACCGCTGCGGCGCTCCCCGACGCGGTCAAGAAGGTCGGCACGCTCGCCGCCGGCTTCTCCGCCACGCAGGAGACCCGCGACAAGGTCGTCGAGGCCGCGCCGGGCTTCGGTTGGGGCTTCTCGGAGACCACGCTCGAGTACAACCCGGTCGGTGAGTCCGACTGGACGCCGTTCGTCAAGCAGCTCCAGGACGCCGGCTCCACCGCCGTGTCGTTCTCGGGCACCTGCCTGCCGAACCTCCAACTGTTCGCGCAGACGGCGAAGGCCAACGGGCTGAACGTGCCGATCTTCGGTGACAGCAACTTCTACGAGGCGTCGTGCGCCGCGGCCAACACCGACGGTGCGCTCGACAACCTGTACGTCCGCATGGCGTTCATCCCCTTCGAGGAGGCGAGCATCAACAAGGCCACCCAGGACTACCTCGACCTCGTCACCGCCAACGGTGGCGACGTGTCGCTGCTCGGCGCCCAGACGACGTCGTCGTTCCTGCTGTGGGCCACCGCTGCCTCGGCGTGCGGTGACACGTTGACCCGTGCCTGCGCGCTGACCAACCTGTCGAACATCCACAGCTGGACGGGTCACGGTCTGCACGCTGAGTCGGACCCGGGCGGCAACCACCCGCCGATGTGCAACATCTTGATGCGCATGCAGGGCACCACCTACGTCCGCGTCGCCCCGACCAAGCCGGGCACGTTCCAGTGCGATCCCTCGTGGATCGCGCCCATCACCAAGACCGCCGGTCTGATCGCTGCGAAGGTCGATGCCAACCGCATCTCCCAGCAGTTCACCGGCGGCTGAGCAACCGCAACACACACAGCAACACATCCGTCGGATCGGCGGGTCGTCGGCAATCAGGCATTCTGATTTCTGACGGCCCGTCAGATCCTGTTATGGTGAATCGACCAGTTCGGTTGTCCGGGGGGACTTTTTGATGCGTGAGACATCTGTGCGATTCGTCGCCGCCGCTGTTGCGTTCGCGCTCCCTTCGAGCGTGCACTTGCGGAACCATTCGGGCCACTCGGGCATCTAGGCCCACACCGTCATGCAGGATTTTCTCGCTTACACAGTGCTCGGTCTGTGCCTCGGATCGGTCTACGCGATCGCCGCCACCGGGCTCGTCGTCACCTACTCCACGTCGGGAGTTTTCAACTTCGCCCACGGCGCGGTCGCCACCTTCAGCGCACTCATCTTCTGGCAGCTGCGCTTCGACTGGGGCGTGCCGGCGCCGATCGCGATCTTCCTCACCATCTTCGTGTTCGCACCGTTGATCGGCGTGATCCTCGAGACGGTCGTCATCCGTGGGCTCCGAGGAACGAGCGAGGTCACGCGCCTCGTGACGCCCATCGCCGTGCTCCTCGGCGTCAACGGCGCAGCCACGTGGATCTGGTTCCGCAAGGGCAGCCGCAACATCGTGCCGAAGAAGTTCTTCGGCGGCAGCAAGATCGACATCCTCGGCCAGGCCGTCTTCTACCACCAGCTGATCGGTGTCGGCCTCGCCGTCGTCATCGCCCTCGCGCTGTACGTGCTGCTCTACCGCACCCGCACCGGCGTCACGATGCGGGCCACGGTCGACGATCGCACGCTGCTGATGCTCAACGGCGGCCGCCCCGACCGGATGAGCCTCACCAGCTGGGCCATCGGCGCCTCGCTGGCTGGCCTCGCCGGCGTGCTGCTCTCGCCGCAGCAGGGCGCACTGCAGATCTTCGCCCTCACCCTGTTGATCTTCGACGCCTACCCGGCCGCTATCGCCGGTCGCCTGCGCAGCGTGCCGCTCACGTACCTCGGTGCGATGGTGCTCGGCCTCTCCAAGCTCTACTTCGACTGGATCTCCGACGCCGGCCAGCGCTGGCTTGCCCTGCGCAACATGCGCAACGCCATTCCGGCGCTGCTGCTGTTCGGCGCACTGCTGCTGCTCCCGCAGGACCGCCTGCGCGGCACCATCGTCGCGAGGACTCGAGAACGTTTCCACGTACCCACCATGCGACAAGCGTTCGCGTGGGGCGGGGTGCTCGTGGCCGTCGTCTTCATGCTCCAGAAGCTGATGTCGGGATCGGCGGTGATCAGCCTCGCCAACGGCATGGCGCTGTCGCTGCTCGCGATCTCGCTCGTGCTCCTCACCGGTTACGCCGGCGAGATCAACCTGGCCATCTTCACCTTCGCCGGCATCGCGCTCATCGCTGCCTGGCAGTTCGACGTCGGCCCCAAGGGCCTGGCCACCAAGACCTCGCTCTCGGTGCCGGCGATCCTGCTCGCGATCTGCGTCTGCGCGATCGTCGGCGGCCTCATCGCCCTCCCGGCGCTGCGATTGCGCGGCCTCTACCTCGGCCTCGCCACCTTCGCGTTCGGCATCGTCGTCTACCAGTTGGTGTTCCTGCAGACCGAGCCACTGAAGGGCAACCTCTTCGGCTGGCACTTCACGATCAACCTGTACTCGACGGGTTCGCTGACGATGCCGAGACCACACTGGTTCGGCATCAACTTCAACGATCAACGCAACTTCTTGATGTTGATGACCGTCGTGTTCGCGCTCATCGGCGTCGGCTTGATCGCCCTGCGCCGCAGTGCCTACGGGCGCATGGTCGTGGCGATGAAGGACAGCCCTGCGGCGTGCGCCACGCTCGGCCTCAACGTCACCCGCCTCAAGCTCGGCGTGTTCATGCTGTCGTCGGGCATCGCCGGCCTCGGTGGTCTGCTCTGGGCCTGCCAGCAACGGACCCTGCCGAACAACAACGGCTTCGACGGCTTCCAGAGCCTGACGCTGTTCATGATCGCGGTCGTCGGCGGCATCGGGTACGTCAGCGGCGCACTGCTCGCCGGCATCTTCCTCGCCGTGCTCAGCGTCGTCGGACCGAACGTGCTCAACAAGCTCGGCGCCGACTACCCGGGCCTGCACTGGCTGTTCGTGTCGGTGTTCGGCAACTTCACCAAGTTCGTCGGACCAGCCCTGGTCGGCATCGGCCTCGGCAAGAACCCGAGCGGCATCGCCCAGCAGGTGATGGACGGCTTCCGGCCGTTCAAGCGCACGCCGGCCGCCGCCGCGGTCTGGGCCGTTGGTCTGATCGGCGCCTGGTTCCTGGCCTGGCGCGACGTCATCGGCAACTGGACCTTCGCGATGGTGGTGCTCGTCTCGGCCATCGTCGTGCCGTACCTCATCAAGGCGATCTTCGCCGACCGGTTCGCCGACGAGGAGCTCGCGATCTACGGCGAGGACCTCGACATGATCGGGATCACCCGTCCGTTCCGTGCGTCGGACCGGGCGATGTTGGACAACGAACTGGCCATCGTGCCGCCGAACGCACTCGTGGAGGTGGACCGTGTCTCTTCTTGAATGTCGTGGCGTCGGCATGAAGTTCGGTGGTGCCGCCGCGCTCACCGGCGTCGATGTCGTCGCCGAGGCCGGTGCCATCACCGGACTGATCGGGCCCAACGGCGCCGGCAAGACCACGCTCTTCAACTGCATCACCGGGCTGCTCGAGCCGACATCCGGTGTCGTGCTGCTCGACGGCAAGGACATCACCGCGCTCCCGCCGTTCAAGCGCGCTCGCGGTGGCGTGGCCCGCACGTTCCAGCGCCTCGAGCTGTTCACCTCGCTGACCGTGCGCGAGAACATCCAGGTGGCCGGCGAGATCCGCAACCGCTGGAGCCGCAAGGACCGCCACGACGCGAAGGCCGAGTGCGATCGCGTGCTCGAGCAGCTCGGCATCCCACACCTCGCCGAGCGAGAGGTCGGCGAGATCCCGACGGGCATGGCCCGCCGCGTCGAGATGGGTCGGGCGCTGATGACTCGGCCGCGCATCCTGCTCCTCGACGAGCCGGCGTCCGGCCAGGACGAGCAGGAGACCGAGGAGTTCGGCGAGCTGCTCCTGCACCTCTGCGAGGAAGGCACCGCGATCCTCCTCGTCGAGCACGATGTCCCGCTCGTGATGCGAGTGTGCTCGTACATCCAGGTGCTCGACTTCGGCCGGATCATCGCCGCCGGCACGCCGGAGCAGATCCAGACCAACCAGGCCGTCCTCGACGCCTACCTCGGTGAGGACACGTCAGCCACATGAGCACGTTCGTCGAGACATCCACCCCGGGCGCGGAGCCGATCCTCGAGCTCGTCGACGTGCGCGCCGGCTACGGCTCGATCGAGGTGCTCCACGGCGTCACGCTCACCGTCAACCGTGGCGAGGTGCTCGCCCTGCTCGGGCCGAACGGTGGCGGCAAGTCCACCAGCCTCAAGGTCTGCGCAGGCCTGCTCGAGGTCACCACCGGCGACGTCCGCCTCGCCGGCCGCTCCGTGGCCGGTGTCAGCGCCGACAAGCTCGCTCGCCTCGGCCTGTGCACCATCCCCGAAGGTCGCGGCGTGTTCCCGAACCTGACGGTGCGCGAGAACCTGATGATGTGCACCCACACCGGTGCCAAGCTCGACAAGATCGAGACCATCGCGTACGAGCGCTTCCCGCGCCTCGGCGAGCGCCGCAGCCAGTTGGCCGGCACGATGTCGGGCGGCGAGCAGCAGATGCTCGCGATGGCCCGCGCGCTCTCCACCGATCCTGCCGTGCTGTTGCTCGACGAGCTGTCGATGGGCCTCGCGCCACTCATCGTCGGTCGTCTCTACGAGATCGTCGCCCAGGTCGCCCAGTCGGGCGTCTCGGTGCTGGTCGTCGAGCAGTTCGCCAGGACCGTGCTCGGCATCGCCGATCGAGCGGCCATCATGCTCCACGGACGAATCACCCGCGTCGGCTCACCTGCCGAGCTTGCCGAAGAACTTTCATCTGCCTACCTCGGCGGAAAGGGACAGTCATGACCAACAGCGACGACCGCATCACGCAGTTCAAGAGCGAGATCGCCGACCTCCAGGTGAAAACCTCGGGCAAGGCGAGCGCGGAGAAGGTGACGAGCACGATCGGGATCGTGCTCATGGTGGCCGCCATCCTGATCGGCATCGGGTCGTACGTGCAGGCCGGCCAGGAGGACAACGCGCTCGATCAGAACGAGCTCATCATCCTCGGGCTCGCGTGCATCGCGATGGCCGTCGTCGGCGCCGCGCTCTGGATCCGCACCGCGCTGGTGAAGTTCTGGCGGTTCTGGATGCTGCGTCAGCTGTACGAGGGCCAGGCCCACCTCGACGAGATCGTCAAGGCGATCACCGACGCGAAGTGACGTGACCGTTCGACGTCACGGGAGCAGCCCGTGACGTCGACGATCAGCGCAGGATCTCGCCCGCCCGCCGCGCGTCGAGCGGATGCGTCCGGCCCGCGCCACGCACGTTGCCGCGCCGCTTGCGGTCCTCTCGCTTGGCGAGCTTCCTCGGGACGTGGTCGCGATCGACCATCTTCTGGACGAGCGCGCGCATCGTGGGCTTGCCGGTCTTGGCGAACCAGCGCACGTCGCCGTCGACGTGCATGCCGACCACCGGTCCCTTGCAGAGCCCTTGGCACGGCACCTCGTGCGCGCGCGGCGTGTCGGCGGCGAGCTCGATGATTTCGGCGAAGCCTGCGCTGGCGCGGCACTTCTTGCCCGTGCAGACGAGCAGACCGGACGTGATGCAGGTGGGGCGGGCCATGGGGCCTCCATACCCGAAGTGGGCGGCGCGGAGCCGCGCGATCGGTGCCGGGATCAGTGAGTGATCGGTGCGTCGTCGACGTTCGAGAAGTCGGGTTCTCGCCGCTCGGCGAACGCCATCAGCGCCTCGATGTTGGCCGGCCCTCCGAGCAGCACGCGGAACGCCTCGTTCTCGCGCTCGCGTGCAGCGGCGTACTCGGCCTTGAGCGGCTCCATCACCGTGCGCTTGCACTCGACGAGTGAGTTGATCGGCTTGGCGGCGAGGATCGCGGCGTGGCGCATCGTCTCGGCCATCAGGTCGTCGGGCGTGCACACCTTGAACGCCAGCCCGAGGTCCTTGCACTCCTGGCCGGACAGCCACTCGCTGCTGAGCAGTGCCCACATCGCGTTCTGGCGACCGAGCAGGCGCGGGAAGCTGGCGCTGCTGGCGGCCTCCGGGGCGACGCCCAGGCGGGTGAACGGGCAGCGGACCCGGGCCTCGGTCGAGATGAACACGAGGTCGGCGAGCCCGAGCATGGTGGCGCCGATGCCCAGCGCGAGACCGTTCACCGCGCACAGCAGCGGCTTGGGGAAGTCGATCAGCTGATCGACCATCCCCGGGAAGCCGTGCTTGCCGGTCACCGGGTTGCCGGCGTTGCGGGCGGCCATCTCGCCGAGGTCGGTGCCCGACGAGAACGCCTGCCCGGCACCGGTGATGACGACGACCGCGACGCTGTTGTCGGCGGCGGCGTCCATGAGCGCCTCGGTGGCGGCGTCGTAGAGCGCCTCGTTGAACGCGTTGCGCGTGTCGGGCCGGTCCAGCGTGATCAACCGGATCCGGTTCTGGTCCTCGATGCGGATCATGGGGTGACGCTGCCTTCTGCGATGTGGATCGGATGGGTGTGGGCGATGTCGACGGACGAGCGGCCGACGTGGAGCGTGTACGCACCGGCGTCGACCCGCCAGCCGCGCACGGCGTCCGGTGTGGTGCCGAAGAACCCGACGGCCGTCGGCGCCAGCGCGCCCTTGTAGGCATTGCCCGGGTCCCAGTACGCGAACGTGCGGCGATCGAGGTCGAAGGTGACCGCAGCGGTGTCGCCCGGATCGAGCTCGACCTTGGCGAAGCGCTTGAGCTCCTTCGGCGGGCGCACCACGGGGGCATCGTCCGCCCCGACGTACAGCTGCACGACCTCGGCGCCGCTGCGGCTGCCCGTGTTCGTCACCGCGACGGTGACCGTGATCCGGCCGTCGGCCGCGAACGTGTCGTCGACGGTGGGCGCACCGATCTCGAACGACGTGTACGACAGGCCGTGTCCGAACGCGAACGGCACCGGCAACCGCCGCGCCTCGTACCACCGGTAGCCCATCAGCACGCCCTCGCCGTAGCGGATCTGGCCGTGCTCGCCGGGGAAGTTGCCGTACGACGGCGTCTGCTCGATGCACGACGGGAACGTCGTCGGCAGCCGGCCGGACGGCTCGGCATCGCCGAACAGCACGTCGGCGAGCGCGTTGGCCATCTCCTGGCCGCCGAACCAGACCTGCAGGACGGCGGGCGCCTCCGCAGCCCATGCCGTCGTGACGGGCGCACCTGCGTTGACGACGATGACCGTGTTCGGGTTCGCCCGGGCGACCCGCTCGATCAGCTCGGCCTGCGCGCCGGGGAGGTCCAAGCTCGTGCGGTCGTGGCCCTCGGTCTCCCAATCGTTGTTGGTGCCGACGATCACGATCGCCGCATCGGCAGCAGCGGCCGCGGCGACCGCGCGCTCCATCTGGTCGCTGCTCGGCACTGGTTTGCAACCGAGCTGCACGCCCTGCATCCAGCCGCGCCGCGTGCTGACGAACTCGATGTCGATCACCACGTCGCGCCCGACCTCGAAGTCGAGGACCGCGGTCAGCTCCTGCGACGCCGTGCCGAAGAACGCATCGCCGAGCGGCGTCGGCTCGGTGATGCCGTCGAACACGACGGCACCGTCCACGAAGACCCGCGCCGAACCGAGCTGCAGCAGGCTCAGCAGGTGCGGCCCGGTGTGCGCCGGCGAGAACGTGCCCGAGGCGCGGTACGACATCGGGCCGGTCGGCACGTCGGGCTCCACGCGCGGCAGGACGAGCAGACGGCCGCTGTCGATGACGCGGCTGGCGACGACGTCGCCGCTGCACTCGGAGCCCTTGAACATCTCGACGAAGAACCCCGGCTCGCCTGTCGCGCAACGAAGCTGCTCGCCCGTCATCGCGGGGACGGTCTTGTCGATGTCGCAGCCCGGCTCGTGCACGATGGTGACCCGATCACCCAGCCGCTCGCGGATCGCCTCGAGCGGCGACACGCGGTAGTGCGGCTTCACCTCGGCCGAACCGCCGCCCATGATGCGGGCCCGCTCGGCGTTCGGGCCGATGACGGCCAGCGTGGTCATGGCAGCGGGATCGAGCGGCAGCACGGCTCGCACGCCCGTGGTCGTGTGGTCGACCTCGTTGCGCAGCAGCACCATCGACTCGGCCGCGGCGCGGCGTACGAGGGCACGGTGCTCGGGCCGATCGATCGCGATCGGCGACCGGGGCTCGTCGTCGAGCGCACCGATCCGGTCGAACACGGACAGCATCCGGTGCACGGCGCCGTCCAGCAGCGTCTGGTCGATCTCACCCTCGCGCACCGCCTCGCCGAGCTGGCGGCCGTAGAACCGCGATGGTCCGGGCATCTCCAGATCGAGTCCGGCGCGCGCCGCGCCACCGGTCGATCCGCCGGCGAACCAATCCGTGACGACGAAGCCGTCGAAGCCCCACTCGTCGCGCAGGATGTCCTGCAGCAGCAGCCGGTTCTCCGAGTTGTAGACGCCGTTCAAGCGGTTGTACGACGTCATGATCCCGAGCGATCCGCCGTCTCGTACGGCGAGCTCGAACGGCAGCAGGTACAGCTCGCGCAGGGTGCGCTCGTCGATGACGCTGTCGATGGTCATCCTCTCGAACTCGGCCTCGTTGCCGGCGAAGTGCTTGACGGTGGTGGCGACGCCCTGCGACTGCACGCCACGGATGAACGCCGCGGCGAGCTGACCGGTGAGCCAGGGATCCTCCGAGTACGACTCGAAGTTGCGTCCGGCCAGGGGAGCGCGGTGCAGGTTGACCGTCGGCGCGAGCAGGACGCGGCACGCCTTGGTGCGCGTCTGGTCGCCGAGGGCGACACCCAGCTCGTGGAGCAGCGCGGTGTTCCAGGTGGCGCCGAGGGCCGACCCGCATGGGATGTTGAGGGTCGCCGTTCCGCCTGCCACAAATGGGTAGAGCGGACCTCGTGCTCCCGTAGGTCCGTCGGTGACGAATACAGATGGGATGCAGAGACGAGGGATCGAGGCCGTCGACCAGTCTGTTGCGCCTGCGGTGAAGTCGGCTCTTTCGCTCAGCGACATTGCCGACACTAATCCTTTGACGTCTCGGCCGACCATAGACCTCACCTTGCCACACCGCTCGACGCGGCCGTTTACGGGGCCGATCTCGCCTATCCGCAGTGATGATGCTCAGCACCTCATGGACATCAAGGGATGATCCGAGCAATCAACGAAAAAGGATCCATCCCCATCCACCCGAACCGTTGCCGTGGGAATCGACAAGCAGGCCGTGCGGCCTCGCCAACTCGATCAGCTGCTCTCGGGTTCTGACTTTGCCGAAGCCCAACATGCCACTGAGGAAGAAGTCAAGGGCAAATGCCCACCAATCGCCGGAGTCAAGCATCTCTTCGAATACAAGCACCTTCGAGTTCGGTTTCCGACTACGAGTCAAATTCTCAAAGAGCAGCGAACAGTGGCCATCGTCCCAGTCGTGCAGAACGCGAGATAGAATATATAGGTCGGCGGACGGGAGTTCGTCCGTGAACATGTCAAGCCCGATGAACGTAACAGCGTCTGCCAAGCCTTCGGCGGACGCCCGTTCGCGTCCTAGCTGCAGAGCAATCTCATCCCGATCTACGCAGAAGACATGGTCTGCTAATGAACGACTAACGATCTCGCGACTGGCGACGCCAGTCCCTCCGCCTACGTCAACGACGGATTTCGCGAACTCATTGCATAAGGCGATCAACATGTCAGGAAGGGATCTCCGCAGCTGTTCTTCCATCGTCAGCGCGAATCCACGTGATCGATCGGGCGACAGATCCTCAAAGTATTCAATAGTCGACGAACCCTCATAGAGAAATTTCGGGTCGAAGAGCACGCGCAAGACGCTGCGATCAAGAACAAGCTCCGAGGAGTCAGCGGGAACCCCGGCTATGAACGAGTAGCGCCCCGAGTCGATTTCGAGCACTCGAGCGACAACCAGAAAGTCCAATAGCGCGTTGACCCGTCTCGCATTGAGATCCCCACCGGTAGCCAGAAACTCGTGGATCTCAAGCCGAGTTGGATGTGCAGAATCAATGAAGGCGAGAGCTGAGGCAGATGCAAATTGCGATATTGCCGCACTGAGCCATACGCCGTGAATGCCGGCAAACGATCCTTGAGGCCAGAAAACATCGTCAGGCATCATCAGCCTGCAATCTGCCGATAGCGATCGAGCACGTGCCGCGCCAAGAAACCGATAAACAATGTCGCAGTCATGCCGATGCCGGCGAGGAGTGAGTAGCTGATCCACCCGTAATCTCTGAAATCTCGGTGATGCGTATTTAAGAGGCCGAGTGTGAGGGAGCCAACTCCTGGTCCCATCGTGCCGAGGTATCTAAAGGCCAACATGACCGACATCAAACGCCTGTCGGACGCGCGTCTGAACAGTGCCTCATTTCGAAACCGCTCCCACTCGAATATTCCGTGAGGAGCTGTCGAATCGGCGGTCGTCAACTGAGCGACTATGGCGGGTCTCAGCTCACGATGCAGATAAGTGGCGGCGTGCGTAACGAAAATATCCTGCTCAAAATATATCCATGACGCACCGGCAAACGCGAGCGTCAGAACGAAGAATGCGATCGGCCCGAGTCGGAGGAGACGATCATAAGCAGGTACAATCCCCACAATCAGAACGAGATTTCCGCCCAGAACCAACAGTTGATTGTTGATTCTCTGATGAATCTCATCCCTCAAGTCAGCGTATTCCGCAAGATAGATTGCTGATTCGTCCATCTGTCATCCAGTTCTCTTAGGCGCGCTGCGTGGGCTTCCAAACCGTGACAGGGTTCAGGAGCGAAATGAGATCGTTAGCACAGCACAGCGCCGCATACGGTACCGCAAACACCAGATAGCACCAGATAGGCATGAAAAGACTCCGTCCCCAGACCTTTCGAATTCGAGTCCGCGCTCGCCAGGCACAGAGACATCTCGCAAACGCAACAAGCTGAGTAATTACGCACAGGGTGATGACCCGGTGCACATCTTCCCTTGACACTGCCACTGTAACGGTCGTCAGCCAGAGCAATGGGATTGCCACGCGGCGAATGGCTAGCAGCCAAAGCCAACACAGTCTGGCCCGAATGGGCAGCTCTCCGAAGCCGACGAGCAGTGTCGCATATTTGATAGCCAGTTGGACCCATCCGCTTGCCCAGCGGCGTCGCTGACGATGCCACGCCCGGAGAGACGCCGGAGCTTCCTCGGAGAATAGAGCACTTTCGTTGAAACTAACTATTCCTCCAGCTAACAACGCTCGGATCGACAGGTCGACGTCCTCGAGGAGCATGGATGGATCTAGTTCCGCGAGAGCAGCGCAATGTAGTACGGCGCCAGACCCGCCAAGATACGCAACCGAGCAAATAAGATATCGCAGTGGGTATACGGTTAACACCTTCGTGGCTGTTTCGATCGCCACCACGGACTCAATAATCGATCCCTTCTCGCGCCGAATAAGCCGGGGGAACTGAATTATGTCAAAATCTCCCGATAGACCCGACGATAATGGCATCTCCAGCACGGGGCGGGTATCGGCGTCAAGCAGAACAGAAATCGGACTTCCGGAAACGACACAGGAAGCCCGAACTAGATTCGAAGCCTTTGACGTCGAGCATGTGGAGTGGCACCAGATCAAGCTGTGGTCAGCCGCAAGATAGGATTCAAGTTCTAGATTCGTTCCGTTGGACGCCACTAGAATCTCTGGCGGATCGGCAAGCGACTGGAGTACTTTGATCGACGTGGGCAATGTCGTCGTCTCATTTTCAAGCAGAACCGAGATGATCGCTACAGCGACGCGCTCTGGCGTGATCGATGGCCCAGGAGGTGTTCTCGTGGGCCGGGTCGAGCTAATCGTCCAATAGAGGAGCTGGGCAAAGCACAAGCAAACTAGAGCAATATATGCTAGGCCACCAGCGATGACGAAGACGCGTGTCGAATGGGCTAAGGACAGACTTAACCCGGCGACCGTCACCCATCCGACAATACGGATTGTGGGCGGATATCGCGACATGGGATGACAGTAGCTGATGAAAGACGCCTCTATGGACGACCCTCGCGCCCGCCGGACGTCATTGTTCCGCAGAGTCAACGGAGATCACCGATGTCCCCCGATCGAACCCTCGAACTGCGAAACCTAGTCGGACGGGCCCGCTTGTAAAATGGCTGGATGCCGTGGCACCTCGCCGAGCTGAACATCGGCCGCCTGCGTGCACCGATGGACGATCCTGCGACGAAGGACTTCGCCGACGGCCTCGACGCCATCAACGCGCTGGCCGAGTCGTCGCCCGGGTTCGTGTGGCGGCTGCAGACCGAGGACGGCAACGCGACGGCGATCAAGGCGTTCGAGGACGAACTGGTGATCACCAACCTGTCCGTCTGGGAGTCCATCGAGGCGCTCGGCGACTACGTCTACCGCTCCGGCCATGTCGCCTTCCTGCGCCGCAAGCGCGAGTGGTTCGAGAAGTACGGCTCGGCGTACATGGTGCTGTGGTGGGTGCCGGCAGGGACGCAGCCGAGCGTCGCCGACGCCCTCGAACGGCTCGCCCTGCTCGACGCGGAGGGCCCCGGACCGGACGCGTTCACGTTCGCCAAACCGTTCGCGGCGCCTACTTCCGACCGAAGCCGAACAGGTTCTGGGCCACCTTCCGCATCTGGATCTCCTCGGCCCCCTCGGTGATCCGGTAGCGGCGGTGATGCCGGTAGATGTGCTCGAACGGCATGTGCCGTGAGTAGCCGACGCCGCCACACGTCTGCATCGCTCGATCGGCCGCGTCGCACACGAGCCGGTTGGCGCGGTAGTTGCACATCGCGACGAGGTGGGTGACCTCCATGTGGTGCTTCTTGTCCAGCATCCACGCGGTGTAGCGGATCAGCTGGCGCAGCATCGCCGCCTCGGTGTGCAGCTCGACGAGCGGAAACTGGATGCCCTGGTTGGCGCTCAACTTCTTCCCCCAGGTGACCCGACCATTTGCATATGCAACCGCCTCGTCGATGCAGTACTGCGCCGCTCCCAGCGACGATGCGGCCTGGCGGATGCGGTTCTCGTGGACGAAGTGCTGGGCCAGCTCGAGCCCGCGGTCGAGCGGTCCGAACAGCGCCTCCGGCCCGACCCGCACGTCGGTGAGCGACACCTCGGCGTGGTCTGTCGGCATGTTGAACGTCCACCAGAAGAACTCGACCTTGAACCCCGGCGCATCGGTGGGAACGAGGAAGGCGCTGATGCCGCGCGGGTCGCCGTTCTCGCCACTGGTGCGGGCGAAGATGATGTCGTGGGTGGCGTGGTGCAGCCCACTGTTCCACCGCTTCATCCCGTTCAGCACCCACTCGTCGCCGTCGCGCACGGCGGTGGTCTCGAGGTACGTGGCGTCGCTGCCGTGGTTCGGCTCGGTGAGCCCGAACGCGAGCCTGCGGGTGCCATCGAGGAAGCCGGGCATCCACTCGGTGATCTGCTCCGGCGTGCCGAAGTCGCGCATCATCAACACGGTGGGGAAGTTGCCGACGATGCTCGACTCGTTCTGCAGGTCGTTGTGCAGGCCGAGGCCCTTGGCCGCGAAGTGCTCGCGGATGATCGCCATCTTCAGGTTGCTCGCGCCCTGGCCGCCGAACTCGACGGGCAACGCGAGCCGCAACCAACCGGCCGCATCGGCGCGACGGCGCATCTCACGCAGCAGCGCCTCCCAGTCCTCGGTGGGCACACCGCCGGCCTCGAAGTTGGTGCGCGAGTACTCACGCCGGTGGTCGAAGAAGCGGATGTTGTCGTCCTGCTGCTCGAGCGGCTGGATCTCCCGCACGATGAAGTCGTCGAGCTGATCGAGCGTCTCCTGGATGTCTGCGGGGATATCGAAGTCCATGCGCCGCACCCTATGACCGCGCTCGCGAGCCGCGTCACCCGGACGAACGACCGCGGTTTACGATCGAGAGATGGCGAGCGGCCACTCGTACCCACCTGTCGTCGGCGTGAGCTACGCCGATTACCTCGCCGTGATCGCCGACGCGGCGCGCCAGACGATGCAGACCGGCCAGGTCCCACACGGCCCGGATGCCGAGCACCCGCAGGCGGCGAACCCGTACAACGCAGCCGCCCAGGCGCGCGGCATCGACCCGACGAAGTGGCTGCGGGTGCAGATGGTGTGGGGATGCCGGACGATGCTCGATCCCGAGCTCGGGACCGAGATGGCACGCGACATGGCCGGCGCACTGAACCACGGCATGGTGAAGCTGATGACGCACCTGATGCCGATGGGCAGCATGCCGGCGCCGCCGCCCGTCGATCCGAACGATCCGCGGCTCGCTCCCGTCCAGGGCGTGACGATCGAGGCGTACGTCCGCTTCGTCGCGACGGGCATCCTCTACCCGGGGATGACGCTGGAGCAGTCCGGCAGCGTCGCGGTCGGCCAGCTCGGCTTCCCCGCAGCATGGGAGCCCGTTGCGCAGGAATGGGGCAACCGCGTGATGGCCGGTCCGCCCGTCAACCTCCGCTACGCCGAGCTCGTGTGCCAGTTGCTCCAGTGAGCGCGTTCAGCTGAGCGCGAGGCCGATCGGCTCGGTGTGCCGTGGCTTCAGCAGCCGGCCGACGGCGAGGATGCCGATGGTCAGCGCGCCGGAGCCGATCGTGACGGCGCGCAGCGATGTGGCGTCGGCCAGCGGCCCCTCGATGAACAGCCCGAGCGGATAGGCGAACCCGAGCACGAAGTTGTTCAGCGTCAACGCTCGGCCCCGCAGCTCGGCCGGGGCCGACTGCTGGGTGATCGACGAGAAGCTGGAGATGCAGGCCATGTAGCCGCCACCGGCGAGCGCGACACCGATGGCCGCGAACACGATGTTCGGCGCGAGCCCGTAGAGGATGATCGCGGGCCCGAAGAACGTGACCGCGCCGAGCATCGTCCGGCGCATGCCGAAGCGATGGGTGAGCGAGCCGATGGACGCGCCCGCGATCACGGCACCCACGCCCTGCGCGGTCACGAGCAGCGACGTCCCGGACTGCTGGGTGTGGAAGACCTTGGTGGCCATCTGCGCGATGAAGCCGATGAAGGGCGCGCCGATGAGCGCGATCATGAACATCAACGGCAGCATCGAGCGGACCGCGGCGTTGGATCGACCGAACGCGATGGAGTCGCGCATGGCCTGGAAGATCGGCCGCTTGGTGCGGGTCATGTCGGGTATCCGCGCGAGGGTGACCGCGAGGATGACGGCGAAGAAGCTCGCCGTGTTGCACCACAGCGCGGCCGGGACGCCACCGATCCAGATCGCCACCCCGGCCGCCGTCGGGCCGAGGATGCGGCCGAGGTTCCACTGCGTGCTGCTCAGTCCAATGGCAGCGACCAGTTGGTCCTTCGGGACGAGGTCGGGCAGCGTGGCCTGGAACGAGGGAAACCCGAGCGCGTTCGAGCAGCCGGCGGCGAGCGCCATCATCGCCAGGATCCCGGGCGTCGCGTCACCGGTTGCGACGATGAGCGCGATCGTTCCGGCGATCACCGCCGACGCCAGGTTCGCCCAGATCAGCACGTTGCGACGGCGGAACCGGTCGGCCCACGCGCCTCCGATCGGGCTGAGGAACGCGGTCGGCAGGAAGCCGGCGGCGGCCACGACCCCCGACCACGAGGCGGCGGCGTGGTCGGCCACGTAGAAGCTCAGCGCCGTGGTCTCCATCCACGTCCCGATGTTCGAGACCATCGCCCCGAGCCACACCAGCAGGAACGCCCGGCTGCGGAAGGGAGCGAACGTGGTGGACGGCATCGTTGCCTGACGATACCGCCGTGGGCCTCGGGGCCTCGGGTCATATGTCGCACGACTGCACCGGGATCGTGCATCGGCTACGTTCCGGCCGTGGAACGTTTCGTGGTCGACGAGGATCGCCTCCTCGTCAACGACGGCGAGACGTTGGAGTGGTTCTGGCGTGGGGTCAGCCCCGGCTCGCAGAAGTGGCGGTTCCACCTCGTGCACGCGGCGGCGGAGATGTCGCTGAAGCACAACGGCGACGAGGTGGCCGTGACGGTCGGCGACCGCTACAGCAGCGCCACGTCCGGCGACGTCTGCTTCGATCTGCCGGTCGCCCGTTCGGACGAGCTGCTCGAGTTCCTGCGCCGGGCCGGCATCCAGCCCACCTGATTTCGCGCGGGCGGCGACGCCCGGCCAGCCCGCCCGGGGCTCCGGCGCGCAGATCGATCACGCGTGCGCGGTCTGCGCAACCCGGGTCGCGCCACACGCCCACGCGTGCGCGGTTTGCGCGGGCTCGCCGTCGGAACGGCTGGGATCAGCTGCCGCTGACGCGGTGCTTCACGTCGTCGCGGAGGTCGCCCTTGGCGACCTTGCCGCCGGAGGAGAGGGGCAGTTCGTCGACCACGAACAGGTGCTCGGGGAAGATCTCCTTCGACACGCCACGATCGCGCAGGTGCGCAGTGAGGTCGGCGAGCTCGAGCGAGGTCGCGGGCGGCCGCAGCTGCACGTACACCGCGACGCGCTCGCCGAACACGGGATCGGGCGCGGCGACGGCGGCGACGTGGGCGACGTCGGGATGGGTGGCCACCTCGGCCTCGACCTGCGGGGCGCTGATGTTCTTGCCGCCGCGGTTGATGATGTCGGAGGTGCGCCCGACGACCGACATGTAGCCGTCGGCGTCTACGGTGCAGATGTCGGCCATCAGCATCCAGCGATCGCCGGTGTACAGCGCTGCGTTGGCGGCGTCGT
>JAOBWK010000111.1 GCA_025463305.1 Ilumatobacteraceae bacterium
GCCGAGCTCGCGCTCCCCGATCTGCGCTCGGTCGTCGCCTCGAGCGAGGATCCCGTCGTCGCCCGCGACGAGACCACCCGTACGCTCGCCGCCGAGCTCAAGCAGGCGCTCATCTCCAAGCAGGAGAGCGAGACGCTGCTCTGGCTCGACGACATCACGGCCGCCCTCGGCGTCGGCCGCGTCATCCGCGCGCTCAAGTTGTCGTCGCAGCCGCCCAAGGCCGGCGTGCCGTTCCCGCCGGAGCTCGCCTCCCGCCTCGCCGAGGGTGCCACCGCGTCGCTCACCGCCGACGCGATGCCCGACCGCTGGGCCGCCGTGCTCGAGGCTGCGGCGTTCGCCCCGGTGCGCGCCCAGATCAAGCCGACGGCACCGCCGACGCAGTCGAGCGACGAGCTCGCCGCCACCATCAAGCGGCTCGCTCCGGCGCTGCCGCACATCGCCGCGCTGTTCGGCATCGAGGTCGCCACCGGCGCGCAGATGCCCAAGCCGATGCGTCCGACCCGTCCGACGGCCCCGGGGAAGAAGCCCCTCCCGCCGAAGCCAGAGCCCGCCGCTCGCCCGCCGAAGCCACCGGTGGCGGAGACCCCAGCCGCCGCCCCCACCGCCGAGACGCCCGCCGTCGAAGCGGAGCCAACGGCCGTCGTCGAAACGCCGGCTGTCGTCGAGACGCCCGCCGCGGAGGTCGAGGCACCCGCCGCTGCCGAGACGCCCGTCGAGGCCGAGGCGCCCGCCGCAGCCGAGACGCCCGAGGAGGTCGCCACCCCGGCGGCCGAGCCGACGGTCGAGGTCGAGGCGCCTGCTGCAGCCGAGGCACCGGAGGACGTGGCCCCGGCCGCTGCCGCCATCGAGCCCGACACCATCGAGCCCGACACCGCCGAGTAGTCCCGCTGCAGGAGGGTCTGAGTGGGTTCGTGGGCGGCCCGGTCGCGCACGTACCATCGCGGTCCATGTCCGACATCGTCCAGTACGAAACCCAGGGCCGCATCGCGGTCATCACCCTCAACCGCCCCGAGGCGCGCAACGCCATCAGCGGTGAGGTCGCGATCGGCATGGAGGCAGCGCTCGACCAGCTCGAGGCCGATCCCGAGGTGTGGATCGCCGTGCTACGGGCCAACTCCGAGGGCCAGGCCAAGCCGGTGTTCTGCGCGGGTGCCGACCTGAAGGCGATCAACTCCGGTGGCGCCGCCGGTCTGGCCACCAAGCGCGGCGGGTTCGCCGGGTTCGTGTACCGCGAGCGGGTCAAGCCCGTCATCGTCGCGGTCGATGGTCTCGCCACCGCCGGCGGCTGCGAGATCGTGCTCGGCTGCGACCTCGTCGTCGCCAGCACCCAGGCGTCGTTCGGTCTCGCCGAGGTGAAGCGCAACCTGATCGCCGGCGCCGGTGGCCTGTTCCGCCTCCCCCGCGCCATCGGCCAAGCCGCGGCGATGGAGATGATCCTCACCGGCGAGCCGCTGCCCGCCAAACGCGCCTACGAGCTCGGCCTCGTCAGCCGCCTGGTCGAGCCGGGTCAGGCGTTCGACGAGGCGATGAAGCTCGCCGCGCAGATCACCGCCGCCGCCCCGCTCGCCGTCTACGCCAGCCGCCAGGTCGTGCTGGCCGCGGCCTACGAGGACGACGACACGCTGAAGGCGCTCACCAACAAGCTGTTCGGCGAGGTGCTCGCGTCGGAGGACACCAAGGAAGGGCTCACCGCGTTCATCGAGAAGCGCGCCCCCAACTGGCAGGGCAAGTAGCCGTCCCGTCAGCTCACGTCACGGCGGCGCGGGTCGCGAAGCCGGGCTCGCGCCACTCCCCCGAGGCGATGACTGCGCTGAGGTGATCGACGGCAGCCCAGACGTCGACGAACCGGGTGTACAGCGGTGCGAACCCGAACCGGGCGATGTCGGGCGCGCGGAAGTCGCCGATCACCCCGCGCGCGATCAACGCCTGGACCACCGCGTACGCATCGCCGTCGTGGCGGAGCGCGACCTGGCTGCCGCGACAGGCGGGATCGCGTGGCGTGACGACGTGCAGATCGGCTGACGCGCAGCGGGCGTCGACGAGATCGATGAACGCCGTGGTGAGCGCCACGGACTTGGCCCGCAGCGCCTCGACGCCGCCGTGGGCATCGGCGGCGCGCACGGTGTCGACGCCGCACGCCAACGCGGTCAACGACAGGATCGGCGGCGTGCCGGCAGCGAACCCGGCGATGCCGGGTGCGGCGCGGTAGTCGGCCGTGAACTCGAACGGCGCGGCGTGGCCGAGCCAGCCCTGCAACGGCTGCCGGGCGTGCGACGCATGCCGAGGGTGCATCCACACGAACGCCGGCGCACCGGGGCCACCGTTGAGGTACTTGTATCCGCAACCGACGGCGAAATCGGCGTCGGACCCGCTGAGGTCGACCGGCAGCGCGCCGGCGCTGTGGGCCAGATCCCACACCATCAGCGCGCCGGCAGCGTGGACCTGGGTCGTGATGCGGCGCATGTCGAGCAGACGTCCGGTGCGGTAGTCGACGTGGGTGAGCACCACGACCGCCGCCTGCGGACCGATGAGCGGGGCGACGTCAGCGCCTTCGAGGTCGACCGGGTCGACGAGGTCGAGCCGCGCGCCGGTCGAGCGAGCGACGCCCTCGGCGATGTAGAGGTCGGTCGGGAAGTTGGTCCGTTCGGACATGATCGACATGCGCGACGGATCGTGCTCCATCGCGATCGTGACCGCGGCGGTGAGCACCTTGTAGAGGTTCACCGAGGTGGAGTCGCACACGAGCACCTCGCCTGCGCCGGCTCCGATCAACGGCGCGATCGCATCACCGACGCGCTGCGGCAGGTGGAGCCAGTCGTGGGTGTTCCAGCCGGCGATCAGGTCGCGGCCCCACTCGTCGGCGATCGCCCGCTGGACGCGCTCCGCCACGGTGACCGGCGTGGGCCCGAGCGAGTTGCCGTCGAGGTAGACGACGCCCGGCGGCAGCGCGAACTGGGCACGCAGGCCAGCGAGCGGATCGGCTGCGTCGAGCGCTGCGCAGTCGGCTCGGGAGAGCGCCATGTCAGCCGCCGGCGGCCGGCAGCGCCTTGTACACGGTGATCTTGCGGGCGGTGATGCCGGCGCGCTCGAACAGGTTCTTGGTGTCGCGGTCGCCCGGCAGGGCCGTGCCCTCGATGCCGTGGAGATCGGCGGCGCGGATGGCGTCGATGGCGTGCTCGACCATCGTGTCGCCGAGGCCGAGCTCGCGGGCGCCTTCCTCGACGAACGCGTGCACGATGATGCCGCGGTCGACATCGGGGCGGAGCGCGACCACCATGTAGCTGAGCACGACGCCGAGCAGCATCCCGACGAACACGACCCGGTCAGTGGCGGACAGCACGGCTGGCCAGTCGGTGATGATCTCGCTCTCCTCGAGCAGCAGCGCACCACCGCGCACGTCGCGCAGGCCGTCGCGGGCGAGGCCCTGCAGCCAGTCGAGCGCCTCGATGTCGTCGGCCGTGGCCAGACGCACGACCGGTTCCACGCTCAGCCGGCCTGGAGCTGGTTGATCTTGCCGAGGATGGTGCGACGCGCCCGGTGGGTGGTCTCGTAGCGCTCGACGGCGGCGAGCTCGACCTCGGTGAGCGAGCCCAACCGGCCGACCACCTGGGATGCGGCGAGGCTGTCGTAGCCGTCGATGGGCAGCGCAGCGTGGGTGTCGTCGAGCAGCGGCGACTCGGCGACGAGCTCGATGACGGCCTCGGGCAACGACGCGGTCGACAGGTCGACCGCCGGTTCGGCGTCGACGATCGGCATCGGTTCAGCCGGCGCGCGACGGGCCTGTTCGGCGGCGTCGAGCCGGCGCTCGACCTCCTGCTTGCCCTGGGTCACGGCCATCTTGCCGATGAACTTGGCCACCGTCAGCTGGTTGTCGACCCGGGTCTTGCCCGTGGCGATCAGGCCCGGCAGCTCGTCCTTGGCCAGCGCGAGCAGCCCGATGGGTGCATAGACCACGAGCTCGAGGATGCGGTGCAACGGATCGGTCGCACCGGTGTCGCGAGCGGTCCCATCGGACTCGTGGTCGGTCGCCACGGCTATCGACCGGACGGGATGAGCGGGCAGTCGTCGTCGCCGATCGGGCAGAACGCCGCGCCGTTGCGGACGAGGAGGAAGCAGTTCGGGCAGAGTCGCTCGTCGGAGCGCTTCGGCTGCAGGCGATCGGCGGCCTCGGTGCGGTCCTCGGGCTCTTCGTCCTCGTCGTCGGCCTCTTCGGCCGTGACCAGGCGGTCCTTCAGGATCGTGTCGAGGTCGGCTTCGACGTCGTCGGGGGCGAGGATGTCGTCGTCGTCATCGTCGTCGGCGGTGGCCACGGCACGGCGGACCGGGCCGTCGGTGTCTTCGTCCTCGGCTTCATCTTCTTCGGTTTCGGCAGACTCAGCGAACTCGTCGTCGATGCCGCCGAACTCCTCGTCGGCTTCGAGCGCTTCTTCATCGAGCTCGTCGGGATCGATCTCGGCATCGGGTTCTTCGGCTTCCTCTTCGGCAGCGTCCACCGACTCGTCTTCCGGGTCGATCATCTCGTCGTCGTCTGCCATTCCGTCTCCTCGTCAAGTTCCCGGCCGCGGGCGGCGAGCATACGTGCCACGTAGCCCCAGAGGGTCCGGGGCAGACCGTGACACTCGTCACGCTCCGCGGTGGACCGGCCGAGGCCGCGAAACTGCCGCGGAACCGGCAGAAATAGGCCCCCACCGGACCCGTCGCCCGGTCCCCGATCGGGTCCCTCGTCCGCGTCAGGGCTGCTGGCGACGCTGCTCGGCGCGACGCTCGGACTCGAGGCGCTCCAGCTCCGGAGCCTCCTCGGTCATGTGCGACATCGCCTCGGCGATCGCCGTGTGCCCGGCCTTGACGGCGATCAGGCGGTGCATCTCCAGCGCCACACGGCGGTAGGCCGGATGGCCCTGCGGCGACGATCGGAGCTCGAGCATGTGCATCGCCTCGCGGGCGTTGAACTGCATCGAGTAGCGGATCCGGTACGCCATCGACACCGCGTAGCTGGCCTGGTTCGGGAAGTCGTGGCGCAGCGCGTCGTACAGCGCGGCGGACCGTGCCATCGACTCGTCGAACACCGAGGTCATCCCGGCCGCATCGACCAGATCGGGCCGCACGTAGCCGTGGTTCGGCGTGAGCACCTGCCAATCGATGGTGAGCATCCGGTGGCGTTGCAGGTCGCGGAACGCGCCGTAGTCGCTGACCACGTCGAAGCGGTAGTCGACGCGCTCGAACGCCCGACCGGGCCGGTGACGCCGGTTCTGTCGATCACCGACGTAGGCGCGGATCAGCGCGATGCGCTCGTCGACACCGAGCGTTTGCACCTTGGCGAGGATCTGTGCCTCGGGCAGGTTGCTGTGCGGGTAGCAGATGGCCGTGAGCAGCTTGTCCTCGGCCTCGGGGTCCCAGTCGAGCAGCTCGACCGACGGCGCCGGCTCGACCGGGGTACCGCCGAAGATGCCGTCGACGAGCTCGGCGGTGTGGTCGCGGGTGGACGCCATGTAGTGGCTCCACTGGCCGCCACGCTCGGGGAGGTCGACGCGCTTCAAGAAGCTGGGGATCACCTTGCGCAGCTCGTGCAGCATCAGCTCGGCGTAGTGCTGGGCCTCGGGCAGCGGGTGCGAGCGCATCCGCAGCAGCAGCATCTCGAACCCCTGCCCGGAGCCGTAGATGCCGACGTTGCTGAGCGAGGCGGCGGGCAGCACACCGCGCACGGCGTCGAGCGCCTTGGCGCGGGTGGCCTGGCGGTAGACGAAGTCGCTGTCGCTCGCCAGTCGGGGCACGGTTGCCCGGATGTGGTCGGTGACCTTGTTGATCAACAGGCTGTACGCGTCGAACATGCGGTCCATGTCGCCGACGTAGCGGGTGCCGAACGCGCTGTTCAGCACGGCGGGATCGCGGTAGAAGCGGTAGCGGCCGCCGAGGCGCGAGTCGTACGCGATGTACCGCGTGCTCTGCTCGAGGTAGCTCATCAGCCGGCCCCACTCGAGCACCTTGGTGAGGATGTTCGACGCCTGCTCACACGCGAGGTGCACGCCGCCGAGCTGGGCGACCGAGTCGTCGCCGTACTCGAAGAACACCTTCTCGTACAGTTCCTCGGCGCGGGCGAGGCCGACGGTGGCGTCGACGGTCTGATCACCGGTGATGTCGAGATCGCCGACGAACTCGTCGAGGAACAGCCGGCGGAGGCTCTTCGGGCTGCGGCTGTAACGGGCGAACAGTGCGCCCTTGACGACCTCGGGCAGGTTCACGAGGGCGAAAACGGGTCCGTCGAGGTTCGAAAAATACCGACGGAGGATGTCGCCTTCGTCGCTGGTGAACTCCTCGGGGACGTAGACCGTCACGAACGACCATCCTAGGGGTTGGCCGGATGCCGGACGCGGTATGGGCGCGCCGGTGAGCTGGGCCTAGAGAACCTCGACGTTGCGGGGCCGCTGCTCGAACGACGCCTGGACCGCATCCATCAACCCGTCCTGGCACCACAGATCGATGACGGTCATCGCCATCGCCTTGGCTCCGTCGAGCACGGCGCGGTCCCCCTCGGGGCCGAGCGCCCACTGGGCGAAGTCGGGCGTGTGGATCGGTACACCGAGCGGCGCGACCTGGATCATCGGGTGGATGCTGGGCACGAGGTAGCTGACGTTGCCCATGTCGGTGGAACCGACGACGTGCTTGCCGATGGCCCGCGGATCCTGCACGGTGCGGCCGAGGGCGAGCGAGTTGGCGACGTACGACTCCACCATCGGACCGTTGTCGATCATGTCGGCGTAGGTGACGTTCTCCCACTCCACGGTGCACGTGCAGCCGGTGGCCACGGCGCTCCCTTCGAAGCACGCGAGGACGCGCTGCTTGAGCGGCTGCAGGCTCTCGATCGTCGGCGAACGCACCATCCACTGCATCTCCGCGTCCGACGGCACGATGTTCGCCTTGTCGCCACCCTTGACGAAGATGCCGTGGATCCGCTCGGTCGGCAGCATGTGCTGGCGCAGCGCGGCGACGTTCATGTAGCCGAGCACCGCCGCATCGAGCGCGTTGCGTCCCTCCTGCGGCGCTGCGGCGGCATGCGCTGCCTTGCCAGAGAAGTGCACGTGCGCCTCGTGGATCGCGATCGCGTCCATCCGGATCAGATCGGCGTCGGCCGGGTGCACCATCATCGCCGCGTCGAGGTCGCGGAAGGCGCCGTTGCGGGCCATCTCGATCTTGCCGCCGCCGCCCTCTTCTGCCGGCGTGCCCATGATCCGCAGCCGACCGCCCGCGAGCTTGGCGACGGTGGCTGCGGCGAGGCCCGCGCCGAGGCCGGCCGTTGCGATCACGTTGTGGCCGCACGCGTGGCCGATGCCGGGCAGCGCGTCGTACTCGCACAGCACGGCAACGTCGTGGCCGGTGTCGCCGACCCGGGCCTCGAACGCCGTGTCGACACCGTACGCGTGCCGCTCCGGGGAGAGCCCGGCGGATTCGAGCAGGTCCGTGAGCAGCCCGTGGGCGAAGTGCTCCTGGAAGTTCAGCTCGGGGTGGGCGTGGATCTGATGGCTGGCTTCGAGCAGCTGAGGCGCGAGACGATCGACCTCGTCGCGCACGGTCTGCTTGAGCGACTCGAGATCGGGGACTGGGTTCGGAGCGGTCATGGCGTGGTACCTCCGGCGGGGTCCGGTTGTTCGGTGGGGTGTTCCAGGACGATCTTGCCGAGCTGCTCGCCGGCCTCGAGCCGCTCCAGCGCGGACGCGTAGTCGGCGAGCGCGAAGGTGCGATCGACGGTGATCGGCAGCCCGTCGGCGACGAGCCCCGTGACCGCGGCGAACTCCTCGTAGCTGCCGAGCGTGGAGCCGATGATCTCCCACTGCTTGTAGAACAGGCGCGGCACGGAGATCTCCGCGGTCGGTCCGCTCGTGCTCCCGCAGACGACCAGCCGCCCGCCGGGCTTCAGGGCACGCATCGACTGCTGCAGCGTGGCGGGGCCGACGCTCTCGACCACGACGTCGGCATGCACCGGCCACGTCGGATCGGTCGACGAGTACGCCGCACGGGCACCCATCTCGACGGCGTGGGCCCGCTTGGCTTCGCTGCGGCTGGTGACCACGACGTGGGCGCCCATGTGCCGGGCGATCGCCAGCGCCGCGCACGAGACACCGGACCCGATGCCGACCACGAGCACGGTCTCGCCGGCGACGAGGCGGGCGCGCCGCAGCATCCGGTACGCGGTGAGGTACGCCGTCGGGTACGCCGCGCACTCGGCCCAGGTGCGGCCGGCGGGACGGCGCACGACGTTGCGGCCGACGACCTGGGCGTGCGAGCCGTGCGCGCCCCAGAGGTGCTCGCCGAAGATCTCGTAGCCCGGACCCATCGGGCTGTTGTTGCCCAACGCGACGATCTCCGCCACGGGCGAGACGCCGGGGTTGATGACCACCTCGTCGCCGACGGCGACGTGAGTGATGTCGGCGCCGATTGCCTCGACCACCCCGGCACCGTCGAGCCCGGGCACGTGTGGCACCGGCGGACGGGGCATCGCCCGTGGCAGCCAGAGGTCCATGTGGTTCAGCGCACTGGCGACGATTCGGACGCGCACCTCGTCGTCGGCGAGCGTCGGGAGGTCGATCTCGCCCCAGCGGTACGAACCCGGCGATGCGTCGAGGATCCAGGCGTGCACCCGGTCGACCGTAGCCCAGGGTCGGGTCCGGTCACCGAAGAACGTCGAGCTCCACCCTCACCCGGCGGTCAGACGCAGACGATGAGCGCGTCGGGTTCAACGGAGAGTTGCAGCCGGCTGGCCGTCCCCCAACGCCGACCGTCGAGCCAGAGCCGCCGCTCGTCGCCGAGGTCGACGTCGATCTGGGCGTGCTGCTTGATCGCGATCAGCGGATGCGGCACGTGGGTGCCGAGCAGCAGCCGTGACCGGGCCAGCCACCGCTGCTGCACACCGAACTCGGCGGAGACCGTCACGATGTCGACCTTGCCGTCGTTCGGGTGGCAGCGCGGCGAGACGTCCCACCTCCCGAGGAACTGGCCGTTCATCGCGGCCGTCACGGGACCGTGCCACCACGTGCGGCCGCGTGCGACGAGGTGGGTGACGAACCACGTCGAGCGACCGTCGTCGGCGGTGATCCGCACGATGTCGATCGGCAGGTGCGGGATCGGCTCGGTGCCGTGGAATCGTGATGGATCGGCGGTGCCGCCGAGGGTGCGCATCATGTCGCCACCGAGCAGCCCCACCACCGGGAAGGGGCGACTGTCGGCCATCGACGCGACCACCAGGTCGCCGAGCTCGGCGTCGCTACCGACGGTGACCATCCCGGGACCGGGGGCCACCAGCGAGCCCCACTCCTGCCCCTTGCGGATCGTCACGCGACGGGTTCGCCGGCGGCGTGCGGCGTTGTGGCTGCAACGGCCCCGGGCGCCGGATCGGATTCGATCTCGACCGCGCTCGACGCAGCGACCACGCCACGGAACAGCGCCTGTGCGGCCTGCTCGGCACACCGGCGAGTCGCCGCCACCGGGGCGATGATGGCCAGCTGGCGGAGCAGGTCGATCAGCTGCTTGATGGTGCGGACGAAGTCGCCGCCGGTCAGCTCCTCGGCCTCCACCACTTCGGCGAAGCCCTCCCCCGCCGCCCACGCGAACGCGATCGCCAGGAACGTCGGGTCCGGTGCGCGGTGCACGACGAGCCCGTCCTCGGTCTCGATCGCCTGCAGCTCGGCGCTCAGCGCGGCGATCTGCAGCCAGCGCTTGCGCACCGCGTTGTTCGGGAACCACGGCAGCGGCGGCGCGTCCGGGCTGCGGTGCTCGTACACGAACACCGACACCAGCCCGGCCATCGTCGCCGGATCCAGGCCGTCGAGGAGGCCTTGGCGGAGCACCTCGACGACGAGCAGGTCGCTCTCGTGGAACGTCCGGGCGAGCATCGTGCCGGCCTCGGTGAGCGTCCAGCCGTCGACGTAGCCCCACGCCTCGAGGATGCCGAGCACGCGGTCGAAGTCGCGGGCGATCGACTGGCTGCGACCCGTGACCCGGCTGCGCAGCTCCTCCACCTCGCGGGCGATCCGGTCGGCCTGGGCAGCGGCCTTGAGGCGGTGCTTGAGGTCCGGATCGTCCTCGACCGGGTGGTAGCCCTCGACCGTCGTGGTGGGCGGCCGGCGGCGGTCCGGCTGGGGCAGCAGGCGCACCTTCTCCAACCGCTGCGCGGTGTCCTTGAGGTAGTCGGTGCGGTTCGGCGCGTCGTCGATCGGCAGCTCGATGCGCCCGAGCGCGGTGGGCGGCTCGTCGAAGTCGCCGCCCGAGAGCATCAGCAGATCGCGACGCGTCGTGACGGTGGTGAGGCGCATCCCGCCCTTGCGGTTGGCCGTCGAGATCACTGCGGCGCGCCCCGCGTACTTGCCCTTGCGCACGTACACGACGTCGCCGGGGCGCAGCTTCATGATCGCCAGGTCGATCGGGTCGTCGCCGTTGACGACGTGCGCGGCGGGCCGCTCGGACTGGTGGAGGCGGCGCCGGTAGTCGTCGATGTCGCCGTACGGGCTGATCGCCTCCTCGGTGAGCTCGCGGAGCAGGGTCTGGCGCTTGCCGAGCCGGCTCTCCATCCGCACCACGTCGCCGTCGGCCTGGTACTGCGCGAACGAGAGGTTGAGCAGGTGATGGGCCTGCTCGCTGGTGTACGTCCTGACCAGGTTCGCCGCCATGTTGTACGTCGGGCGGAACGCGGAGTTGAGGTGGAACCAACGGCTCGACGCCAGACCCGCCACCTGGTCGAACGACGTGAACGGGTTCCACAGCACCACGGCCTGGCCGTGGTCGTCGATGCCGCGCCGGCCGGCCCGACCGGTGAGCTGGGTGTACTGCCCGGGCGTGAGCATCGCGTGGTGCTCGCCGGTGAACTTGGTGAGCTTGTCGACCACCACCGTGCGCGCCGGCATGTTGATGCCGACCGCGAGCGTCTCGGTGGCGAACACGACCTTGATCAGTCCCTCGGCGAAGCAGGCCTCGACCACCTCCTTGAACGGCGGCACCATGCCCGCGTGGTGCGCAGCGATGCCCGCCTCCAGCTGGGCCAGGAACTGGCCATAGCCGAGCACCGCGAGGTCGGATGGCTCCATGCCGACGAGCCGGGCGTCGATGATCTCGCGGATCCGCTCGCGCTGGGCACCGTCGATGAGCCGCAGGCCGGCGGCGAGGCACGTCTTGGCGGCCTCGTCGCACTGGTTGCGGCTGAAGATGAAGTAGATCGCCGGGAGCATGTTCTCGGCATCGAGCCGCTCGACGACCTCGATGCGGGTGGGCGCGTAGAGCTTTCGCTTCGCATGGCCGGATCCGTTCTTGCCGCCGCGTCGGCCACCCTGCCAGTGGTTGGTGCCCTCCTCGGTGAGGCGCATCGCGACGTGGTTCGGATGGCCGTTGACGAGGGTCGGCAGCAGGTGCAGGCGATCGGAGGTCTTGTCGCCGACCATGAACAGGTTCTCGAGGCGCACCGGGCGCTTCTCCTCGAGCACCGCCGTGGTGGGGCCGCGCACGGTGGTGATCCAATCGGTGAGCTCGGTGGCGTTGCTCACGGTGGCCGACAGGCAGACCAGTTGCACGGTCTGGGGCAGGTGGATGATGACCTCCTCCCACACCGGACCGCGGTAGGTGTCCTGCAGGAAGTGCACCTCGTCGAGCACCACGAGGGCGAGGTCGCTCAGCGCGTGCGAGCGGCCGTAGATCATGTTGCGGAGCACTTCGGTGGTCATCACCACCACCGGTGCATCACCGTTGATCGCGTTGTCGCCGGTGAGCAGGCCGACCTGGTCGGCGCCGTAGCGCTCGACGAGATCGCGGAACTTCTGGTTCGACAGCGCCTTGATCGGGGCGGTGTAGAACGCTCGCTTGCCGGCGCGGAGCGCGGCCTCGATGCCGTACTCGGCGACGACGGTCTTGCCGGATCCGGTGGGTGCGGCCACGAGCACGGAGCGGCCGTCGTCGAGCGCGTCCATCGCCTCGATCTGGAAGCGATCGAGCGGGAAGGTGTAGTGGGCGATCAGCTCCGCCCGGTCGGCACGCACCTCATGAGTCTCGCACCCGAACGGTCGAACGTGCGGGAAGATCGGGATCGCGCCGATCAGGCGGTGGTGGCGCCTGCCATCGCCGGGCCCGCATCCTCGTCGTCATCGCTGTCGCCGGTGTCGCCACGCTTGCGCTTGCGGCGCTGGAGGATGAGGCCGATGCCGATCGAGACCAGGTAGAAGACCGTCATCGGGATCGCGAGTGCGAGCATCGAGATCGGGTCGCCGGACGGCGTGATGACGCCGGCCAGCACGAAGATGATCATGATCGCGTAGCGCCACTGCTTCAGCAGCGTCTGCGGTGTCACGACGCCGACGAGCTGGAGGAACACCAGGAACACGGGGAACTCGAAACCGATGCCGTACGCCGCCACCATCAGGCCGACGAGGCTCACGTACTTGCTGATCTGGAAGACCTGGCCGACGCCGGAACCGGACCAGGAGATGAGGAACTCGAGCGCGTAGCCGAGGGTCCAGTACGCCACGAAGCCGCCGAACGCGAAGAGGGCGATGATCGAGGCGATGAACGGGATCGCGTACTTCTTCTCCTTGGCGTGCAGGCCCGGCACCACGAAGCGCCAGACCTGCCAGAGGATCACCGGGAAAGCGATGATCAACCCGCCGTAGAGCGAGATCGAGACACGTTGGGAGAACCCGTCGAGCGGTCCGAGGCTGTACAGCTTGCTGTCGCAGAACCCTGCCGGCTTGCGATGGCAGAGGTCGTAGTACGGCTGGGTGATGAACTTCAGCACGTGGTCGTAGAACGCCATGATGATGATCACGCCGAGCACGACGGCGAGGAGGCTGCGCACGATCCGGACGCGCAGCTCGGCCAGGTGGTCGCGCAGGGTCATCCGATCTTCGGGGCCCTTGAGTGCCGGGCGCGACGAGCGCCTGAACGGGATCTTCACTCTGTGGCGGCTCCGGGTTCGGTCCCGGCCGCGCCGGCATCCGCAGCGTCGTGCGCCGCCGGTGCGGCGGGCTCGGGAGTCGGCATGCCGAAGCCGGTCATCGTGCCCGACGCCACCACGGCGTTCGTCATCACGATGTCAGCAGCGGGTGCGGGTTCGGCAGGCGCGACGATGGCGTCGAGATCGGGCTGGCGGGCGAGGCGTCGCGACGTCGCGTCGCCGAGCGCAGGGGCCGGCGCTTCGACCGGTGCGGGCGCGGGTGGTTCGACCGGTGCAGCGGCAACCGGCGGCGCATCCGTGGACGCGGGCGTCGATGCCGCCGGCGTCGAGGCCGGGGCCGGTGCTGTGCGATCGGTGGGGCCGACACCCGTCTGCTTCGGGGGGGTGGCCGCGGGTGTCGACGCGGTGCTCGTCAGCGGGTTGAGGTCGAACGTGGCTGCCTGCTTGGCCATCTCGGCGGTCTCGCGCAGCTCGCGCATCGGCTCGTCGAGCACGGACTTCATCTCGCTCTGGAAGCCGGAGGTCATCCGCTTGAAGTCGGCGTACACCTTGCCGGCCTTGCGCATCGCTTCCGGAAGCTTGTCGGGACCGAGCACGACCAGCGCGATGATGACCAGGAAGATCAGCTCGCTGCCGGACAGGTTGAACACATTCGGGAGTCTAGGTGCACTTCAGCGCTCGCGAAGGTACGTGGAAGACATGCCACAATCGTCATCCAATGCAGCAACGACTCCCCTCCCTGCTGGATCATCCGATCGCGTTCGCCCACCGTGGCGGCAAGGCCCACGCCCCGGAGAACACGATCGCGGCGTTCACGCTCGGGCTCAAGCTAGGTGCCACCGGCATCGAGAGCGACGTCTGGCTGACGGCCGACGGCGTGCCCGTGCTCGAGCACGACGGCGTCGTCCGCCACCGTCTCAGCCGTCGCCTGATCGGTGATCTCAAGCGCTCGCAGCTGCCATCGTTCATCCCCAGCCTCACCGACCTGATCGAGCAGTGCGGCACCCACTACCACCTGTCGCTCGACCTCAAGGGCGACAACGTCGGCACGGCCGTGCTCGACGTCGTCCGCGAGGCCGCACCCGACCTGCTCCCGCGGCTGTGGCTGTGCGAGCCGAAGTGGCAGGACCTGCTGCCGCTGCGTGAGCACGCCGATGGCGCCAAGCTCGTCGACTCCACCCGCCTGGGCCGGATCAAGGAGGGCGCCGAGCGCCGCGCCGCGACGCTCGCCAACGAGGGCATCCACGCGATCAACATGCACCACAGCGACTGGAACGGCGGGCTCGTCACCCTCTTCCACCGCTTCGAACGAGTCGCGATCGCGTGGGACCTGCAGTTCGAGCACGTGCTCCGACCGATGTTCCGGATGGGCATCGACGGCGTCCACAGCGACTGGGTCGACCGGATGATGGATGCCTACCGCGCCGAGCTCGGCGCCCCACTGCTCTGAGTGCGAGTCAGAGCCACTTCCAGTGGCTCTTCGGCCAGATCACGACGAACGCGCGGCCGACGATCTGGTCGTAGTCGACCTGGCCGAGCGTGCCCCGGCTGTCGCCGGATCCCGGGCGGTTGTCGCCCATCACGAAGACGTGATCCTTCTCGACGGTGAGCTTGGCGAAATTGGGTCCGCAGTTGCCCGGGGTCACCACCTTCGGATCGAGGTACGGCTCCACGAGCACCTTGTCGTTGATGTAGACGACGCAGTCGCGCATCTCGATGGTCTCGCCCGGCAACCCGATGACCCGCTTGATCAGGTCGCGCTGGGACAGGCCTTGGGACTCCTCGAGCACGACGACGTCGCCGCGGTTGGGATCGTGCAGGTCGTAGGAGAGCTTGTTGACGAGCACGCGGTCGTAGTTGTGCAGCGTGTAGTCCATCGACTCGCCGGACACGTAGAACTGCTGCACGACGAACAGCTTCATCAGCACCGCGGCGGCGATGGCGATGACGACGACGAGGCCCCACTCGCGGAGCGACTTGCCGAAGCCGGGCTTGCGCGCCGGTGCCTTCGAAGCGGTCACGAGCTGACCCTGCTCGGCCGCTTCAGCAGCGCCCGCCGCCTCGGTGGGCGGTACGTCGCCGGCGGAGTCGTCGAGAGCCGAGTCGTGGGTGAGCGTCGTCTCGATCGGAGGCGTCTCGAGATCCGCATCGCTCTCGTTCACGCCGGAGGTGTCGTCGCTGGACATGCGGCGGTTACCGTACCGGCCGACCGGCCCAGAGTTGCGGCACCCGGGGCGGAACGCCGGGTGATCACAGTGAGGCGATCAGCTTCTCGACGCGCTCGTCGCGGCTCTTGAACGGGTCCTTGCAGAGCACCGTCCGCTGGGCCTGGTCGTTGAGCTTGAGGTGCACCCAGTCCACGGTGTAGTCGCGCTTGCGCTCCTTGGCCCGTTTGATGAACTCGCCGCGCAGGCGGGCCCGAGTGGTCTGCGGCGGCACGTCGACGGCGGTGTCGATGTCCTCGTCGGTGCACATCCGCTCGATCATGCCGCGGTCCTGCATCTTGTAGAACGGGCTGCGCGCCCGGCTGACGTCGTGGTACTGCAGGTCGAGCAGCTGCACCTGGGCGTGTCCGAGGGGCAGATCGTGCTTGGCCCGGTAGGCCTCGATCAGCTTGTGCTTGATCACCCAGTCGACCTCGCGGTCGAGCTTCAGCGGATCGTTCTCGATCGTCGAGATGCAGTGCTCCCACATCTCGAGCGCCTTCTGCTCCATCGGGGGGAAGCCCTTGGTCTCGGCGTAGCGCAGGGCCCGGTCGAGGTACTCGCGCTGGATGTCGAGCGCGCTGACCTCGCGGCCATTGGCCAGCTTCACCGTGCGCCGGCAGGTCATGTCGTGGCTGATCTCGCGGATCGCGCGGATCGGGTTCTCCAGCGTCATGTCGCGCAGCACGACCTGCGGATCCTCGACCATGCGCAGCATGCACGCCGCCGCGCCGACCTTCACGAACGTCGTGTACTCGCTCATGTTCGAGTCGCCGACGATCACGTGCAGACGGCGGTACTTCTCGGCGTCCGCGTGGGGTTCATCGCGCGTGTTGATGATCGGGCGACTGCGTGTGGTGGCCGACGACACGCCCTCCCAGATGTGCTCGGCGCGCTGCGCGATCGAGTACACGGGCCCTCTCGCCGTCTGCAGCACCTTGCCGGCGCCGGTGTAGATCTGGCGGCTGACGAGGAACGGGATCAGCACCTCGGCGTAGTGGCCGAGATCATCGCGGCGGCTGGTGAGGTAGTTCTCGTGGCACCCGTAGCTGTTGCCGGCGGAGTCGGTGTTGTTCTTGAACAGGTAGATCGTGCCGCGGATGCCTTCTTCGCGCAGCCGTTGCTCGGCGCTCTCGACGAGGCTCTCCAGGATCCGCTCCCCCGCCTTGTCGTGCACGACGAGGTCGTACAGCGAATCGCACTCGGGCGTGGCGTACTCGGGGTGCGAGCCGACGTCGAGGTACAGGCGAGCACCGTTCTGCAGGAAGACGTTGCTGCTGCGGCCCCAGCTGACGACGCGGCGGAACAGGTACCGGGCGACTTCGTCCGGGCTCAGCCGGCGCTGCCCGCGCAACGTGCACGTGACGCCGTACTCGTTCTCGAGCCCGAAGATCCGTCGCTCCACGCGCGTCAACCTACTGCCATCGCCACCTCAGCGCATGGACATCTCGCCGGCCGTGGCGTCAGCGTCTCCAGCGGAAGCGGAGCTGCTCTCCCGGGCGGGCCTGGGCGACGCGGCCGAGGTCGGCCGGGTCGACGACGGCGATCACCGGGTACCCGCCGGTGACACCGTGGTCGGCGAGCAGGATCAGCGGCTGACCGTCGGTGGGCACCTGGACCGCGCCGTTGACGATGCCCTCCGACGGGAGCTCGTCGGGCACCGCCCGTTCGAGCGCCGTGCCCGAGAGTCGGGTGCCGATCCGGTTGCTCGTGCCGAGCACCTCGTAGGGCCCAGTCACGAGGGCTTCGCGGCCGGCGGGCGTGAACCAGTGGTGACGCGGTCCGGGCCAGATGGTGATCGGCGATCCGACGGGCGGCAGGGGTGGGGCCATCGCGGTCGGCAACTCGGTGCCCGGATCGTCGCCGGCGTCCAGGTGGTCGCCGGCGAGGAGCGGCGCAGGCCCGAGCCCGCTGAGCAGATCGGTGCTGCGCGATCCCATCACCGCCGCAGCATCGATGCCCCCGCGCACTGCCAGGTACGTCCGCAGGCCGGCGCTCGGCGCGCCGATCGCGAGCACGGTGCCCGCCGGGACGGCGACCGGCTGCTGATGCCCCACTCGCCCACCGTCTGCGGACAGTGGGCACTCGGCACCGGCCAGCGCGATGTACGCAGCGTTGAGGAACCGCACCCTGAGCCCGCCGAAGGTGCACTCGAGGGTCGCGCAGTCGTCGGGGTTGCCGACGAGACGATTGGCGAGGCGATGCGCGCCCCGATCGGCGGCACCGCTGGCCCCCACGCCAAGGTGCGCCCAGCCGGGACGGCCGAGATCCTGCACGGTGCACAGCGGTCCGGGGGCGATGATCTCGAGCACGGTCAGTCCGCGACCGGGACGAAGCGGACCCGGTCGCCGGGTTCGATGAACGACGGGCGGGGCCGAGACGTATCCCACATCGCCACGGTTGCGCGGCCGAGGAGGTGCCAGCCGCCCGGCGATGCCGTGGGGTACACACCGGTGAAGCCGGCGGCGACGGCGACCGATCCGCCGGGCACGCGTGGACGTGGGTTCTGCCGTCGTGGGAGCAGCAGCGCCGGAAGGAGTCCGGTGAGGTAGGCGAACCCCGGCACGAAGCCACAGAACGCCGCGTCGTACACGGTCGAGCTGTGCAGCTCGACGACCTCGGCCACCGAGCAGCCGATCGTGTCGGCAACGGACTCGAGATCGTCGCCGTCGTACACCGTCGGCACCTCCACCAGGATCCCCGATCGCTCGATCTCCGCACCCGGAACGAACGAAGCGACCGCTGCCTCCACGGCTGCGAGATCGGCAGCGATCGCGCAGGACACCAGCACCGTGCGCGCAGCCGGGACGAGATCGACCACGCCGGAGAGCGCTGCGGAGCGAAGGTGGGCGGCGAGTTGCG